>NZ_PEHF01000004.1 GCF_015762685.1 Candidatus Symbiopectobacterium sp. 'North America' | reverse complement strand
CGGCTGATGGCTGAAAACCCGGAAATCTCAAAAAGTGCGTGGAACTAAAACCTGTGTGCTTACACTGTTGCGATAGTCTGTAGTGAACTGCCTTCTGGCGACTGCCTGTCTCATTGTGCCGAGTGTGGCGAATTGATCCCTGATGTCAGGCGATAAGCTTTACTAGGGGTTCATTTTTATTTCTTGTCGACGAGTAATTAATAATAGGCGTCGTCTTTTTTCCGGTGATAACCGCAGAGGCTACTAAATATAGTCAACTTCTATAAATATACTAATTTGTTATATTCTCTACAATTGAGTATAAGTATTAATATAATGAGTTTCATTTTGATCTCTCTGAAATAATAATGAGTATATATAATCGTAAAGTGATATAGTTTACGGTTTTTTTTACGTATTATTGGATTCGTTAATTCCTGTAGTGTACATACAATGAAGTTTATTATCATTTGATGGCGGATCATAAGGAATATATTATAAGTGTGGCATGTGATGATCAGATATTCATAATCATTTAATAAAGAGATATTACCAATATTCCTTTGGAATATATGGTTTTTTCTTGATGGGTGTTGTTTTTTTACATTGGCTTGGATAAGTAATTATAATACATCATTATATATGCTGTTGAATAGTTATTTAATACATTCATGTTGGTTCTATGTCGTATTTACATGGCGCCTTTTTAAATAAATACTTCTGAGGTTATAAATGCCGATAACGTCTGATTTTGAATATCAATATCATGATACTTTCTTGTACGATGATACTTTAAATCATACTCAGCAAAAAGATAATTTTTCTTTAATCAATGAGATAATAACCATCAATAATGAGCAAGGTTTGAATGAGTGCAATAAGCATCTTGTCACGAAAGAATATGATAATAAAATATTACTCAGCATGCCTCATTTAATAAGAAATAATAATGACGATAAAACAAAGAAAGTATCAAAACATAGAATGCTTAAAAGAATATTGGGACTCATTGTTTCAGTGACTAGTATTATATCTTTATGGAAAATAGGGGAAAGCAGTTATCATAAAGATAATCAACTCTGTTTATCAATTGATAAAGGCCTTGATTTATTGAATGACTCCCCAATTAGAGATATAGGAAATGCTAGTGATATACTGCTATTGAAACTATATAAAAATGATAGATCATTTTATAATATACCATGTGATGATGTGACCTTATCACAACATGAATATTTAAAAAAGATTGTAGTCATTGAAAATTTATCATTGCATCATATCAATGATTTATATCAATTCGTATTATTTATAGACCATAAAAGAATAACAAGATCAATACCCTCCTCATATGAACATCAGGTTAATGCATCAGAGATAATTAGTAATATTATAAACAACAATGATATTGATTGGAGGATCAGAGAAGAATTTAAGGGGGGGGTTGTCATAAAGCTAAAGATTTTCTTGAAATAAAAAATATAAGTGAAGGAGTAGAAAAAGACGTAAAGCTGATTTTAGCCTGTGTTGGTTTAATGTTACAATACCTTTATGAAAATAAAATTAATAGTTTAAGTCAGGTCTCTTTTATTTATGGCGTTGCTTTTATCGAATCATTACTTTCCATTTTGGATGAGATGAAGGCGTTGGATTTAGGCATAATAGATATAAACCAACTGTTAATGATAAGAGATATTTATTCCAATAAAAAAGTGAACCATATAATAACCCTCTATATCTTCATGAAAATGGCATTAATGGTAAATTATTAGAAGAAGATAACATTTATTTTTACTCTGTAGTAAGAAACTCTGTACTTGAAACAAGGAATGTGACTACTGCTACCCCTGAGTCTGAAAAAGATGATGTTAAAGTAGTAAATCTGACCTTGTGCCAGAAGGAAAGAGATTATTTAACATTGGTCGATGTATTAAGAACGATATCTGAAACGATTAAATCACCGTTGCTTAGCCTCATCAAAGAAACCCGGATTCTTTATGAATATAGTATAGAAGATAGCGGATTTCCTGCTCCTATTTCTCCTGAAATGCAAGGTCTTATAGAAATGGTGACTGGGTGTTTAGATGATCTTATGTCATGGATTCTCCATTATAACCGAGGGCGTTTAGTTTCATTGATTGCCGCATCTGTTATCAGCATGATAGCCGATTCTATTGAAAATAAAGAATTATCTTTGGATTCTGTCAGCGAAATCAATGGATATATCTTAAACTTAACAAAAGATATTGTCTCATCCCTGTCAACAAAGCAAATTAAAGACATGGACTCAGCGAATGCGGGTGAAGAAATTATGACGATGATTAAAGATTTAAAATACCAAAATAATAAATTAACGATTTATACTGAAAACCCAAGAAAAATTGTTTTTATTGATGATGGATACAATAATTTTGTTGATGAATAAAGTCAAAAAACGTTGTGTTATGATTCAAAAAATTATTGGTATATTAGTCGTGATGAAAGTTATACATTTGAGTGGCAAAATGCTTTAGAAAAAATCATGGATATAAATTGAGTGGGCCAAATGTGGTTATTATTAAGAATAATTCTCTGGAATTATATGCGGATGGTACTTTTATTAAACGCAATAATATAATGAAAGTGCTTGTTGAAGGCAAGCTTTATGATGTGTTTGAAATACATGTGAGAGATAATATGTATCGTTATGTTGCATATCATGATAATGCTTATACACCATTGATTAATATAGGTGGTGCGTGGTTTTTTTAAAGTAAAAAAACATCGCATGTAAGTTATGAACTTGTTGATTTTATTAATGTTGATGAGAAGGTTAAATCAAAATTAATCAGTAAAAACATCATTCATGATGATGTTACACCTATACGCCTTTCAAATAAAGTTCAGCTTGATAAAAATGGAAATCAATACATAAAAATTAATGATGATTATTATTCTTTGAAGAGAGGTATTTATTTATCAAGCTATATTGAGGGTGAGTGTGATATTCTTCCTGTAGAGTTGAATAGTGATAAATATCGGTGTGGTTATGATATATTTGATGATATGTATCATTTTTACAAAAAAAAGTTGGTGTATTTAATAGTATTAATGAAGATGAAAAATCTTACCTCGATAGTTCTGTTGTAAAAAAGATGATTGAAAGTAATTTGCTTGAAGAGGATGCGGATTTTTATTAATGAGGATGAATTAAAGAGTAAGCATGTTGTGAAGGCTTCTGAAATTTATGGTGCTACATTTATTGATGAAATTGATTTCATTGTTTTTGATAATAATCTTATAAAGATAATTAGTAATAATGATGATACTTTTTTATTAGGCGACAAAAGCACATTAAGAGCGTATAAAAACATTAAAAGCAATGTTTATTATTATATGCCTAATGAAAATAATGATGACTATCGATCACAAACCTTTAAAATACGGAGTTATAATTGTATAGCAAAACGACAGTTATTTTCGTTATGTTCTGCAAGCTTTTATGAGTCAAAGGATATGACTACACTTCTTAGACGAAACGCTGAACACGGTATTAATTTCGATGATCTTAGCGAGCATCTTGAGCCTTATAAGGATACTAACGGTTTTTATAAAGATAAATATTCCGCTGAAGGGATTTATTACTTGTCGCAGGACGGTGGTTTTTTTCATGCCAGGGAAGAAAAAAATAATGATAATATGATTTCTGTTTTTTTAAAAATTTATGGAAAAAATGAAGATAACAGCATAAATAATAATATATTAGTTACGGAGGTGAGCATTGTTAAAGATTTTGATACCAAAAAATCAATTGTTACCACTCCATTAGAAGCAATGGATATGATATTTAATTTTGATGCTGAGAAAAATAAAGCTCTTTTGCGATGGAGTGAAAGTCAGGTATTACGTGAACCTATAAATGCTAATTTTAAAGTTTTAGAAGACATTCAAAAAAAGGTGAATGGAAATAATAATTTGTGATTGGTGGAGTTACTTTTTTCTCTTAATGAAAAAAAAGTGATCACTTCAATAAAACACAGCGATCATTATATTGAAATGCATAAGGATGATTATCTTTTTAAAAGTAAGGTTTCGCTTGAAGAAAATTCACAACATTCTTATATTATGGACGTTTTTAAAGGTGCATTTAAAAGAACCAAGGGGAATATCGGTATTGTTTATAATTTAATTAAAGAAGAGAATGCTTTGATTTATGATTATTTTTCATCTAAATTGAGAATCTCTTGCTATGGTGCGCGTAATTTATTTATTAAAAGATTATTGAGTAAGTTGAAGCGAATGGAAGCCGTTTTTGATGCGAGTGATAAATCTAATATAATTTTAGTAATGAAGGAAAAAGTATTTCTTTAGATGAAAAATACTCAAGCGAAAAAGACAGTATCGTTGGATTTTCATACATTCATGACCCGCTAGATAGAATATATATTAAAACGGATTCTCTCTCATTGAACAGTCGCAGTACAATGACTGCATGAGAAAAGAACAGAGAGCTTCAAAAAAATAACAAGCTTATCTAACATTATGTGTCATGAGTCTGTTCACGCACTTGGCACTCCAGAGGACTATTTTTATCATAACTCAATTGATGATGGGAAGTATGACATGATAGAGAATACCCTCATAAGAACCGAGATAGCGCTCCGACGAGGTTGGGGAGTCAATGACGCATTTATTAATATGTGTACTCTCTATTTTATGAGCAATCCTGTCTATCAGAATTTTGAACTAAACTCATTGCTTAAACCAGAGGCTCTTAGTCTTTTATTTCAATACGATGATTATCTGCTTGCACTCATATTAGTTAACAACCCAGATACCATCACGGTGATTATCAATGACCTTGTAACGTTGTATTGATTTACTTCTTATTGACACATTTCCTGGTACGAGCATGGCGCCTAGAAACTCTGTCTTGGCAAGGTTTACCCTTACCCTTACCCTTTTTCACATTGCATGCGTGCCCACCTGTGTTCGTTATTTAGTGATTAATAGCATGGAGTCTCTCTTATTAGGGCTATTATTATCTGGATAACTGATCGGAATCGATGTCTCAAAACGAATGAGTCTCATCGCTGTGTTCGCGATGTTTAGCCTCTTTTTGGTGTAATGAACAGAAAATTTGCACCACGACCGCTGTTTACCGTTCTTTTAAGCATTTTCACCTTTTTTAATTTTATCAAGAATGTTAGTTAAAAATTTGATTTTTATATAAAATTAAATTACCCACTAATTTATTATAGTTTTGGCGCGTCTCTTGTTTAGTGTTTGGCACAGGAGTTTCTTTGTGTGTGTTTTCATAAAACAGATGTGCCAGGCATGTTTCATCTCACACTCCGAAACGTACGTACCACACAGACTGAGGTCAGGATGAATAACGCGCTAACAGCACCAAAAGAACACACCAACTTACTGGCTGAGCTTCACACTGCCATCCGCCTTATCTATGGCGCGTTGTCTCCGGCAGAGAAGAAGCTGGTCGATGTCATTCTGGATCATAAACATCAATTGGCAAGCTATAGCGCAACGGAATTATCACGACTGGCGGGCGTCTCTAAATCGACGGCGGCTCGGGTGTTTCGTCGCCTTGGTTTTCAGGATTTCAATCAGTTTCGCGTGAAATGTCGCGGTATTGAGCCAATGGGCTATTCCCCGCTCACCAATTTGGCACAGCGTACGGCTCACCCAACCACGGTGCGTGAACGACTCGATAGGCATATTGAACGTGAACGCGAAAACCTGGTTGGCATGCAACGCGACAGCATGCCCGAAGAGCTGGAAAAAGCGGTACAACTGATGCGTGATGCACGGCGTGTTTGGGTGTTAGGGTTCCGCAATAGCTATGCCCCCGCGTTTTATGCCCAGTCGCTGTTCTCGCATGTGTTGAGTGATGTGCAACTAGTAAATGATCCGGCAGCGAAATTTGCTGACGTGCTGGCAGACATTCGCGAGACAGATGTGCTGTTCGTGGTGGATTTCCCCCCGCCAGATCCAACTGCTGTTACACCTGGTGCGTGTGGCGAAAAACTATGGCACCCGCATTGTGGTACTCAGTAATACCCCTGTGTCTGATGTCTGCGCGCTGGCCTATGTGGCTATCCCATGCGCCGCAAAACACAGCGATATTTTCGATTCCTACACCGCCGCCATCAGCATGGTCAATTTTATTGGCAATGAGTTGGCGACCTGCTGTTCCGAGAAGGCAAGCCAACGCATGCAACGCATGGAAGATATTCATCAGCAGATTGGCGACCTGTATCAACGTGCTCCGCTCTCATCGGCGGACGACAAAAACTAGAGTTAATTCGGGTACACACTGACTTTCACTATATTGAGGACATTCGTGATGTTGACATCCAGATTCGCAACACTGCACAAATTGGGTTGTACGGCGCTACTGTCTTTATCTGTTCTGGCGTCATCCGCCTATGCGGCAGATCCTGTCAAAGTAAAATTCTTTCTCGACTGGCGCTTTGAAGGGCCCTCCGCTTCGTTTTTAATGGCCAAGGCTAAAGGCTATTTCGCTCAGGAAGGGCTGGACGTACAGATCGACTCCGGCAACGGCTCAGCAGGTGCTGTGACCCGCGTGGCGACCGGTGCCTATGATATGGCCTTTGCCGATTTCAACGCATTGATTGAAAAAGAATCCCAGCATCCAGACACTGGCATTAAAGGCGTTTATATGCTGTATAACGCTACGCCTGCCGCGGTATTTTTGCTGAAAAGCGCCAGGGTAAAAATGCCAGCAGACTTGAAAGGGAAAACCATTGCGACTCCGGTCTTCGACGCAGCACGCAAAGCCTGGCCGGCCTTCGCGAAGAAAGTGAGGTTGAGCAAAGATGCCGTTACCTGGCAATCGGCTGACCCCACCGTTACCGCCAACCTGTTGGTGCGTAAAAACTTCGATGCCATTTCCGGCTTCTATTTTACCAACCTGCTGAATCTTGAAGCGCGCGGTGCCAAAGCGGATGACCTGACGATCTTCCCGTATGCGCAATATGGTGTCGATCTCTATGGCAACACCATCATCGCCAGCAAAGAGATGCTGGAAAAACACCACGATACCATCAAAGCCTTTTTGCGTGCCTTTAATAAGGCGGTGCAGGAAACCCTCGCCGATCCCGTCAGCGCCACCAAGTTTGTGAAGGAACCGGATTCACTGATCGATTTGCCGCTGGAAACCCGCCGCCTGCAACTGGCGTTTGATCAGTTGGTGGTAACGCCAGAAACCAAGAAAAACGGTCTGGGCAGTGTGGATCCCCAGCGCTTGAGTAACTCCATCAGCGATGTGGTGGCCGCGTTCGATTTGAAAGAGACGCCGAAAACGGATGCGTTGTTTACCAGTGCGCTGTTACCGGCATCCGCCGATCGTACCGTGCGGTAATTTCTGTCAGGCAGCATGATTTCAGGTGGTGATCAATGAGTTTCGTTAAGTTCGAGAATGTTAGTCTGGCGTACAGCAACAGCAAACAGCTGGCCATAAAGGACATTAATTTCAGTATCAATGAAAATGAGCTCGTGGCGCTGGTAGGACCTTCCGGCTATGGTAAATCGACATTCATGAAGTTGACCTCGGGTCTGCTCTCGCCGAGTGAGGGCTACGTTTTCGTCAATAAACGCGAAGTGGTGGGGCCGCAGAAATGCGTCGGCATGGCGTTTCAGGCCTCTAACTTACTGCCTTGGCGTACCACGCTACAAAACGTCATGCTGCCGATGGAGATCGTGGAGCCTTAGCGCTCTACGCGGCGTAAAAAAGGGCACGAGTATGAAGAGCAGGCGCGAGCCTTGCTAAAGCGCGTTGGCCTGGAAGGGTATGAAGATAAATTCCCGTGGGAATTGTCCGGTGGCATGCAGCAACGCGCCTCGATTTGTCGCGCGCTGATCCACAAACCGCGCTTGCTGATGCTGGATGAACCGTTCGGCGCACTGGATGCGTTCACTCGTGAAGAGCTGTGGTGCATGTTGCGCGATCTGTGGCAGGAAGCGCCGTTTACGGTGGTGTTGGTAACGCACGATCTGCGTGAAGCCTTGTTTCTGGCGGATACCGTCTACGTGATAAGTGCCAGACCAGGAAGGATTATCGCGCGCCGGGAGATAGAACTTCCTCGTCCGCGAGATCTTCAGGTGACCTACACCGATGCGTTTTCTCGCTATGTATTTGAACTGCGCGAGCACATCTCTTCACAACATCATGCCTAACGGAGGCCCGTCGTGATATCTCGCCATGTGTTAATCAAGATAGCCCCCTGGGCACTGGTCCTGCTTGGGCGTTCTCTGGCAGGTGATTGTGGTGGGGCTGGATGTGCCGACCTAGCTGTTTCCGTCATTGAGCGATGTGTTCCGTTCGTTGGTCGCGGACTGGCGGCCCATCGCCGCGCACTCGCTACAAACGCTCTACACCACGCTGGCGGGTTTTGTGTTGGCGGTCCTGGTCGGCCTGGTGCAGGGGGTTGCAGTCGGTGCTTCCTCGCTGGTTTACAAAGCGGTCTATCCGCTGCTGGTCGGGTTCAACTCGATTCCCAAAGTGGCTTTTGTGCAGGTACTGGTGGTGTGGTTTGGCATCGGCACCATTCCGGCCATTGCCACCGCTTTTCTCATCTCTTTTTTCCCGGTCGTAGTCAACGTCGCGACCGGGCTCGCGACGGTAGAGCCTGAAATGGAGGATGTGCTGCGTTCACTGGGGGCATCCCGTTTCGACATTTTGAAAAAGGTGGGGTTGCCCCGATCGCTGCCTTACTTCTTTGCCTCGTTAAAAGTGGCAATCACGCTGGCGTTTGTCGGATCGGTGATTTCGGAAACCGTGGCCTCCAATCTGGGTATTGGCTATCTGATGATGTCGGCCAGCTCCGACATGAATATGGCGTTGGTGTTTGCGGGGTTGATCGTTATCGGCGCAATAGAGGTGGTGATGTATGAAATCTTCGCCTTCATTGAAAAGCGGATGACGCACTGGGCGCATCGTTGATGCCGCTCGGCAGCACTATAAAAAAGGTTATGTCATGACAAGTGAGTTACGCATTAACGGCGAACGCCTGATGGCGTCGCTGTATGAACTGGGCGCGATAGGCGCATTGCCGCAGGGCGGTGTGTGTCGATTGGCGCTCAGTGATGAAGACCGAGAGGGGCGCGATTGGGCAGTGGCGCGCATGCAGGCGTTAGGACTCAACGTTACGGTGGATGCCATCGGTAATACCGTGGGTGTCTACCACGGATTAACCAATATGCCGCCAGTGATGATGGGATCGCATATCGATACCTTGGCAACCGGCGGGCTGTATGACGGTAACTACTGCGTGCTCTCCGGGCTGGAAGTGATTGCCACATTGAAAGATGCCGGTATGCGGCTGCGTCGTCCCGTTGCGGTAGCGTTTTTCACCAATGAAGAAGGTTCACGTTTTCAACCCGACATGATGGGCAGCCTGGTGTTTCAGGGCGGGCTGGCGCTGGAGACCGCGCTGGCAACCCGCGGTATCGATGGCGTGACCGTAGGTGATGCGCTGCGACAAATCGGTTATGACGGCCCTGCATCGGTGGGGCATAACCGGGTGGACAGCTATTTCGAACTGCATATCGAGCAAGGCCCAGTGCTGGACGAAGAAGGGCTGGCGATTGGGGTGGTGGAAGGCGTGCAGGGGATTTCCTGGACCGAATTCCACTTGCAGGGCGTGTCGAACCATGCGGGCACCACGCCGATGCGTTTACGTCACGATGCTGGTTACGTCACCGCACGGATCGGCGTCTTTGCCCGCCAACTGGCGCAAGAGTTGGGTGGCGACCAGGTTGCCACCGTCGGGCATCTGGTGTTCACGCCGAATTTGGTCAATGTGATCCCCGATACCGTGACTTTGACCGTGGATTTACGCAATACCGATGCAGAGGCATTGCGTCTGGCCGAACAGGCGGCGTACGAAGAAGGGATAACCGTGTCACGCAACATGCTGGCGCGTTTTGAGCCGACGCCCTTTGCGCTGGAGGTGGTCGAACTGGTTGCCGCGCAGGCGCGTCTGCGTGGCTTACCGTCGCGCCGCATGCCTAGCGGTGCCGGGCATGATGCGCAAATCATGGCCGCCATGTGTCCGGCCGGAATGATCTTCGTGCCCAGCGTGGCGGGGTTAAGCCACAACATTAACGAATTTACGGCACCACAGGATTTGATCGCGGGCGTGAACGTTCTGCTGGGTGCCGTCGTACAGCGCGCCGATCGCGCCTGATACCCGATGCGTTTACAGGAGAAAAATCACATGGCGCGTTATGTCAATGTCGCTATCGGCCAGTTAGGGCCGGTCAATAAAGAAGATTCCCGTGCTGCCGTGGTGGCACGCTTGATGAACCTGATACGCGAGGCGCAGCAACTGGGTGCGGACCTGATCGTGTATCCCGAGTTGGCGCTCACCACGTTTTTTCCACGTTGGTATATCGAAGATGAGTCCCAACTGGATAGCTGGCGTAAGGCGGCGATGCCGGGTGCCGAGACGCAGCCGCTGTTCGATTTGGCGCGTGAATTGCAAGTGGGCTTTTGTCTGGGATACGCCGAACTGAGCATAGAACAGGGGGAAAAACGGCGGTTTAACACCTCAATATTGGTGGATAAAAACGGCGTTATCGTCGGCAAATACCACAAAGTGCACTTGCCGGGGCACCGGGAGCACGAACCATGGCGTGCGTTTCAGCATCTGGAGAAGCGCTATTTTACGCCGGGAACGGAATTCTCTGTGTTTAACGCTTTTGGCGGCCGGGTCGGCATGGCGATTTGTAATGACCGTCGCTGGTGTGAAACCTATCGCGTGATGGGGCTGCAAGGTGTGGAAATGGTGCTGATCGGCTACAACACGCCGGTGCACAATGCGCCCGCGCCAGAGCATGACGATCTGTCACTGTTTCATAACCAACTCTCTATGCAGGCTGGCGCTTATCAGAATGGCACCTGGGTGGTGGGTGTGGCGAAAGCGGGAACGGAAGAGGGCGTCGAACACATTGGCGGGAGCTGCATCATTGCGCCATCGGGTGAAGTGGTCGCCAGCTGTGTGACCAAAGGCGATGAAGTGGCGATAGCCCATTGCGATCTCGATTTCTGCCAGATCTACAAACGTGCAACGTTCAACTTTGATGTGCATCGCCAGCCCAACGCCTACGGTCCGATTACTGCGTTCAAGGGCGAGGCATTGCTGGCTGATGGCAGTCCGCGTCACCAATGAGGTTAATCATGGCAGCAGAAGAGAAAGACGTGATGGAAATGCAAGTGGTAGGCCATGAAGTGCCGCGCGTGGATGGCTTAACCAAGGTCAAGGGCAGCGCGGTGTACGGTGATGATATTGTCCTGAAAGACATGTTGTACGGCGTGTGCCGCTATGCAGATATCGCAGCGGGGCGGGTGGAAGAAATTGATCTCGACGCCGCATTACAGGTGCCGGGCGTGGTGAAAATCGCCACCTGGCGAGATGTACCCGGCGAAAGCCACATCGGCGTGGTGATGGCCGATTATCCGCCGCTGGTGAATGAGAATATTGCGTTTCTCGGCGATGTGATTGCGGCTGAAAGTTATGAAGCGGCCTGTCAGGCTGCGGATAAAATCAGCGTGCGCTACACGCCGTTTGAGCCAATCACTCGCGTAGAAGACGCGCTAAAATCGGATGCACAGCTGATTCACCCAGGCAGCGCCAGCAATGTGATCAATCACCACCATACCATCAAAGGCGACATTGACGCAGGGTTCGCGGCCTCCAGCCATATTTTCGAGCGGGAATATGAGGTGGGGTATCAGGAGCACGCCTAGATTGAACCGGAGTCGATCATTGCCTGGATCGATGATAACGAGCAGATCATCACGCTGTCAGGGTCGGTACAGAATGCGCACCGCGTGCGTGGTTTTGTGGCTAAGTACCTCGGTTTGCCGCAAGCGCGCGATCGTTGGCGGCTCGTTTGGCGGCAAAGATGACATTATCGACCATCTGGCGTGCCGTGCGGCGCTGTTGTGTCACTTAACCGGCAGGCCGGTCAAATTTACCTACAACCGTGAGCAATCGATGCGGGAGAGCTATAAACGCCACCCGTACAAGATGAAATACAAAATCGGTCTGGATGACGAGGCGCATATTCAAGCCATCAAGATTGAGGTACTGGCGGATGACGGCAGCTACGCCGGGCAAACGCCGTTTGTCACCTGGCGCAGTTCGGTGCAGGCGGCGGGGCCGTACCGCATTCCTAACGTGCGCGTTGATGTTACTGGGGTATACACCAATAACAACTACACCTCGGCGTTTCGCGGTTTTGGTGCGCCGCAAGTGATTCTGGCGAACGAGTCGCTGATGGATGAAGTGGCGGCGGCGTTTGGCCTGTCACCGCTTGAACTGCGTAAACGTAATATCCTGCAACAAGGGGATACCAGCATGGCGGGGCAGGTGTTCAGCGAACACACGGTATCTGCCGAGGAGGTGCTGGCGAAAGCGGCTAACAGCGTCGAATTTATGGCGAAACGCGAACGCTATCAGCAATTGAATGCGCAGGGCGGGCCGATCAAATACGGCATCGGTCTGGCGTTAAGCCACCGTGGATGTTCGCTCGGTGAGGAAGGGTTGGATGCGTCATCCGCGCTGATTCAGGTCAATGCCGATGGCAGCGTCAATATCTCCACGGCAGTTTCCGAGAGTGGTCAAGGACTGCAAACTACTATGTCGATGATTGCGGCGGAAGCCTTCGGCCTGCCGCTCTCATGGATAACGTTTACCGATCCGGCGACCGCGATGATTGCGGACGGCGGCTCGACCGTTGCCTCGCGCGGCACGCTGATGGGCGGGCAAGCGGTGCTCAATGCCGCCAGCAAGATCAAACAGCGCATGGCGGATGCCGTTGCCGTGCAACTGGGTACAAGTGGCGTGGACGATCTGATGTGGTGTGATGGCAAGGTGTTTAACCGTGCCAACCTGGTGCGTTGCATGGATTTCGCTCAGGTGGTGACGCTCACCAAGGCGACCGGTGCCAATCTTTCCGCGTATGGCTGGCATGTCGCACCCTCCATTCACTGGGATGAGGAAAAAGGCTGCGGCAGCCCCTATTTTACCTGGGTATACGGATGCCAGGTGGCGGATGTTGCGGTGGATACCCGTACCGGAAAAATCACGCTGTTGGATATCACGGCGGTACACGACGTGGGCGAGGTAGTGAGCCGCGTGGGGTTTGAAGGGCAGGTATACGGCGGCGTGGTGCAAGGGATGATCGGCTACGGCATGCTGGAAGATTTCAATATCGAAAACGGGGAAGTGAAATCAGAGAACTTCGACACCTACCTGTTGCCGACGATTCGCGATATCCCCAACATTAACGTGATTGCGGTGGAAAACCACGATAAGGCCGGGCCTTACGGAGCCAAAGTGATTGGTGAACCGGTGCTGGAACTGGGCGGTGTCGCGCTCAACAATGCGGTCAGTTTCGCCATTGGCCGTTGGAATCGCACGCTGCCGTTGACGTTGGAACAGGTACGGCTGGGCTACAACCTGAAAAAACCGGTGCGCCAGAGTGAAGTGCAAGCCCATGACGGTGAACATAAGCAGGTGCTGCGTCTCAATACCCTTGAGGTTAGCCAGCCCGCCAGCCTGGATCAGGCGCTGACGCTGTTGGCACAACCCGGCGCGCAGGTGCTGGCTGGCGGCACCGATGTGCTGGTGCAGGCACGTTTAAAAACCACGCCGGTGCGGCTGGTGAATATTTCCGGCTTGGGCGAATTACGCGGAATCCATGCTGAAGGCGACGCCCTTGCTATCGGTGCAGGCACCTGCTTTACCAATCTGGTTAGCGATGAACGGTTGCAGCGCAATTACCCGCTGCTGGTGACAGCTTGTCGCACCGTTGGCTCGCTGCAACTGCGCAACCGGGCGACCGTTGGGGGCAATATCGTCAATGCCGCACCCTGTGCGGATTCTGTTCCGCCGCTGATGGTCTATGGTGCTGAGGTGGAGTTGCGCACTGCCAGTGAATGTCGCCGTGTCCCACTTGAGTCCTTTATCACCGGCGGCTATCGCACCCAGTTACAACCCGGTGAATTACTCACCCGCATTACCCTACTGCCGCCTCCGGCGGGCGTGCTGCACCCGTTTTATCTGCAACTGGGGCGGCGTACTGCCGTGAATATCACGCGCCAAAGCCTCACCGCGCTGTTTCGATTGGACGCGCACGGGAACATCGAACTGTGCCGGTTGGTCGATGGGGCCGTGTTTGGCAAGCCACAGCGCTTGACGGTAGTCGAGCAGGCGCTGCTGGGGCACGCGCCGACACCGGCGGTGATTGATAATGCCACAGCGGCATTGGAAACCCTGGTCACCGAAGCGATTGGTGGTCGTTGGTCGGCACCTTACAAAATTCCGGTTTATCTCGACATGTTCCGTCAGGTGATGACAGAACTGGCGCAGCAGGAGTGACAGATGATTGATGTAGAAATGAAAATTAACGGCATTCGGGTGCGGGCCACGGTGAATGACAATACGCGCCTGCTGGATTACCTGCGTGAAGATCGTCGGTTGACCGGCACCAAAGAAGGCTGTTCCGTCGGTGAGTGCGGTGCCTGCTCGGTCATCATGAACGGGCGTGCGGTGTGCTCTTGTCTGTTGCTGGTTGTACAGTGTGATGGCGCTGAAATCACCACGGTGGAGGCGCTGCATCAGGACCCTGTCGGCGTAAAACTGCAAAATGCCTTCATTCGCCACGGTGGCGTGCAGTGTGGCTTTTGTACGCCCGGCGTGTTGATCAGCGCCAAAGCCTTGCTGGATGCCAACCCTCAGCCGAATGATGAAGAGATTCGCGAGGCGCTGGAGGGGTACCTATGCCGTTGTACGGGCTATCAGCCGATTATCACCTCAATCAAAGCGGTGTTGGCACAGTGATGCTTGTGGAGCTGGCAGCATGAGTGAGAAAGTCTGTCTGATGCTGGCGGCCGGACTCTCCAGCCACATGGGACAGTGGAAAATGATGCTGCCCTGGGGGGAGGGAACGGTGCTTGACAGCGCGCTGGGGGCGGCGCTCTCCTTTTGCGATCGCGTAGTGCTGGTGACCGGTTTTCGCGGTGCCGAGCTGAACTGGCGCTACGGCGACCATGGGCGCATTATGCTGTGCCACAACGAAGATTTTACCGAGGGGATGTTCTCCTCCATTCGCTGTGGTGCAGCGGCGCTCGGCGGCGGACATTTCTTTCTGGCGTTGGGGGATATGCCTGCTGTCAGTAGCGCGGTTTATCGCACGCTGTGGCAACAGCGCGATGCGACCTGTCTGATTCCTGAATACGCTCAAGGGAAAGGGCATCCGGTATTGCTGCCACCCGCCATGCGTGATGCAGTGCTGGCGGCGGATAACCAAACCTCGATGAAAACGCTGATTGCCTGTCACGGCCAACGGCGGGTGCCAGTATCGGATGGCGCGATTCATTGGGATATGGATACGCCGGAACAATACCAGCAACTGCTCCGGCGGCGTTAGCGCTGAGAACGTGCTAGTGAATATCACGTAGCCCGTATTTTTTGATTTTGCGATACAGCGTTGCCACGCTGATCTCCAACTCTTGCGCCAGTTGTGCTTTGCTCACGCCACGACCTAACGCCTCGATAATGCGCTGATGTTCCAGCTGTTTCAGGCTCGGGGGCACGGCTGGTGTTGTTGCCGTAACAGCTTCAACGGCGGGCAACGTGGTGGTTGTGGCTCGATGAAAATGCGGCGGCAACAGCGTCGGATCAATCACCTCGCCGTCGGGCACGATATTCACCAGATACTCCACCAGATTACTCAATTCACGCACATTGCCCGGCCAGCGGTAATCACGCAGCAAAGCCATTACCTCCCGGCTCACGCCAGGGTAGGTGCTGCCAATATGGCGCGTGTGTAGATTGAGAAAGTGGTGCACCAGCAGTTCTATATCCGCCGTGCGCTCGCGCAACAGTGGGATCTCGACCGGTATCACCTTCAGGCGGTAGTAGAGATCCTAGCGAAAGTTTCCCTCTTCGATCGCACGCGTCAAATTTTGGTGGGTGGCAGAGATAATGCGGATATCCACCGCCACCGGCTTGCTGGCCCCCAGCGGCATCACTTCGCGCGTTTCTAACACCCGTAGCAGCTTGGTCTGCAACGTCAATGGCATATCGCCAATCTCGTCGAGAAACAAGGTGCCAAGATGGGCGGACTGAATCAGCCCCGCCTTGCCATTCGGTGCGGCACCGGTAAATGCGCCTTTGACATAACCGAACAGTTCACTCTCCAGCAGATGCTCAGGTATCGCCGCACAGTTGATGGCAATAAAAGGGTGCGTGCTACGCCGTCCCACCTGATGAATGGAGCGCGCCAGTACCTCTTTACCGCTGCCGCTCTCACCGGTGATCATGATGCTGGAGGGGATATCGGCAAAACGCGCGATGTGCTGTTTCAGCGCCTATACCGCAGGCGCATTACCGATAAAATGGCCGATACGGGGTTCGCTGTCCGCCTCATTGATCGGCGCGGGACGCTCAGATTGGTGAAAAGCAAACAAGAACAACTGCCGGTTGTTACCGTTATGATGCTGCCCGATCACCACTTCTTGCTGGGCCGCAAAGGCGATCACATGCTGTGCATTGCCGTTGGCGAAATCTTTGCTGGCCACCAACGGACGGATGGTAACCGGCGTGTTGACCAGGGTTTCCCAGCGGGTGTTGAGCAGCGTCAGCGCATTCTGATTGGCAAACGTCATAATGCCATGCTCATCCAGCACCAGAATACCCTGATCCATGCTGTTGATGAGCGTGGTGAACAGCACATCCATGCCATCATTGGCGGTGGGGTTTTTCGTCAGGTTAGCGATCAGCAGTGAGGCAATATGCCGAACGTAATCGGAAAATACGGTGATATTGTCCTGCAATCGCTGCTGCTGTTCTGCATTTATAGCCGCAAGGCTGATGACGCCCAGACAGCGCTCACCGTGCATCACTGGCAGGTCAAGAAACGCCAGCTCGCCGCAGTTGCCATACTGACCACAACCCTGGCAAATCGGATCGTGCTGCGAGTGAATGACCGCTTTCTCTTGCTTGTTATCAATGACGTATTGCAGCAGGTGGGTGTTATCCGATGGATGGCCAATGTGGGTACGATAGGGTCCACTGCCTGCCACGCGCAGCAACCTGTTATCAACGATCTCCACTTCCAGCCGTAATACCTGACTGAGCACTGGGTGAAATGCCGAATGGTGGGCTGGATATGCATCAGTGACAGGGTCTGGCTGGTCATGGGCTACGCTCTTGTATCGGGTAAAGCGCCTCGCGGCAGTTTCTCATTTTGAGAATAGGCATCACCGGTTCGTCTGTCGCAATGCGACAGTCAGGCCTGATGGCTGCTCACCGTTGTCATGACCTCGCAGCTCCGTCACTCCCGCCCACCGCCGTCATTCCCGCGAAAGCGGGAATCCCGTGCAGAAGAAACACTTTTATTCTCAAAGAGATATTAGGCTTTCGCCGAGGATGACAAAGCGTAATGTCATTTTGTTATCCGTCTGCCATGCGGCGCAAACACGCTTTTTTTCTGTTTTTGATTATTCGACATTGTGCTGTGCTGGGTGCTGCAACTACAAACTGGCACAGATATTGAAACATGGATATGGAATAGCTATGGGTGAATCATTTAATCAAAATCAGGATGCCAACATGTCAACGTTTTCACTACGGATGCAGATTGCCGATAACGCTTACTTTACGCCGCACGGCGCAGAACTGTTCAGCCGGGAACAGGCAGAACAGGCGCGCAACTTTCATCAACGGATGCCGGATTATCGCCCGACGCCGCTGCACTCGCTGACGGCGTTCGCGGCTGAATTAGGCGTAGGGCAGGTGCTGGTGAAAGATGAATCTCAACGTTTCGGGCTCAACGCCTTCAAAATTCTCGGCGGTGCCTATGCCATCGCCCGCTGCGTGTGCGAAAAATATCACTTCTCTCTGGAGGATTTTTCGTTTGAGCAAGGCCGCGCGGCACTGCCGGAAAGCATTACCTTCGCCACCACCACGGATGGCAATCACGGTCGAGGCGTTGCTGGGCGGCCAAAGCGTTAGGGCAACAGGCTGTGGTCTATATGCCCAAGGGGGCGTCTGCGGAGCGTGTCGCACACATCACCGGGCTGGTGGCGGAATGTATCGTCACTGACATGAACTATGACGATACCGTGCGCCTGACCATGCAAACTGCGCAGGAAAAGGGCTGGGAAGTGGTGCAGGATACCGCCTGGCCCGGTTACGAAAAAATCCCCTCCTGGATAATGCAAGGTTATGCGACGCTGGCGGTGGAAGCGGTAGAACAGATTGCCGAGAACGACTGGCCAACACCAACACACGTTTTTCTTCAGGCTGGCGTGGGCGCGATGGCGGCGGGGGGTGCTGGATTATCTGGTGAATTGCTATGGCGCAGATAAATTGCATGCGGTGATCGTGGAGCCGGATCGCGCTGACTGTTTGTTTCGCTCAGCGCAACAAGGGGAGATCGTCGCTGTCGGTGGTGCGATGGATACCATGATGGTGGGGTTGGCTTGCGGTGAACCCAATCCGTTAGGATGGCCGCGCCTGCGAGATTGTTCCCGCCAGTTTATCTCCTGTGAAGATCGCGTCACCGCGCTGGGTATGCGGGTGCTGGGTAATCCGCTTGGGCAGGATGCGCGCATCGTTTCCGGTGAGTCGGGTGCTGTCGGCATGGGGGTCTTGGCGGCGATACTGCATAGTCCGGATCGCGCGGCGCTGCTGGCTCAGTTGGGGTTGGATTCGTCCTCCTGCGTGCTGGTAGTCAGTTCTGAAGGCGATACCGACAGACAACACTACCGGGAAGTGGTGTGGGAAGGCCGTCCCTTGATGGATTAACCGTCTTCAACTTGATGCAGGAGAATACTATGCAGCGCTTACTCAAAGGCGGCACGTTGATCGATCACCTGGGGCAGTATCATGAAGATCTGCTGATCGAACAGGGGCGGATCGTACAGCGTGGGCCCAATATCGCCATCACGCCCGAGATGGCGGTGATTGATGCAACCGGGTATCAGGTGATGCCCGGCGGTATTGATGTACACACCCATTTCAATATCGATGTCGGCATTGGCCGCAGCTGCGATGATTTTTTTTCCGGCACTCGTGCGGCGGCGTGCGGCGGTACCACCACCATTGTCGATCATATGGGCTTTGGTCCGGCGGGATGCAACCTGCATCATCAATTGGGCCGCTATCACGCTTATGCGAAGGGGCAGGCGGCGATCGATTGCAGCTTTCACGGCGTGGTGCAGCATGTCGACGATGCCATTCTGGATGAAATGGCGTCGCTGGTGGAGCAGGAAGAGATCAGCAGCTTCAAACTCTACCTTACCTATCAGTACAAACTGGATGATGCAGCGGTGTTGCAGCGGCTGCGTCAGGTAGGCGCGTTAACCACGGTACATCCGGAAAATGACGCGGCGATTCGATGGCGTCGCTATGCCTTTGTGCAACAGGGGAACACGTCGCCGATTTATCATGCATTGAACCGATCCGTCGCCTGCGAGGCGGAGGCGATCGCGCGCATGATTAATCTGGCGTCGTTAGCCGATAACGCGCCGCTGTATATCGTTCACCTGTCCAACGCGTTGGGACTGGATTATATCCGTCTGGCGCAGCGCAACGGGCAGCCGGTATGGGCCGAAACCTGTCCACAATACCTGCTGCTGGATGAGCAACGTTACCATGACCCCGACGGGATCAAATACATCCTCAGCCCACCGTTGCGTGGGCAGGAAGAGCAGGCCGCGTTATGGCAAGGGATGGCTGAGGGCAGTATCGCCACGCTGGCGACCGATCACTGTAATTTTTCACTGCATCAACGCCACATGCTCTCCGGTGGGAATTTCAGCCGTTGTCCGAACGGGTTGCCGGGCGTGGAAAATCGTCTGGCATTACTCTATTCGAACGGTGTATCGACAGGACGAATCAGCTCTGAGCAATTTGTCGCATTGACCAGCACGCGTCCGGCGCAACTGTTTGGCCTGTGGCCGCAGAAGGGTAACCTGATGCCCAGCGCGGATGCCGATCTGGTGCTGTTCGACCCGCAGCGGCGCGTTACGCTGCGTCACGATGAGATGCATGATAATGGCGATTACTCTCCCTATGAAGGCATGGTATGCCAAGGTTGGCCGATCATGACCTTGAGCCGTGGTGAGGTGGTGTGGCGTGAGGGCATGGGCGCTTTCTGCGCCGCAAGCCGTTTAACGCCGCGTTGGTCGATGCGCTATTTTGATACGACAGCCAGCGTGGTGGAGTGGAGTGATACCGCACTGGCTCCACTTTTCACCTGAAGAATTTCCGCTATCACGCTGATGGCGATCTCCTATGGGGTTTCCGCCCTGATATCCAACCCAATCGGCGATCGCAGCGCGGCGATGTCAGCAGCATCGACGCCACGCCTCTCAAGCTAGGCGCGAAAGGTTTGGATCTTTCTTCGGCTGGCCAGCAAGCCAAGGTAACGCACCGGGCTGCCGATGGTGTGTTCCAACGCTTCTCTGTCCTGATGGTTGGTGGCGATCACCACATACCAGTTATCATCCAGCGTCAGCTGCTGGATACCGGCGGTGAAACTCTCAACCAGCAATTTGCGGCTGGCAGGCGGCAGATCCGGGTGATCCAGATTCTCTTTCCAGGTATCCATCAGCGCGATCTCGAAGCCGAGCGGCGCGGCCACCACTGCGATGGCGCGGTTCACGTGGCCCGCACCAAGCAGGACCAACTGTGGCCCGCGTGGCTGCACGGCGATGTGTATCTTCATGGCGCTGCCGCGATCCGAGCCAACGACTCCTTCACCCTGACGCGCCATGCGCCCGCTAAATACGCGGGGTTGTCTTTGCGCTAACGCTTCTTTTGCTTGCTCCAGTACCAACCGCTCCATCATCCCGCCGCCGATGGTTCCCAGACTGTTGCCGTCTTCATCAACCAGCATGCTGGCATTGTGGCGCGGTGTAGAGCCGCGACTTTCTACGATCTGGATAAAGGCAAAAGCCCGGTTGTTTTTTTCCAATTCCGCTGCCTGAGTAAAAAGCCCCATTGCATACCTCGCATAAATCATGACTGATGATGGGGTAATGCAAATTCTGTGCCTGCGTATTGGTTTATTTTGGCGCGTAATGGCACGAGTTATTTCGGGAAAACTCCCATTATTTTCTCAAAATGAGAAATGCGATTATTAATTTGCAAAAACGTGATGCTAACCCTGATCATCCCGCCCTTTCACCCTCGCCATACGTATTTAATCTGGTCAGCAGAACACGCTATAGCGCCTTTTTCCCTCACCCCTCTCCCTGACTGCCTATTTCTGGCCTGCATATTGCTTTAAGCACAACAACAATGTCGTTCGATTTATTTTCAAAAAAAGAACAAATAAAGGAGAGCAATGTGGGTGATGTGATGCGTCCCATTCCGTTTGAGCAATTGCTGGAGAGAATGTTTTCTGAATACCAGCAAAGTCGCTCTATTTTTGGCATCCCTGAGAGCCAGTTCTATCGCCGCAATCCCGCTCGGCAAATGCGTGTGTTCGGTGAAGTCTGCGACACCCCGGTGGGGCCAGCACAGGGCCGCATACCCAGTTGGCGCAAAATATCATTACTGCATGGCTGACCGGCGGCAGTTTTATTGAACTGAAAAAAGTGCAGATTCTGGACAAACTGGAGCTGGAAAAGCCCTGTATTGATGCGCAAGATGAAGGGTTCAATACCGAATGGTCCACTGAGTTTACGCTGGTAAAAACGGCGGATGAATATCTTAAAGCGTGGTTTGCGCTGTGGTTGCTGGAGTGTCTGTTTGCCCCACGCACGCCTGAACAAGGCCGCTCATTTATTTTCAATATGAGCGTAGGTTATGACCTGAAAGGCATTCAACAAGCCCCAATGCAAACCTTTATTGCCACTCTGATGGATGCCGCGAATTCACCCGCTTTTCAGCGCTATCGCCAGACGCTGGCGCAGTGGATCGCTAACGTTGATACCCTGTTCGATGGCGTGGTGCACCACGCCCGCACCGCACTGGCGAAGTTGCCTGTGCGCATTCCTTCCCGGCTGGTCACCGGCGTGACCTTATCGACTATGCACGGTTGCCCTCCCGATGAAATCGAAGCGATTTGCCGCTACATGCTGGAAGAAAAGGGCCTGCATACCTTTGTGAAACTGAGTCCGACGCTGCTTGGCTATGCGCGTGTTCGCGAAATTCTGGATGGCTGCGGGTTTGATTATATCCAATTAAAAGAGTCCTCTTTCCTGCACGACTTGCCGCTAGACCGGGCGTTGGGCATGTTGGAGCGTCTGCTGGTGCCGGCACTCCAGCAGGGGTTGGAATTCGGCGTAAAACTCACTAATACGCTGGGTGCCGGCAATCATAAACACAGTCTACCGGGCGATGAATGTACATGTTGGGGCGGGCGCTGTTTCCCATTTCGATTAACGTCGCAGCGGTGTTATCACGCCATTTCGAAGGAAAGCTGCCCATCTCCTATTCCGGCGGGGCCAGTCAGCTCAATATCCGTGCGATTCATGAAACCAGTATTCATCCCATTACCATGGCGACCGATCTGCTGAAGCCCGGTGGGTATCTGCGTCTGGCGGCCTGTGCGCAAAAGCTTGAAAACTCTGCGGGCTGGGCGATGAGCTCGGTGGACGTGGCACGCTTAGAGACGCTGGCACAGGCGGCGCTGACGGTGAAATACCACCAGAAAGCCTGGAAGCGCGAAGAGACCATCGATGCCGGTGGCGTTTTGCCTCCGTCCGATTGTTATGTTGCCCCCTGTGTCAGCGCCTGCGCCATCCATCAGGATATTCCCGAATATCTGTGTCTGGCCGGCGCAGGGCGCTATACCGAGGCGCTGGAGCTGATTTATCAGCGTAACGCGCTGCCAGCTATTACCGGTCACATTTGCGATCACCAGTGCCAGTCCAACTGTACCCGACTGGATTACGACAGTGCGTTGAATATCCGTGAAGTCAAACGTATTGCGCTGGAAAAAGGCTGGGCGGGATATCAGCAGCGCTGGTGTAAACCGGCCGGTTCTGGCAACCGTCATCCGGTGGCGGTGATCGGTGCAGGTCCGGCAGGGCTGGCAACCGGGTATTTTTTGGCGCGAGCAGGACACCCAGTCACGATATTTGAGCGTGAAAAGAGCGCTGGTGGCGTGGTCCGCCACGTGGTGCCGCAGTTCCGTATTCCGGCGGAAAAGATCCAACACGATATTGATTTTGTCGCACAGCACGGCGTGCAGTTTGAATATGGCTGCGACAGCGGACTAACGATTGATGCGTTGCATCAGCGCTGTTTTTCCTATGTCTGTGTCGGCACCGGAGCATACTGCAGCCGCGACGTGGCGCTGGCGGTGAATAACCGTGCAGTGTGGTCATCATTCCAGTTTCTGCGGCGTTTCAATCGGGCTGAGCCGCTCACGCTCGGGCGTTCCGTGGGCGTGGTGGGGGCGGGGAATACTGCGATGGATTGCGCTCGTGCCGCGCTGCGCGTGCCGGGCGTTGAGCAGGTAACCATTCTCTACCGTCGCGGTGAAGGCGATATGCCTGCCTGGCGCGAAGAAGTGGAAGAGGCGCGTCACGCCGGGGTTGAATTCCGCTATTGGGTGAATCCGGAACGGTTTGATAGCGACGGTGCCGTGACGCTACGGGTGATGCAACCCGGCGAGCCCGATGCGCAGGGCCGAGCCCGTTCTCTGGCGACCGAGCGCACCGAAGTGCTGCATCTGGATGCCCTTGTCTCCGCCGTTGGGGAAGAACCGGACTATGCGGCGCTGGCGCAGATGGAGATTCCCCTGTCGGCCAAGGGTATTCCGGTGGTGGATAGCAAAACGCAGGAAACGCAGCGCAATAATGTGTTTCTTATCGGTGATGCGCAAAGCGGTCCGGCTTCCATTGTGGCGGCAATCGGCGCAGCGCGGCGCGCGACGGATGCCATTTTGCTGCGTGAGAATATTCGCGACGACCATGCGGCGAAACGCTGGCTTAATACCGACCCGGCAGATATCTATCGCCGTAAAGGGACGATAGACGTCCAACTGGTCGCAACGGATGAACAGGACGCTTTTGCCCAGAAAGAAGCGCAGCGTTGCCTGTCGTGTAACTATGTGTGCGCCAAGTGTGTGGATGTTTGCCCTAACCGCGCCAATATCTCCATTGCGGTGCCCGGTTTTCGTGACCGTTTCCAAACGCTGCATATTGATGCCTATTGCAATGAATGCGGCAACTGTGCCCAGTTCTGCCCGTGGGACGGCAAACCCTACCGCGATAAAGTCACCATCTTCAATTTGCGGCAGGACTTCGCTGCCAGCAGCAATCCCGGCTTCCTGTTGGACGAAGATGACATTCTGGTGCGCCATGAGCAGCAGATCTATCATCTGGCTATTGACCCGTACGGCCATATTGCCAGCGCTGGCAGACATGTGCCGCATTATTTCAACGGTTTATCAACATCATCACTATTTACTTGGCGCGGTGGAGGCGTAATTCATGCTGATTTTGCGTAACGCAACGGCGGTGCAGTTTGAACCCGCTCGGGTGGATGAGGGCGTGGATATCGCTATTGACGGCACGGCGATCGTCACGGTGGGGAAAAAACCTGACGGCGCGCTATCCGGCTGCGACAGTGAAAGAGATGCAGGGGCGACTGGTGATGCCGGGCATTGTCTGTGCCCATAACCATTTTTACTCCGGGTTGGCGCGTGGCATTCTGGCACGTATTGACCCCTGTCCGGATTTTATCTCCACGCTAAAAAACCTGTGGTGGAAACTGGACCGCGCGCTGGATGAAGAGTCGCTGTATTACAGCGGGTTGGTGTGTTCGCTGGAAGCGATTAAACAAGGCTGTACCTCGGTTATCGATCACCATGCCTCCCCGTCGCTGATAGGCGGATCGCTGGATATTTTACGCCGTGGCTTTCTCACCGCCGGTTTGCGCGGCATGACCTGCTATGAAACCACCGATCGCAATGGCGGGCTGGATGAACTGCGGCGCGGCGTGGAAGAAAATATCCGTTTTGCTCACCGTATCGATCTGAATAAAAAGTCGGGTAAAACACCGTATCTGGTGGAGGCGCACATTGGTGCACACGCGCCGTTCACGCTGAGCGATGCCGGACTGGAACTGTTGGCCGATGCGATTCAGAGCACGGGACGCGGGCTGCATATTCAAGTTGCGGAAGACCGCTATGATGTGTCTCACAGTCATCATCACTATGGTGTTGATCCGATGGTGCGACTGGCGCGGGCGGGGTTGCTTAACGAGAAAAGCCTGATCGCGCACGGCCTGTTTCTTTCGGCTCAGGATGTAGCGGTGATCAATGAGTTTGATGCTTGTCTGGTGCATAACGCCCGTTCCAACATGAACAATCAGGTGGGCTACAATCCGCGTCTGGCGGAGTATCGTCATGTGGCCCTGGGAACCGACGGTATTGGCGCGGATATGTTTGAAGAGTTGAAATTCGCCTGCTTCAAGCACCGCGATGCAGGCGGCACGCTGTGGCCAGACAGTTTCCTGCGTTTCCTGCATAACGGTAACCTGTTGCTGGAGCGTAACTTCGGTGCGCAGTTTGGCTCGCTGGCTGCGGGTTATCAGGCCGATTTAAACATTTGCGATTACCATTCCCCGGCGCCGCTGTGTGCTGAAAATCTGGCCGGGCATTTGGCCTTCGCACTGAATTCCGCCAGTGTGCACAGTGTGATGGTGGCAGGGAATCTGGTGTATGAAAATCGCTGTTTTCCGTTTGATGTCGAGGAGATTTATTTCCACGCACGTCAGGCTGCGGAGAAATTATGGCAACGTATGGATAATCTCGCGTAATAAAATAAAAACACGGCTGAAATAATAGAAAAAGATTCTCAATTATTCTTCATCCTCCGCAATAGCGGAGGGTGATCATCAAAATAATAACTAACCTGCATAAATAACGTAATCGCCGTTGTTATACTTGGCTATTCCTTGTTGCAAGGTGGCTTCCTTTAATTTTTGTAGTAGGAACCTAACTGTGAAACATAGCATTGTATCTTTATTCCCCGGGGATATTCGCACAGGTCGTTTATTTTCCATCAGTACCGTTGCAGCCGCACTGTTATTACCCACATTCGCCTTTGCCGAATCGCCAGCAGCAATAAAACCGCTGAGCAGTAATCTGGGACAAACCTGCAAACAAAATGCCTACGGCGTAGATAATGCGCTTGATGCGTTGCGCTGCGGTTCTGTCCATGGTTCGTTGCGTTCGTTGTATTACTCCACCAAGAATGCCTATTTCGTGAGGAATAATAATCAGGATACTGCCAGCTATGGCGATAATATTCTGTTCCAAACGGCTCCGTATTACGGTATTAGCGCAGGCGTTGGTGGGATTTATCAACAACAGTGGCGTTCACCGGGCGCTGGCCGTGGCGTGACGGAATTGGCGACCAATCAAAACGGTTTTAGTGAAGCCTGGTTGCGTTGGCAGTATCAGGATTTCCGCTTTACGGCGGGAGATCAGCGCATCGATATTCCCTTTATGAGCGATTATGACTGGCCTATTACGCCCATTCTGTTTCGCGCTGTGGATATGCATTGGGGCGATAAAACGGATTTTGTACACGCCACCAAGATATACCGCTACAAGCCGTGGCGCAGTGATAAATTCCTGGCGACCAGTGCTTATAGCGCGATTAAAGAAGAGACCAATGGCGCCTGGGCCGTGGGGGCGGGCCGCTCAAAACAGGCGGGCGATATGACCCTGACTGGCCAGTTATGGTATGAAAGCTATGATGACTATGTGAATATTTTCTATAGCGAAGCGCACAGTCAGTGGAAAGCCGTGCCGTAGCAGCCGGATATTGGCGTGCAATTTATTCGCGGTAGCTGTGAGGGGGAGAGTTTACGCGGCGAAGTAGACAGCACCTCTTAAGGCGTGCAATTGGCGCTGACGCCGACCAGCAAAGTGAAGTGGTCTATCAACTACAACCACATTGTCTCCAACCCTGAAGCCTATCTGAATGGGGCGCTGGTAACACTGTATTCCAGCAGTACCTCGTCGGGTAAATATTTCGCACAACCGTATTTTATCAGCACCCAGGATCTCGGTACCGGAAACGCCTATTCTACGCGGATTACTTATCAAGTGATGCCTGCGTTGAGCATCGGGACGTATTATTCATTTATGGACCTGAAAAGTTCAGCTAGCGCGCCTAGTCGCAATCAGTCTGAATATGTTGTCTTTGGTATTTATCAGTTTGATGGTGCTTTAAAAGGATTAAGTTTGTCTAATTTCCTTGGGGTGCAAACCTCGCCGGTTTACGATTATTCGTTTTGGCAGAATCGCGTTTCTCTGCAATATAATTTCTGATGTTATTTTTTCTAAAAAGGTATCCGTAATGGATACCTTTTTTTATATGTTCTATAACACACTATACCCATGCACTCTATATGGTCATTAAGGCGTGCATATGCCACCTTATGGTGTAATATGGCTCATCAATATTATTCATTAAATACACAATTATCTTTTTTATAAAAAAGGTGATCGTTTGCTTAAAAATGCAACCGTTTGCCTGTCGTTAAAATACTTTACCGCCGAGTCAGTTTTATTGTGGTATGGGAATTGCTGTTTATTACATCACGCTTGGTTTATTACGCAGGATAAAACAGCATGACCGTATGCAACCATTACGCTATCCGCAGCGCGTTTTTCGATATTGAAGCACCCGCAGAGAATCCGCAGCAGATCGCTGAGCATGCCCGTTTATTGACAATGGTGTGTTGCTGATTGAGAAGGGAAAAATCGTTGGTTTATACCCCTGGCAACAAGGCGAAGCGCGTGTGAAAGCGGGCTGGTCGCTGATCGATTATCGCGGAAAAGTGATTTTGCCGGGTTTTATCGATACGCATATCCACTTTCCACAGGCTGAAATTATTGGTGCCTACGGTGAGCAGTTGCTGGAGTGGCTCGAGCGCTACACCTTTCCTGCCGAAAGCCGCTATGGCGATATGGCGATATGGCGATATGGCGATATGCATTATGCCACACGGATGGCTGCGTTTTTCCTGCAACAACTGCTGAGTAAATGCACCACCAGCGCCATGGTGTTTGCCACCGTACACCCTGAATCCGTAGAGGCACTGTTTAGCGCTGCGCAAGGGTTGGGGATGCGCCTGATTGCGGGCAAAGTGATGATGGATTGCAATGCGCCGGACAACCTGGTCGAAACGGCAGAAAACAGCCATCGCCAGTGCCAGGCGTTGATCAGGCGCTGGCACGGCCGTGGACGTCTGGGCTATGCCACCACCCCGCGTTTTGCGCCGACATCGTCACCGGAACTGCTGAGCGCCGCGCAGCGCCTGCGCGAAGAATTTCCCGATACCTGGCTACAAACGCACTTGAGCGAAAACCCGCAGGAAGTGGATTGGGTACGCGAGCTTTATCCCGATCGGGACAACTATCTGGATGTGTATCACCACTACCGCTTGACCGGTCGGCGCAGCGTTTTTGCACACGCTATCCACCTCGATGATGCGGATTGGGACTGTCTGCACCAGACACAATCTGCCGTGGCGTTTTGCCCCAGTTCTAACCTGTTTCTCGGTAGCGGGCTGTTTCGTTTGCAGCAGAGCTGGCACAAGGGCGTGCGTATTGGCATGGGTACCGATGTGGGGGCGGGAACGTCGTTCAGTCTGCTGCAAACATTGGGAGATGCTTACAAAGTCGGGCAACTGCAACAGTACCGGCTGTCAGCCTGTGAGGCATTCTACCACGCCACGTTGGGAGGCGCATGTGCGCTGAATCTGGAGCATGAAATCGGCAATTTTGCGACAGGGAAAACCGCAGATTTCGTGGTTATCGATCCTGCTGTCACCGCCTTACAACGCCTGCGTGATGACAAGTGCCAGGACATTATGGAGCGGCTGTTTGTGCTGATGACGCTGGGTGACGATCGTAATGTGGTTGCCACCTGGGTCAATGGGCGTCCTGTCTGGCAGGCTGACTGTCAGGAGGTGGCCGCATGACCGCCTTTTTACTCAACGACGCATTGGTCGTGGAGCGGGATGGCGATCCTGCGCTGACCGTATTGCAATACCTGCGCCAGCGTAAGCGTCGCACCGGAACCAAAGAAGGCTGCGGTTCTGGCGACTGCGGTGCCTGCACTGTCGTGCTGGGCCGCGTGGAGCAAGGACGTATCTGTTATGAAACCACCAGTGCCTGCCTGACGCCATTGAGCGCATTGCAGGGTAAACAGTTAATCACGGTAGAAGATCTGCGGCAGGATGGAGAACTGCACCCGGTGCAGCAGGCGGTAGTGGATCTGCATGCGTCACAATGTGTTTTTTGTACGCCGGGTATGGTGATGTCCCTGTTTGTGCTGCAAAAACAGCACAGCGGATGGGATCGTAAGCAGGCGGAGCAGGCATTGGCAGGAAATTTATGCCGCTGTACCGGCTATCGGCCCATCATGGACGCCGCGCGCCAGTTGTGCGAACACCCGATAGTGGACAGCTTTACCCGACAGGAAGCGCGCACCGTCGCACGTTTGAATGCACTGGCGAGCGAGGTCGCCGAGGAGCCATCCGGTGAGGAGCAACGCTGCTTTATGCCAACCTCGCTGGAACAGCTGGCGGCCTGTTATCTGCGATATCCACAGGCGCGCTTGCTGGCAGGGGGGACTGATCTGATGTTGGACATGGCACAAGCCGGATCTGCCCCTCATCCGGCGATCGCGCGGGAACAGGTAGAGACACTGCGTAACGCCTATACGGATGACAACCATATCCATCTTGGTGCCGGATTGACCATTACCCAGTGTGAACATCGCTTACACGCCGCACTCCCTGCTTTTGCTCAGGCGTTGCAGCGCTTTGCATCACGCCAGATCCGTAATCGCGCTACGCTTGGGGGCAACATTGCCAACGCATCACCAATAGGCGATACTCTTCCCATGTTGTTGGCTCTGGATGCTGAATTGCTGTTACAGCGGGGAGCGGATCTCCGCACGATACCGTTGCGTGAATTTTTCCTGGCTTACAGCAAAACGGCATTAGCGCCGGGCAAGTTTATTCGCGAGACCCTGATCCCGCGTGGGGTGCTGCTGGACAACTTTCGCGCGTGGAAGGTATTCAAACGGACCGATGACGATATCGCTATCGTGTTCGGCGCTTTTTCTTTGCATATCGAACAGGGACGTATTGTGCAGGCGCGCGTCGCTTTCGGAGGGATGGATGCGATCCCACGTCGGGCTAAACGCAGTGAGCATGCGCTGCTGCATCAGCCCTGGAACCGGGAGACGGTTATGGCGGCCAGTCAGGTGCTGGCGCAGGATTTCACACCACTCAGTGACGCGCGTGCCAGCGCCGATTACCGTATGCAGCTCGCCAGGAATTTGCTGCTGCGTTACTTCTTCTGCATACAGGGAGAAGACGTCGCAATGGAGGCCACACACCATGTCGCATAATAACGTGTCGCATAACCCTTCATCGCCTGCACCGACGCAAAAAGCGTTGCAGGCGCAATTCGCTCAGCCGCTGTCTGGCAGTGTTGGGCACAGCCGTATTTACGAAAGTGCCGCCCTGCACGTCAGCGGCGAGGCGCGTTACATCGACGATCGACCGGAACCGGAGGGGCTGCTGCACCTCTGCCCGCGCCAGAGTGATCACGCCCATGCCCGCATTCTGAAGATTGATGTTGAACCTTGCTACCGCATTCCCGGCGTGGTGGCGGTGCTGACCCAGCAGCAGATACCGGGGAACCCAGATATCGGCGCACTGGCTCCGGGGGATCTGTTGCTGGCGGATGGCGAGGTGAACTATGCCGGGCAGATGGTGCTGGTGGTAGCGGCAGAATCCCGTGAGACGGCGCGATTGGGCGCTCGGGTGGCAATCATCGACTATGAGGTGCTGACACCGATACTGAATTTGCGTGAAGCGCTGGAAAAGCAGCATTACGTTGAGCGCCCCTTTGTGCAACAGCGTGGTGATGCGGATGCGGCGCTGGCGCGCGCGGTACAGCGTTTGACAGGGGAATTTCATATCGGTGGGCAAGAGCATTTTTATCTGGAAACGCAGGCGGCACTGGTTTATCCCGGCGAGCATCAAACGGTCACGGTCCAGGCCTCCACTCAGAACCCGACCGAAGTACAAAAGCTGGTTGCCTCAGTGTTAGGTGTTAGCCAGAGTCAGGTGACCGTTGAGATGCGGCGTATGGGCGGTGCGTTTGGCGGCACGATTGACCGGACGGCCGGTGAAAATGTGCCTGTCACGGCGTGACGATATGTGTATTACTGGCAAGCGCCACGCTTTTTTTGTGCGCTACGAGGTCGGCATTGATGAGCGCGGAGTATTTTGCGGGGTGAAGATCGATTTAGCCGCGAATTGCGGCCACTCACTGGATTTGTCTGGCTCGATTGTCGATCGCGCCATGTTCCATGCTGACAACGCTTACTATCTGGGTGATGCGCGTATTACCGGTTATCGCTGTCGTACCCATACCGTTTCCAATACGGCCTTTCGCGGTTTCGGTGGCCCTCAGGGCATGGTTGCGATCGAGCAGGTGATTGAGCACATTGCATCTGGACCCGCTGGAAGTGCGCAAGCGCAACTATTATGGCGCGCACGACGGCAGTATTAACGCGCGCAATATCACCCACTATCACCAACCGGTGGGACAGAATCTGCTTGATGACATCACCGAACGGCTGACACGCAGCGCCCAGTATCAGCAACGTCGTGCCGAGATTGAGGATTTCAATGCGCACCATCCTGTGTTGCGGCGCGGTTTGGCGCTGATGCCAATCAAATTCGGTATCTATTTCACCTCGACCTTTCTCAACCAGGAGGGGGCCTTGCTGTTGGTGTATACCGATGGCAGCATTTAGCTTAATCATGGCGGAACCGAGATGGGGCAGGGGCTGAATACCAAGGTCGCGCAGATTGTGGCACAGGTGCTGCAAATTGATAGTGCGTCCATTCAGGTCACAGCTACCGATACTGGTAAGGTGCCGAATACCTCCCCGACAGCGGCGTCCAGCGCTGCCGATTTGAATGGCAAAGCCGCGCAGCAGGCAGCGGAAATCATCCGGCAGCGCTTGGTCGACTTGCTGTGTCGCCTTTATTCTTGCGCTCCCGAATATGTCGCCTTTTGCAATGGCGTCGTGCGTGCGGGTGAGCAGCATTTTACCTTTGCGCAGATCGCGCAGTTGGCATGGCTCAATCAGGTGCCGCTGTCGGCAACGGGATATTATCGGGTGCCGTGTATCCATTACGATCGTGACGCCAGGCGCGGAAAACCCTTCTACTACTTTGTTTATGGCGCAGCCTGCGCCGAAGTGGTGGTCGATACGCTGACCGGTGAATATCAGGTAAATCGCGTGGACATTTTGCACGATGCGGGCGCTTCACTGAATCCGACGCTGGATATTGGTCAGGTAGAGGGTGGGTTTGTAAAGAGAATAGGGTGGGCTACCACTGAGGAACTGTTGTGGAACGCGCAGGGGCGTTTGCTGACTGATACCGGTGCCACCTACAAGATCCCGACCGTGGCGGATATTCCGCATGATTTTCGCGTGCAACTGTTGCCACAAACGGATAACGCGGTAGACACGGTGTTCCGTTCCAAGGCGGTGGGCGAGCCGCCATTTATGTTGGGCATTGCTATCTGGTGTGCGTTGCAGGATGCGGTGGCGAGCCAGAATGATGCCGAGCCCCACATTTTGCTTGAGCTGCCCGCCACACCGGAACGGGTATGGCGAGCGCTGCAACGATCGCAGGCTGGCGTCACTGGCAGGGCGTAATCGCCCACAGCCAGCGCGCTGGCGTTTTGTTGAGCTGCCGCTCTGTCTACAGATAGCGGAGATCCAGCACGCTGGCAGACCAATAGACATTCGCGGCATTGCTGGGTTGCCACTGTCCGTCGAACCCTTTAACACCGGCTTTACGGCGCTCGATATCGAAGCGTACCTCGGTATTGGCGAACTCCTCGTGCGTTTTTTCACCGTCGGCATAGGGCTTGAGCCATTCCAGCGCGGTACGCAGGCTCTGCCCATGGCGGCCTTTCAGGTTAATCCAGTTCTCACCTTGCAACTGCGCTGCCATGGCGGCGCGCAGCAGCGGCTCCAGCGAGTAGACCACGTAGTGCAAGGCATCGCGTTCGGTGAAATCCATCACTTCTCCATCTGCATGAATATTGGCATCTAACTGACGGATAAACGCGGCTTTGGCCTCTGCCTGCAACGTGGCGTCATCTATAGCCACCGCGCTCATGGTAACTAACTTAATGCGATGGCTTTGCCAGTTGTTGCTCCAGATTTTTTTGGCGCTATTCTGGTTTTCGTCCATCGTCTGTAAGTACCCGGTTGCCATTGCATGTAGGAAAGTGCGGGTGCGCTCACGCGTGGATTCCGGCAGGGCGCTGCGCGTCAACCGGTATGCTTCAATCAACCCGTCGAAGCTGGTTTCGTCGATAGGGTTAAAGCTCAGTTGATAGGTTTTCATCCAATCATCCAGATAGAACGTCAAGCGTGACAGCAGCGCAGCATCCTGAGTCCGTTGCCAGGCCAAGGCCAGATCGCGCATATAGCTGAAATCACGCCGTGCCGCGTTAGACATATCGTAGATGCCCTGATGAGGCAAGGTGCCTTCCGTGTGCACGATCGGTATCGCTTGCGGTTTGGAGGATGGTGGATGCGCGACCGTGGATAATAATGCCTGGGTTGAGGGGGCCGTAACCTTGTTGTAAAGTCCTTCACTGGCCTGTACTGCTGGTAGCAACAGCATGGTCAGTATTCCCAGCGCGGCGGGAACACGGTGAAATCGCCGAAAACGGCTGAGCGTCGATTCGACGGTATCCATAACAAGCATCCTGTGATTATCAATCACCACATCATACTGGAATGCGCCAGGTTGGGTTTAGCGCTGTTTCACATTCAGCTTTTTTGTTCAGTGTGGTTTATTCATTTATTGGCTATGCAAAGCCGATAACAGTATTTGTTTTGTGAGTGGATCACGCATAACAATTGAGAAAATAGGTCATCCCAATCCATTGCAGGCCTTTGAGAGGAAAACATGATGTCGGAATTAGGTGAATTAGTGTTTATTTCTCAACGAAATAATCATTGGCATCTGGATGGGGTCGTTGATGAATTACGCCGTGTGCGTCAGCAATGGCGTGACCGTTTTTCTCAGGGCGATTATCAGAATAAACGGTTGCTGCCCTCAAAACAGAGTATCCATAGCGTTGCCGATACGCTGATTAAGGTGTTGTATCCCATGCGATTGGGTGCCACCGATTTGCGTAAAGAGGGGGAAGATTACTACGTCGGCTATCTGCTGGGCACCGCGCTCGATGCGCTGGTGGAAGAGGCGGCGCTTGAATTGCACTATCAGGCAGGCACTCCAACGCAGCACGGCGTCACATCACCCGAGACGTAGGACGCTGAGCACCGTATCCGTAAGTTTGCCACGCACTTGCCAGTGATTCGGCAACGTCTGGACAGCGATATTCAGGCCGCGTATCAGGGCGATCCTTCCGCGCGCAGTCGGGATGAAGTGCTGCTGTGCTATCCCGGTATTCATGCGGTGATGCATTACCGACTGGCCCACGAATTGTATCAACTGGGGCTACCGCTGTTGGCGCGTATCATGACGGAGAAGGCGCACAGCGAAACAGGCATTGATATTCACCCCGGGGCCCAGATCAGCGAAGGTTTTTTTATCGATCACGGTACTGGAGTGGTGATTGGCGAGACAGCGATCATCGGCAAACGTGTGCGGCTTTATCAGGTGGTCACGCTCGGTGCCAAACGCTTTGTCACTGACAATGACGGGCAGTTGCAAAAGAACTATCCTCGACATCCGATCGTGGAAGACGATGTGGTGATTTACGCCGGAGCGACATTATTAGGGCGTATTACCATCGGTGCGCGCTCCAGCATTGACGGAAACGTCTGGCTGATGCACGATGTGCTGCCGGACAGCAATGTGCGCCAGGCTAGCGTGTTGCACACTCAGTATCGCGACGGTGACGGTATTTAATTCGTCGGACACTCCAGCATATAACCGCACTTCCTCATCCTTAAGTGGGTGCATAGCCTACTCCCTTATTGGTAATGAAATCGCATTATGAGCGAGATCAGTATTTTCTTGATCGCGATCGTTGTATTGTTCTGTATATATCGAAACACCAGGACATCAACATGATAAAGAAAATAGGTTATACACTCGGGGTTGTCGGGCTGCTTATGGCGTTTTCCTCTGCGTGGGCGGCGCGTCAGGTCACCGATCAGTTAGGGCGTAATGTCACGATTCCCGATCACGTTAATCGCGTGGTGGTCTTGCAGCATCAAACGCTGAATCTGCTGGTACAGTTGGATGCGCAACAAAGTGCGGTCGGTGTGCTGTCCAGTTGGAAAAAGCAATTGGGGGACAGCTATCTGCGCCTTGCCCCCCAGTTGGCGAATTTACCGATGCCGGGCGATCTGACACAGGTGAATATTGAAAGTCTACTGAAACTCGAACCGCAGGTCGTCTTTGTTGCCAACTATACACCTCCGGAAATGATCTCACAGATTGAACGTGCGGGCATCCCGGTGGTGGCGATCTCCTTGCGTCAGGACAAGCCGGGGGAGGCTGACAAAATCAATCCGATCATGAGCGATGAAAATACCGCGTATAACGAAGGGCTTAAAATCGGCATCCGCTTGATCGGTGATGTAGTGGAACGCCAGAAACAGGCAGAAGCGCTCATCAGTTATACCTTTAGCGAACGGGAAAAAGTCAGTGCCCACATCGCTGCTATCCCTGAAGAGAAGCGTATTCGTGTTTACATGGCCAACCCCGATCTGACCACCTACGGCTCAGGAAAATACACCGGCCTGATGATGTCTCACGCTGGTGCTATGAACGTAGCGGCAGCCTCCATCAAAGGCTTCAAACAGGTCTCTATTGAGAATGTGCTGGCCTGGAATCCACAGGTTATTTTCGTGCAAGATCGCTACCCGGACGTGGTGCAGCAGATTATCAACGACCCGGCCTGGCAGGCCATTGATGCGGTGAAACAGCATCGGGTCTATCTGATGCCCGAATACGCCAAAGCATGGGGATATCCGATGCCGGAGGCGTTAGCCATTGGCGAACTGTGGATGGCGAAAAAGCTCTATCCGGAACGCTTTGCCGATGTGGACATGCAAAAAGCCGCGAATGACTATTACCAGCGCTTCTACCGTATGGATTACCGCGCAGACAATCCAGCAGCACAATGACGTCGCAACGCTATCGTATTACACTGCTGACTGTGGTGGTGGGGACGTTGTTGATTGCCCTGTGCTCATTGGGACTTGGGAGCTATGGCCTTTCCCCGTGGCGCATTGTACAGATACTGGTCGAGCCTTTGTCCGACAGCAATCCGACGCTGAGTGACATTGAACGCCAGGTGGTGTGGAGTGTGCGCTTACCTCGGGTGCTGCTCGCGCTGTGTGCCGGAGCCGGGTTAGCCCTGAGCGGTGCCACGCTGCAAGGCGTGTTCCGTAACCCACTGGTTGATCCACACATTATTGGCGTCTCTGCCGGTGCGGCGTTTGGCGGCACGCTGGCGATCTTGCTGTGCTGGACGCCACTGTTTCTGCTGCTCTCGACGTTCACGTTTGGCATGGCCGCCCTGCTGCTGGTGTTCATGATGGCTGCCGCGTTGGGCAAGCAGAATGCCCTCATCCTGATACTGGCGGGGGTTATCATCAGCGGCTTTTTCGGTGCACTGGTCAGTCTGATGCAATATCTGGCGGATATCGAAGAAAAATTGCCGAGTATTGTGTTTTGGCTGTTGGCGCGTTTCGCCACCACCCATTGGGATAAACTGGTCACACTGGTGCTGCCGCTCGGTCTGGCGGGGAGACTGCTGCTGCGCCTGCGTTGGTACATTAACGTGCTATCGATGGGAGAGCAGGATGCGCGCACGCTGGGCATGGCGGTGCAACCAGTGCGCTGGCTGGTGCTGAGCCTGTGCGCGGCGGTGGTGGCTGCGCAGGTGGCCGTGAGCGGCAGTATTGGCTGGATTGGCTGGATTGGGCTGGTGATCCCCCACGTTGTGCGCATGCTGGTTGGGGCCGATCACCGGCGTTTATTGCCGGTATTGTTCTGGCTTGGTGGCGGGTTTATGGTGCTGGTGGATGATTTGGCGCGCACGCTCAGTGATGCAGAGATCCCGTTGAGGATACTTACGGCGCTGTTTGGTGCACCGCTGTTTGCCGTGCTGCTGTATAAAACGCAACGGCAGCGCAGAGGTTGATACTATGTCACTGATTCGACTATCTACACAGGCGCTGGCGTATGGCTATCACGCGGGAGAGCCGTTTTTCTCACCGCTCGAACTGTGCTGCCGGGCTGGGGAAATCACTGCCATTTTGGGGCCAACGGTCGGGGAAAAACTACATTACTGCACACGCTGCTCGGTTTTCTGCTGCCGCTAGCTGGCACGGTGCAGCGGGAAGGGGGGATGGGTTTTGTGCCACAGCTTTTTACGCCGCCTTTCTCCTACAGTGTGCTGGATATGGTACTGATGGGGCGTGCGGGGCGTATTGCGCTGTTTTCCCTGCCCACGGCGCACGATATTGCTGCGGCGCACCGTGCGCTGGAGATGCTGGGTATCGCGACGCTGGCCGATTATAATTTTAGTAAGCTGTCGGGCGGGCAGCGGCAACTGGTATTAATCGCTCGCGCGCTGGCCTCGGAATGCCAGACGCTGATCCTTGATGAACCGACCGCTGCACTTGATTTGCATAACCAGGCGCAGGTGGTGCAATTGCTGACACAGTTGGCGCGCGAGCAAGGGCTGTGTATTGTACTCACCACGCACGATCCGTCTCATGCGTTGGCGATCGCGCAGCGGGCGTTGTTGTTGATGGCAGACAAACAATACCTCTACGGCCACCGCGATACGGTGGTGACAGAAGAGAATCTGACCCGTCTGTACGGTATTCCCGTGCGGCAGGTTACGCTTGAGATGCCTTTGCAGCAGCCTTATCAGGCACTGATCCCCCTGTTTACCTTAACGGAGCCGCGATGACGCTTCCTATACGCCTCTATGCGGCGTGCAGCCTGCGTAACGCATTGACACCGCTGCTGGCTGTATTTTCTGAAAGCCACGCGTTGGATGTGATGACAACGTTCGGTCCGGCGGGGCTGTTGAGTGAGAAAATCGAGCAAGGGGATGAGGTCGATCTCTTTGCATCGGCAAACTGCGCTCACCCTCTGCGCTTGAAAATTCTAGGTCTGACGCACGACACGATGGTCTTTACCCGCAATAACCTGTGCATTGCGATACGCAATGTACCGCAATTGACCTCGCAGCACTGGTTATCCGCGCTGTGCGACCCCCGGTTTGTGCTCTCAACGTCAACACCAGGAAACGATCCCGGTGGCGATTACGCTTTTCAACTGTTTGAACGTATTGAACAACATCATCCCGGCACCGGCAGATTACTGCGCAACAAGGCCAAACCGCTAGTCGGGGGCTAGATGACGCACAATGTCCCGCCGGGGATGACCGCAGGGAGTTATCTGATCCGAAGTGGACAAAGTGATATGCACATCGGCTATTCCAGCTATTTGCCGCTATTGCTGAATCAGCCGGATTTACACGTGGTTGTCGTACCGCCGCCCTACAACATCACAGCGGAATATATGTTGGCACTGTTGAACCCTGTCAGTCCGGAGGCACGTCTGCTGGCAGACGCCATCTTGTCACCGTGAGGGCAGGATTTTCTGGTCAGTAACGGGTTTACCGCACTGGTCTGACGCGGTAAATCGGTTACTCATGACAAATTCTGCTATGATTGCGGCTCATATGCGCTGTGCCTGATGACAGCGTGTCTTTCCTTTGTCGTCGTTGGTAGAGCAATCACTGTGAGTACAACTTCTTTTTCTTCTCTGGCGCTGCCTGCGGAGCAGCTATCTAATCTTGATGAACTGGGCTACAGCGAAATGACGCCTGTTCAGGCTGCCGCGCTCCCTGCCGTGTTAAGCGGTGTGGATGTGCGTGTGAAAGCGAAGACCGGCAGCGGGAAGACGGCGGCATTTGGTATTGGCTTGTTGAATCGCATCGTGGTGAGTGATTTTACCACCCAGGCACTGGTGCTATGCCCCACGCGTGAACTGGCGGATCAGGTGAGCAAAGAGCTACGCCGCCTGGCGCGCTTTACGCAGAATATCAAAATCCTTACGCTGTGCGGTGGTCAGCCGATGGGGCCGCAACTTGACTCGCTGGTGCATGCGCCGCACATTGTGGTGGGAACGCCGGGCCGGCTTCAGGAACACCTGCGCAAGCAATCCTTGTTGCTGGACAACCTTAAGGTGTTGGTGCTGGATGAAGCCGATCGTATGCTGGATATGGGGTTTAGCGACGCCATTGATGATGTGATTTCCTATACCGCGCCCAAGCGGCAAACCCTCCTGTTTTCCGCCACTTATCCGCAGGAAATCGAACAGATTAGCGCCCGTGTTCAGCGCGAGCCGCTGCGCGTGGACGTGACGGACGATGAAGTTGCCCCCGCGATTGAACAACATTTCTACGAGACCACTCCGCAACAGCGTTTGCCGCTGCTAGTTGCCGTCTTGAATCATCATCAACCCCGTTCTTGCGTGGTGTTTTGTAACACCAAACATGATTGCCAGAGCGTGTTCGAAACGCTGGAAGCGCGTGGGATTAGCGTGTTAGCACTGCACGGCGATCTCGAACAACGCGATCGCGATCAGGTTCTGGTGCGCTTTGCCAACCACAGTTGCCGTGTGCTGGTCGCTACCGATGTGGCGGCGCGCGGTCTGGATATTAAAGACCTGGAACTGGTGGTTAATTTTGAACTGGCGTTCGATCCGGAAGTGCATGTGCACCGCATCGGCCGTACTGAGCGTGCCGGTCAGCCAGGCGTGGTCGTTAGCCTGTGCACGCCGCAGGAAATGGCACGTGTGAACCTGTTGGAAGACGTGCTTGGCATGAAAGTGCAGTGGGCTTCTTCTGATTCCCTCACGCGCAACGCAGAAGCGATGCTTGAGCCGGAGATGATGACGCTGTGCATTAATGGCGGTAAAAAGGCCAAGATTCGGCCCGGTGTATTCTTGGGGCATTAACCGGCGATGCGGGATTGACGGCGGCAGAAGTCGGTAAAATTGATATGTTCCCGATGCATGCTTACGTGGCAATTCGTAAGGCCAGCGCCAAACGTGCGTTGCAGCAGTTGCTTAAAGGTAAAATCAAAGGAAAAAGCTGCAAGGCCCGGTTATTGAAATAATCGTGTGAGGGCAGGTTTAGCCTGCCCTTTACGGATGTCCAGTACCATTTATATTATATATAAACTATTAATTATCTTCTTCAGTTATTCATTTATACATATCTGGTTTTCAGGTTAATAGAAAAATAACTTCAGCGATGAGTAAGTCAGTAGCACCTGTTTGAAGCCATTTCGTTATGCTAGAGTATAATATACTCTATCTTTTTAGACGTATAATATCTTTGTTATCGACGATAGGCTGGCACCAGGGACTCTTTTATCGATCTGATTATAATGATTTTATACTGTGAGATAATGTGTTGATTGAGTGTGAAACAGAAACCAGTATGGATGATGGCGAAAAATAAAGAGAAGAAAACCATCGTGTTCAGCACCATTGAAAATATTCCCCTGATTTCTGTTATGGAACACGCGTCGATTCCTTGGGGAATAAAGAGCAACGAATCAAAATTTGTCTACATGAATCAAGCCGCAATGCACTTTTGCAACATCCCTAAAGGATTTGATGTTGAAGGTCGACTGGATTCGGAGGTTCCGGTCTCTTGGAGTGAATTAGCCCCGGAGTTACAAGCGCACGATAGAAAAGCTGAACAGAGCAAAGAGGGGGGCTGAGATTATAGAAACGGCGCATTTTGGTCGTGAGGCGATTCTTGCGCCTTGGTATTGTGCCAAATTTCCGATTTACGCTGGTGATGGCAAAGTATTAGGCACGATGTTTTATGCCAAAGCATTTAATTTCTATTCGGTATATGATTATTTTTAATAACGGTAAACCCACCGTTATTACGCTTACCCCACCCGTCGATATTTTTACTCCGCGTGAGCTGGAAATCATCTCCTTCGCTATTCGACGACTCTCGGCAAAGGAGATTGCCGACAGGCTGTGCCTTTCCTATCGTACGGTGCAAAATCGCTTGAACGGCATTTACACTAAAGTGCAAACCACATCGCTCAATGGCTTGATCGAATATTGCAGAACGGTAGGGCTGAACGATTATATGCCAAGAAGTCTGTTAAAACAGAAGGTGGATTTTTTCTGGTAGCGCGATCCAGACACCGGCTTCAGCGTGCAATGATGCGATCGAAAAGAAGCTGTTGGATGTCTTCGCGCTGTGCTTGAATAACATGCACGACAATCCTGTTTTGTACGCTGTTAATGGAATAAAAGAACCGATAACCGCTTTCCGTATTACATTCACGGTATTTCATGCAGCCCAATTTAAATAACTGCGGTGAGATAGGGCAGCTTGCAGGGAACGCTGTGACGATATTTTCAAACTCTTGGATCGCAAGCTGTAACACAGAACGATGATCGGTATTGTTACTGCGTAGGAAGAACGCTATTTTGTTTACACAGAACTTTGCTGTTTCTGTATAGGTGACATCGACTCCTGTTTTGTGCCGTGCGGTCATACTGACTCCCTGTCATTGGAACGTTAAATTCCATTTAGCAATTCGTCGCGTGCAAATACCCGCTCTTCCGCGAGATCTTTTTCGGAAATGGTCAGCAGTTTTAACAGGGCGATCGCATCATCGCGTTGCTTTCTTTCTTCAAAAGACTCAATAACATAAGCGGGCATACCATTTTGAGTAACCAAAATCGGCTCAGAAAGCTCAAGCGCAGCCGCATGCTTTTTAATATAGCTGATGGTTTCGACTCTCATAATGACTCCTGTGGTTTACTTTAAATATCGCGGGGCGCATCACAGGGAGATCCTGTGTCACACGATACCGCGTGACAGACAAACCCAAACATGGTCTGAGTGTGGACCATATTTGGATTTTCGTCAATCTTGAAAGCGCCTCACCGCTTCAATTTGAGACAAATCATCATGGCCATTGCGGCCTCACGGTGGCGTCAGCATAAAGACTTTTTCGTTCTGTCCCAGATAGCGTGCCGCTACCCGATTGATATCAGCCACGGTAAGGCGATTCCAGATGGCGAGTTCCTGATCCAGACGAGCAAAGTTTTTGTCATCGGCTGCCGTTTGCGCCAGCGCATCGGCCCAGAAACTTGCGCTTTGCCAGGCGGGTTGCTTTTCGGTGCGCCAGAGGTTTTTGGCTTCCTTAAGCTCCTTTTCTGTCACACCGTGCTGGCGTAATGACGCGATCACTGTTTGGGTCAGACGTGTCATTTCCTCTGCGCGTTCCGGTGCGGTGGTAAAATTTAATCGACCGGTGTAATAGGGCACGGGCAGCTTGGCGAGCATGGAAGCAAAGCCCAACGAATAAATGCCGCTTGCCTGTTCACGCAGCGCAAACCGCAAACGCTGGCTAACGATAGTATCCAGCAATTGCAGTGCCAGGGCCTCTTGCGCTGACCACTGGGCGGGGGCGGCGAACTGGATACTGATCATGCTTTTATCCGAACTGGGGAGGGGATAGGTTTTGATCAGCGTACTCATTTTGGGGCGAATGCCCACATCGCGCCAGTGCAGACGTTGATCCGTTGCGGGTAACGCAGCAATCCAGCGCTCCACCGCCACTTTCACTTTTTGCACATCCACCGCCCCCGCAATCACCAGTGTCATGTCCTGCGTCGCCCCCAACAACTGCTGGTGGCTTTGTTGAAGTTGATAGGCGGTAAACTGCTGCCAGTTGCCCTCAGGGCTGATGGTCAAGCGATCGCCATGCAGATAACTTTCTCGGTTAATGTTATCCAGAAACTGGCGCTCTACCGGCATCCGTTTCAGCGAGGAGGCAAAGCTGGCCTTGTACTGTTCCAGTTTTTGCCCGTTGAACTGAGGCTGAGTGATTTTCAGATAGAGCAGTTTTAGTGCGATTTCCAGCTCATCGGCAGGCGTGCTGCCGCGATAGCCGTGATACAACATCTCGCTATAAGGCTGGAGCGTAAGACTGTGTTGTTTGCTAAACAGCGCGAGCTCTCGACTGCTGTAAGCCCCGTACCCACGGCTTTCCGGTAGTTTCAGCGCCCATTCCACCAATCCCGGCGTTGCCTCGATTTCCAGCGATCGGCCACCGGGAATGCGTAACGAAAACTGCACGTCGTCTTGCAGTGCCTTGTCGCTTTTCACGATGACAGTAATGCGATTGCTCAGCGTCCACTGTTCGGTATTGTCCAGCGGCAGTGGCTGATGTGCACTGATATGCCCGGCGGTAGGGGCGGGCAGCGTTAACGCAACGGCTTGGGCTTTCAGGGCAAACGGGCCTGGCTGAGAGCGGCGAATTTGCTGCCATAGCGTGGTGAACGCTTGAGGCTGAAAGGTGGTGCTGTCGCTATCCAGGCCTATGAGGGCCAAACGGGGCGATGCACTCTCGAGAAACGCCGCGACGTGACGTTGCTGATCGGCTGGCTTGACGTCTTTGATCAGCGCATGGGCCATAAAAAGCTGCTGCTTTTTGTCAAACAGAGGCATCTGGAACGCTAACGCTGTGGTTATCTGATCGGCCAAGTAATCATTCTGATAACGCTGTTGGGTGGCAGCCTGCTGGCTGAGCTTGGCGAGCAGGCGTTGACGTACACCGTTCAGTTCATCATCGCTGACGGGGGATGTCGCCATGCGTTGCACTTCCGTCCAGAACAAGCGCAATGCTCCCTGATAATCTTGCCCTGAAGGACGCACAATCATCAACTGCTGGCGCCGTTTTTCATCCAGCAATGCCCCTTGCTCATTGACCGAGGCTGAAGGGAGTTCACCGTTGTCTACCAATACCGCAAGGCGTTGGTTAAGGATCGGTATCCAGAGGTTATCCAACAGATCGTCACGTTGCCCTGCGGCGGTATTTAGCGGTGTGGTGGCATCACGTTGCAAGGAAAACTGGATCACCCGATCGCCATATTCACGATCAAAGATAGGGGAGACCAGCAGGGTGGATTGTGGCGCAAAGCGTTGCCATTCCGGATTGTCCGGCGTGGCGGGTTGAGCAGGCTTGCTGGAAAAGTAACGCGAAATGGCGCTTTTTATTGCAAATTGATCCAGTTCGCCGACAATCACCAGCGCCATGCGTTCAGGCTGATACCAAGTGCGATAGTACGCTTTTGCTTGGTCTAGCGGTGCCTGCCAAACGATATCCAGCAGGCCGATAGGGTCGCGTTCGGCATAGCGGCTACCGTGATAGCGTAATTGTTCCAGTGCCTGATTAATGCGGAAACCCACACCCTGACGTACCCGCCACTCTTCGACGATCACCCAGCGCTCTTTTTCAAAGGCGTCCTGCTCGAACGTGATCCCCTGTGCCCAGTCGGACAGCAATTGCAGACCGGTTGCGGTTTGCTCGGGTGTAGCCTGCGGCAGCGAGAGCTTATAGATGGTGGAATTGAAGCTAGTCACGGTGTTGACGTGATTACCTAGCTTGATACCTTGTTGCTCAAGCTGTTTAAACCCGCTGGTGCCGGGGAAATGGGTGGTGCCTTTGAACGCCATGTGTTCCGTGAAGAGTGTCAATCCACGCTGCTGTTCGTTCTCTTGTAGTGAGCCGCTTTTCACCAACAGGCGCACCTCGATGCCTTTTTGGGCACGTGGCAGCAGGTAGATATTAAGCCCGTTGTCCAGTGTGAATGTTACATGTCTGTATGCGTCGGCACAGTACTGGCAGTCGATGGGCGATCTGTGCTGGCGCAACTCAGCAGTGCCAGGCTCATGATGCTGATGGCAACGCGATAGGTGAATGGGTTATGACGCATGAAGCGTTCCTTCTGATAACGGGAGATGCTCTGCGGCAGGGGCGTATCCGGTTAAATCGATAACGCGCTCGGCTTCTTCCCGTAAAAACGTTTGGTGACTCACCAGCACGATGGCGCTGTCCGGCAGATGTTGTTTAAGCTGGCGCAGCAGCGCGCGTGCGCTGGATTCATCCAGTGCCGAGGTGGTCTCATCCAGAAGCAGTAATTTCGGTTGGTTTAACAGCAGTCGAGCGAACAGCAAGCGCTGCTGCTCACCGCCAGAGAGTTGCTGTGCCCAGTCGATATCCTGTTCCAATTGGTCGGCTAACGGCATCAGCCCGACAAGGTTGAGCGCATCGCGGTATTGCGCCGTACTGAAAGCCTGGTTCGAACGAGGATAGGCAAGCAGTGTATCCAAGCGGCCGGGGGGCAGATAGCTGTTCTGGGTAATCCAGCAGGTATGAGTATCTTGTTGCACGCTGCCAGTGTAGTAGGGCCAATGGCCACTGAGCGTGCGTAACAGCGTGGATTTTCCCAGACCTGACGGCCCGCCGCGCTTTCAATCATCTCAAACTCACCAGCGTCATTGAGGATCACACCCTCGCCGCCAGTGGTGTACATGGGGATGGTGGAACTGCGTCGTGGGGCGGAAAACAGCAGCCCTGAATTCTCCGTTACGCCGGTTTCAAACGAGCCGCCGAAATCTTCCTTGTTATAGCGGTTCTGGAAACGCGCCGGGTTGCTGGTGTCATTCTTGCTGCTGTCTATCGGCTGGGCTTCGTCATTAAACAGCTTGGTCCAACTGGATTGCGTGGTGCGGTAGTAGGCATGGGCGCTGTTTTCTCCGCGCCAGCGACGGCTGGTCACGTCAACGGTGCCGCCGGTAAATCCGCCGTACTCCACCGGGATGTTGTTGTTATACACGGCAACGCTATCGATCAACCGGCTGCCGATATAGATCCCCTGATCGCCGGTGTCGATGCGGGTTTCCGTTTCGCCATTGTCGTTTTTAGCCGGATCGAAATCGTTGTTAAAGTTGACGCCGTCCAGCTTGTAGGCGTTCTGGAAACTGGAGGCACCGTTAATGAAAATGCGCGATGGCTTGATTTCGCTCTGATTAAGTGAACTGCTGTCGCCGTTGGCAAATTGCACCACCGGGTTGGTTTTCAGCAGGTCCGTCACGTTACCATCACTGGTGTTGCGCTGGGCAATCTCTTCGGAAGTCAGGTATTGCGGCGCGGACATCACATCGGTCGCCGGATGGCGACCCACCACCCCCTGCACGCTGGTTTCCGGGATCACCAGCGCATTACGCGCGGTTTTTTGTGGGCGAACCACAAAGCCCGAACCCTGTGGCACCATTTCCAACCCGGTGCCGAGCAGAATTTTTTGCAGCGCTGTTTCCGGCGTAAAGGTGCCGTTGAGGGCGGGCGCACGCAGCTGTTTTACAGCGGTTGCGTCATACAGCACCTGAATTTGCCCCTGGCGGGCGATAGCATTGATCGATGTTGCCAGCGACTGTTCTGGCAGGGCTATCTGTACGTCTTTAGCGAAAGTCTGTCCACACCAGAGCAGGCCCGCGCAAACGGCGATGGTCAGTTTCTACGGCCTGAAAGAGGGGAAGCGGCGTTTTGTTATCATGTTTTTCGGTCTTAGCATCATGCCAAAATAAAAGCGTCATGCAGGAAGAATTAATAATGAGAATCATCCTCATCTAGAAAAACACAAGTTTTTGCATTATTTTTTCTTTTCTTTATTTATCAATAAATTGTTCTTATCTTGCCAAACCACATTAACAGGCAACAGCAGGGGGAGCGCATTAAAAAAGACGGTTAGATCGTCCAAATTGACTTGCCCGGAAAGGGGGAGATTGCCCAATGCGGCGTCCGACAGCGTGACATTCACGGCATAATAGGGCTTCAGCGTGGCAAGTACTTCGCGTAGCGGTTGATTGTCAAAACTGAGCTGACCGAAGCGCCACTCTCCCACGGCGGCGAGATCAACCGGATTTACCGTGAGGCGATCGCCGCGTGAGTAGCTAGTTGCACTCTCACCCGCGTGCAATAAGGTCTGAGGGACATTGAGTGCAGTAGTCACAGCAACCACACCTTGAGAGACGGCAACCGCTACCCGCTCTTCCGCTTTGCGGATATCGAAAGCGGTGCCGACCACTTTGACCTGGCGTCCATAGATCTCCAAGTAAAAAGGGCGCTGCGGATCGGGGCTAACGCTAAAGTAGGCTTCGCCCGCCTCAAGCCATAGCAGACGCTGGTCGTGCTGGTAGACGATGCGTAAGCGTGAATCCCGGTTCAGCATGATGCGGCTGCCGTCAGAAAGCTGAAGGGTTTTCGGCTGATCGGTCGTCGCCACTGTCAGGCTATCTTGCAGCAGGGCGGGCCACTGGCTGTAAGGCAATACTAGCGCGAACAATACCAACAGACCCACAGCCAGATGTTTCAATGGGCGAAATCCCCAGGGAAAACGCTGGGGGGGCGGGAAGCCAACGCCGGGCGCGGGAGTTCAGCGGCATCGCGCCAGAGCGTAAACATGCTCTCGAAAGCGTGCCAGTGTTGCGCCGAGTGCGCCAGCCAGGCTTCCAACGCCTGCCGCTGCGTGCGGGGCATACGGCGATTTTGGCTACGGGCAAACCACAGCGCCGCTTGCTCATCGATATCCGCCACCAATTGCGGGTCTGTTTGCACGTCAGGCCCTGTGCTCATTGTTCTTCCTCACTGTGTACCGCATTTTCCACATAGCGCTTGCAATGCAACATGGCCCTAGCGATATGTTTTTCTACCATACTGACAGAAATATCCATTTTTTCAGCAATTTCACTTTGTGACAGCTTATCAAACCGGCAAAGAACAAACGCTTCCCGCTGGCGCGCTGGAAGCGTCTCAATGGCATCATACAAACGCTGCAAGCGCTGCTGGTGATTTAGCACCTCGGCGGGATCGTCTGAGACGGAACCTGCGTGGTTCAGGTGTGCCTCTTCCTCCATGGGCGATTGCAACTGTTCCTGCTTCTGATGGCGATGCCAGTAATCAATCAGCACATTGTTGGCGATTTTAAACAGAAACGCGCGGGATTCCTGAACCGGTGTATCCTCCCGTCGGTTAAGCCATTTGGCGAACACATCCTGCGACAGATCGCTGGCATCATGGCGGTTTCCCAAGCGCTTCTGGAAAAAACGTTCCAATTGATGATAGGTTGATTGATAGGCATTGCCGATAAAATGCCGCAATGGTTTGTTTATAGTCATGTGCCTGGTGTTACCCGTCATACTTCAAGTTGCAGGTGCGTTGGCTACGTTCGTTCACCCGAATCACTTACTTGCAGCGTTACGAGACTCATAAATGAGTCTCGCCCTAAAGGGCCAGCGCAAGCGCTGTTCAAAACGTTAACGTTTTGTCCTGCAACTCGAATTATTTAGGGTAAATAATAAAAGTGCATGAAAAATCAGCTCTAATACATTGCTAGCGTGTCGTTTGTGGCACGAATAACGATCGTTTCTTATTTTATTGAGCGCTCTGTATAATAAATATCATTTGCATTCGCGTTGTGTCTATAATCTTCTGTAAAGAAAGTATTAAGCCCTTACGTTACAGCAACATGTTTCCATGTTGCTGCACCGGATAATCAGGCATGGCGAGCAGAGGCAATGAGCAGCATAGGCGTTTTTCTCCTTCCCCGACGTTTTTATCTTGGTGGTTCTGCCGCCAGTATTCTGTTTCACATAACAGTAGTGGCGATCTCAGTCGTCTGGTCAACGCGTGTGATACAAAATCAGAAAGGCGCGTTACCGCCCGTGGTCAGCGTACAGTTGGGTGCCTACCAATTGGAAAAAGCGCCTCCTCAGGTGGTAGAAGGGCCCAAACAGGTTTTTTCCGCGCCTCAACCGCGCCAGCAGCAGGATCAACCTGACGATCCCGTGCTGGATAACTTACCGGTAGTGGCGAAGAGGACACTGGAAAAACGCGTTAACGTGCGCGAAAAACCACGCCCGCAGAAAAAAGAGATACAGCCTGAGGGGCGTAGTGAACCGACTCCTCCGGTCGCGGAAAACGCGCCTGCGACCTCGGCATACAGCGCCGGAGAAGCAACGCGTAGCGCCGCCAATTTCACCAGCGCGGCCCAGCAAGCGATCAGCGGTCAGGTGGGTTGAGAGAGCTTGTTGCATACGCATCTAGCGAAATTCAAACGTTATCCCCGCGCCGCATTGCGCTATCGGGCGACGGGAATTAGTCATATCAGCATGGTGTTAAATGCACAAGGTCAGGTGATTGACGCCGCGATTGTCACGTCGTCTGGCAACCGTATTCTGGATAACGAAGCGCTGGACATTGTTAAACGCGCCGCGCCGCTGCCGCATGAGCTGAACGGTGATGGTCAGGTGCAGGTGGTAGCACCCATTTCGTTTTATTTGTAAAACCTTGCTATACTGTATGCAATTGGGTCTTCCCCGATCATGGTGAGAGACTCATAACCCCATGTTTAACCTGACGTAATGGAACATCACTGCCACCTTAAAGCGTTCTTTGTT
>NZ_PEHF01000096.1 GCF_015762685.1 Candidatus Symbiopectobacterium sp. 'North America' | reverse complement strand
AAGGTACAAGTATAGATAATTATACTTGATTGAGGGTGTGTGCCACCATGATAGGGGAAGACCCCTTCATAACCACGAATAAATTGCTCAATATCGTAATATTCTCTAATTATACCCCGTATTTTTTTGGCAAATGCCTTACCAAAAGGGGTCAGAGAGAATTGGCACGTCGTGCGATTTATCAGTTTCTTTTCTGTTTCCTGCTACAGGCGCGCTATCTCCTGCGAAAGAAACGCCTGGGAAATATTCAGCATTTTCGCTGCTTTAGTAAAACTGCTAATGCGAATCAGCTCATGATAGTAGACAAGGCGTTTAATATTTATCATTGATGCTTTAATTTATAATTAATAAATATAACTATTATATTAACACACAAAAAAACAAATGTGACAAGAGACACAAATAGCATGTTGCCGAACGTGCTTAAATGAATTCCCCATAACAACACAATATATATTATTTATATGTGAATTCCAGGTTGCATAAATGGCATAGGAAACGTGCATCTCAATAAAACTATGTTAGCAGCATAAAGCTATTTTTCATTATTTACGTTATGCACACGAGTGTAGCGCAAAGACACATTGCCGCATTGCTGCATTCATCTGCGAAAAAGGTATTCGCCTCTTTACGTGAATAGCGCCAACCTCTTTTTTGGATGCGCTATTCGCGCACGCCCTATTTCTGGGGTTACAGGGGTTGGGAAATAATGTTTGTTAATCACTAAGGAATGATGATGTCTACCAACAATAAATCGATGGCGCTGTGCCTGCTTTGTACCTTAGGTTGCTTATCCGCTACTGTCGCTATCGCAGATGCGCCGTTACATACGTTGTCTATAAAGAAGAGTATTCCATCGGTAAAATTGATCTCCAACGTGGTTTTCTCTCAGGTGCAAATGCGCGGCTATTCCAACGTGGCGCTGAAAATGGATATTTTGCAGCCTGAATCGCCCAAAGCCCTGCCCGCCGTGCTGTTTGTCACTGGTGGCGGTTTTATCAACGCCAACAAAGATAACTACGTTCAACAGCTCCTGGCGATGGCCGAGGCAGGCTATGTGGTTGCCAGCATGGAATATCGTGTAGCACCGACAGTGCTGTTTCCCGCACCGCTTGAAGATGTGAAATCGGCAGTGCGTTACCTGCGGGCACAATCAGGTAAATTTGGCATTGATGGCGCGCATATTGCGGTGTTCGGCGCGTAGGCTGGCGGCTATCTGGCTGCCTTTACCGGCACATCGAACGGCGACAAACAGTTTGATAAAGGGGAAAATCTGGATCAAAACAGTCAGGTTCAGGCCGTGATCGATTTCTACGGACTCTCCGATTTGCTACGCGTCGGCGAGGGCTTCCCCGATGATGTGGTACAAAAACACACCTCCGCGTCAGCAACCGAGGCCATTTGGGTGAACGGGACTTCCGTGTTCAACGATGGTGGCCCGATCACCCGCTATCCTGAACGCGCTGCCGCCGCTAACCCCATCAATTACATTAACAGCAATACCCCTCCGTTCCTGATTATGCACGGCACCAAGGACACCATTGTCTCGCCGCGCCAAACGGAAATACTGCATCAGGCATTATTACAAAAGGGCATTGATTCTACTTATTACTCGATAAACAACGCGCAGCACGGCGGTGATTACTGGATGCAGCCAGAAATCATGAAAATTGTGATCCAGTTCTTAGATAAGCATTTAAAGGGCTAATATTCACAATATTTTAACGCATTCCCCACCTGCGCGCCTGAATATTCAGGCGTGCTTTCCCCCGTATACGCTGATACTCGCACATCACAGTTTTCATCATTATTTATAAGCCGATCACACTATTTCCCGTTAATAAAAATGATTCTCAATTGACTCTATTACATTATTTACTTTTCATTCACAGTCGCTCATGATATTTAATTACACGCTATATTTATCTTCCTGAAATTGATAATAAATCTAGATAACTTTTATATTAATCTTCAAACCCGCAAATGTGATTTACTGCACACTCTAATCACTATGAGGTATGGTCAAATAAAACCCATAGGAAGCTCATGGTTTACGTGCGTTTTATATTTTTTATCGATAAAAAATTTCTGATGCCTGCTGGGTACCGATATAAAAAAGTTTTTGTTCACTGTCTCAGGGGAGTTCTTCCACACTGCGTCGCAACGAATCAGACATTACAAAAGCCAATCACCCGACGATTTTTCGGTACCGACATCAGCATGACTACATCAACTAGCATTCAATACTGAAGGTGATGTTATGGAAGATCATTCCCGCCGCCGATTTCTTGCCTACATGGGGAGTGCCATTTTTGTGACTGGCAGTTCCTCATTGGCATTAGCAAATGAGGCTGCACCGCAAAACGCAATACCCGCTACCGGCGCTCCGAAAGGGGTACGTTATGGTATGCTGCACAACGAGTCACTGTGTATCGGCTTTAAAGCCTGTATCGGTGCCTGTAAAGAGACCAACAATGTCCCCGATGGCGTTACCCGCCTCGAGATCCTGACCTCGGTTAATATTCCATGCACTTCGACCAGTCGTGCTGTACGCCAATATTTCCGTAAATCCTGTCAGCATTGTGAAAACCCGCCGTGCATTTCCGTGTGTCCGACCGACGCTTCCTTTAAGGATGCGCTTGCCGGCATCGTCGACGTTAACTACAAGCGCTGCGTGGGCTGCCGCTATTGCATCGCGGCCTGCCCTTACCACGTACGCTTTATCAACCCGGTGACCAATACCGCCGATAAATGTAACTTCTGCCGTGAGACCAATCTGGCCGCAGGCAAAAAACCAGCCTGCGTCGAGATCTGTCCAACCCACGCACTGGTGTTCGGTGATTTGAACAATCCGGCCAGCGATATTTCTCAAATGATCCTAGCGAACCCGACCTATCGTTCCAAGGTGTATCTGGGCACCGAACCGCAGCTCTATCGCATTCCTGGCAAATGCGGGGTAATCGACAATGCTTAATGCTTTCCACTTCGACACGCTGGTATGGGACTGGCCCATTGCCATCTATCTGCTTTTGGTGGGCATTTCCGTTGGCATGATCACCCTGACGATGCTGCTGAAATATTACGTGCCCTCCGAGTACAGCGGCAAAAACCCCATCGTTATCGCGACGGCGATCGTGGCACCGTTGGCCGTGATGGTCGGTCTGATTATTCTGATCTTCCACCTGACGCGCCCGATGACCTTCTGGTATCTGATGGTCTTCTATAACCCTGGCTCCATCATGTCGCTCGGTGTGATGCTGTTTCAGGTCTACTTCGTGTTTATCATCCTATGGCTGGTCAGCCTGTACCGTGATGAACTGCTGACGCTGGTGAGCAAGTTCAACAACGGTGGCCTGCTCTCTCTGGTGCGTAACCTGAGTGCCATTATCCAGAAACGTATCAGTTGGTTTGAAAACACGCTGTTGGTGTTGGCAATCCTGTTGGGCTGCTATACCGGTTTCCTGCTGTCAGCGCTCAAATCCTTCCCGATGTTGAACAACCCGTTGCTGCATATGGAGCTGATTGTTATCTCCTATGTTGTCACCGTGGTGGCTTTCACCCCCGTTAATGGCTGGATGGCAGAGCGACTGGGTGAACGCAACACCTACCTTGTCGCTATCGCCATTTTTATGACCGGCTCGCTGCTGTGTATCACCGCGACGTCTATCGTCAGCCTGAGCGCGTTTCGGTTTATACAAGAGATCGGCGGCGCGTTAATGCTGCCGATAATCAGAACCATCATTTTGAGGACCACGCCAGATACCATGAAACTCCTATTCCTCAACCGCATTACCCTGCTGGGGTTACTGGGCACCATGATTGGCCCAGTAGTGGGGAGTTTGATGGTCAATATGCTGTCGTGGCGTCTGATCTTTGTACTTAATATTCCTCTGTGCCTAATCTGTCTGTGGCTTGCCAGAACGCATATTCCCGCCAGTATGTAGGTTCCGCATTTTCGCGGGGACACCTACAAACTGATGCTGCTGATCGGTATGCTATTCCTGGGCACCTTTCTGCTGACTGCGATGCCGAAAAACATCATCAGCCTGCCACTGAGCGCCGCATTGGCCCTCAGCGGATTCGGCCTGGCATTCCTCTATTTCAAAAGGGATATGCTTACCACGCGGCCTCAACCGCGTGAAAATCTGTTTACCATTAAAACGTTTTCCATCGGCGTGACCAGCGGTATCGTCACGCGCATTTTACTCTCTTCGATTCCGGTAGTGATGTCGCTGATGTTACAAACCCAATTAGCGTATGAGCCCGCCACCGTCAGCTTGATTTTGCTGCTGTTTTCCAGCGGTGCCCTGCTCTCTAAACTGGGCTTTGAGCCACTGATCAAACGGATTGGCTACCGCAAGCTGCTGCTGCACACCACGGTCTTTACCTCACTGTGTATTTTTGCCATGGGTGCCGCAGTGCAGGAGAACGCCACCATCTTCATCGGTATTATTGCCGTGCTGCTCGGGGTTCTGATTTCGACGCTGCATTCCGCAGAGAGTACACTGGCCTTCAGCAACCTGAGTCACCATACCTATAACAACGGCAATAACATTATGACGGTGACTCAGTTGCTCTCCATTATGGTAAGCATGGCGTTAACCTTTCTCATGCTGCGTTTTCTTACCCGCATGGAGAGCGCCATTAATTTAAACAGCTTCAGCTTGTTATTTATTTTACTCGGTATCGGATTACCCATTTGTTGTTTTATATTCATTCATCTCAATGAAGATGACGGCCATCATTTTATTCATGGGAGATAAAGGAGAGCACGCGCAATAATTTTTCCGTTCAATATTACATTGAATATTTATACACTTTTTATTGGAACCGTTGATATGAAAACATTTCAGGGTACGGCAGCTTTTTGTCTGCTGATTGCATCAAGCTTCGCTTTTGCAGACGGCGATTTTAAAGCAGGCACCTATTCTTCCGCTAGCACCGGTATCGGTGGTGACGTAACTGTCACACTCTATGTGTATGCACAAGGAAAAATCAATAAAGCCACGGTTGACGAGCCTTCTGAAACCCCAGAAGTGGGTGGAGAAGCGGCAAAAGTGTTGGCTAAAAGCTTCGTTGAAAAACAGAGCGTCAACATTGATGGCGTGTCTGGCGCTACTTTAACCAGCGAAGCTGCATTAGAAGCGGCAGGCAACGCGTATAATCAAGCAAAAGTCACTAAATAACTGTTATTTATTTCTCGCAGCCTCGCTGCAAAATTAATATTTAAATTAAACATTCCTGCTGAATAATACCGGCAGGATAGCGACTACGCGTTATTTCTTTTTTACCTTAAAAATGATAACGCGAGCATGGCCCCCTTTTACCAAAAACAAGGTGGGGAATAATAAGAGTAAAACCATCGCATCAATATTTTTATTACAACCATTGAGAGTGGAGAGTATATGAAAATAGTCAGGAGAACGCTGATTGTAGCCGCCTGTTTATCCCTGTTGGGTACCGGCACTGTCAATGCAGAAACTATCGTAAAAACAGCTGACGTGGTGATTATCGGTGCCGGGGCTTCAGGCACATCCGCCACCATGGCTGCAGCCGAAAAAGGCGCGAAAGTGATTCTGTTGGAAAAACAAGGTGTGGTCGGCGGCACCGGGAATTTTGCGGAAGGGATCTTCACCGCAAACAGTTCCATGCAAAAACGTCAGGGTATTATCGTTACCCCAGACATGGCGTTCAAAACCATCATGGAATAAAGCCACTGGCTGGCTAACCCGTTCGTGGTTCGCGCGTTTGTTAACCGTTCTGCCGATACCATCGAATGGGTGAAATCCAAGGGTATCAAGTTCGAATACATCGGTCCTGGTGGACCAGGTGGGATGTTGACCTGGCACGTTATTGACGGACCGGGCCACGGTCGTTTCCTGATCAAAACCTTCCATGAGCAGTTTAAAAACATGGATGTCACCACCATGGTGAAAACCGCTGGTAAAGACCTGATCGTGAAAGACGGCAAAGTCACCGGCGTGACGGCGCAAGACGAGCAAGGCAACACCATCCAGATCGATGCCAAAGCGGTTATCGTCGCCACCGGCGGTTATGCCAACAACAAAGAGATGCTGCAAAAATACGTCGCCTTCCCGGATACCATTATGGTGGGCAACGTCGGTAAAGATGGCGACGGGATCAAAATGGCCTGGAAAGCCGGCGCCAAAGATGAAGGCATGGGTGTATGTACTGCAAGCATACCGCCCTGGTCTGCCAGACTACGCGCCAAACTCCCACATGCTGGCCGCTGCGCGCCAACCCTATCTATGGGTAGATACCCATGGCCGTCGTTTTACCGATGAATACAACGTCATCATTTGGCCTCACTCCGGTAATGCGCTTTCCAAAGCGGACGGCATCATGTACTCCATCTTTGATGAAACCTCACGTAAACATTACGTGAACGACGGGATCGACGTACCAATCGGCGAATGGGTGATCGCCAACACCAAGCTCACCAAATTTGACGATGAGTTTGATAAAGAGCTCCAGAAAAACCGCGGTTTTGTCTACAAGGCACAAACGCTGGACGCACTGACTAAAGCCATGGGCGTTGACGCCAGCGTGCTGAAAGAGACTATCGATCAGAACAACGTCTTTGCCGCGCAAAAACGTGATGAAGTGTTCAACAAGAACATGGATTACCTGCGTCCAGTGAAAACCGGGCCGTTCTATGCCGTTAAAATGCAGCCTGCCGCACTCGGCACGCTGGGAGGCGTGAAAATTAACGAGAAGATGCAGGCCATCAACAAGGACGGCAATGCCATCCCAGGTCTGTATGTCACCGGTAATGACGCAGGCGGCATGTACGGCGACACTTACGATCTGCTGTTAGGCGGCGGCACCTTCGGTTTCGCCCTGAACTCAGGCCGTATTGCCGCAGAAAGCGCATTGGATTACATGCACTTCAAAAAACAATAATCCTGCTCGCCAGCAACCTGCGCCTTTAAGGACAGGTTGCTCTTTCACTATCCCGCCTTACGAAACGTCAGATTAAACCGGTAATCTTCCGTTCCTGCTTTGATAGCCTGCACACCGTGAAAACGCAGGCGTGACGGCCCGCCCCACACCAGCACATCACCCTGCGTCAGAGGGATACGCTGCACAGCATCACTGCGCTGCATACCGCCAAACTGAAAGATGGCCGGTAACCCAAGAGACACGGAAACAATCGGCTGCGAGAAATCCCTCTCATTTTTATCCTGATGCAACGACATCCGGCTGCCCACCGCATAGCGGTTCATCAAGCACGCATCGGCAACAAAGTCAGGAAACCCCGCCTCATGCTCGGCCTGTTGCGCCAGTTGAGCAAACAGCAGCGGCATCGCGGGCCAGGGCGATCCCGTGAGGGGATCGTGGCGCGCATAGCGATAACCCTGTGCATCCGTCACCCAGCCCAGTGAGCCGCAATTGCTCATGGCGGCCGACATGACAAAACCGCCCGGCGTGGTCATCTGTCGAAATGGTGTCACGCGCGTCAGTTGGTCAATCATCTGCATTAACGTTGGCGCACTCTCAGCGGCGAACCCGCGCAGCACCACTGCGCCCGGTGCCAGCGTCTGCGTCCAGCGCGGTGTGCCCTCGTGCGCAAACAGATCATCCATCATGGGATCCTTTAGCCTCGTTCTCCAGCAGTTGGCGTTTACGCGCGATGCCCCACCGATAGCCCGACAACGCCCCATCGGTGCGAATCACCCGATGGCAAGGGACAATCACCGCCAGACGGTTGGCGGCACATGCGCCAGCTACCGCGCGCACCGCGTCCGGCTGACCAATTTTTTCAGCAACATCGCGGTAGCTGAGCGTGGTTCCCCGAGGAATGTCTCGCAGAGCCTGCCAGACACGCAGTTGAAACGCCGTGCCACGAATATCGAGCGGTAACGTCAACGGAGCACCCGGTGAATCAATAGCGCGGATGACCAGCGCCGTGCGTTGCTCAAACGCCGCATCGCCTTCAACCAACGTCGCATTGGCAAACAGAGAGTGTAGTTCGTTTATCAATGCAGTGGCATCATCTCCCAGTAAAACGGCGCAGACCCCGCGCTCGCTCTCCGCCACCAGAATAGCCCCCAGCGAGCATGCGCCAATAGCAAAATGAATCGTCATGCCCTGCCCCTTGTGTTTAAAACTGCGCGGCTGCATGCCCAGCAGTTGATGAGATTCCTGATAAAATTGCTCGCTGGAATGAAAACCCGCCGCCAATGCCGCTTGCGTTACCGGCGCATCACCGTTCAGCAAGGCGCGCACACGCTGACCACGCAACGCGGCAGCATAACGTTTTGGCGTCACACCAACCTGGGCTTTAAACAGCCGGTGAAAATGGTAGGGGCTGATACCCACCGCCGTTGCCACCTGCGCCAACGTCAGCGATGTCTTGGCCTGCGCCATCAGTTGGCAGGCGTGCTCAATAGCCGCACATTGCCGTTGCTCACGGGACGGGTTTCCTGGGCAGCAACGTTTACAGGGCCGGAGCCCGGCCTGCTGCGCCGCATCCGCATCCGCAAAGAACTGCACGTTTTCCCGCAGCGGTAATCGGGATGCACAGGAAGGCATACAAAATATCCCCGTGGTTTTAACGCCATAGACAAAGCGACCGTCAGCCTGTTTATCGCGTCGGCACAAGGCATCCCACCATGTATTTTCACGTAGAGTACGTTCTTCCTCAGGAAAAGCGCGTGCGTTTGTCGACATCACTCACCTCGCAGTCTCTGGTCACAACAGAGATCACACCCTACCGGTTACGTCTGATGAATACCTGACTGATTCTTGCTTTCTCATTCCAGAAACGCATCGCAGGGTGACAACCCCGATTCACTCTTTTATGCTGAAAGCCCACCCTTTTTCTTTCACGTTCAGGATCAAGTATGTCACACCCGCAGCCGGTATTATGGAACTCGGCGCAAAGCGTGCATCTGGCATGCGAACATCTGCGCACGCTTGGGCCACGCTGGCAAGCACTGTTGGACCACATCGGCGAATGTCAGCACCAAACGCACCCGCATCGTGAACCCTATGAAGCGCTAATGCGTGCCGTGGCCTACCAACAGCTCACCACTCGAGCGGGTGATGCCATGATCCGCCGCCTGTTGGATGCTTTTAGCCCTGACGGGCAGGTATTCCCTTCCGCAGAGCAGATTGCTGCCAGTGAGAAAGACGCGCTGCGCCAATGCGGCTTCTCAACGCGCAAGGCAGAGACGCTGCACTTAATTGCACAGGGGCACGCGACGGTTTGGTGCCCACCCGAGAACAGGCGCTAACCATGGGCGACGACACGCTCATCGAACGGTTATCGACGTTGAAAGGCATTGGCCGCTGGACGGTCGAAATGTACCTGATTTATGGATTGGAGCGAATGGACATTATGCCGCTGGACGATCTCGGCATCCGCTTAGGGTTATGCTATTTGCATCAGCGCGATGCGATACCCTCGCGCCGTGAATTGGCGGAACTCAGTCTGCCGTGTCAGCCGTTTCGCACCGTCGCCGCCTGGTATTTGTGGCGCAGCCCGATGATGCCAGACTACGCCGATTTCAAAAGCCGCCTGAAAACCAGCAACCGCAAAGGCTGATGGCATTAGTGGGGGAGTGATGCGGCGGGCGACTTCCCGCGTTCGCCGTCTCTGCGCGCCATAAACCGGGCGCGCAGTTTGTCATATACCCAGTTATACACCACGCTATACGGCAGGAAAAACAGGAAAAAGCCGATATCGACCATCAGAGCCTGCCACAGAGTAAGCCCCAGCATCCAGGCCGCAACGGGCAGACCAATCAGGATAAAACCGCCCTCAAAGCCTAATTCGTGCAAGATACGCACCTTAGCACCACGCGCCACGCGTGATACAGGCCACAGGCGATCGAACAAGGCGTTATAGATGATATTCCACACCATGGAGATGCTGGAGAGCATAATCGCCAATGCGCACATGGAAAATAGCGGTTTGTTAAACAGCCAGGCACCAATGGGTGCCATGATCAATAGGGCAACCACTTAATAGCTGACAGCATGAAACACACGCTCACCCACGCTTCGGCGTTGTACCGAGGTTGTTTGTCTCTTTGCTGTGTTAGATTGCATACATCACCACACTTTTATTCATCAATTTGGTATTGGGTCAATTAACAAAACAGGCGGTGGAGAAGGCCTCTCACCGCTTGACGTTAGCAGGATATATCGTTATTACTGGAAGAATAAAATTAATATCCATCGATAAAAGCGATGGACTTAAGAAGAGAGCGGTGATGCGCTATTCTCTCGAATCCCTGATTGCCTTTGTTACCGCAGCGCAAACTGGCTCTTTCTCGGCCGCAGCGCGTCAGCTACGTAAAAGCCAGTCCACCGTGAGCGCGGCCATTGCTAACCTCGAAGCCGATCTCGGACTGGTGCTGTTCGATCGTTCCGGGCACCAGCCGCAACTGACGGATGATGGTCATAAGGTGCGCGTGCACGTAGAGGCCATTCTTGCTGCCAGCGACACGCTGGATGCGCTGGCGGTCCGTCTGGCTAACCGTATTGAGCAACGCCTGACCTTTGTATTGTCGGATATGTGAAAAGCGGCGCATTACGATCCCTTGCTGCACGCGTTCTCTGCCCGTTTTCCTGATATTGAGTTCGAGTGTCTGATCGCCGAAGATGAGGATGCCATCGACCTGCTTAAGGCACAGCGCGCACACATGGGGGTGATTCGCACCCAACCACACTATCCGACAGAAATCAGCGCCTTACGGCTACACGTAAAAACTGAAATGGCCATCTTTGTTGCCGCACAGCATGCATTGGCGCAGCAACAGTCTGTCTCACCGCAACAGTTGACGACGGTACGCCAGCTTTATCTGAATACCTATACGCGCACAGAACGTCAGCCAAAAGAAGGCATTATCTGGTCTGCCCCCTCTTACCTTATGCTGCTGGAAATGGCAGAACAGGGGTTTGGCTGGAGCATCCTGCCACGCTGGTTGGTCGCCCAGTTTGGTCATCAGGTGTTGGTGGAACTCCCGGTGGCAGGTTGGCCGCAACTGATTGAAATGGATGTGGTGTGGTCAAAACAGTATCCGCCAGAACCGGCAGGGTTTTGGATGATTGATAATTTGCTGATGCAAAAAGATCCGACATTGTCTTGAAATAGATGAGACCTTGATAGATCGCTACAGACCCACTATTTTCATATCGGCACGATAAAAAACTACATTATTTAAAGGGAAAATAACTCGATAAATTTACTTATTTTTATTAAACAAGTTACGCAATGTAATAAGCATCAATACCTACGTGGCGCATTATTGCTTTTTTGCCATTTTCACTGCGTTTTTTTATCGCCCAGGATGTAAAAATCCGCCAATTGGATGCAAAAACTGTGATATACCAAAGTGGTACTTGATGCCAGAAACCCCTACCATGGTCAGGATAATTGTGCTACAGCATAACTGAATATTTTCCAATAAAAATGATAACCATATGTAAGACAGAAAGTCTTCCAAGGAATACTGAATCTTTCTTTTAATTTGTTGCAAGTGAGAAAAACATGTCGAATAAACCATTTTATTATCAAGAACCTTTTCCGCTAAGCAAAGATAACACCCAATATCGCCTGATCAGCAGCGATTTTGTTTCCACCGCCCAGTTTGAAGGTGAAGAAATCCTGAAGATCGACCCGCAGGCATTAACCCTGCTGGCACAACAGGCCTTCCATGATGCATCGTTTATGCTGCGTCCGGCTCACCAACAGCAAGTGGCAGATATCCTCCACGACCCTGAGGCGAGTGAAAACGACAAATACGTGGCGCTGCAATTCCTGCGCAACTCGGAAATTGCCGCCAAAGGTATTTTGCCGACCTGCCAGGATACCGGTACGGCGATTATCGTCGGTAAAAAAGGCCAGCAGGTCTGGACGGGCGGCAATGACGCCGAAGCGCTGTCCCGGGGCGTGTATAACACCTTTATTGAATATAACCTGCGCTATTCAAAGAACGCTGCGTTGGATATGTACAAGGAAGTCAATACCGGCACCAACCTGCCGGCCCAAATCGATCTGTACAGTACGGAAGGGGCGGAATACAAATTCCTGTTTGTCACCAAAGGCGGCGGCTCTGCCAACAAAACCTACCTTTATCAGGAAACCAAAGCGCTGCTGACGCCGGAAAAACTGAAAAACTTCCTGGTAGAAAAAATGCGCTCACTGGGCACCGCAGCCTGCCCGCCGTACCACGTTGCCTTTGTTATCGGCGGTACTTCAGCGGAAAGCACGCTGAAAACAGTGAAGCTGGCTTCCACCAAATACTATGACGCGCTGCCGACCAGCGGCAATGAACATGGGCAAGCCTTCCGCGACGTTGAACTGGAAAATGAGCTGCTGAAAGCCGCACAGGATCTGGGGTTAGGCGCGCAGTTCGGCGGTAAGTATTTCGCTCACGATATCCGCATTATACGTCTGCCGCGTCACGGTGCTTCCTGCCCGGTTGGCATGGGTGTTTCCTGTTCCGCTGACCGCAACATCAAGGCCAAAATCAACCGTGACGGCATCTGGCTGGAACAGTTAGAGCAGAATCCTGGCAAATACATTCCTGAGCAGTTGCGTGAGGCAGGAGAAGGTGAAGCGGTCAAGATTGATCTTAACCAACCGATGGAACAAATCCTGAAAACGCTGTCTCAGTATCCGGTTTCCACGCGTCTCTCCCTGTCAGGCACCATCATTGTGGCGCGCGATATTGCTCATGCCAAACTCAAAGAGCTCATCGACAACGGAGAAGGATTGCCGCAATATGTCAAAGATCACCCGATTTACTATGCAGGCCCGGCCAAAACGCCGGAAGGCTATGCTTCGGGTTCACTGGGGCCAACCACCGCAGGACGCATGGATTCCTACGTGGATCTGTTGCAAGCCAACGGCGGCAGCAAAATCATGCTGGCGAAGGGCAACCGCAGCCAGCAGGTGACCGACGCCTGCCATAAACACGGCGGTTTCTATCTCGGCAGCATTGGCGGCCCGGCAGCGATTCTGGCGCAGAACAGCATCAAGAGCCTGACCTGCGTTGAATATCCCGAACTGGGTATGGAAGCGATTTGGAAAATCGAAGTGGAAGACTTCCCGGCGTTCATTCTGGTAGATGACAAGGGGAATGATTTCTTTCAGGTGATCCAGTCCAATAAGTGCACTCGCTGTGCCTGATACTTCTGGTGTTAATCTGCGTTGAATGACGCACACACCAGACATCTGTTGGTGTTAACCCGCGTTGAATGACGTACGCACCAGATATCTTTTGATGTTAACCCGCGTTGAATGACGCAGAGGAAACGGGTATCGCGGGCGGTCCGTCAGCGATACCCGTTTCCGAAGGCATCGCGTAGCGACGTCATTCCGCAAAAAGCGTGGGGTCGAGGGGGTGGGCGACTGCACCCCCTCGTCGGGCGCGTGCTACGCTAGTAGCAAAGAAACGCTGTTAGCTTCGCGCACGAAACCTTACACCAATCTCAACATACTCCCCCTGAGAGTATGCTCTCATCAAAAAAAAGATGTATTTTAAATACGCCTTATAACTATTCTTTGTCAGGCTTTATAAACTACCGGCAACGCGGTAAAACGCGATAAGAATGTATAAGCTCTCCGAGGTGTATGATGCAAAACCTGAGTCTGTTATAAAACCCTGCCGCAGTGGAATGCGCAGACGCTGCCCGCCGCGTTTCAAGAAAAACACAACACGCAAGTGGGCACCTGGGCGAAGTTGACCGTTCTGAAAGGAGAGCTGACCTTCGCCATGCTGCACGAAGATGGCTCGGTGATTGAGACTTATCAGTTTACTGAACAGAATCAGCCACCGTTTGTTGAACCGCAAGCCTGGCATCGTATCGTCAGTGCCTCAGCGGATTTGGAGTGCCAGTTAGCGTTTTACTGCACCGCCGAGGATTATTACGCTAAAAAATACGGCCTAACAGCAACCCACTCCGAAGTAGTGGCCGCACTGGAGCAAATACCGGCTGGCAAAGCGCTCGATCTTGGCTGCGGTGGCGGCAGAAATGCCCTTTATATGAACCTGCGCGGCTTTGACGTTACCGCCTATGACAAAAACCTAAACAGCATATCGTCGCTGAAAGATATCATCAGCAGCGAAAACCTCTCCGGCATTCGCGCCAGACTGTACGATATCAACAAAGCCGCGTTAGACGAACAGTTTGACCTCATCATCTCTACCGTGGTGTTGATGTTTCTGGAACGCGAGCGCATTCCTTTCATCGTACGTAACATGCAGGAGTGCACCGTAAAGGGCGGCTATAACTTGATCGTGGCGGCCATGTCCACCGAGGATTTCCCCTGCCGGCTGCCTTTCTCCTTCACCTTCCAGCACGATGAATTGCGCGAGTATTACGCAGGATGGGACATCCTGAAATACAACGAAGAGGTGGGTGAATTGCATAAAACCGACGAGAATGGCAACCGCATCAAACTGCGCTTCGCCACCTTACTGGCTGCGTTTTTAAGGGCCGGTATCACCGGCCCGAGAAGAGAACGATCAGCTCGCTTTGCGTTCTGCTGCCTGACGGTAGGCGACCAAGTCTTCGATGGTCAGTACCGGCATGCCGTGCTGTTTAGCGAAGGCGATCACTTCCGGCCCACGCGCCATGGAACCGTCATCATTGGTCAGCTCACACAGCACAGCGGCAGGTTTGAAACCTGCCAACGTTGCCAGATCGACAGACGCTTCGGTATGACCACCGCGAGTCAGTACGCCGCCCGGTTGAGCACGCAACGGGAAGACGTGGCCAGGGCGATTCAGATCGCTTGCACGAGCGTCATCAGCAATGGCATCGCGAACGGTTGTCATACGGTCAGACGCAGACACACCGGTCGTTACGCCTTCAGCAGCTTCGATGGTAACGGTAAAGCCGGTTTGATAGTGGCTGGTGTTGTGCTCCACCATCATGGGCAGTTCCAATTGACGGCGACGCTCTTCGGTCAGGCACAGGCAGACGATGCCACTACCGTAGCGAATAGTCATCGCCATTTGCTCAACGGTCATGTTCTCGGCGGCAAATACCATGTCGCCTTCGTTTTCACGGTCTTCGTCGTCCAACACCATAACACCAACGCCTTGACGCAGCGCTTCAAGCGCACGTTCAACGCGTTCAGATGGCGTGCCAAATTCAGAAAGTAATGTCTGATTCATGGTAAAAAACCTCATGTTTATTATGGATTACCAGAACCAGGGCGAGCTTGAGGAGTAACCATTACAACAGATGCGGTTCAATGCGCACCGGGCAATGACTAACAAAATAACGCGAGTGGGCATATGCCCAACAGGATACCGTTACTCTCTCCCATCCGGACTATAACCGTCGGCCCCGGAATTTCACCGGATCTGCTGACCTCGCCACGTACATCGATAATAAATTATTGATAACGTTACGGCGAGCGCTCGCGGGCTTCCAGACGAAAGCACGATGTTTTAGCACCCTGCGCTGTCTGGTTTACCGCCGGTGGGGAATTACACCCCGCCCTGAGAAGTAAGCGTGGTAACTATAACGCTATTGCCTGAGTGGGGCAATTAGCGCAATGGATAAAATGTGACATCTGCTGGCCTATTGATAAAAATTTTCTTTAGGAATCCGACACAAAGCATTACAAGGCGAGTTTTGGTTTATCCCTTTTCATTCACGCATTACACTGACAGTACAGATGACAGAAACCGAGCAGGAAAACGGCATGATTGACCCGAAAAAGATTGAGCAAATTGCACGTCAGGTGCATGAATCCATGCCTAAAGGCATACGTGAACTGGGCGAAGACGCCGAGAAAAAAATTCGCCAGGTACTGCAAGCACAGTTTACCAAGCTGGATCTGGTAAACCGCGAAGAGTTCGATGTACAAACGCAGGTTCTGCTGCGCACCCGTGAAAAACTGGCGCGGCTGGAACAGCGTTTGAGCGAATTGGAAGCCAAGCTGGACGCAGACAAAACGGCTACGTCTGAACAGCAGCCCTCGTAGGCGGTACCCCCTCATCGCGGGCACCGGCCACCCAAGGGCCGGTGCAACGACGATTATTCTGCCGCCAGTTGCTGTGACTTATGCGGTAACCCCCACCACAGCACTGCCAGCATAATCAGTGCATAGAGCGATTTAGCCCCCACCATCACCAACAGTGCGCAGCACAACACACTGCCGATAATCGCCATCAGGCGGGCCCGACCTTTCAACAGCCGACACCCTGCCAGCATGCACAGCAGATAAACAAGAACAAAAATACCGTTAGCGTAAACGATCAACGTCGATAATGGCAGTGACAGCCAGTAAATCAGCAGGCAACAGACCATGCTACAAAGCACCACCGCCAACAGCGCACTCAGGGGAACCTGGGCACGTGAAAGCCGCCCCAAACGACTCCCTGGCGTTGCCTGTGACCACACCAGTCGCGCAAAACCTTGCGTATAAATGTTCACACTGGCAAAGCACGCCAGATAGCCAATCAGGCACGCTCCCCAATAGATCCATTCGTTGCCAAACAAATCTGCGACGATACTCAACAGCTGCGAGGTCGGGGCGATATCACTGCCATAGGCGTTCAACTGCAAAATCGCGACGGTACAGCCCCAATAGACGATGCCAGCAATCAGCATGCCGATCATCAAGGCCCGAGGAAAATCACGCTCTGGGTTACGAAACTCGGTAGAGAGGTGAGCAAACGCTTCCAGTCCAACAAAACACCAAAACATCACGGCAAGTGAATCAAAGGTGTTCGGCCAAGAGAGGGTACTCAGTGCAGGCCAGGCGATATGCGTGGGATTGATCTCTACCCCCCACCAAATGGCGGCGACCAGCAGCACCACCAGCACGGCAATACCCGTTTGAATAGAAGCACTTGAGCCCGCACTGCGTGACCCGAGCAGCCAAATGGCGACCAGCGTCAACATTTGCACCACCAATATACCTACCCTGCTATGGCCGATAAACGGCGCCCAAAACTCAGCGGCAATTTGCAACGCAGCAGGCAACCCCAAGGGGATCACGGAAAGAAACAGCCAGCGGGTCACGCGTGCCAGGCGTGGGCCAAACGCCAGATTGACAAAGTGGGCTGCCCCACTGGCATTGGGAAAATGCTGTCCTAACGCGGCAAAGCCAATGGCAATCGGAAACACCAATACAATCAGCAGCGGCCAAGCCCACAGGCTGTCATTACCCGACAGTTGCGCCACAATAGCTGGCACCGCAAACACACCAGTTCCCAGTAGCGAAGTGGAAAGCAGCCCCACTCCCTGAACCACGCCCAGATCCTGCTTTAACCCATTGCTACTCGCCACGTCAGTCCACCCTATCCCCTAAAAAAACAAAGCCTCCATGTAGGAGGCTTTGCGGTTACAAAATCACGTCTAGCCATTAGCCCGCAGCACATCGCGAATACGGCCTTTGTAAGCCTCAACTTTCTGCGGCGTCATTAAACGACGCTCATCATCCAGTACCACTCCGCCGACGTCGTCAGCAATGCGCTGTGCAGATTGCAGCATCAGTTTGAAATTCTGGCTTGCGTCACCGTAGGAGGGCACCATCATGAAAATGGAGACGCCCGGCGTGGAGAACTCGGCCATGTCGTCGATACTGAAAGAGCCGGGTTTCACCATGTTGGCCAAGCTGAACAGCACCGGTCCTGCACCCGCAGGATTAACATGGCGATGGAAAATATTCATTTCACCGAACTGGAAGCCGGCCTGCAATACGCTCTGCAACAGCACTTCACCGCCAATGATACTGCCTTGATGAGCGGCAACGTGCAGTACCAGCACTGTTTCTTGCGCTGCGCTGCTTGCGCTTTGCACTTGCGGCTGGTCAGCATCTCGCTCAGGCAAGTGTTGCTCCGCGGCCTGCTCTTCAACGTGCACCTCAGGTGCAGATTGCGGCGCGGTGATCGCTCCTAACAGCGGATCGTAATCGGTACGAACGTGTTCGGCAGCAGAAGCGAAAGGCGATGAGGATGCAGGCGGCGGCGCAGGCTCACTGAACCAACCCAATGCAGGTTCTTCCTGCGCACGAGTCCGCGTGACTCTGACTTCGCCGACCCCTTCATCAAGCTCCTCAAGCGGCGCAGTCTCTTCTCGCTTCTGCTTTTGCTTAAGCCGCTTCACCGGACGGTCACGAAAAAGGGACGAGCGCTCTTTACGGCTCGTCCACAAGCCGTGAAGCAGTAGCGCAATTATAGCGATCGCGCCCACAACGATTAATATCAGACGCAAGTCCTGCATCATTGCTATCCCAGTTAATTCAATTTATTGCCACCACGGCAACTTTTTCATACCCCTAACTCTATTTGCCTGCGTACACAAGTGCAAGCCTGAACAGTATTTTATAGGAATAAAGATATACCGGGCGCACTTTTTTGCTTTTTTTCGTCCAAAGGGTCACTGGTCAGCAGAAAATCATCCCGATATGATGCAGATCACACAAACGATCCGGATCACCCCACAATGAGGAACAGGATGTCATGGTAACCCCGTCCCCCGCTACGCCACCGCGTTCAGGCATTTACTATTTCGCACAAGGTTGGCAACTGATGTCGCTGCCGGGCATACGGCGATTTGTCATCGTTCCCCTGCTGCTCAATGTGCTGTTGATGGGCGGTGCCTTTTGGTGGCTGTTTTCCCGCATAGGTGACTGGATTGCCCAACTGATGGGCCACGTGCCAGAGTGGCTGTAATGGTTAAGCTACCTGCTATGGCCGTTCGCAGTCATCTCTATCCTATTGGTATTCCGATATTTTTTCAGCATCATTGCCAATTTTATCGCGGCACCGTTTAACGGCCTGCTGGCCGAGCAGCTTGAAGCGCGACTGACCGGCAAGGCCCTACCGGACAGCAGCGTCATGGGCATGGTCAAAGATATCCCGCGGATCATGAAGCGCGAAGTGCAGAAACTCGCCTATTACCTGCCGCGCGCCATCGTGCTGCTGTTGCTGTATCTTATTCCCGGTATCGGACAAACCGTGGCACCGCTGCTGTGGTTCGGGTTTAGCGCCTGGATGCTGGCCATTCAATATTGCGATTATCCCTTCGATAGTTCAGCAATCCGGCTAACCCGGAAATTCACGAAAAAACCACCGGTCCGGAAATCTGGAAAGATATCGATGGTGAAGTCGACGTGTTTATCTCCGGTGTCGGCACCGGCGGTACGTTGACTGGCGTCAGCCGTTTTATCAAGAAAACCAAAGGCAAAGCTATCACCACTGTCGCGGTTGAACCCGTTGATTCACCGGTGATCACCCAAGCGCTGGCTGGCGAAGAGATCAAGCCTGGTCCGCACAAGATCCAAGGGATCGGCGCCGGTTTCATTCCCGGTAACCTCGATCTGTCTCTGGTGGATCGCGTTGAGCGCATTTCTAACGAGGATGCAATTTCAACCGCGCGTCGCCTGATGGAAGAAGAAAGGTATTCTGGCTGGGATCTCTTCCGGTGCAGTCGTGGCTGCCGCACTGAATTTGCTGAAAGAGCCCGCCTTTGAAGGCAAAACCATCGTGGTGATTCTGCCCTCTTCCGGTGAGCGTTATCTCAGTACTGCGCTGTTTGCCGATCTGTTCACAGAACAAAAATTGCAGCAGTAATACTTCGTTACATTGACAGTATAAAAGCACCTTCACAGGTGCTTTTTTTTGTGGTCAAGTTCAAAGTTTATACCCATCAATAATTGCTTTTTTTGTCCAGGTTTAGTATTTAACCGAACAATTATTTTGATACGCGGAATTAATAACCGTAACATCGTACCCTGTTCCTACTGATGACAATGTCCCCGTTTTTTACCACAGAGGCAGCAAGGCCATCTGACACTGGGCTGGAATACGGTGCTATTTGGCGTATATATTCAGGGGAGGCGTTTCGTCCTTACCTTACCGCATCAAAGGCGACCCCGTAACATAAATGGGGCTGAACTAACAGACTAAAGTTCGGTAAATACACTAAACTTTAGTTCCACAACACGAATCCAAACCATAGTTGGGGAAAACAGAATGTTCCAGCAAGAAGTTACTATCACCGCTCCGAATGGCCTGCACACCCGTCCTGCGGCTCAGTTTGTTAAAGAAGCCAAAGGATTTACCAGCGAAATTACCGTCACCTCCAACGGAAAAAGTGCCAGCGCGAAAAGTTTGTTCAAGCTTCAGACCTTTGGCCTGACGCAAGGCACTGTCGTTACCCTTTCTGCAGAAGGTGAAGACGAGCAAAAAGCCGTTGAACATTTGGTTAAGCTGATGGCCGAACTTGAGTAATCGGCAGGCTTTTCGTGTGAACATCAGTTTCGAGTGAAGGTAGAGTTATGATTTCAGGCATATTAGTATCACCCGGTTTTGCTTTCGGTAACGCGCTGTTATTGAAGGAAGACGAAATCGTCATCAGCCGGAAGAAAATTACTGCTGAAGACGTTGAACAAGAAATCGAACGTTTTCTGAGTGGCCGGGCCAAGGCTTCTGCACAGTTGGAAGCCATCAAGACCAAAGCAGGTGCAACCCTGGGCGCTGAGAAAGAGGCCATCTTCGAAGGGCATATCATGCTGCTTGAAGATGAAGAGTTCGAGCAGGAAATCATAGCCCTGATCAAAAAGGACCATCACTCTGCCGATGCAGCAGCCTACTCGGTTATCGAGAATCAGGCGAAAGCGTTGGAAGAACTGGACGATGAGTACCTGAAAGAGCGCGCAGCGGACATGCGCGATATTGGTAAACGCCTGCTGAGAAACATTCTCGGTATGCCGATTATCGATCTGGGCGATATTCAGGAAGAATCGATCCTGATCGCAACCGATTTGACGCCATCAGAAACCGCACAGCTGAACCTGGACAAGGTGCTGGGCTTTATTACCGATCTCGGCGGCCGGACCTCCCACACCTCCATCATGGCGCGTTCTCTGGAGCTGCCCGCGATTGTCGGCACCACGGATGCCACCCAGCAGGTGAAAAACGGCGATTATCTGATTCTGGATGGCGTGAACAACAAAATTTATCAGAACCCGACGCCGGACGTTATCGAACAACTGAAAGCGCTGGAAGCACAGTACTACGCTGAAAAAGATGCGTTGGCAAAACTGAAAGATTTGCCAGCCATCACGCTCGACGGGCATCAGGTAGAAGTGTGCGCCAACATTGGTACCGTGCGTGATGTTGCAGGTGCCGAGCGCAATGGCGCAGAAGGTGTTGGACTCTATCGTACCGAATTCCTGTTTATGGATCGCGATGCGTTCCCGACAGAAGAAGAGCAGTTCCAAGCCTACAAAGCCGTGGCAGAAGCCGTAGGGGCGCAGGCGGTTATCATGCGCACCATGGATATCGGCGGCGATAAAGATCTGCCTTACATGAACCTGCCAAAGGAAGAGAACCCGTTCCTGGGCTGGCGAGCAATTCGTATCTGTCTCGATCGTAAAGAAATTCTTCATACACAGCTGCGTGCTATTTTGCGTGCGTCGGTGTTTGGCAAGCTGCGCATCATGTTCCCAATGATCATTTCCGTAGAAGAAGTTTGTGCGCTGAAAGCCGAATTGGAACTGCTGAAATCGCAGTTGAGAGCAGAAGGGAAAGCCTTCGATGAGAGCATCGAGGTGGGCGTAATGGTTGAAACACCTGCTGCGACCGCCATTGCCAACCATCTGGCGAAAGAAGTGGACTTTTTTAGTATTGGGACAAATGACTTAACCCAGTATACTCTGGCAGTTGATCGCGGTAATGAGCTTATCTCTCATCTCTATAACCCGATGTCTCCAGCGGTATTGCGTTTGATCAAGCAGGTCATTGACGCATCTCATGCCGAAGGCAAATGGACGGGGATGTGCGGCGAGCTCGCTGGTGACGAACGTGCTACACTGCTATTATTGGGTATGGGTCTGGATGAATTCAGCATGAGTGCAATCTCAATTCCTGGCATCAAGAAGATCATTCGTAATGCAAATTACGACGATGCCAAAGCGTTGGCAGAACAAGCGCTCTCCCAACCCACAGCGCAAGAACTGAGCGATGTAGTGAGCCGATTTATCAAAGAAAAAACGCTCTGCTGATTCTGCTATGCTGACCCAATATTAATGATTAGGAGAAGATCATGGGTTTGTTCGATAAACTGAAATCTCTGGTATCTGATGACAAAAAAGATACTGGCAGCATTGAAATCATTGCACCGCTGTCTGGTGAAATCGTCAATATCGAAGACGTTCCTGACGTTGTTTTTGCTGAAAAAATTGTCGGGGACGGTATTGCCATTAAACCGACTGGCAACAAGATGGTGGCGCCGGTTGATGGCACCATCGGCAAGATTTTTGAAACTAACCATGCTTTCTCTATCGAATCCGACAGCGGTATTGAACTGTTCGTTCACTTCGGCATCGATACCGTTGAGCTGAAAGGTGAAGGCTTCAAACGCATCGCGGAAGAAGGCCAACACGTGAAGAAAGGCGATCTGGTCATTGAATTCGATCTGGCGCTGTTGGAAGAAAAGGCCAAATCAACGTTGACGCCGGTGGTTATCTCCAACATGGACGAAATCAAAGAGCTGACCAAATTGAGCGGCACCGTGGTTGTCGGTGAAACACCGGTTATCCGTATCAAAAAGTAGCGCTTTTCTGAGTACAGCAACTCATACCAGCCCCACGGTCAGGGTCCTGACTGTGGGTTTTTTATTTATTGTCCCACCCTAATCACTGTAAGCGCGGGCGTTTTTCCGCACCGGCAGAGGCCATTTCGAGGGCTGCCAGCACCTTTACCGTCCCACTGTCCAATGCAATCCCCAGCGACAGGGCGACGAGTGTGCACCACTCCCCGTTTTTCACCCGTTCAGCCCCGAAGGTCTCCACAGCAACCATCTCCAGATTATGCATCGCATTATGGCAATGACTAATTCCGTGATCCCACGCTACCAAGTAACAGAGCTCCCCCTGTCGCACTCGCGCTCCGGCAACCGTTTTCACGGCGATGTTTTCCAGCTCGCACATCGCCATAAATAAAGCACTGATGCCATGTTCTCGGGCGACCAGTCGGCAGGATTCACCGTTACGTACCCGTTCTCCGGCACAGGAGTTAACGGCGATCATCTCTAACATATCCATCGCCTCGTACTGCATGCAAATACCATGATCCTGTGCCACTTGCAGGCATGACTCCCCGTTGCGTACCCGTTCCCCTGCCCGCCCCATCACCGCACGCTTTTGCAACTCGTTGAAGGCGAAGCTATCAGATTCAATACCGTAGATATCCGCCACGGCATAACAGCATTCACTCGCACAGACCCGCGTACCCGCCTCACCATCAACCGCCAGCATATTCAGCCAATGCATGAGTATGCTACGTTCAGGAATACCATGCGCCTCGCCAACCGTCTTGCACGATTGCCCCGCCAATACGCGCTCTACCGCAACGCCACGTGCCACACACGGCTGCCGTTTAAAAAAACGTGCTAATCAATGGCTCTACGCTGCGGTTTCTTGCCAACGAGGAATAAAGATACGCACGGTCAACCCTCCCTGAGGGCCGTTATCGGCCTCACCGTGCGCCATCACCACTTTGCGGGCAATCGCCAGCCCTAATCCATAGCCCTTGCCGGACTGCGGCGATTCGATGCGAATAAAGGGATCAAAGATGCTGGATAGCTTATTTTTCTCCACCCCCGGCCTCTGATCGGTGACACAAAGCAGCCACTCGCGCTCCGTGCCACGCAGGTCTACCAGCACCGTCTGCTCGCGGGTTGAAAAACGCAGTGCATTGTTGCACGATATTATCCAACGCGCGCCGCATCAGCTCCGCATTGCCTTTTACCGTGTGATCCTGCTCGATATCCGCCTCCAACAGAATGGTTACCCCCGGTACTTGCGCCTCATAGCGCGCATCGTTTACCACCGCGTCGACCAACCCGTACAAATCGAAGTAGGACTCATCGACCACCTGATGCTCGGCACGTGATAGCGTCAGCAGTTCACCAATCATTTTGTCCATGCGCGCCGCTTCACCTTCGATGCGCTGCAATGAGGTATCGATATTATCGCGATTTTGGTGCGCCAACCCGATGGCCAACTGTAAACGCGCCAGAGGGGAACGTAACTCATGAGACACATCATGCAGCAGTTGTTCGCGGGAACTCACCAACACCTCCAACCGCTCGACCATGGCATCAAAATCTCGCGCTACGTCGCTCAACTCATCGTGCCGTCGTTTCATGTCCGGCAACAGCCGAATGGATAAATATCCCTGTGACACACGGTCAAAACTGGCGCGCAAGCGATTGAGCGGCCGGGTCAGGTTCCAGGCTAATACCCCACTGAAGAGCAGCCCGCCTAATCCCGCAATCCATACCAACGGTTCAGAAATATTGAGTATCAACATCGGACGCGGTGCATAGGTTTCATCGCGCAAACGTAGGACGTCAAAAGAGACCCAATAGCGCTCGCCATTAGGCCCATTGACCGCGTTGACAAGCGGCATTTGGCGATCGCCCCGGTGATGTTCCTCATTCGCTGGCGGCCTCAGGTCACCGGGAGGCGGGATATCACTGGCTGGCGGTTCACGCCACGGCTCAGGCGGTGGAGCCCATTTCTCGGCATCGGTTACCGTGGTAGAAACGCGCAGAAAACCGCGTTCCTGTGGCGGCCACTGAGCTTCCAGTGCGTCCAGCGCGGGCTGCCCACCCTGTTGCAACGCAGATTGCGCCATCGACAGTTGTAACGACATCAAGCGCTGGATCATCGCCTCTTCCGGCGGTGCGCGGTGTCCACCGTCATACAACGTGAACCCCAACCACAGCAGTTGCGATATCAATAAAAACGTCAGCCAGAAGCCAAACAGAATTTTCCAGAACAAGCGTCCCTGCATCATCAACGAATCCGATATCCTACGCTGCGCACAGTTTCAATGGTCATGCTGCTGGCCGGCAGTTCGGCTAGCTTTTGCCGAATGTTGCTGATATGCACATCGAAGCTGCGATCGTAGGCTTCACGCTGCCGCCCCAGACATTTTCCGACAGCTCATCTTTGGAAACCACGCGCTAGTACGCGCCCACCAGCAGTTCCAGCAAATTGAACTCGGAGGCGGTTAAATCAAAGGGGTGTCCTTTCCATTCGCTGGTGCGTGTAGCGGGGTTCAACACCAGTTCACCCAATGTGGCAGTCCCTTCGCTTTCCTGCTTTTCCGGGCGCTCATCATAATAACGGCGCAGCACCGCACGCAAGCGTGCTACCAGTTCACGGGGGAAACAGGGCTTCTGCATATAATCATCGGCCCCCATTTTCAGACCAATCACCCGGTCGATATTGTCACCCTTGGCCGTCAACATGATAATCGGCAACCGGCTCGATTTACGCACCTGGCGTAACACATCAATACCGCTCATATCCGGCAACATAACGTCCAGAATCATGGCGGTGTAATTTCCTGACAGCGCGCTTTCCACACCCTCTTTCCCTGTCAACACTCGCGATGCGGCAAATTCCTCAGCGCTGAGATACTCACAAAGCAGGTTTCCCAACTCCACATCATCATCAACCAGCAACAGCTTCATACCTTGCTCCCCTTGGCGGTTCTGGCGGTTATTTTCTCGTTTAATACGTATTTTCGCAGCCATCTTTACTGAATTCTTACCTTCCATAGCACTAAATAGGCGAGATCGGGTCATAGAGTCAGGGTAAAGTAACGGCTTTGCTCTACGCGGTTAGCATCACCCCGTCAGACGTCAGTACCCTGCTGAGACGTCAACACTCGATAAGGATATTCAACTGCTCATGCCTGCTCGTTTTTTGTCATTACGTACGTCGCTACTGGCACTGGTTGCCATCGTTGCCCTTTATTTTGGCTATAAGCACTTTTTCGCCGCCCCACCACCGGTGAACTACATTACCGCGCCCGTAGAAACCCGAGATATTGAGCAGACTGTCTTGGTAGATGGCACCATCGTCGCCATTTCGGTGGAAGCAGGGCAGACCGTCAACGCGGCGCAAACTACCCCCACCATCGCCAAAGTGGCGAACCTGAACACCATGACAGTGAAAGCGCAGATTTCCGAAGCCGATGTGGTCAACATGAAAGTCGGCATGCCGGTCTGGTTTACCATTCTTGGCCAGCCCAACAAGCGCTATCAAGCCACGCTGCGCGCTATTGAACCGGCGCCGGATTCCATCAACGACGAGACCACCAGTTCATCCAGCAGTTCCAGCAGCAGTAGTAGCTCTTCAACGTCTAAGGCGATTTATTACAACGGCCTGTTTGATGTTGATAACCTGGATGGCACGCTGCGTATCTTGATGACGGCGCAAGTGTATATTCTGCTCGCTGCGGTAAAAACGCGCTGGTGGTGCCCGCCACGGCCGTAAAGCAGCTTAATGGAAAAACCGTGGTGCAAGTGGTTAATGCGCAAGGTCAACGTGAATCCCGTGACGTGACCATTGGTATTAACGACAACGTGCATACCCAATTACTCACCAGCGTCAGCACGGGTGAACAAGTGATCATCAGCCAGCAACCGGGTTCTTCATCATCAACGGCGCGCCACCCCGGCCCACCGCCAGTGTAAGGGGAGCTAACGTATGACTCAACCTTTATTAACGCTAACGGGAATTTCACGCCGTTTTACCAACGGTGACCAAACGGTCAACGTGTTGAAAGCGATAAACCTGACGATTCATGCGGGTGAGATGGTCGCTATTGTTGGGGCTTCCGGCTCCGGCAAGTCGACATTGATGAATATTCTCGGCTGCCTGGATAAAGCCTCGGAAGGAGAATATCGGGTTAACGGGCAAGCGGTAGCGACGCTTGACAGCGATAGCCTGGCCGCGCTGCGTCGGGAGTATTTCGGGTTTATCTTTCAACGCTATAATCTGTTGGGCGATCTTTCCTCGCAGGGCAATGTCGAAGTCCCCGCCATTTACGCCGGGCGCGACCGCACCTCGCGCCAACAGCGCGCAGCGGCACTGCTGCACCGCCTTGGATTGGGTGAACGCCTGAACTATCGCCCCAGCCAACTTTCTGGCGGGCAACAACAGCGCGTCAGTATCGCCCGCGCGCTGATGAACGGCGGTCAGGTGATCCTCGCGGATGAGCCAACGCGCGCCCTGGACACGCACAGCGGTAACGAAGTACTGGCCATTTTGAAAGATCTGAACGCGCAGGGGCACACCATCATTATCGTGACCCACGATATGCAGATCGCGCGCCATGCTGGGCGTATCATCGAGTTGCGTGATGGCGAAGTGATCGCGGATTCAGCCGGTACAACGGCTCCTGCCGAGACTGCGCCGCAAGAGAACGCCAGTGCCAAGCACGCTTCACGGCTGCTGCAAGCGCGCGATCGTTTTATCGATGCCTTCAAAATGGCGCTGCTGGCGATGAACGCTCAGCGCATGCGCACCTTTCTAACCATGCTCGGTATCATTATCGGTATCGCCTCGGTGGTCTCTGTGGTTGCGCTAGGCAAAGGCTCGCAACAGCAAGTGCTGGCCAACATCAGTGCAATGGGTACCAGTACGCTTGAGATCTATCCTGGCAAGGATTTCGGTGACCAACGTTCGAGCGCCATTCAAACGCTGCGTGCGACCGATATCGAACCTTTGGCGCAGCAACCTTACGTTCACAGCGTGACGCCGTCCGTCGCCACCAGCGTCACACTACGCTATGGCAATATTGCCGTCACGGCCAATGCCAACGGTGTAGGAGAACAGTTTTTCACCGTGCGCGGCTACAGCGTGGCACAAGGGATGATTTTCCCACGCGCCAGCGTGGATAATCTGTCGCAGGAAGCGGTTATCGATCAGAACACATTGCAGAAACTGTTTCCCAACGGGGAGAACCCTATCGGCAAGGTGATCCTGCTAGGATCGCTCCCCGTGCGAATTATTGGCGTGGTGGAAAAAAACAGCAGTGGCTTTGGCAGCGATGAAAACCTTAACGTCTGGGTCCCCTACACCACGGCGATGAAACGCATGATCGGGCAGTCCTACCTGAGAAGCATCACTCTCAGGGTCAAAGACAACGTGGATTTGAGCGTGGCAGAACAGGGCATTACCCAGATTTTGACCCAGCGCCACGGCAAGTAAGGATTTCTTTGTTTTCAACACCGACAGCATTCGTCAAACCATCGAGAAGGCCACTACCACGCTAGCGCTGCTGGTCTCCGCCATTGCATTTATTTCGCTGCTGGTCGGAGGTATCGGCGTGATGAACATCATGCTGGTGTCGGTGACCGAGCGCACGCGAGAAATCGGCGTGCGCATGGCGGTTGGTGCGCGTGCCAGCGATATCATGCAACAGTTTTTGATTGAAGCGGTGCTGGTGTGCTTGCTGGGCGGCGTGTTGGGGGTTTCGCTGTCGCTGTTGGTGGGAGCGGTATTTAGCCACTTCTTCAGCAGCTTCTCGTTAATCTACTCACCAGCATCTATTGTTGCTGCGTTCCTGTGCGCCAGCCTGATTGGGGTGATTTTTGGTTTCTTCCCCGCCCGGCGCGCCGCCTACATGGAACCAATACACGCGCTGGAACGGGAATAGCATTAACCAAATACGCCGGTGGACAGATAGCGATCGCCGCGATCGCAGACAATCGCGCTGCCGGGGTTTTCCCGCGCCACGCGCAGTGCTCCCGCCACCGCACCGCCGGAACTGACGCCGCAGAAAATGCCTTCTTGATGAGCCAAGCGTCGCAGCGTGGTTTCCGCCTCTTGCTGGGTAATATCCATTACACGATCAACGTATTGTGGCTGAAAAATCTCCGGCTCGTATCCCGGCGCCCAGCGGCGGATTCCGGGAATATGGCTCCCCGACGCGGGTTGTAAACCGATGGTACAGACGGATGCACGTTGCTGTTTCAGGAAACGACTGACGCCGGAAAGCGTGCCGGTGGTGCCCATTGAAGAGACAAAATGGGTGAGTGCGCCTTGCGTTTGCTGCCAGATTTCCGGCCCCGTGGTCATAAAATGCGCCAGCGCGTTATCCGGATTATTGAACTGATCGAGCACCTTGCCCTCCCCGGATTCTGCCATCTGGCGCGCCAAATCGCGCGCGCCTTCCATGCCACACGCAGGACTGACCAGCACTAGCTCTGCACCGTAGGCGCGCATCGCCAGTTGCCGCTCACGGCTCATGTTCTCCGGCATCAACAACCGCAAGCGATACCCTTTCACGGCGGCAATCATCGCTAGCGCAATACCAGTATTGCCACTGGTGGTTTCAATCAGCCGATCGCCAGAGGTTATTTCTCCGCGCCGTTCAGCCTGCTCCACCATAAAACGGACCGGACGATCTTTTACCGAGCCAGCCAGATTATTGCCTTCCAACTTAAGCCAGATCTCACTGCCGGTATCCTGTGCCAGCCTTTGCAGCTTGATGAGTGGCGTATTGCCAATGGTGTTATCCAGCGTACTCAACTCGTCTCCCCTACCTACTCAACGTGAAAATGTTACAACGCGAGCAGTTTTTCCAGCGAAGAAGCGAAGAAATAGCTGCCGCTAACGGCGCGCGTGAAGCGCAGCATCTCGTCACGTTTGCCGTCACGATCGCCAAACATGCTCAGTAATTGCTGTTCAATATTATGCAAGCGCGCGCAATAGGCAATAAAGTAAAGACCATGTTTGCCGCTGGCCGTGCCATAGGACATGCTCTGACGCAAAATTTTCAGCCCTTTGCCCTCTTCCTTAAGATCAACCCGGCTCAGGTGCGAGGTGATCGGGCGCTGCTCTGCCGGAATCTCTTCGTTGTCCTGCTTGGTGCTACCGATCATCTGCTCTTGTTGCTCCACGCTAAAGCGCTGCAACTGCTTGAGATTATGTTCCCAGCGCTGCACAAACACATAGCTGCCGCCCGCATCCGGCCGATCGTCGGCGATAATCGCCACGTCGCGTCGCGCATCGTCCTGCGGGTTTTCGGTGCCATCGACAAACCCACTCAGATCGCGATCTTCAACCCAGCGAAAGCCGTATGTCTCTTCTTCAACGTGGATCGCGGAACCAAACGCTGTCAATGCCGCCTGAGCCAAGCTGAAATTGACATCGTGACGCAAAGATTGAATATGCAGCAGCAGATCGCGCTGCGTTGCCGGTGCCAACCCCTTACCCAGCGGCGCAAAAGGTTTCAGCTCAGCCGCTCCTTGTTCGCAATCGAGATCGCGCCACACATCATGACCAAACGCCAGCGTCGCCCCCAGCCCCGCATCGAGAAAACGCGCCTGCAACTCCTGCAACGACTGGCAAAACTTTTTGCAGCCTTGGCGGATAGCGTCGAACTCGCCCTGAATCATGGCTTCAATAAAAATGGCAAAACGACGGTGCTCAAGCAAAATTCCGCTCTGTATCTGTGTCATTTCAAGCTTCCTCATGTTTTAATTATCTGCTTTTATCGTTTTTTGGCATTACGTAGCCTAAGGCACCCATCATACCGCATTCACGACAATGTGCTTTGTTCAAAAACAAAGGATAAAAATAAACGATGAGAGAATGGAAACGCTACGACGTTGGCGCGTTACCGCGCCAAGCCTAGAAAGGTCGAGACGATAAAATCAGTCACGCGCTTGCGCGTGCCAGATGATTTTGCTGACGTGCCAGGTTTGCAGAATATCATCAGAGGGCATTAAGCCTTCCGGACCGTTCCAGTCACCGGAATAGAGATAACTGACGTGCTTGCTCTGCGATTCAACGCACTCTACGTTGCGGGCATCATCCCCTTGAGCAAGCTGGCAGACCTCAAAGGCTTTACTGTAATGGGCGCTGAATGCATCCCCGATTTTCACGCCCCATACGCTGGCAATTTTCGCATCCATAACCTCAACGCAATTGACCTGCGCTTTGGGCTTACCGCTGATCAACAACTTGATCTCATTACCATCCAGCGCCTGATAGAACGCCGTGATTTGGCCGTTAGTGGTGCCCATGCCGCTGCGCAAACGATAATTACCGTTCAGCGCCTGGTTTATCGGCTATTGTGCCAGCGGCGTGCCGCCATTAAGCCCGCCGACACCGGCATCCGACACCTCGATTTTGCTGCCAAACCAGTTGAACGGCGACAGGCTGGACCAGGAAAAGTTGGAGAGCGCGTTACATCCCGTCAACAAAAAGGCGGCCAGCACACAGGGAAAAACCAACTGAACGGAGCGAAACCTCATAACATAAATTCCTTTAACAGTGAGCGACACCTGTGCCACCCCACGATCGCATGCGTGAGAGTTTGAGTCTCAGGCCTGAGAAAAGTGCCGTAAAAAACGGTCAAGTGGGCAAGATTATCGTTGATTCTCACGGCAAGGGGAAGTGAGCGACCTAAGACGTTGGCGGTACAAACAAACTCCCTATCAGTGAGCCTACTGCCGAGTTATAGCGGCAAGGCGGACTCAACCTCATGTTGAAAAACATAAGGATCGGACAACAGGCCAAACTGTTCATCGTCAGGATAGGTGACGGCAACATGGTAATCTTCACCCGCAAACGCTTTTACTGCCTCAATATCTTGCCAATAGGTGGCGAGAAAGAAATGCTCCCAATCGCCTTGCGTAACCCTCTTTACCGCTGCCCCCAAATTGCCCGGTATACTTTGGGAATGTTGAATGCCCGTGACATCAAGGTGTGCCGCAAACCCCGCTGCATGCGAAACGGGAACGCATCCATGCCATGTTCTTACGATCATTACTCTGCTCCAGCAAACGTGATTCAGATAACCTAACCTAACCGAAGCGGCGGACCACAGAAAGGAATAATTACCTTCACATCAGCGATCAGAACGAGATGACAGAAGGAAGGCCACACAGGCCTTCCTTCTGATTGATGGCGTTATCCCGCCGTCACCGCGCGAAATGTGGTAAGGTCGTAGTGATGCGGGAACAGATCGTCCAGCTCGCGCTGGTGGGTAATGGCGATCACCGTACACGCCGGCAGCGCCTGTTTAAGCTCGCTCAGCAACACACGCACCGTGATCGAGACGGCTGGTGGCTTCATCCAGATAGAGCGTATCCGGTTTAGCGATCAACGCGCGCGCGAAGGCCAGCCGCTGCTGTTCACCACCGGAAAAGATACGATCCCAGTTATGTCGCTCAGCCAAACGATCGCACCACTCACCGAGGCCAACCCGTTCCAGGGTGCGCTGCATGGTGCTGACATCCTTGAGCGGTGGGTGCGGGTAACACAGCACCTCCGCCAGTGTCCCCTGCCCCAAATAGCTTTTCTGTGGCAACAATAGCGAGCGGCCCGCTTGCGCTTGCCACTGCCCACGATAGTAGGGCCACAGTCCGTTCAAGGTGCGCAACAGCGTCGATTTACCCAATCCACTTGGCCCGGACAGTTTGCTCGAGCTTCCCGGCGCACAGTGCAGCGACACATCGTTTAACAGCGGGGTGCCCTGCGGCGTAGCAAACGACAGGTTCTCGATATTCAGGCATTCGCCGACGTCCGGTGCCGCCTGCTGTGGCTGATGGCGATCAATTTCCTGCTTGAACTGGATCAAACGCTGGATGCTGGCGGAAAGCATGGTTATCTCCACGTACATGTGAATAAACCAGCTAAGCACACCGTGCACCTGAGCAAACGCACTGCGGATCTGTATTAAACCGCCGAGCGTGACCGTTTTCGATAAAAAGGCAGGCAACGCGGCAAAAACGGGCATAATCAGACTGACACTCATATAGCCGGAGGTGAAGAACCCCATATTACGCTTCGTGTCCATCAGTTGACGCCAACTGTGTGCGGCCTCGCTAAAATGGCGCGTCAGATAGGTTTTTTCCTGAGCCTCACCGCCATAGAGCGCAATCTGTTCCGCATTGTCATGTTTGCGCAGCAGCGCGGCGCGGAAATCCGCTTCTGAGCGCTGTCGGGCATAGCTGATGCCGTGCAGTTTTTTCCCCACCAAGTGCGTAATCAAGGTACCCACCACGGTGTAGATAACCACCACCCACACCAGATAGCCGGAGATCTCCCACTCACGAGCAAACAGGGTAAAGCGTTGCACGCCAGAGAGTGCCAGAGAATGATCATAAACGACGATAGTCGACCCGCATTGATGATAAAGGCGACCACCATGCTGACCAGCTTATCGGTGAACAAATTGATATCTTCGGCGATACGCTGATCCCGGTTGTCGATTTTTCCGGTTAGCGACATGCGATAAAAGGTGCGTTTTGCCAGCCAGCTATCAACAAATTGCGCGGTCAAGGCGCTACGCCAACGGATCACCAGCAAGCTGGTAAACCAGTCCTGAGACACAAAAACGCCGATATAGAGCAGGATGTAGACCGTGTACTCTTTCATCAAGCCAAACAGCTTGCTGCTGTAGTATGTGCCGAGCGTGTCATAAAACACCCGGCTCCATTCGTTGATCTGCACGTTGAGATAGACGATGCCGAACCCCATGGAGACAGCAACGGCCAGCAGCGACCAGGCGCGCCAACTGCGCCATCCGCCCCAGAAGGGGCGGCACAGTTTCCATAATGCGCTCATAGGGTGACGTCTCCATCCGTTGCGCTGTCCGCTGTTTCAGCACCTTCTCGCGGCAATGACAGTAACAGCGCGCGATTAGCTGGGTTGAGCAGCTTGCTCACCATCGCGCGTACCCCGTCTAACGTCACCGCCTGCGCGAGGTTCGACACTTCACTCAAATAACGCGGATCGCCGTAGTGGCGATCGCTCAAAATCAAGCGCCGCTGCTGGGTAGTGAAATCATTGCTACGCCCTTGCTCCGCGCGGATAAATTGCTGGCGCTGCTGTTCAACATCGTCTGCGGTAATCCGTTGCGGCAAGTTGGCCAGCAGCTGTTCAGCGCGCTGCCACAGTTCATGACCCCGCTCAGGAGAAGCGGTAAAGCTTATCTCGGCCTCGATGCGCTGGGCCTTGTCTGCCAACTCACTGTCTAGGCGCATACGGTAAATACCCAGCGCCTCATCGCGCAGGCTGTTTTTCAGATATTTATTTGCCAGGTTGCGAGCAATGCTGACATGCACAGCGGCCTGCGGCGTCCAGGGTTGTTCGGTATAACTCCAGGCCCGCACCTCTGAACGCGGTTCGATATTCAACGCCACGGTTGATTCGCGTGTGCCTGCCAGTGCCAAATGTTGCGTGATGGCCGGCTGGGTAGCACGCGGCAATGACGCCAGATAACGCTCAACCAGTGGCAAGAACCTGTCCGCCGGTTCGTTCGCCATCAGGTAGTAGGTTACCGGTGCGCTTACTGTCTGTTGCCATTGGGTGAGCAACATCGGCGCAGTCACCCCACGAAATTGCGCTTGATCAGGTTCCTGGTATGCGGGTTGCCCAAAGCGCTAACGCGTCACTTCACGCTGACGCAGATCGCCTGCCGACTGACTGCGATTGGCGCGTTGGCGCATCAGGGACGCCAGACTGTCTTTCATGACGCAGGCATCAATGCCTGCCTGCGTGTTCATTGCATGATAAAGCTGGAACAACGACTGCACCTGTGTCAGCGTGGATTGCCCGGTAATTTGCAACTCATCCGCGCTTTGGCTGACGTTGAACGACACCGCTTGCGCTTGTTTCCAGTCGCGCAAATTCTCCGCACGCCAGCCCTGTGGACCACTCTGTGCCACAATCTGGCTGCCAATTTGCGCCTGCCAGGGGGTGAGCGTTTTCGCCATAAACCCGGCATTGCTGTAGGACGACAGGTAAAACTTGTCGCGCGCCAGCGGCGTGCGCAGGTAAACCACGCGATCGCCGTTCGCAAGTTGCCATTGTTCCACCTGCTGCGGGAAGTGCTGCACCGCAGTGCGCTTACCCGTCGTGGTAACCACAGACAGTTCCGGCACCACTTTCGCTAACGGCAGTGGCGCAGGCGCAAGATTAACCGCACGGGCCTTTTGTAGCTCAGTGGTTATCGCCATTACCGTCGGTAGAGTAAACGGCGCATTGCCAGGCACGCTGAATTGCACCAGCGTATCCGACGCGGCCAGCCAACGCTGCAAATGACGATTCACGTCTTGCGGCGTGATGGTCGGCAACAGCGTCAGGGCATCACGGCCAATCTGCTGCGCGCTGACATAGGGTTTGCTTTGCAGCCAGCCCACCGAAAGTTGCTGAACCCAATCGGCAAATTCGCGTGATTACACATTGTCAGCCATGCGATTTGCCGCTTATCGAATATCGTTTTTAAGCTCGACAATGTCGCGCACGCTGTAGCGCGTGCCCAGCGCTCGGGCAGAAACCTGTAAGCAGCGAATCACAAATGGGCGTCCGGCAGGATCTTTTGCCACCTGTGCGTAGGCTTCCCCTTGCACCAGTTCCACCGTGCGTTGTCGGGTATCAAAGTGCAGGTTAACCGCAGAGTCGGTGTTTAGCGTCAGTACGCTACCATCATGCAGCGTCAGACGGCCGATTTCACCGATTGCCGTGCGCTGATCTGCCAACCAGTAGCGATAAGGCAGTTGGCTGGCAAGCATGCCCACCACCCCCAGCACCAAGGCCAAAGAGAGGAAACGTTGCGGGCGCGCCTTACGCTGCGTGGTGGCTGGTGTCAGCGCCGCGCTGGACCAGAGTTGCTGCATCTGGTGATAAACCCTCTCATGGCGCGCATCCTGTTCGCACCAGCGCTGCCATTCGGCAGCACGTGCGGCATCCGCAGCCTCGTCTTCCTCAGGTTCAGAAAAGCGGATGAGCCACTCAGCGGCCTGCTGCTGGATACGCGCTAATTCAGCTTTCTGGTTCATCGCTTTCCAGACTGAAGATACGGGTGTGGAAATGGATCATGGCTTTTGCCAGATACTGTTTAACGCTGCTTTCGCTTACACCCAACGTAACGGCGATATCGCGATAGGAATGGCCTTCAACGCGCGCCATGATGAACGCGCGCTGCACTTTTTCATCCAGCTCTTCATTGAGGATATGCAGCGCCGTGGCTACCAATTGACTGATTGCCACGCGCTGTTCGGCAGATTGCGCCTCTGCACCTTCCGCTAACTGCGCCAGCGCCGCCAATGCATACTCTTCCAGTTTGAGCTTGCAGAACTGGTCGATCATCACATGGTTGGCAGTGACCATCAGGTAAGCGAGTGGATTACGGATTGCTTCCGGCTCCGCCAGGGTCAGTAATTTGAGGAAAGTATCGTGGGTAAGATCGTCCGCCAGATGGCGACAACCGGTTTTTTTTACTGAGCCATCCGCGCAGCCATCCCTGGTGGGAGTGGTAAAATACGCTCCAGAATGTCGTTAGCTGCGTCATAGTCGGTGGCAATAAAAATACCGCAAAGATCAATTGATACTCATTATCATCTAAGCGAATCACAAGACGCAACAGTTTTTAAACAACAAGCCAAAAAACCAACAATAGCGATCAATATTCTTGATCTTCGATGAGACGTTTCCCAAGCGTTACAGAATCCACGATATCGTAGTTCAGCTTTTCATACATGCCGATCACCGCATCATTGTCCTGCCGCACCATCAGGTGGATTTTGGGGCAACCGCGTGCGATAAGTTTTTTCTCCAGACGGCTAATCAACGCGTTAGCGATGCCACACCCGCGAAAATCCGGATGGACGCCCAGATAGTAGGCCGATCCGCGATGGCCGTCATACCCGCCCATCACCGAACCCACGATTTCGCCGCCCACTTCGGCCACCAAAAACAGGGAGACGTCATGATTCACTTTGCGCTCAATATTCATTTCTGGATCGTTCCAGGGGCGCAGCAGATCGCAACGTTCCCATAGGGTAATCACTTCTTCAAAGTCATCTTGTCTGAATACGCGGATTTCCATTGGATCCCCCCGTTGATCGCTAAGGAAAATCTGATTATCGCGTGATCTCGCGCAGACGCAATATCAATTTGCTGTCATCCCCTCTGTCGCAGTCGCTCAGCAGCAGGAAAACCAACACATCGCCGTTGTGACAGGCTATACTGGTAGCCCTTTATTGTTATAATGGATTTGCTAACACCGTTATGAGTCAGCCTGATATTTCCGCCGTAAAGTCCTTTTTACTGACGCTGCAAGACACTCTGTGTCAGCACCTTGCCGCCGCAGATGGCAAGAACGGCTTTAATGAGGAGTGTTGGCAACACGCCGCTGGCGGCGGCGGGCGCAGCCGGGTGATGACTCAGGGCGCGGTATTCGAACAGGCGGGCGTCAACTTCTCTCACGTGATGGGCGCTACGCTGCCCCCTTCGGCGAGCGCGCACCGGCCCGAACTTGCCAGACGACGTTTTCAGGCCATGGGGGTTTCGTTGGTTATCCATCCGTTAAACCCGTATGTGCCCACCAGCCACGCCAACGTGCGTTTTTTCGTTGCGGAAAAAGAGGGTGAAGCGCCGGTATGGTGGTTTGGCGGTGGGTTCGATCTCACCCCGTTCTACGGCTTCACCGAAGACATCGTGCACTGGCACCAAACCGCGCACGATCTTTGCCAGCCGTTCGGTGATGACGTTTATCCGCGTTACAAAAAATGGTGTGATGATTACTTTTTTCTCAAGCACCGTAACGAGGCACGCGGCGTCGGCGGGCTGTTTTTTGATGACTTGAACACGCCGGATTTCACCACCAGCTTTGCGTTTATGCGCGCAGTCGGAAACGGTTTTCTCGACGCTTACCTGCCGATCGTCGCGCGACGCGCGGCATTGCCCTGGGGAGAGCGCGAACGCCAGTTTCAGCTCTACCGTCGCGGGCGCTACGTTGAGTTTAATCTGGTGTGGGATCGCGGCACGCTGTTTGGCCTGCAAAGCGGCGGGCGCACCGAATCGATCCTGATGTCGATGCCGCCGCTGGCGCGTTGGGAATACCAATACCAACCGGAGCCGGACAGCCCGGAAGCCGCACTTTATCGTGATTTTTTACCGGTAAAAGATTGGTTAGCGAAGGAGCTTGCATGAACGACAATACCGACGCAGAACCGCAAATTTGGGTGGATGCTGACGCCTGCCCCAATGTGATTAAAGAGGTGCTGTATCGCGCAGCCGATCGCACACAAACCCGTGTCGTTCTGGTCGCCAATCAGTCGCTACGTACGCCACCGTCACGTTACATCTCGTCAGTGCGCGTTGCCGCCGGGTTTGACGTGGCGGATAACGAAATCGTGAAACGCGTCAACGCCGGGGATTTGGTGATTACCGCCGATATTCCGCTGGCAGCAGAAGTGCTGGAAAAAAAAGCCGTAGCGCTTAACCCGAGCGGTGAAACCTACACGCCCGCCACCATCCGTGAACGACTAACGATGCGCGATTTTATGGATACGCTGCGTGCCAGCGGTGTGCAAACCGGTGGACCGGATGCCCTAAATAAGAAAGATCGCCAGCGCTTTGCCAATGAGTTGGACAAGTGGCTGCGCCAACGGCGTTAATTCCCTGATAAAAAAACCAGCCATTCCCACGCACCTCCGTCATTTTCGCGAAAGCGGGAATCTCTAACAGAAGAAACGCGTTTATTCTTACAGAGATCGCCGGCTTTCTCCGAGGACGACGAAGGGGTAAAGCGGTTTTGTCATCAGTCTGAAACAGCCCACAAGTGGGCTGTTTGCTGTACAGCGCACAAATCGATTTACAGCGGCTGAGTCTGCTCTTCCACCACGGCCAGCGCCACCATGTTGACGATACGCCGTACCGAGGCGATCGGCGTCAGGATGTGCACCGGTTTGGCAACGCCCATCAGCACCGGTCCCACCGTCACCCCTTCAGACGAGGAAACGCGCAGCAGGTTATAGCTGATACGCACCGCTTCCATGTTCGGCATGATGAGAATATTGGCAGAGCCTTTTAAAGGGCTGTCCGACATTTGCTCGCGGCGAATCGCTTCCACCAGCGCGGCATCGCCGTGCATCTCACCATCCACTTCCAGCTCCGGTGCCAGCGTGTTGATCAACGCCAGCGCCTCACGCATTTTGCGTACGGTGGGCGAGTTCGAAGTACCAAAGTTGGAGTGCGACAACAGCGCGACTTTCGGTTCGATACCGAAACGACGCACGGTGTGCGCGGCCATCAAGGTGATTTCTGACAGTTGCTCTGGCGTTGGGTCTGGGTTGACATAGGTGTCAGCGATAAAGGTGTTGCCGCTCGGCAGCAATAGGGCATTCATGGCACCCGCCACGTGTACCCCCCTCGCGGTAACCCAGCACCTTCTCGACCACCTCGAAATGCTCTTCATAGCTGCCGATAGTGCCGCAAATCATCTCATCCGCTTCACCGCGTTGCACCATGATGGCGGCAATCACCGTCGGGTTGCGGATCACTTCACGCTGCGCGGTTTCCTGCGAGACGCCACGGCGTTTCATCAACGCGTAATATTCCGACCAGTACTCCTTGAAGCGCGGATCGGATTCGTTATTCACTACCTCAAAATCTTTACCGATAGTGATTTGCAGGCCAAGTTTTTGCAGACGCTTCTCGATAACACCGGGACGCCCGATCAGAATAGGGAAAGCCAGCCCCAGCGTCACCAGTTCTTGCGTGGCGTGCAGCACGCGCGGATCTTCCCCTTCGGCAAATACTACGCGTTTCGGCTGCTGGCGCGCCTGAGAGAATATCGGCTTCATAAACAGGTTGGTTTTATAGACAAACTGCGTCAGTTTCTCGATATAAGCATCAAAGTCGGCAATAGGACGCGTCGCCACGCCTGAATCCATCGCTGCTTTTGCCACCGCTGGCGCAATCTTGATTATTAAGCACGGGTCGAAAGGTTTCGGGATAAGGTATTCAAGGCCAAATGACAATTCCTGATCGCCATACGCCGAGGCCACCACTTCACTCTGTTCCGCCAGCGCCAAATCAGCAATCGCTTTCACACACGCCAGCTTCATCTCTTCGTTGATGGTAGTTGCACCTACATCCAATGCGCCACGGAAAATAAACGGGAAGCACAGCACGTTATTAACCTGATTCGGATAGTCAGAACGTCCGGTGCAGATGGTGCAGATAATGGCGTCCGGGCGCACCGCTTTGGCTAACGGCGGCAGGATCTCCGGTTTCGGGTTTGCCAGCGCCATGATCAGCGGACGCGGCGCCATGGTTTTCACCATGTCCTGCGTCAATACGCCGGGGCCGGAACAGCCCAGGAAGATATCGGCATTAGGGATCACGTCACCCAGTTTGCGCGCACCGGTGTCTTCCACCGCGTAAATCGCATTGTTCTCTTCCATGTTGGCGTACGACCTTTGTAGATCACGCCGCGTGAGTCACACACCACGATGTTGTGTTTCTTCAGCCCCAGCGCCACCAGCAAATTCAGGCAGGCAATGGAGGCAGCACCCGCGCCGGATACCACCAGACGCACGTCAGAGATGTTTTTCTCCACCACGCGCAGGCCGTTCAATACTGCCGCAGTACAGATGATCGCCGTGCCGTGCTGATCGTCATGGAACACTGGGTCTTCATGCGTTCACGCAGTTTCTTCTCAATATAGAAGCACTCCGGCGCTTTGATATATTCCAGGTTGATGCCACCAAAGGTCGGCTCCAGCGTGGCAATCACATCGATCAATTTATCCGGATCCAGTTCGTCCACTTCGATATCGAACACATCGACGCCGGAGAATTTTTTAAAGAGAACGCCCTTGCCTTCCATTACCGGCTTGCCAGCCAACGCACCAATGTTACCGAGGCCAAGCACCGCCGTTCCGTTGGAGATCACCGCGACCAGATTGCCGCGTGCTTTGTATTTGTAAGCAGCCAGCGGATCTTCGGCGATTTCAAGATAAGGTGCAGCAACGCCCGGAGAGTAGGCCAACGCCAAATCGCGTTGGGTCGCTAGCGGTTTGGTGGGGGACACCTGAATCTTCCCCGGCACCGGATACTGGTGGAAATCCAATGCGCTCTGTTTGAGTTGTTCATCCATTGTTGCATCGCTTATAGGCTTTTGTTGTCGTGACGTAGGGCTGCGAGTCTATCCCAAGCAGACAAGGAGAGGTGAACGCTGACAGAAGTTCAATCATTACTGCTTGTATCCCCGTCATACTTCAAGTTGCAGGTGCGTTGGCTGTGCTCGCTCACCCGAATCACTTGCTTGAGTAAGCTCATCTGGATTCCCTCTCTTGCCGCCTTCCTGCAACTCGAATTATTTAGGGGAGATAGCCGTGAAGTATGGCAAAAACCGATAGTGAATGCAGGTTAATATAGTTAATTTATCTGCTTGTTTTTTTGCGCATAATGTCACGTTATCGCGAACTGGATAACGTATTGCTAACCTGCGGGAAAAAAGCAGACGTAAAAATCAACTAAAAGTGGTGATAAATCATTCAAATGCCGGACAGCAAAGTGCTGCTGTCCGGCAGAAAAAAGTATCCTATTGGGTCATATTGAGGATGGTGCGGATGTTCGAGGCGCTGGTGGCGATAATATCGATAGCACCGGTGCGCAACGCACCCAATATCGCCAGCGCTTTGGTATTTTCTGAAGCAATGGCAATAACAAAGGGGATGTTGCGTAGCTCTTCGATGCTGACACCAATCACCCTGTCGTGCATCACGGTATCGATGTACTGCCCCTGCGCGTTAAAAAAGTCATAGCCAGCAATGTCGCCAATCACGCCCTGGTTAAGGCTGGCATCAACAATTTCCTGTGGCGTGAACCAGCCCAGTTTTACCATGTAGCTGTTTTCGTTCATGTCGCCAATGCCCACCAGCGCGATATCCGCCTTACGCGCTCGATCAAGCGTCTCCTTGATGGTGCCGTTCTGCATAAACGCTTGCTTGAGGGCACGGTTTTCCACGTAAGCCGGGGCGTAAAGCGTTTCGCTACTGCCGCCAAATTTCTTCGCCAGACGACGGCTGATATGATCGGCGTTGATCGCATCGCCGGGACGGTGCACACCGCCAATCCCGCAGATAAACTTGCAGTGGTGTTCAGTCACGTTTCCTACGTGATCTGCCACGCCGGACACATTGCGCCCCTGACCGACCGCAACCACGGTACCATCTTTCAACGTTACTGCCAGATGGTTGGAAACCAATGCCGCTACCTGACGCCGCTGTTCTTCTTCATCAGGGTGATCAAGCGCGATCAGCGCGCGTTTGATGGGAAAACGCTCCAGCAGTTGCTGCTCCAACCGGGTGCTGAACACCGGGTGATAGCGAACGTTGATCTCGACAATGCCCTCTTCTTTAGCACGCTTTAGCAAACGCCCTACTTTGATGCGCGAAATGCCGAATTTCTTCGCGATCTCCTCCTGGGTAATCTCGTCCTGGTAATACGCCACGGCGATTTCCGTCAGTAGTTCGTTATCCTGAGATCCTGATTGTTTTTCCATTCGGTAATATTATCCTTACGCAAAGGGTAAGCGTGCCTGGGCAGACACGGCCCTGTCGGCAACAGCCGATCATCATTAACAATTGTTGCACGCCGCAAGTCAGGGCTCAACTCCGGCAACCAATCTCCTGATAATAGCCCCGTCATTGCCTAAAAACAGTGATGCCGCAAACCCGCATAAACAGGCTTGCGGCGGTTCTGCGTCATTGATGCGCGACAGGCATTAGCGCTCAATGGCATCAATCTTCAGCATTCTGGCGATCACCAGATCGAGCTCTTTTTGATCGAAAATCTTTTTCCAGTCCGGTTTGATAATGTTTTCTTTGCCGTACTCGATGGCGATCATGCAAGCATCCGAGAACGGGTTGGTACTGCGGAACGCCACTGCCAGCTTTATTTGAATGTGGCCATCGAGCATCGCTTCCGCTGCCGCTTTCGGCACGCCGATGGTATTGACAGTTTCATCCAGCGCTTCTTTCATCAACGTACCCACCATACAGGCCACGGTTTCAACCAGCGTCGGTTCGAGATAGGCCAACTGTTTTACCGTCACCCAGTGCACGTCAATCACCGGGCCATACATTACTTTTACCACCTCGACCAGCACGGCTTTCTGCTGATCGCTGCCTTTTTCATAGGAAGCAGCAACGTGCTGAGGTGCGGCGACGCCGCCAAACGCGTCGGCATGTTCTTCTGGTGTGAAACGATCGAGGAATACCGAAGGGTGGCATGGGTGTGCGACCGCGTAATCGATATCATCACGTTTGGGGATCAAATTGGCGTAGGCCGCAGCCGGGTCGAGCGTTAACAGAATCGCACCGCGTTTCATTTGCGGCACCACCTGCGCGGAAACCACTTTCAGCGCAATATCAGGGACCGCAAGGATCACCACATCGCTGTCCGGAATAACCTGCTCAGCCACCGCCAGCTCGCGCCCCGCAGCAATCACCTGCTCCTGCGCGCGCGGGGAATTCTCACAGTAAAACACCTGATAGGCACTTTTCTGGAAATTGGCAGAGATACGCATGCCCATTTTGCCACCAGCGCCCAGTACCGTAATCGTTTTTAATTCTGTTGTCATGATCGTTACTCCTCGGATTTGGAATGCATTTTCGTTCAATAAAAAAGGTTATCGCTGCCCCGCCTGCGGATTACGGGCAAAAAGAAAGTTCAGGCTTTGTGTGGTCCAGGCAGCTTCCTGACGGCAGGTCTCCTCCGGCGTGGATTGCCACGGCAGCCAGTGCTCAACCACCTGATTGATGTGTCGCTCATTAGGACGAACCGCTTTATGCAGGTGGTCGTAGTCGAGCAACCCGGTGCCGAGCGGGCTGCCGGAATAGGTAAACCCAACCCAGCCATTCTGGCGCGCAAAGGCAAAATCCTTGATGTGCAGGTTCACCACGCGTCGTGCCGTCATGTCGATAACGTCACACGGATGCTCCAACGCCGCCACGCAGTTTCCCGGATCGAGACAAATGCCCAACGCCGGACTGTCGATCGCATCAACCACCTCCAGCAGGGTGCGGGTTTTTACCTGCTCGTACGTTTCCAGTCCGAACTGAACGCCCTGCTGCTCTGCCTGCGGCAAAATGATCTGCAACAGTTCGCGAGCTTCATCCGGTGTGGGTTGGTGCGTAACACTGTTAAACATGGTGCGAATAAAACAGACATCCAATACCTGAGCCAGCGCCAGATAACGCGTTAAATGCGCTGTCTCCAGTCCACGCGTTCCGAGTTCCAGTTGAATGGATTAAGTCCTCGGCGCGCTGACGCAGCTTTTCCAGCTCAGCGGATGACAGCGTTTCCACTGCTGGGTAACCACAAATCTGAAACACAGTCGCGCCCGATTCTGCCGTGTGATCCGGCATCGCCTCCAGCCCCATTGGGTCAGGGACGCGGGAGGACATGCGCCAGAAAAAAGCGTAAGTGCTTAAACCAATAGCCACGGTAATATCTCCTTTCTGCGTATTTTTACTGCTGCGGGCACAGCGCCAACGCTTCATACATAATGGCGTTAAACGCCGCCGGATCGTGGGAGAAGCGCCCTAAAAACAGGCCATCAACTGCAGGCCCGAGCTGACTCAGTAGCCCCGGTCCAGCGCTGCCGCCATAAATCACTCTGCCGTCGCGTACGCCTGCTGCGGTGAATAACTGCTGCTTCAGCGCCTCACAGACAAGGCTGATAGCTTCGGTTGGTGCGGGTTCTGCGCTGCCAATCGCCCATTGAGGCTCATAAGCGACAACAACCTGTCCCGTTAACTGCTGTTGCTGCGCGCGGTTGAGCGAGCTGGTGAGCTGGGCCTGACAGATTGCTATCGCCTGCTGCACGCTGCCGCGCTGCTCTTCGCCAACACAGAGCACAGGGGTAAGCCCGTTGCGCCAGGCGGCTGCTGTTTTAAGGGCAATATGCTCATCGGTTTCACCAAAATAGCGACGCCGTTCCGCATGCCCGACTTCTACATAGCGGCACCCCATTTCGTGCAACAGCGTGCCGCTGACTTCCCCAGTGAAGGCGCAGTTATCCGCCCAATGCAGGTCTTGCGCCCCGACATCGACGGCAGAATCAGCGAAAAGAGAGACAGCAGGGGCCAGCGCAGGAAAGGCTGGCAACACAAACAACCTGACCTGCACCACCGACGCCAGAGGATGGCGCTGCACAATGCTGTGGATGCGCTGGCACCAGTCCACGGTTTGCTGGTAGCCGAAATACATTTTCAGGCTGACGCCCAGCGTGATAACGCCTTCGTGACTCCCCGGTTGGCTCATTGTGCTTGTGTCTCCTGTACCGCAGCGTGCTCGGTCTGAACCTGATTCAACACGGTCGCTACCGCATTCAGGATCATTGCCAGCGAGATGGCGCCCGAATCCGGTGTACCCAGACTTTTTTCTGCCAAAGGGCGCGCACGACCAATTTTGGGACGCAGTTGCGCAGTGGCATCCGCCGCTTGTTGTGCCACCTGCGCGGCTTTCAACCAGGCCTGCGGCAACGCTTCCCCGGCATTGACACGCTGCGTCAACGCATCACTGAAAAGCAAAAGAGCATCGACCAGCGTTTTGTCACCCGCCTTCGCCTTACCGAAATGCATAATGCCCTCTGCCGCTTGGCGAATGCCGAGAGCAACGCGTGAGCCATCCGATTTTGCGATGTCCCCCAGCGCGGTGCCCAGCGCATTAAGCGCTACCCCCCAATGGCGCCTGACGTCCCCCCCGCCCGATCGGCCCAGGCATCCGCCGCACGTTGCAATAAGGTGGCAGCGCCCGCCTGCCTCTCCAGCATATTGACGGCGGTTTCCGCCGCCGCCACTATCCCGGGCTCCATGCCGATACCGTGATCGCCATCGCCCGCTACCGCATCAATGCGGCCCAGTTCATCGACATTCGCCACAACAACATCACGCGCCGCCGCCAGGGCAGCGGCAACACACTGCGCCGCCTCGCGCGATGCTGGGGTTGCTTCAGGAATACTGTCCTGCTCGACGTTGAATTCGCACTCTTAGCGAGGTTCAGCAGCCGTCATGCTGCCCTTGCGAAACGCGGGCGTATTGGCTGACGCACGCCAGAAGCGCTCCAGCTCTTCATCCAGCCAGAACAGGGTGAGTGAGAGTCCGGCCATATCAAAGCTGGTCACCAACTCGCCCACCTCTGGTTCAACGATAGTGAGCCCTTGCGCCGTCAGCAGTTGAGCAACGCGGCGATACACCACAAACAGCTCTTCATACTTCACGCTACCCAGCCCATTGAGCACGACGCTGAGGCGCTGCCCGGACAGTGCGCTCACCGCCTGCGGCACCTCTTTTAACAGCGCGTTGACCAACAGTTCGGCCAGTTCATCCGCACTGGAAATCGGCGCATCTTTTATACCGGGTTCTCCGTGGATGCCCATCCCGACCCCCATCATGCCCTCCGGCACAGTAAACAGGGGGTGATCGACTCCGGGTAAGGTGCAACCCGAAAAAGCCACGCCGAAAAAGCGTGTGCGCTGGTTGGCACGCTCAGCCACCGCCAGCACCTCCGCCAGATCGTATCCCACTTCCGCTGCTGCCTTGAACACCGCCAGCAGTTCGCACGGGATCCCTTCGGCATTCAGACGCGCTTTTGCCTGACCAAAGTGGAGCACATCCCCCGCATAGTTGCCGAACGTCAGCAGAACACCGCCGCCGTTGTGCGCCGCACGCGCCACGGAACAGATTTGCTGCGCAGAAGGGGAAGCAAACAGGTTGCCCATCTCGGCACCGTGTGCCAAACCTTGCCCAACCAACCAGGCAAACGCCGGGTAGTGTCCAGAACCGCCGCCGACCACGATAGCGACACAGCCTTCAGGACTGCAAGTGCTTCTGACCACGCCCCCCGGCACCTGACGCACCTTATCGCTGTGCGCAGCAACAAAACCTTCCGTTAATTCACGTGCAAAATCAGACGGCTGGTTAAACAAATAGGTCATGTCAATGCTCCTGTGTGGCTGATGCAGCTTGGGATTCCTGCCCGGAACGACTCAATAACACCATCAAGATTGCAGAGAGCAGCATCAGGCCGCCGACAATCAACATCGGGAGAACGTAGGTGCCGGTAACCCCTCGCACCGCCCCGGTGATATACCCCGCAGAGAACCCGGCAACGTTACCGATGGTATTGATCAGGGCAATCGCCGCCGCCGCAGAAGCCCCGGTCAGGAACTGCGTAGGCAATCTCCAGAAGTTAGGTAACGCCGAGAAAATGGAACAGGCGGTTACGGTAATCACGGCGATGGTGGCAGCCGGTTAATCCATGTACAGCGCCAACGGAATACTGATGGTACCGGTTAACGCCGGAATGGCAATGTGCCAGGTACGGCAGCCACGGCGGGTTGCGTCACGTGACCAGAAGTGCATCACAATGGCTGCCGGCAGATAGGGCACTGCCGTAATCAACCCTTTTTCCAGCACGTTAAAGGTGGTGCCAAACTGCTGTTGGAACCCGCTGATAATGGTGGGCAGGAAGAACGCCAATGCATACAGGCCGTAAATAAAACCGAAGTAAATCAGGCACAACACCCACACCCGCTTGTTGAACAGCACGGTGTGCACGCTGGGGGGTGTTTGCTGTGCTGTTTGGCGGCATGTTCGCTTTCCAGTGCGCCGAGCACGGTGGTCATCGGCTGTGCCAGATAAAACAGCGCCAGAATCTTGCTGCGATAACGCGCTGGCCCCCATAAGCTGAGGAACAAAATGGCCCCGGGGAAGAAGCCCGCCTCGGCAATCCCCAGCAGGAAGCGCAGGATATACAGTTCTTGCACACTGCTTACCCAGGTAAACAGCAGCGACACAATCCCCCAGGAAACCATGATGCGCGCCAACCACTTGCGCGCGCCAAAACGGTGTAGTGCCAGGTTGCTGGGCACTTCTAACAGAATGTAACCGATAAAGAAAATGCCGGATGCCAGCCCAAACTGCGCGACGGTCAGCGCCAGATCGGTATTCATACCGTTCGGGCCAGCAAAAGAAATTGCCGTACGATCGAGGAAGTTAATAAAGAACATCAGTCCGACGAACGGTACCAGACGCAAAGAGATCTTGCGGATGGCGGACTGCTCTGCAGAGGATGGCGCTGCGGCTTTCTGTTGCGCCGCTTGTGTAGCCGATATCTTGCTCATACTTACCCCCCTGCCGTTCGCGATAGAGTACCTGGTGTGACCTTTATGTTCTATCGTCGTTGTTATCGTTTGCGTATCGGTCTGAGACATTGTTATGCCCTCTAAAGAGTCAAATCAATAATACACACAGCGAACATATGAACGATATGATCGCGCCGATTTTTTGCCTACCACTCTGTTTTAAAATTGTGAGCATGATCCAAACATCTGTACAAAAGGTAAAATATCGCTCAAAAAGCGCAATTAGTGACCTTTATCACCTTTCAAAGAAGATCATGCACACTCTCTGGTACAAAACAAATAATCACATATTGAATATTTGAAACGGTCAGTATATGTTAGCCATGAAACGCCGGATCTGGCGCTATGTTGACCTTTAGTCAGGCAGGAGATGGGTATGCACGCAATTGCGATTGGCGCTGACAGCGCCGCGATCGATTTGAAAAACATCATTAGTGAATTTTTACAACAGCAGGGGTTGCAGCTTACCGACTACAGCTACGATCTCTGTGGAGAAAATCCGATCTACCCCGATGTTGCACACACCGTTGCCGTCTCCATCAAAGAAGGGAAACACGAGCGCGGGATCTTGATCTGCGGCACCGGTATCGGCATGAGTATTGTCGCGAACAAAGTTACAGGGATTCGGGCAGCCCAATGCCATGACACCTATTCCGCACAGCGCGCCAGAAAAAGTGATAATGCACAAATTATCTCGCTGGGCGCACGGGTTATCGGGCCAGAGCTGGCAAAAGAAATCGTCTCAGCCTGGCTGGCTTCTGAATTTGAAGGTGGGGGATCTGTACCCAAAGTGGATCGCATCGGCTACTACGAGCAGCAGGAAAATGGGCGGTGACATGATGAACCAACTCAATGCCCTAAAGCAGTTTACCGTTGTCGTCGCAGACAGCGGTGATATTGATGCGATTCGTCAGTTTGCGCCCGAAGATGCGACCACCAATCCCTCGCTGATTTTGAAAGCGGCCACGCTGCCCCAATATAGCCCGCTGTTCGAAGAAGCCATTACCTATGCCCGCCAACAAGGAGGGAACCGCGCTACCCAGTTGATCAAAGAGGGCGACCGTCTGGCGGTCAATATCGACGCCGAGATCCTCAAATCGGTGCCGGGACGCATCTCCACCGAGGTGGATGCTCGTCTGTCATTCGATCGCGGCATGTGTGTCGCCAAGGCGCTTAAGCTGATTGGTCTATATGAAGAGAAAGACATTCCGCGCTCGCGCATATTGATCAAACTGGCTTCTACCTGGGAAGGCATCGGCGCGGCGGAAGCGCTAGAACGCGAGGGGATCAACTGGAACCTGACGCTGCTGTTTTCCTTTGCGCAAGCGCACTCCTGTGCCGAAGCAGGCGTATTTCTTATCTCGCCGTTTGTTGGCCGTATCTACGACTGGTATCAAGCCAAACAGCCTGCGGAACACTATCAGGCCGAGCAGGATCCCGGCGTGCTGTCGGTGCAAAAGATCTATGACTATTACAAACGTCACCGCTATAACACCGTGATCATGGGTGCCAGTTTCCGTAAAGTGAAACAAATTCTGGCGCTGGTAGGCTGCGATCGCCTGACCATCTCACCGTCACTGCTCGATCAGTTGAAAAACAGCAACGCCCCGGTAACACGCCAGCTAACGCCGTCGGTGGAAGCGCTGCACCGCCCTTCTCCGCTGAGCGAAGCCGAGTTCCACTGGGAACATTGTCAGGATGCCATGGTGGTGGAGAAGCTGGCGGAAGGCATTCGCCTGTTCGCTATCGATCAGGAAAAACTGGAAGCGATGCTCGCAGCGCAACTGTGATTTGGAGAGCCCATTATGTCGTTGTCTGATACGCCGCACGTACGTCGTCAACGTGCCAACGCCATCCGCGCACTCAGCATGGATGGCGTGCAAAAAGCCAAATCCGGTCACCCAGGCGCACCCATGGGTATGGCAGATATCGCCGAAGTCCTGTGGCGCGATTACCTTAATCACAACCCGGCTAACCCGCACTGGGCCAACCGTGACCGTTTCGCCCTCTCCAACGGTCACGCTTCCATGCTCATCTACAGCCTGCTGCACCTCACCGGCTACAACCTG
>NZ_PEHF01000087.1 GCF_015762685.1 Candidatus Symbiopectobacterium sp. 'North America' | reverse complement strand
AAGGGGGAATGTCGCGGTGATAAGTTTAGGTTTAGGGATGTGGGGCGCATAAATACCTCCTTTGAGAAGGTACAAGTATAGATAATTATACTTGATTGAGGGTGTGTGCCACCATGATAGGGGAAGACCCATATGCAACCAGTTTTTTTGTGTGCGTGCTCACAAGAAATCAATAAGATCGGCGCGTGAAAGGCACTGCACAGGTTATACACTATTACACATTGCAAGCGGGGAAGGGGGAGCACATGGCTATTGAGTGGATCGTTGCCTATCTGGCGTTGGGCGGCGTTGTCGGGTTCGTGGCGGGGCTGTTAGGGATTGGCGGCGGCGGCATCATGGTGCCGATTTTAACGGCACTGTTTGCTGCACAGGGTGTGCAAGGTGAGCATCTGGTGCATTTGGCTCTGGGCACCTCAATGGCAGTGATTGTCATTACCGCGATCTCCAGTTTGTGCACCCATCACCAGCATCAGGCGGTGCTATGGCCCGTGATGCTGCGTATTACGCCAGCGATCCTTATCAGCACCTTCGCCGCCACCTGGTTGGTGACGCTGCTGCCTACGCGGGCACTGGCCATCTTCTTTTCCTGTTTTATGGCCTATGTTTCATTGCAGATGGTGCTCAACATCAAACCCAAAGCGCAGCGCCAACTGCCGGGAGTGGCTGGGGTATCGCTGGCGGGTTTGATTATCGGCGGTATTTCTGCACTGGTGGCGATTGGCGGGGGATCACTCACCGTGCCGTTTCTGACCTGGTGTAATGTACGAATTCAGCAGGCGATAGGCACGTCGGCGGCTGTGGGGCTGCCTATCGCGCTGGCGGGGGCGCTGGGTTATATGATTAACGGCTGGTCTACGGCGGGGATGCCTGCCTACACGTTGGGCTATGTCTCAGTGCCTGCCGTGCTGCTGATTTCGGCAGTGAGCTTCTTTACCGCGCCGTTTTGGTGCGCGTTTGGCGCATCGTTTGCCGGTTGCTACCTTGAAAAAGATCTTTGCCGCACTGCTGCTGGTGCTGAGCCTGAAAATGTTGCAAACGGTGTTCACCGCGTGAGCCGATGGGCGCGGCCCGTCATGGGCCGCGCCGTGCTAAACTGGCCTCAACATCAATAAAGTGCCGCTGAAGTGAAGTTGTTGCAGCATTCTGGCTGTATATCTTGCACTCAGAGGGTATACTGGCGCATTACGTATAAATCCACATGTATCGCGTGAATCTGACATGCAAAAGTTTGATACCAAGACCTTCCAGGGCCTGATCCTGACGTTGCAGGATTACTGGGCTCGCCAAGGCTGCACCATTGTCCAACCTGTGGATATGGAAGTCGGCGCTGGCACCTCTCATCCGATGACCTGTCTGCGCGCGCTGGGGCCAGAGCCTATTGCCGCTGCCTATGTGCAGCCGTCGCGTCGTCCTACCGACGGTCGTTACGGGGAAAACCCGAACCGCCTGCAACACTATTATCAGTTTCAGGTCATCATCAAGCCGTCACCAGACAATATTCAGGAACTGTATCTCGGTTCGCTGAAAGCTCTGGGGCTGGACCCGACCATTCATGATATTCGTTTCGTGGAAGATAACTGGGAGAACCCGACGCTGGGTGCCTGGGGGCTAGGCTGGGAAGTGTGGTTGAACGGTATGGAAGTCACGCAGTTTACTTACTTCCAGCAGGTGGGGGGGCTTGAGTGCAAGCCGGTGACCGGCGAGATCACTTATGGTCTGGAACGTCTGGCAATGTACATTCAGGGTGTGGACAGCGTCTATGACCTGGTGTGGAGCGATGGCCCGCTGGGTAAAACCACCTACGGCGACGTGTTCCACCAAAACGAGGTGGAACAATCCACCTATAACTTCGAATACGCCGACGTCGATTTCCTGTTTACCTGCTTCGAGCAGTACGAGAAAGAAGCGCAACAGCTGCTGGCGCTGGAAAAACCGCTGCCGCTGCCTGCCTACGAGCGCATTCTGAAAGCGGCGCACAGCTTTAACCTGCTGGACGCGCGTAAAGCCATTTCCGTTACCGAACGTCAGCGCTATATCCTGCGCATTCGCACGCTGACCAAAGCGGTGGTCGAAGCCTACTACACTTCCCGTGAAGCGCTGGGCTTCCCGATGTGTAACAAGAAAGAGAGCTAACAGCGATGACTGACAAGACTTTTCTGGTGGAAATCGGCACGGAAGAGCTGCCGCCAAAGGCGCTGCGTTCTCTGGCGGAGTCCTTTGCCGCCAACTTCACCGCTGAACTGGATAATGCCGGACTGACACACGGTGACGTGAGCTGGTTTGCCGCACCACGTCGTTTGGCGTTGAAAGTGGCGCAACTGAGCGCCGCACAACCTGATCGTGAAGTCGAAAAACGTGGTCCGGCCATTGCTCAGGCGTATGACGCTGAGGGCAAACCGACCAAAGCGGCTGAAGGCTGGGCGCTCGGCTGCGGTATCACTGTCGATCAGGCAGAACGTTTGACGACCGACAAAGGCGAGTGGCTGCTGTATCGCGCCCTGGTAAAAGGTGGCAGCGCTCAGGGGCTGTTGACGGATATGGTCGCAAACGCGCTGGCGAAACTGCCGATCCCGAAACTGATGTACTGGGGCGACAAAGAGACCCAGTTTGTGCGTCCGGTGCATACGGTAACGATGCTGCTGGGTGATGAACTGATCTCCGGTCAGGTACTGGGCATTGAATCTGCTCGTACCGTGCGCGGCCATCGCTTTATGGGCGAACCCGAATTCACCATCGATAACGCTGACCAATACCCGAGCATCCTGCTGGAGCGCGGCAAGGTTATCGCCGATTATGAAGCGCGTAAGGCGTTGATCAAAGCCGATGCGCAAGCGGCTGCGCGTCAGATTGGTGGTAATGCCGATCTGAGCGAAAGCCTGCTGGAAGAAGTGACCTCACTGGTGGAATGGCCGGTGGTGCTGACCGCGCGCTTTGAAGAGAAATTCCTGGCAGTGCCTGCCGAAGCGCTGGTTTACACCATGAAGGGCGACCAGAAGTATTTCCCGGTGTATGACAACGCCGGAAAGCTGCTGCCGAATTTCACCTTTGTTGCCAACATTGAATCCAAAGATCCGCAACAGATTATTTCGGGTAATGAGAAAGTGGTGCGCCCGCGTCTGGCGGATGCCGAATTCTTCTTCAACACCGACCGTAAAAAACGTCTGGAAGATCATCTGCCGCGTCTGCAAACCGTGTTGTTCCAACAGCAGTTGGGTACGCTGCGCGACAAGACCGATCGCATTCAGGCCTTGGCGGGCTGGGTGGCGGAGAAAATCGGTGCCGACGTTGCTCGCGCGAAACGTGCCGGTTTGCTCTCCAAGTGTGACCTGATGACCAACATGGTGTTCGAATTTACCGACACCCAGGGCGTAATGGGGATGCACTACGCGCGCCACGACGGCGAAGCCGAAGACGTTGCCGTTGCCCTGAACGAACAGTATCAGCCGCGTTTTGCCGGGGATGCACTGCCTGCGTCAGGCGTTGCCTGTGCATTAGCGATTGCCGACAAGATGGACACGCTGGCGGGAATTTTCGGTATCGGTCAACACCCGAAAGGGGATAAAGACCCGTTCGCTCTGCGCCGCGCTGCGTTGGGTGTGCTGCGTATTATCGTTGAGAAACAGTTGCCGCTCGATCTGCAAACTCTGACGGAAGAAGCGGTACGCCTGTATGGCGACAAGCTGAACAACGCGAACGTGGTCGATGACGTGATCGAATTCATGCTGGGTCGTTTCCGCGCCTGGTATCAGGAAGAAGGTCATAGCGTGGACACCATTCAGGCGGTATTGGCCCGTCGCCCGACCCGTCCGGCAGATTTCGATGCCCGCGTGAAAGCGGTGAGTCACTTCCGTTCGCTGGATGCCGCCACTGCGCTGGCCGCGGCCAACAAGCGCGTGTCCAACATCCTGGCGAAATCCACCGATACGCTGAACGCCAACATTGATGCTGCTCTGCTCAAAGAGAAAGAGGAAATTCAACTGGCCACCTACGTAACCGCGCTGGAAAGCAAACTGGCACCCTGGTTCGCTGAAGGGCGCTACCAGGAAGCGTTGGCGGAACTGGCCGAACTGCGTGAGCCGGTTGATAACTTCTTCGATAAGGTGATGGTTAACGCGGAAGATGAAAGCGTGCGCCTGAACCGCCTGACGCTGCTCAACCAACTGCGTAACCTCTTCCTGAAAGTGGCGGATATTTCCGTATTGCAGTAAGTGAACAGCGCGACGCGTAGCATCTAAAAAAATAAGGGCCGTTCATGCAGGAACGGCCCTTTTTTCTACCGGTGTCTTGCTACCGTTCTTCCTTTTCAAACGCCGTTTGCAGTGCCATCACCAGCGTATCGCAACCCGCTTTATCGATGGTTAACGGTGGCGCCAACACCAGTTTCGGTCCGACTGGGCGTACCACCGCGCCGGCATCGCGTGCCGCTTCTGCAATACGGAATGCCAGCCCGTTATCCGGCGCTAACGAGCGCTTGCTCGCTTTGTCCTCTACCAGATCCAGCGCCAGCATCAGCCCTTTGCCCCGCACGTTGCCCACGGAGCGGAAGCGTGACTCAAACGGCAGCAGTTGACCCAGCAAGTATTCCCCCTGATGTGCGGCATTGGCTGGCAGATTCTCCCGCTCAACAATATCCAACACTGCCAACCCGGCGGCACAGGCTAACGGGTGGCCGCCGTAGGTAAAGCCGGTCATCAGTAACCCACGCGCATCGCGGTTGTCCAGATAGGCCGCTTCGATACGCTGATTCAGCACGGTAGCCGACAGCGGCACATATCCGGCAGTGAGCGCTTTGGCAAACACCATGATGTCTGGTTTTACGCCCCAACTGCGTGAACCAAACATCGCCCCGCTGCGGCCAAATCCGGTGACTACTTCGTCGGCGATCAACAGTACGCCGTATTTATCACAGATCTCGCGCACCAGCGGCCAGAAGTTAGCGGGTGGCACAATCACGCCGCCTGCGCCCTGCACGGGTTCAGCGATGAAGGCAGCGACCGTATCCGGTCCGTAATAAAGAATTTCGCGCTCTAACTGCTCAGCCACCCGTTTGCCTAACGTGTCGGGATCGTCGCAGTTCCACGGGTTGCGATACTGCCAGGGCGATTCGATCTGCGTGCAGCCTTCCAGCATTGGGCCATAGTTAAGACGATAAATCGGCAGGCCAGACACCGAGGTGCCACCCATGTGTACGCCGTGATAGGCATTCTTCAGAGAGATAAAGCGCGTGCGTTGCGGCTTGCCTTGCAAAATCCAGTACTGGCGCGCCACCTTGAGGGCGGTTTCCACACCGTCCGAGCCGCCCATGCCGTACAGCACCCGCCTCATATCTTTTTGCTGTGTCATCTTAATGAGGCGATTAGACAGCGCTTCTGCCATCGGGTGGCTGACGCCGTCAAACAGTTGGTAATAAGCCAGTTTATCCATCTGTGTGGCGATGGCGGCTTTCACTTCCGGGCGATTGTGGCCCACGTTTACGCACCACAGCCCGGCGAAGCCATCGAGCATTTTGCGCCCTTTATCATCCCAGATGTAGAGACCGTCGCCTTTTACAATGCGCAGCGGTTCGCGTTCGGCCCAGTCATTCGGGTGTACCATCGGGTGCCAAAAACGGTAATCAGTATGGTTATAGGGTGTTGTCATTGTGAACTCCATGAAATCAGATGACGGTGAGCCGTTGCCGCCGGAGCGGCAACGGACGAATCCGCGTGGCGTTACAGGGTTTCAACCATTTGGCCGATGCGTGAATAGCGCTCGGGACTCAATCGACGCAGGAAGTCCGCACTCATAAACCCGGCAAACGCCACCATCAGCACCAGATAGGGCAGCGATGACACCACCGGCGAGGAGGAGCCGCTCAGTACGTCGAGGTTATTGACCACCAGCGCTAACGTTGCCAGCGTGCCGAAGGCGGAGAGGGCCGGAGCGATAAGGCGGCTCCAGCGTGACACCGGCAGCGAAGGATTCCGCTGGAAGTAGGCGAGAACGGCGAGCGAGACGCTGAATTGCAGCACCAGAATCGACATGCTGCCCAAGGCAGACGCCCAGGAGAACACGTTCGCCATCGGGTCTAACTGCGCCAGGGCGAGCAACGCGGTGGCGCACAGCATAAACGCGCCTTGCACCAGACTGGCAATATAGGGCGTCTGGTGCGTGCGGTGGGTTTTTGCCATTTTCGACCACAGCAAACCGTCACGGATAATGGCAAACAGATAGCGAGACAGCGTGTTATGGAACGCCTGCGTTGCGGCAAACAGGCTGGTGATCAGCAAGACCGACATCACCTGTATAGCCCATGGGCCAAACACCTATTCGGTGACGGTAAACACAAACATCCCTGGATCGTTGGCGGCGAGATCGGCAACGTGAGCAGCCCTCGCATATTGCACAAATGCCCAGCCTGAGAGGGAGAAAAAGCTGGTGATCAGCACCACGGCGAGCAGCGTGGCGCGTGGGATTATCTTGGCCGGTTGCCGACACTCTTCCGAGTAGATCACGGTCGTTTCAAAGCCGACGAAAGAGCAAATGGCGAAGATCATCGCAATGCCCACATCGCCATGAAACACGGTGGAAGGGGTAAATGCGCTGATATCAAAGGCAATAGGCTGGGTAACAATGGCGGCGTCAACCAGCACCACAATGCCGACTTCCATCAGCATCAATACGCCAAGCACTTTGCCGCCCAGCTCGATTTTGGCAATGCCGAGCGCGACGACCGCCGCTTGCATCAGCAGTGAGAACAGCCACCAGGGTGCTGCAATACCGGTGTGCATCTGCACGAACTGCGCGAAGAAGAAGCCAAACATGGCCGTGACGGCAAGCTGAATGGCGGTGTAGGCCAACAGTGCGATGCCGAGCCCGGCGATGCCACTATGGGTGCCCAGCCCTTGTGCGATATAGGCGTAGAAAGCGCCAGCGTTTACCACATAACGGCTCATGGCGATAAAGCCAAAGCTGAAAATAAGCAGCAATGCGCCCGCCAGGACATAAACACAGGGAACGCCTGCGCCGTTGCCTGCCATAAAGGCGACGGGCAAGCCCCCGACGACGCCAGTTAAGGGCGATGCGGCGGCAATAACAAAAAAGATGATCGACCAAAGGCCAAGGCTGCCTTTTTGGAGTTGGTTCCCCTGCGGCAATGCCGTCTGGGGCAGCGCGTGCGCTGATGAAGAGTGCTGTGCCATGTTCCGTTCCCCTACGTGATGGTTCATGGTCAGTCTATGAAGGGCTCTGGCGTGTGCGTTATCGAAATCTGGCAAACTTGAATGTGACGAATAGTCATCATTTTCAGATCAAATGATGAACCGCACGCCGCGTGTGAGAGGGCAGTTCAGCAAACAGGCGTTTGTAGTCGGCGGTAAATTGCGACAGGTGCCAGAAGCCCCACTTGGAGGCAATTTCGCTGATCTGTGCGTACTCTCCTTCCATCACCAGCATGCGTTTCACCCCATTGAGCCGCATGTTTTTCAGGAATATGGCCGGGCTTTGGCCCGTGACGGTTTCAAAACAGTTTTGTAGGGTGCGACGCGACGCGAGGTGTGGGTCAGTTGGTACAGCTCATCCATGGTCAGTGGCCGATCGCGATGGGCGATCAGCGCGTCCTGTGCTTTGGTGACGACACGCTGCGCCTTTTGCAGAGAAGGACGCACGCTGATGGTCTGCGTGCCCACAGCTGTGAAAAAGACAAAGGCAAGCTCGCGGATATCGCTGAGAAATTTCAGCCGCGCCTGCCGTTGCGCAAATTGCAGCGGGTGTTCCATCACGCTGTGCAGCATGGCCAAGATGTGTTCGCGCAGCCGGTTGGCAAGGAGATCGTGATGAATGGCGTAGACCCGCTGCGGCAGTTCATCGGTGATATCCGATAACAGCGCCAAAGGAATGCTCAGTACCAATAGCGAAGAGGTTTCCGGCGTTTGCAGCATCAACTCGCCGCCGTCGTAGGACCAGGTGATGTCCTGCTGTGTCAGGCTGTTTCCCATCCAGCGCGCCTCTCCCGATAGCACATTAAACACCCCGAGGCAGAGCGTGCCCGTTCGGCCCTGGCCGCGTTGAAACACCGACTGTGACAGTTGCTCCTGGTAGAACTGTACGCCGTCCAGCTAGGCCTCTTTCAAACTACCTTCAAACCGCCCGTGAGAGATCTGGTCATAGCGTAATGAACAGTCGGTCAGCAGTTGACTGTGTTGTGCCAGTTCCTGAATGCGCGATGCGCAACGAAAACCGTTTTGCTCACCAAGATGAAGTACGGGTGTCATCTTCTGTCTTTCCTGCGTCGTGCTGGGATATACCCACTGAGCAAGAATCACGCCAGCGTAATAGCAAAAAATGGCAGATTTTATCTCTGCGTTTCGGGTCTGTGAGTGATGTTTTTGCTACATATAGCCGTAAAACAGAGGGAAATAGAGTGATTCCTGCTATGGGCGCGTTTTACGCTGTGGCGTTGCACCGTTATGGGGGCGTTGCTCAATGTTGCAGCAGCGCGCTGTTATCCGGCCATTGCACCCTGAGTATCCCGGTGGCGTGGCAGAAAAACGAGGGTATCGCGCTGATTCGACTATGCTTAGGGATAAGGCAGAGCAATGTGGTCCGCTTCTTCACCGGATAAGACGTGCGATAAGGAGTATGGCATGACGATAACAACGGGGTGGCGCTCGCGCTGGCTATTGCCTGTGCTGGCTTTGGGTATGGTGTTCCAACTGACGGCCTGCGGTGATAGCGAAGCGGATCAGCGCAAGGCGTTTATGACGCTATTGCAAAGCGTGCCATCGCAACCGGGTAGCGTGCCACCTGCACTCAGTGACTATCAGAAAAAACAGTTAGGACCTTTTGCCAACGATTACGCCATCTTAACCACCTTTTCCCAGCAGTTGCGTCAAAGCATGGCGGTGAGCCTCAAACCGTTATTGGAGCACGTTTCTCAGATTCGTGTGCCGCAGGATTATTTGACGCAACGTGACGGCGTGCGTAGCGTCGTCGGCGCGATAAACCTGCTGGGGCAGCAGGTGCAGGCGGCAAAAACCCAGGCAGATTCAGCTCGGCGTAATCTGAGCCAGCCGCAAGAGGTGCAAGTGCTGTATGAGCGCGTTTACTCGCAGGTAGTGTCCAACCGGTGGTAGCATTGGGGAACGTGGTGCCGACCGCCGCCACCTTGGCACAGCAGTTGGCGCAGGTGGGTGACTTCCTTCAGGCTCAGGGCAAGCAGGTTACTTTTGTGGGAAATCAGGTGCAGTTTGAAACGGCACAGCAGGCGGCGCGTTACAACGCGCTGATTACGCCTCTGGCAACACAGCAGCGCGATTTGATGAACGGATTACCACCACTTTTACCGTTGTTGAAACCATCGCTATAGGGCAATAACGCGAGGTGGTGATGACATTTAGTGATATTAGTCACATAATCAAAACAAAATCACGGTATTGTGATGTGATTAACGTCACATTGTGCTGCCGTTGATGATGCGTCGAATTAACCGCATTCGGTGATTTTATGTGAACTCAGTCACTAAAATGTAGCAGTGATGTGGGGATTATGTGTGATGTTTGTCACATATGGCCGTGAGGTTGCGGTATCAAACCGACGTGCTAGAGTCCGCACGATCTCTACCGACGGAAGGCAGTCACACCGTCTCACGATAATGACCACACGCGCTTGCGATCGCGCGTTTGAATAGGTGTGTGTTTTTATGCTCACAGCAGATACAAAGGTCAAAGTTCAGAATTTTGGCCGCTTCCTGAGCAACATGGTAATGCCTAATATCGGGGCGTTTATCGCTTGGGGCCTGATTACTGCCTTGTTTATTCCAACTGGCTGGCTGCCGAATGCTACGCTCGCCAAGCTGGTGGGACCGATGATCACCTATCTGCTGCCGCTGCTTATCGGTTACACCGGCGGCCGCTTGGTGGCGGGCGATCGCGGTGGCGTGGTCGGTGCTATCACCACGATGGGGGTGATCGTCGGTGTCGATATGCCGATGTTCCTCGGTGCGATGATCGTCGGCCCGTTGGGCGGATGGGCCATCAAACGTTTTGACCGCGCTGTTGATGGTAAAATCAAAAGCGGTTTTGAAATGCTGGTCAACAACTTCTCGGCTGGTATTATCGGCATGTTGTTGGCTATAATGGTGTTTTTGGTTATTGGTCCGCTCGTAGAAGGGTTATCGAAAATCCTGGCGGCGGGCGTAAACCTGATGGTGCAGACCAACCTGCTGCCGTTGGCCTCCATTTTTGTCGAACCGGCCAAAATTCTGTTCCTGAATAACCCAATTAACCACGGTATCTTCTCGCCGCTGGGTATCCAACAGGCGACGGAAACCGGTAAGTCTATTTTCTTCCTGATTGAAGCCAACCCTGGCCCGGGCATGGGTGTGCTGATGGCCTACATGTTCTTTGGCCGTGGTAATGCGAAATAGTCCGCACCGGGCCCTGCCATCATCCACTTCCTGGGCGGTATCCACGAAATCTATTTCCCGTATGTTCTGATGAACCCGCGTCTGCTGATTGCGGTGATTCTCGGCAGCATGACCGGCGTGTTCACGCTGAACTTGCTGGGCGGTGGTCTGGTTTCTCCGGCTTCTCTGGGCTCTATTCTGGACGTGTTGGCAATGACGCCAAAAGGGGCTTATTTTGCCAATATCGTGGCGATTGCTGCTGCGTTTGCCGTCTCCTTTGTGCTGTCAGCGATTCTGCTGAAAAGCACCAAGATAAAGGAGGGTGACGATCTCGATGAAGCCACACGCCGTGTGCAAGAGATGAAAGCAGCCTCCAAGGGGGGGTCAGTGCCCAGTGGCATCAGCCGCGATCTGAGCACCGTGCGCAAAATCATTGTGGCCTGTGATGCTGGCATGGGTTCCAGTGCTATGGGGGCTGGCGTATTGCGCAAGAAAGTGCAGGATGCCGGGCTTACGCAAATTTCTGTGACCAATAGCGCCATCAACAGCTTGCCTGAGGATGTCGATCTAGTGATTACGCATCGTGATTTGACCGAACGCGCCCTGCGCCACAAGCACAGCATATTTCGCTGACCAACTTCCTCGACAGCCAGTTGTACAGCGATCTGGTGAGTCGTCTGGCCGCCGCTCAGCCTGCGGGTGGCAGCGTTGCCGCCGCACCGGTTGTTGAGCCGCAAGCCGCCACCTTGTTCCAACTGGGCGCTGCTAAAGTATTCCTGAACTTGCAGGCGAGCGATAAAGAGCAGGCGATTCGCTTTGCCGGTGAGCAACTGGTGAAAGGTGGCTACGTTGAGCCGGAATATGTGGATGCGATGTTGGTGCGTGAAAAATTGACCTCGACGTATCTGGGCGAATCCATCGCTGTGCCGCATGGCACCATTGAAGCCAAAGATCGCGTGCTGAAAACCGGCATCGTCTTCTGCCAATATCCGCAGGGGGTTCGCTTTGGTGATGATGAGGATGACGTCGCAAAATTGGTGATCGGTATCGCGGCGCGTAATAACGAACATATTGCGGTGATCACCCGCCTGACCAATGCGCTGGACGATGACACCGTGATTGCCCGTTTGGCGCAGACCCAGGATGTGCAGGAAGTGCTAGACCTGCTCTCCGAGAAAAAGAGTGCCTGATGCATCGGCAGCGCCGCCTTCGGGAGGCCTCTTTTTTTGCCATTGTTTTTAAAGGTTAACGCATGATGAAAGCTTTACATTTTGGTGCCGGAAATATCGGACGCGGGTTTATCGGAAAACTGCTGGCAGACGCCAATATCGAACTCACCTTTGCAGATGTGAACCAGCCGTTGCTGGATGCCATCAACAACCGTAAGCAGTATCAGGTGAAAGTGGTCGGCGAGCAGGCACAGTTGGAAACGGTCAGCAACGTCAGTGCGGTGCACAGCGCAAGCCCGGAAGCAGTGGCGTTGCTTGCCGAGGCCGATGTGGTGACGACGGCGGTAGGGCCGCAAATTCTGGAAAAAATTGCGGGTGCCATTGCTCAGGGTTTGGTGAAGCGCCATGCGCAAAGCAACACGCAATTAAAGCAACACGTGTGGAAGCATCTGCCGGAGAACGAGCAGGCATGGGTCAACGAGCACTTGGGTTTTGTTGATTCGGCGGTAGACCGCATTGTTCCACCGGTGGAAGCGAGCCAGGACGACCCTTTGGTCGTGACGGTAGAAACTTTCAGTGAATGGATTGTCGACCAAACCCAATTCGTCGGGCCTTTACCGCAGATCGCAGGCATGGAATTAACCGACAATCTGATGGCATTCGTTGAACGTAAGCTGTTTACACTCAAGACTGGCCATGCAGTTACCGCGTATCTTGGCCAGCAGGCTCATCATCAGACGATCCGCGATGCCATTCTGGATACCGAGGTGCGCGCTGTAGTGCGTGGGGCGATGGAAGAGAGCGGAGCCGTGCTGATTAAGCGTTACGGCTTTGATGCCGAGAAGCATGCTGCCTACATCAACAAGATTTTAAGCCGCTTCGAAAATTCGAAAACCCTTATCTGCATGACGATGTTGAGCGGGTTGGGCGTCAGCAGCTGCGTAAACTTAGCGCAGGCGATCGCCTGATCAAACCGCTGCTGGGCACGCTGGAGTATCAATTGCCCAATGACAACCTGATTATCGGTATCGCTGCGGTTATGCATTACCGCAGCGAGCAGGACCCGCAGGCGCAGGAACTGGCGGCGTTGTTGAATAACCTGGGGCCGCAGGCTGCGTTGGCGCAAATTTCTGGTCTGGATGTGCAGAGTAAGGTTGTGGAGCAAGCATTGAGTGTGTATAACGCCATGCAATAATTCGCGCCGTTCGGCAGGGACGTTATGATGGAAGAAACTCAAGCCTTTGAGAATCGCGTGCTGGAATCCCTCAATGCGGCGAAAACCGTGCGCAGCTTTATGCTGAAAGCGGTTGAGCGGTTGAGCTGTTGGTTGAAGCCGTGAGTATTCTCATGCTGCAAATCTTTCGTAAAGACGATTATGCGGTGAAATACGCGGTAGAGCCGTTAATGACTGGCAGTGGTCCGTTAGGGAATCTCTCGGTGCGTTTAAAGCTGATTTATGATCTGAGTATGATCAGCCGTAAAGAGTATGAAGATGCCGAGTTGGTGATGGCGTTATGGGAAGAGTTATTCCACGACGAAAACGACTATCGTTTTACCGATGATGAGATTCTCGGGCCGATTACCGAACTGCACTGTGTCACCGCGTTGCCGCATCCTCATGAACGGCTAATGGGGGGAGAGCCTGCCGATCCCTTGCTGATCCCGATGCAACAGCAGCGTTATCAGCAGGTGGTGCGTTCCACGCTGGTGCTTTCTCTGGCGGCATTAATCTCGCAGATTAGCCTTAAAAAAGCCTTTTAGATTGCGGTTCAGAACGTCGACGGGCGGTGCGCTATCAAAAGCGCACCGCCCGTTTTTTACGACGCGGAATCTTATATCAACCTTATCTCAGGTCGGTTGTTGCTTACCGCGACTATTTACCGCTGATAGTCTAGCTGTGCCGGGCGTTCGCCATAGCCGAGGGCGGGAATAGCCCCGTCAGCGGCTTGTGTAAGGCGAAATACCGATACCGCTTCCGTCAACACCTGCGTTTGCTCTTCCAGTGAGTTAGCGGCGGCGGCGGATTGCTCTACCAAAGCGGCGTTCTGCTGCGTGGTGCCATCCATTTCCGCAATCGCCTGACTAACCTGAGCAATACCACGGCTCTGCTCTTCAGACGCGGTGGCGATTTCACCCATAATATCGTGCACCTGCGTTACTGATTTCACGATGTTATCCATCGTCTTGCCTGCGTTGGTGACCAGATTGGCACCCTGGCTGATTTGCGTGACGGACTCACTGATGAGCCCTTCGATCTCTTTGGCGGCTTGTGAGCTGCGCTGTGCCAGATTGCGCACTTCCCCGGCGCGCGCCGCTTCGACCGCTGCGTTCAGCGCCAGAATGTTGGTCTGGAAGGCAATGCTGTTGATAACCGACGTGATTTCGGCAATGCGCTTGGAGCTTTGTTCGATATCCACCATGGTTTGCACCACATGGCCTACCTGTTCGCCACCCTGTTTAGCGGTTTGCGAGGCATTAACTACAACTACCAGCTTGTTGGCATGGTTGGCGTTATCCGCATTTTGCTTCACGGTGGCGGTCAGTTGCTCCATGCTGGCAGCCGTTTGCTGCTCGGTGCGAGAAGAGAGATCGGTGTTACCGGCGACGATCTCGCTGGCAGCGGTAGAGATTTGACCGACGCCAACGCGGATATCATCAATCATTTGGTGCAGATTACCGTTCATTTTTGCCATGGCGTTCAATAACTGGCCCAGTTCATCACGGCGCGAGGTCGACATGTTCATGGTCAGATCCCCCGTGGCAATGCGCTCAGCGATGGTGAGCATATGGTTGAGCGGCGCGGTGATTTGTCGCGAAATAAACCAGGAGATCAACAGCCCAGCCAGCAGGGTGATCAGGGCCGTTACGGTCAACTGGATTTCTGAGGTGCGCACGTTGTGGTCGGTTTGCTGTAGCTGTGCGTGCAGCAGTTCGGTGATGCGATCGCTCAGCGTTACGGCGATGTCGTTCATCTGCGTGACGCTGTCCATCTCCTTCTGGTAAGCCGGCATGTAAGAGAGCACCTGCTCCTCATAATGGTTCATGGTGCTCATAACCGGGTCCAGCGTTTCCCGCTGTTCGACGGAAAGGCTCTGACTCAGGAAGGTCTGCTGTCTGCGCTTCATTGATGGAGTCGGTCAGCGTTTCTTCTGCTGCCTTGGTGCGTTCCAGCAGCAAATTGTCCAGATGGAAGCGCACTGTCATCAGCTTGGTTTTGAAATCAGCCAGCAGTAGTTCTGTGATTGGCTATCGCCCGTCGCGCGCAGCTGGTCGTCAAGCTTGCTCATCGCCTGATCGGTACCGTCCAGTCTCCAGCTTTTTCTGACGTTATCTTTGGTGGTAACAGCATCCAGATAGTTTTGGCGCTGCTGCTTGTAACTATTGATCGTGGTCGTGATGCTATCGAGCGTTTTGCTATCCTGAGCAGACCAGCTTAGCGTCTTGGCTTGGGCGACCAGCGTATTGATGTTGTCGATATGAATACTGTTTTGTTTGATGTCGTTCAGATCGTAATTGGCACCAAAGCGGGCACGATAATATTTAGCCTGATTAACCTCGGTATTAATCTGATTACTCAAATTAACTTTTTGAATACTCTCTTGTAACGACTCAATGTAGCTAATTCCTCGGCCCGCAATCAGTGCGGTTAACAGCAATACCAAAAAGAACCCCAGCCCTAATTTCTTACCGACGTTGATATTTTCAAACTTGATAGCCATTCTGTTTTCCACTGTGTGTAAAGCCAAACAATGGCGTCTATCCGGGGAGCGCACAAGCTTACGCTGTGCGATGGGGTGTCAGACTGAAGGTACGAGACAAGCTCCGTGTCAGCGTGTGGCTATGTACTGTATTGCACCGTAAAACCGTATTCACCTTCCCATGGTAAAAATCCGGATGGGATAGACGGCCTACTTCAGAGAGCAGGGACTGCCATCTGATACGGTGTTAATCGCCATAATCCGGGTACAAGGCATCGTGTGCCGCAAAGGAGGCAGCACAAAACACAGCATGATTTAGGCGAGTTAACCCCGGCAGCATAAATGAAAAATGCGCCTTTAAAAAATTTTTAATTGTTTAAATGTAAGAAAGATGAATCGAGTCCGCGGGTAAAAAGCAAAAAAAACCGAAATAACAAAATGTTATTTCGGTTTTATGCGTTTTATGTCGTCAGGACAAATTATTTGGCAGCAGCAAAACGGGCAGCAGCTTCATCCCAGTTCACCACGTTCCAGAACGCTTTGATGTAATCCGGGCGACGGTTTTGATATTTCAGGTAGTAAGCGTGTTCCCACACGTCAAGCGCGACGATCGGGTAACCGGAAGCGCCAGAAATGGCTTCGCCCATCAGCGGGCTATCCTGGTTAGCGGTAGAAACCACGGCCAGTTTGCCGTCTTCTTTCAATACCAGCCATGCCCATCCTGAACCGAAACGGGTTGCAGCAGCTTGCTCAAATTTTTCTTTGAATGCATCAACGCTGCCGAAATCGCGTTCGATAGCCGCTTTCAGATCGCCGCCCAGCGTGGTGCCCAGTTTCAGGCCTTTCCAGAACAGGCTGTGGTTAGCGTGGCCGCCAGCGTTGTTACGCAGTACCGCTTTTTTCTCGGCCGGTACTTTATCCAGTTTGGCGATCAGCTCTTCTGCGGACAGGCTAGCGAATTCCGGCAGACTTTCCAGCGCTGCGTTAGCATTATTGACGTAAGCTTGGTGGTGCTTAGAGTGATGGATTTCCATCGTTTGTTTGTCGAAATGCGGTTCCAGCGCGTCATAAGCGTAAGGCAGGGATGGCAGTGAATAACTCATATTTATCATCTCCATAGTTGTACTACTAAATAATCGCGAGCGTGCTTGGTCTTGGTTGTGGCGCGCGCGTGATAGTCAGGTACGGCACGCCTCAAGCGGTAATGGTTAACAAACAACCGTTTGTTAGCGTCGCGTAATCATGAGGTTCATTATAGTTAATTAAATGATCTTGAAAACGATTATTCGCGTCGCCATCGCACGGAGTTCGCACGTTTACCCCTGGAAAACAAACGGTTATATCATTGTTGCCTAAGCTAAAAACAGATTAATCTATCTGTACTGGCCTCATGCGCTGTCGAGCAGGCGCTGCGGATGGGTATAAACGGTCGCCCGGCCTGGGCGGCAAAAGCCCGCCAGCGTCAGGTTGCAACGCTCAGCCACATCAATGGCGAGCGACGTTGCCGCTGAGACGGCAAACAGGATCTCGACGCCACACATCGCGGCTTTTTGCACCATCTCATAGCTGGCACGGCTGGAAACCAACACGGCACCCGAGTGCCAGGGGCGCGTAGCACGTACGCCCAGCAGTTTATCGAGCGCCACGTGACGGCCAACATCTTCGCAGCCGCCCAAAATGGTCCCTTCGCCGGAAAGCCAGGCCGCCGCATGGGTAGAACCGGTCAATTGGCCGATGTGCTGCACGTCTTTGAGCTGCCTTAATGCACCGTCCAGGTGATTCAGCGAGAAGGTTTGCATGAAGGGCAGCGGTGCGCCCGGTTTACCGATCTCTTCCAACTGTTCGACACCACATACGCCGCAGCCGGTACGGCCGTTCATGGCGCGGCGACGCTCTTTTAGCCCGGAAAAGCGGCGGCTGGAGAGCTCTATCTGGACTTCAATACCATTACAGACCGGCTGCACGTCCATGCCGTAAATCTCTTGCGGTGACGTGATGATGCCTTCCGACAGGGAAAAACCTAACGCAAAGGCTTCCAGATCTTTTGGCGTAGCCATCATCACCACATGGGAAATGCCGTTGTACACCAGCGCGACGGGCACTTCTTCCGCCAGCCAGTCAGTTTTGGCCTGAGACAAGCTGCCTTGATGGCGTACCGTTCGCTGGCATGCGCCCTCGAGCGCAGGGATCGCTTCTTCCGCGTGTTATCCCCATAAGATATTCATTCTGGAGTAGAAAGCCATTATTTCATCCCACGGGATGCGATGCGAGTTTTATCGTGGAATTTGGCGTTTTGCCTGTGGTTCAGGGCACAAAAAGGGGGGGGGGGAAGTGTGCGTTTCCTCGAAGAGTCGCTAAACAGCGCGGCAGGAAAGCCGATTTGTGTATACGCTTGGTAGACTGTCCTTGATGTTAGCAATTTTTTGCACATTGGCTCTTTTTTCATCGCGGCCTGGCCGCGTAACCCTACGGCGAAGAACAGGAGACCGCAATGGTACATCACATCGCTGAAGACCGGGTCGCGCCCTACACCTATGCTCACCCCCTCAATCTGAAAAAGCGCTATGACAACTTTATTGGTGGCACCTGGGTGCCTCCGGTCAGTGGCGACTATTTCGTTAACCTGACGCCTGTCACCGGGCAACCCCTGTGTGAAGTCGCCAGTTCCGGCATGCGTGATGTCGATCATGCGCTGAATGCTGCCCATAACGCCAAGGCAGAGTGGGGTGCGATGTCGGTACAGGATCGCGCCTTACTGCTGAACCGGATTGCGGATCGCATGGAGGAGAACCTGGAACTGCTGGCGTATGCGGAAGCCTGGGATAACGGGAAACCGATTCGCGAAACCATAGGGGCTGACGTGCCGCTGGCGATCGACCATTTCCGCTACTTTGCCGCCTGTGCCCGCGCGCAGGAAGGGGCGATCAGCGAAATCGACAAGGATACGATCGCTTACCATTTTCACGAACCGCTGGGCGTGGTAGGGTAGATTATTCCATGGAATTTCCCCCTGCTGATGGCTTGCTGGAAAATGGCGCCGGCGCTGGCGGCAGGCAACTGCATCGTGCTTAAACCAGCGAAATTGACGCCGCTGTCCGTGCTGATGCTGATGGAACTGATTCAGGATTTATTGCCGCCGGGCGTGATCAACGTGGTGAATGGCTCTGGCAGTGAGATTGGTGAGTATCTGGCGACGTCGCCGCGCATCGCAAAAGTGGCTTTTACCGGCTCCACCGAAGTCGGGCTGCAAATCATGAGCTATGCGGCGCGCAAAGCGTTGCTGGACGCATTGACGCAGGGCTACTATCTGGAGCCGACCGTGTTGTTCGGAAAAAACAGCATGCGCGTGTTTCAGGAGGAAATTTTTGGCCCGGTTCTCGCGGTCACCACGTTTAAAACCATGGATGATGCGCTGGAGATCGCTAATGATACCCACTATGGATTGGGGGCAGAGGTGTGGAGCCGTAACAGCAACATCGCCTATCGTATGGGACGCGGTATTCAGGCGGGGCGCGTGTGGACCAACATCTACCACGCCTATCCGGCACATGCGGCCTTTGGCGGCTATAAACAGTCAGGCATTGGCTGTGAAAATCACAAGATGATGCTGGAGTACTACCAGCAAACCAAGTGCTTGTTGGTGAGTTACTCCGACAAACCGCTTGGGTTGTTCTGATGGTGTGTCGTTATCGATCTGGTGGTTGCTGACAAGCAGTCCCACTGCCGCCGTCATCCTCGGCGAAAGCCGGGGATCTCTGTGAGAAGAAACTCGTTTCACCTGCACGAGATTCCCACCTTCGCGGGAATGACGGTGGTGGTAGCGATGAGAGTAGTGCTATTTGTCAGTAACCTCAACGCCCGTCTACGACGGGCGTTGTATTTTGTTCTATCACGAAGGAACGTTGTGTGAAGATAATTTCTGTGCGTGAAACACCGCGCTGGGCGGAAGAAGCTACGGCTTATTTTCAGGAGCAGTGGGCATCTGAAGAGACAATGATGTTGTATCAGGATGTGATTGAACGCTCGCTGACGGCACATAATCCGTTGCCACAATGGTACCTGCTGGTTGAAGACGAGCGGATTGTTGGCTGTGCCGGACTGATTACCAATGATTTCATCAGTCGGATGGAGCTTTATCCGTGGCTGTGTGCGCTTTATGTAGAACCTGACTGTCGTTCTCGTGGTCTTGCTCGCTAATTGATGCGTCATGCCGCCGATGAAGCGAAAAAACACGGCTTTTCCAACCTGCATCTGTGTACCGATCTGGTCGGATTCTATGAGCAAACGGGATTTGTCTATGCTGGAGAGGGCTATCATCCGTGGGGGGAATCATCGCGCGTTTACTCATTAGCGTTGTGATGTCAGTCGATCGCCATAACAGCATTTCCAGAAACCCTGCCATTGAGGCATACCCGTAGGGGAGCTACCCTTATGTTGTTAAAAACAAAAGGGGAGCCTCATGTCGGACAAAATAGGCTGGGTCGATAACCTACGCGCCGTCGCCTGCCTGATGGTGGTGTTGATTCATAGCACTACCTATTACATTACGGCGGCAGGTATGCCGGGCGAGCGCCATTGGGATGTGGCAAACTTGCTAAATTCCGCGTGCCGGGTGGGGGTTCCGCTGTTCTTTATGATTTCCGGCTACCTGTTTTTGGGCGAGCGGCGGGCGGATAAAAAGCACATGCTGCGTATTGGCTTCTACCTGCTGTTTTACAGCGCGGTGGCCTTGGCGTATATGGCGCTGCTGACACCTATTCATGCAGGCAACGCGCTACGGCTGTTTTGGCAAAAGTCGGTCTTTTATCATCTGTGGTTTTTCTATGCCATTCTGGTTATCTATCTGCTATCGCCGCTAATACGGGTTCCCCCGGTATCAGGACGTTATCTTGCCGTAGTAGTATTGATTCTAGCCGTTGTCGCCAATCCCAATACGCCTGAACTGACGATAGGGCATACCCCGTTGTTACCCATCAACGTGTATATTGTGGGCGACACGTTTTACTACCTGCTGTATGCGGTGGTGGGGCGCGCTTTGGGGACGTTAACGCCCACGCGTTGGGTCACGCTGGGAGCAGTGCCGTTGTTTGTTGTCTCCGTGCCGCTGATTGCGGTGGGCACCTCGCAGCAGACGTTAGTCAACGACAACTTTACCCAAACATTCTACCTCTATGCCAACCCGTTGGTGTTTATTGCGGCGGTGTGCCTGATGATCCTGTTCAAAGCGGCAGCACTGAGCGCTCCTTTGCCCGGATTTTCGTTTATCTCCCGCCATTCTCTGGCTATTTATGGCTTCCATGCCCTGATTATTCATTTTATTCGTACTCGCGATCTGGCCCTGAAAGGTTGGCCGATACTGGATATCTTTTACGTTTTTTTCTGCGCAGTGTTATGCAGAATGCTGCTTTCCCTGTTGGTGCAGCGATGCGACATTCGGCGTTGGGTCAGTTAATGGATATCGTTAATCAACGGGCGCAACTGCTGGTAGAGCATACGAAACGTTTCTCGTTGCTGCGCATAGCGGGCGTGCTGTGCGGCATCGGGCAGGTTAACCTGTTCCAGATGCAGCGGTGGCAACAGGTCGGCCAGCGAGATAGCGGGGTTCACGGCGCTTTGTGCCAGCCGTGCCGCCCCCAGCGCGGGGCCGACATCGCCGCCGGTGCGGTACTCCAGCGTCTGTCCGCTGATATCCGCCAGCATTTGACGCCAGTACGCGCTGCGTGTACCACCGCCAATCAAGGTGATGCTGGAGGGGCGCAGCCCGGTCATGTGCACCACGTCCATACCATCGGCAAGCGCGAACCCAACGCCTTCCAGCACGGCGCGCGCCAGTTCTGCCCGTCCATGCTGGTGGGTTAACCCCCAAAAAGCGCCTTTTGCCTGCGGATTATTGTGCGGGGTGCGCTCGCCTGAAAGGTAGGGGAGGAGCCAGACGGGGGGACGCAGGTGTTGACAGTGGCCTGTGCCGCTTCTTCCAGTAATTGCGGTACGCTTTCGGCATGGGTCAACCGGGCGGCCCAATCCAGACACGATGCCGCGCTCAACATCACCGACATCAAATGCCAGGTGCCCGGCAAGGCATGGCAGAAGCTGTGCACCGCGTGCTGCAGGTTGCTGAGAAAACCATCGCTGACCGCAAAATAGACGCCGGATGTGCCCAGTGACAGCATGGCTTGCCCCGCTTGCCACAGGCCTACCCCGACGGCACCCGCTGCGTTATCGCCGCCACCGGCAACCACCGGGACGCTATTCATGTTCCAGCGCTGTGCCAGTGCGTCAGAAAGGTAGCCAGTTATCTGATTGCCTTCAAACAAGTCAGGCATTGCCTCGCGATCGAGCGAACAGGCGGCTAGCAGCGCATCACTCCAGTCCCGTTTACCGACATCCAGCTACATCGTACCGGCGGCATCCGACATGTCGCTGGCAAATTCACCCGTCATACGCCAGCGCAGGTAGTCTTTGGGTAACAGGACTTTATCAATCTGTCGAAAGCATGCGGGCTCATGTTCCTGAACCCATTTCAGTTTGGGGGCCGTGAAGCCCGGCATCATCAGATTACCGGTAATCTGGCGAGAATCCGGCACCTGTTGTTCCAACCTGTGGCATTGGGTGGCAGTGCGGCCATCGTTCCACAGCATCGCGGGGCGCAACACCCGATGCTGTTTGTCGAGCAAGGTCGCGCCATGCATTTGCCCTGTCAGGCCGATAGCCTTAACGGCATGCAAATCGTGCTGTGTTGCCAGCGCCTGCACCGTGGCATCGGTTGCCGCCTACCATGCTTCAGGAGATTGCTCAGACCAGAGCGGATGGGGGCGGGATACCGTTAACGGTGCGCTTTGCGCGGCAATAACGCTGCCTTCCTCATTCAGCAGAAGGGTCTTTACGCCCGACGTGCCGAGATCGATATCCATATACATAATGTGAGATCCTTGTTTAGATCTGCCGATACCGCTGTAATTCCCACCGCGTTATTCCCACGGATAAGTAGCAACATCCGTGAGAATAGGCGACTTTTAACCGTTACTGATACAGGTAGTTGTTGATCAAATTCTCCAACATCTCCTGATGCCCGCTTTGGTGTTTCGGTGAGAGTTGTTTTGCGTGGACATGTTTCGCCAACTGCTCAAGGGAAAGTTTACCTTGCAGGATTTGCTGCCCGAGTTCACCGTTCCAGCCCGCATAGCGTTTGGCAACCCATTGGTTCAGCTTGTCATCTTCCAGCATCCGGGCTGCAACTTTTAGCGACAACGCTAACGTATCCATGGCACCGATATGGGCGTGGAACAGATCGTAGCGATCGGTGCTTTGGCGACACACTTTGGCGTCAAAATTCAGTCCACCGGTTGTGAAGCCGCCCGCTTTGAGGATCTCATACATGATCAAAGCATTTTCTTCCACGCTGTTCGGGAACTGGTCGGTATCCCAGCCCAACTGCGGGTCGCCACGGTTGGCATCAACCGAACCAAAAATCCCCAGCGCGATGGCAGTGGCTATTTCATGGTGGAATGTGTGTCCTGCCAGCGTAGCGTGGTTTGCTTCAATATTAACCTTGATCTCTTTCTCTAAACCGAATTGTTTCAGGAAATCATAAACGGTCGCCACATCGTAATCGTACTGATGCTTGGTCGGCTCCTGCGGTTTCGGTTCGATAAGCAGCGTGCCCTGAAAACCGATTTTATGCTTATGCTCGACCACCATTTGCATAAAGCGGCCAATCTGTTCCCGTTCCTGACGCAAATCGGTATTGAGCAAGGTTTCATAGCCTTCGCGCCCGCCCTACAGCACGTGGTTTTCTCCCCCGAGCTTCTGAGTGGCGTTCATGGCAGAAAAGACCTGTGTCGCTGCCCAGGCAAAAATTTCCGGATCTGGGTTGGTGGCAGCACCGGCAGCATAACGAGGGTGTGTAAAGCAGTTGGCGGTTCCCCAGAGCAGTTTTACCCCTGTTTGCTGCTGCTTTTCAGCAAATTTGTCGACAATGATTTGGAAATTATACAGATAGTCATTCAATGAATTGCCTTCCGGTGCGATATCCACGTCGTGGAAGCGGTAGTAAGGCACGTTCAATTTTTGGAAAAACTCAAAGGCAATATCGGCTTTTTGTTTTGCCAATTCCAGGGGATCCCCTGCCGCTTGCCAAGGGCGTTCAAAGGAAACGACGCCAAACATATCGGCACTGTTCCAACAGAATGTGTGCCAGTAGGCGACGGCGAAACGCAAATGCTCTGACATCCGTTTCCCCAAAATATCCTGTTCGGGATTGTAATGGCGGAAAGCGAAGGGATTTGTTGTGCCGCGGCCTTCATAACGAACACGTTCAATTTGTTCAAAATAGGTTGGCATGGAGAACTCCTTAAGAAAGTCATTCAGCGGGTAAGCGGTCATTGTTATTCATCTTCGGAGGGGATCGCCGTTTGCTCAATTATGTTATTTCACACTTGTGTTCAGATAATTATTAAGTGTGCAGCCGATCGCAAAAAATAACGGAGAGAAATATTCTGAATATACATTCATGAATAATGAGGGATGGTTGAGGGTGATAACAATAAAATATGATCGACTTCATAAAATTACGATTAAACAAAAAAACATAATTGCTTGGTGAAAATCTGTAATTGAAGCCGCGTCAGTTACCGGCAACACTTTTTCTGCTTGGTAGCGTTTCTTTCCTGCACGTTAAACGTTAAAAAAGAAAGGTACTCATGATGAAAGTTAAACACTTTTTACTGTCAGCCTGTGCCGCACTTGCGTTAATAAGCCATGCCGGATTTGCCAAAGAGGTAAAAATTGGTATGGCAATCGATGACTTGCGTTTGGAACGCTGGCAGAAAGATCGTGATCTCTTTGTTGCCAAGGCGCAAGCGCAGGGGGCGACGGTGTTCGTTCAGTCTTCGAACGGCAATGAGGAAACCCAGATTTCTCAAATAGAAAACATGATAAATCGCGGCGTCGATGTCCTGGTGATTATTCCTTATAACGGCCAGGTGCTTAGCAATGTGATTGCAGAAGCAAAACGCTAAGGTATCAAGGTCTTAGTCTATGACCGCATGATTAATAACGCAGATGTGGATTTTTATATCTCGTTTGATAATGAAAAGGTGGGAGAGTTACAAGCGAAATATCTGATTGACAAAGTGCCACAAGGGAATTATTTCCTGATGGGCGGTTCTCCGGTGGACAATAATGCAAAACTGTTCCGTAAGGGCCAGATGAACATATTAAAACCCTTGATTGACTCTGGAAAAATAAAAGTCGTTGGCGATCAATGGGTCGATGCCTGGTTGCCAGAAAATGCCTTGAAAATTATGGAAAATGTACTAACGGCAAACAATAACAATATTCAGGCTGTCGTCGCCTCCAATGATGCTACAGCGGGCGGTGCGATTCAGGCTTTGGCCGCGCAAGGTGGCGATTTCCGGGCAGGATGCGGATTTGGCGGCGATAAAACGCATTATCGCTGGCACGCAAACCATGACGGTGTACAAACCGATCACCAAGCTGGTAACGGAAGCCACTGATATTGCCGTTGCGTTAGGGGCGGGCAAAGCCCCCAAATCCAATGCCTCGCTGGAGAACGGATTGAAAGCGGTGCCGTCGTATCTGTTAGCGCCGGTGCCGGTTGATAAATCCAACATTGAAACCACCGTGATTGCCGATGGGTTCCATAAAGCCGCCGATCTGAAGTGATTAACTGGCCCCGAGTGTCTTCTGACACCGGGGCTTAGGCTGGCAGCGTTACCGGGTGTGCGGCAGGTGAACGACGGAGGTGAGAATGCCGTTCTTGTTGGAAATGAAAAACATCACCAAGGTGTTTGGCAGCGTAAAGGCGATGGATAGCGTCAGCTTGGCGTTGGAAGCCGGACAAGTATTATCGCTGTGCGGTGAGAATGGTTCGGGTAAATCGACGCTGATGAAAGTGCTTTGCGCCATTTATCCCTTCGGCAGCTATGGCGGAGATATCGTCTTCGCAGGCGTTCCGCTGCACGCCAGCCATATTCGTGATACTGAGCAGAAGGGTATCGCCATCATTCATCAGGAACTGGCGCTGGTCAAAGAGATGAGCGTGTTGGAGAACATCTTCCTGGGTAATGAGTGTACGACACGCGGCATATTGGACAGTGATTCTATGTATTTGCGCTGCCAGACCATGCTGGCGCGCGTCAAGCTTGAGGTCGATCCTCATACCCGACTCGGTGAACTGGGTCTGGGCCAACAGCAACTGGTGGAGATTGCCAAGGCACTTAACAAACAGGTGCGGCTGTTGGTATTGGACGAACCGACTGCCTCACTGACTGAGCGGGAAACCGCGATTTTGCTGGATATCATTCGTGATTTGCGCAATCACGGTATCGCCTGTATCTACATTTCCCACAAGCTAAATGAAGTCAAAGCCATTTCGGACGTCATCTGTGTGATTCGCGATGGCAAGCATATCGGTACCCATCCTGCCGACTCGCTTAGTGAAGAGCAGATCATCGCCATGATGGTGGGGCGGGAACTAACCGAGCTTTACCCTTCTGAAGCGCATGACATTGGCGAGGAGATCCTGCGCGTCGAACACCTGACGGCGTGGCATCCGGTTAACCGTCATATTCGTCGCGTCAATGATGTTTCCTTCGCGCTGCGTCGGGGAGAAATTCTGGGCGTCGCGGGGCTGGTTGGTTCCGGCAGGACCGAAACGGTGCAATGCCTGTTTGGTGCTTACCGTGGACGCCGGCAGGGCACTATTGTGCTTAAGGGGCATCCTGTAGCGATCAACGATTGCCAGCAGGCGATTGCGCTGGGTATCGCGATGGTGCCGGAAGACCGCAAAAAGGATGGCATTGTTCCGGTGATGAGCGTGGCGCAAAACATTACGCTGGCGGCACTAGACCGCTTTTCCGGGCTGTTTTCTTCGCTGGATGACGCGCGCGAACAGGATGTGATTCGCCAGTCGATTGCCCATCTTAAAGTGAAAACGGCCAGCCAGGATTTAGCCATTGACCGCCTGAGCGGCGGGAACCAGCAAAAAGCGGTGTTGGCAAAATGCCTGTTGTTAAACCCCGATATTTTGATTCTCGATGAGCCTACGCGCGGTATCAATATCGGCGCCAAATATGAAATATATAAACTTATTAATCAGTTAGCAAAAGAAGGGATGGCGATTATCGTCATTTCATCCGAGCTGCCGGAGGTGCTGGGACTGAGCGATCGTGTCCTGGTGATGCATGAGGGGCGCGTAAAAGCGGATTTGGTTAATCACGATTTGACACAAGAGCAGGTTATGGAAGCCGCGCTGAGGAGTGAACAACATGTTGAAAACGCCACCGTCTAATGCCTCTGCCGATACCCTGGCACCCAAACAACCGGCACAAGCGGGCGAGGCCGTGCGCTGGTTCAGGCAGGTAAATCTTCAGGTGTTTGTCATGATTGCCGCCATTATTGCGATTATGCTGTTTTTCACCTTGATGACCGATGGCTCCTATCTCAGCGCGCGTAATGTGTCTAACCTGCTGCGCCAGACCGCCATCACCGGCATTCTGGCGGTGGGGATGGTGTTTGTCATTGTCTCTGCCGAAATTGATCTTTCGGTGGGCTCCATGATGGGGTTACTGGGTGGATTGGCCGCCATCTTTGACGTATGGTTGGATGGCCGCTGCCGTTGACAATCGTGGTGACACTGTTTCTGGGGCTGTTATTGGGTGCCTGGAACGGCTGGTGGGTTGCGTACCGTAAAGTGCCCTCATTTATTGTTACCCTGGCAGGAATGCTGGCTTTTCGCGGTATTCTTATCGGCATTACCAACGGTACCACCGTCTCTCCAACCAGTAGCGCCATGGCGCAGATCGGCCAAAGCTATCTGCCTGCGGGTGTAGGATTTACGATTGGAGTGGCGGGGTTACTGACATTTATTGCTTGGCAATGGCGTCGGCGGCAAAAATGGGCCAGTCTGGGGCTCAGCGTAACGCGTCCGGTCAGTGACATTGGGCGGCAGGCTGTTATGGCTGTGCTGGTGCTGGGCGCGATTTACCTGCTGAATGACTATCGTGGTGTGCCAACGCCGGTGCTGATTTTGACGCTGCTGATGCTGAGCGGGATTTTTATGGCAACGCGCACGGCGTTTGGGCGTCGCATTTATGCCATTGGTGGCAATATCGAGGCGGCCCGCTTGTCGGGTATCAATGTTGCACGCAGCAAGCTGGCGGTTTTTGCCATTAACGGGCTGATGGTGGCGGTTGCAGGGTTGATTTTAAGTTCGCGTTTGGGGGCGGGCTCACCTTCTGCGGGCAACATTGCTGAGCTGAATGCCATTGCCGCTTGCGTAATTGGTGGCACCAGTTTGGCCGGTGGTGTTGGCAGCGTAGCCGGGGCGGTCATGGGGGCGTTTATCATGGCCTCGTTAGATAATGGAATGAGCATGCTGGATGTTCCGACTTTTTGGCAGTACATCGTCAAAGGAGGCATTTTGCTGTTGGCGGTGTGGATGGACACGGCCACCAAGCGCAAGGGCTGACCGTCTCTGATGACATGATGTCAGCGGGTCTCAGGAAACTGGCTGCGGTTCGCATTAATCAGCAAAATATTTTTGCTCACCGTGGGGGTGTGCTATTGAAAAGGGCATATCCACGGCTGGAGCAGTGAATATGTTTGAAAAACGCTATCGTATTACGCTGTTGTTTAATGCCAATAAAGTCTACGACCGGCAAGTGGTGGAGGGCGTGGGCGAGTACTTGCAGGCCTCTCAATGCGGTTGGGATATTTTTATTGAAGAGGATTTCCGCTGCCGTATTGATAATGTGAAAGACTGGCTGGGCGATGGCGTGATTGCCGATTTTGACGATCGGAAAATTGTTCAGTCGTTGCAGAATGTCGGCGTGCCATTGGTGGGCGTTGGCGGCTCTTATCACGATCCTGATGACTATCCCCCTGTGCATTACATCGCGACCGATAATCATGCCCTGGTGCAATGTGCGTTTATGCATCTGAAAGAGAAAGGGCTTAATCGCTTTGCCTTTTATGGATTACCGCCTTCGGGTGGCAAAGGGTGGGCGCAGGAGCGCGAGTACGCTTTTCGTCAACTGGTCGCATCGGAGCAATATCAGGGCGTGGTGTATCAGGGGATGGAAACCGCGCCAGACAACTGGCAATACGCACAAAATCGCTTGGCAGACTGGGTGCAAGCCTTACCGCCACAAACCGGCATTATCGCCGTTACGGATGCCCGAGCCCGCCATTTGTTGCAGGTGTGCGAATATTTGAACATCGCGGTGCCGGAAAAACTCTGTGTCATCGGTATCGATAATGAAGAGCTGACACGTTATCTGTCTCGGGTGGCGCTCTCATCTGTTGAGCAGGGCACACGGCAGATGGGCTATCGCGCCGCCAAATTGCTGCATTAGTTGTTACACCATCCGGTAGCACTACCTCTTCAGCGCATTTTGGTTCCTCCCGTGCGGGTGGTAGGGCGTAGTTCCACCGATTACCGTTCGGTGCACGACCCGGCAGTGATTCAGGCCATGCACTATATTCGCTGCTATGCCTGTAAGGGTATCAAAGTCGAGCAGGTGCTGGATGCTGTCGGCATGTCGCGCTCCAATCTGGAAAAACGCTTTAAAGATGAAATGGGGCAGACCATTCACGGTGTCATTCACGCAGAAAAGCTGGAGCGCGCGCGCAACCTGCTGGTGTCAACCTCACTGTCGATCAACGAGATCTCGGTGATGTGCGGTTACCCGTCGCTGCCCTATTTTTATGCGGTGTTCAGGAAAGAGTATGATTTGACGCCGAAAGAGTATCGCGATCGTTTCGGTGAAGATGTGAATCGGTGAAATGCCCGGCCTCGTTCACGATAGCCGGGCTAGCGGTTTTTTAGGCCGGTACGCGCCAGTGATCGTAATAGATATGCTCGATCTGGAAGTTGGTGTCTTCAACATCGCCGGTCAAACGGCAGGCAATGGTGCCTGCGAAGTCGAAGGCAACACCCAACCCTTTGCCGCTGATCAGGTTGCCATCTTCTACCACGTTCTGATCGACATAGATGCCGTCCGTGACATCCTTCCACAGATCGCCAGAACAGACATAGCGTCGGCCTTTTAGCAGTTTGTTGCCGCCCAACACGCGCGCTGCCGCAGAACAGATCGGGCAGATCAGTTTCCCTGCGTCGTCATGACGGCGAATAAACTCGGTGACCAGTGGGTTTGCTGCCAGACTCAGCGTGCCTTGCAAGCCGCCTGGGATCACCACGGCATCGAATAGTTCATCCATGCTTCTTTCCAACAGCGCATCAGCAAACATGCGGATATTGTGGTAGCTGCGCAGTTCCAGCATGTCTTGGCAGGACAGCATTTTCACGCCGATCTTCATACGGTGCAGGATATCTATCACCATAACCGCCTCTACTTCTTCAAAGCCTGGCGCCAGCAGGACGGCAACTTTCTTAGACATAACATCTCCAGCAAATAGGCAAGGGAAACCATAATCCGCCGAGAATAACAAAGATTTATCCTTTAAATGAAGCATTGTTTTATTATTTGGTTTCCCGTCGCGTAAATCGATTTTAGCCGCTGGATTGGCAGTGAAATGGCGGTATAATCGCCTGCTTAGTTTGTTTCCTCTCCGAGCTGTTCTTCATTGCATATTCTCTGTGGTAGAAATTCATAGATACCGTTACATTCAAAGGCGGCATAGCGACATTGACGGTTTTTTACAGAAATCATCACACGGCTCTTCCTGTCGCGGCAAAAAGATGTTTAAATTATAACTCATTTATTTTGCATAAATATGCATTTGTTGAGTGGCGAACAGTATCGGTACATGAGCGTGCCGCCACGCGCATAACGAGCTGATTTTTTCTCATCAATGCATGGCGTAACATATCGTGGTGTGGCTGTTAAGCTTCTCTCCATAAGTCTATCGAGCAGGGGTTTATTTTATGACGACGATTCTCAAGCACCTTCCGGCAGGTCAACGTATTGGCATTGCGTTCTCCGGAGGCCTGGATACCAGTGCAGCATTGCTGTGGATGCGTAAGGGGCGGTTCCTTATGCTTACACCGCAAACCTGGGACAACCGGATGAGGATGACTATGAAGAGATCCCTCGTCGCGCGATGGAGTACGGCGCAGAAAATGCCCGTCTTATTGACTGCCGCAAGCAGCTGGTTGCGGAAGGCATTGTCGCTATTCAGTGCGGTGCTTTCCATAACACCACGGGTGGCCTGACCTACTTTAACACTACCCCGTTGGGCCGTGCGGTAACCGGCACCATGCTGGTCGCGGCAATGAAAGAAGATGGCGTGAATATCTGGGGTGACGGCAGTACTTATAAAGGTAACGATATCGAGCGTTTCTACCGCTATGGTCTGCTGACCAATGCTGAACTGAAAATCTATAAGCCGTGGCTGGATAAGGATTTTATCGATGAACTGAGCGGCCGTCAGGAGATGTCCGAGTTTATGGTACAGTCCGGCTTCAACTATAAGATGTCCGCAGAAAAGGCCTACTCAACCGACTCCAACATGCTGGGCGCAACGCACGAAGCGAAAGATTTGGAATTCCTGAACTCCAGCGTGAAGATCGTTAACCCGATCATGGGCGTCAAGTTCTGGGATGAGAACGTCAAGATTGCGGCAGAAGAAATCACGGTACGTTTTGAACGCGGCTATCTGGTGGCGCTGAACGGCAAAACCTTTGCCGATGATGTGGAACTGATGCTCGAAGCCAACCGCATTGGCGGTCGTCACGGTTTAGGCATGAGCGATCAGATTGAAAACCGTATTATCGAAGCGAAGAGCCGTGGCATCTATGAAGCCCCCGGCATGGCGCTGCCGCACATTGCCTACGAGCGTTTGGTTACCGGTATTCATAACGATGATACCATTGAGCAATATCATGCACACGGTCGTCAGTTGGGCCGTCTGCTGTATCAGGGTCGTTGGTTCGATCCGCAAGCATTGATGCTGCGTGATGGACTACAACGCTGGGTGGCCAGTGCTGTCACCGGTGAAGTGATGCTGGAATTGCTTCGCGGCAATGACTACTCCATCCTGAATACGGTGTCGGATAACCTGACCTACAAGCCGGAACGTCTGACGATGGAAAAAGGCGATTCCGTGTTCTCACCGGATGACCGTATTGGTCAGTTGACGATGCGTAATCTGGATATCATTGATACGCGTGAGAAGCTGTTCAACTACGTCGAAACCGGGTTGCTGTCCTCCTCCGCGACGACGGGTTTGCCGCAAATGGAAAGCGTGGAACAGTTGCAGGACAAGAGCAGCAAATAACGCGCTGCTGGTTGTATTCCTTTTCAAGAGGGCACCTGCGGGTGCCCTTTTTTGTTGCTACACGGTGGTCAACAAATGACCGCTGTCACACTTCCAGTCGAGCGAGCCGTGACTGTCATCACACACAAAACGTTGATTATGTGAGTGATTGCACACTTTATCCCAATAAGTCACTCCCCGGATGCTGAGCGTCGGCTTCCCGTGTGTTTTACCTATAGGGAAATGCTTATTCTCATTTCACGGTCAAGACGCGGCGATGTCGCATTCCAGACTGGCTGCCAAATGAAGAAGGCGCTGCGGGTCGAGCAGTAGGTGAAAGGTATAAGGATTCTGTGTGCCCGCCGAGGAAAACCAGGTTTCCAGCTCGGCGATGAAGTGACGCAGCGTATGTAACGCTTGCCGCAGTTGTTCGTGTTGTGTGGGGTTATTGCCGTATTTGTGGATCCACAAGTGGGGCGCAAAAGCATGGGTAATGTGGCTGTAAGCGCGGGTATACCAGAAGGTGCGCTCCCAGCTAGCGGTGAGCGTGTGTTTAAAGGCGTCAGTGAGCGGCATGGCGGGTAATTTTTTGTCCACCTGAGCGCGCAGGTATTCCGCCAGAAAACGAGATTTCTGTTTTTCCAGGATGATGAGCTGCATTTGCTGCTCACCAACGGCCTCATCATCCGGTGGCATCAGCGGCTGAAAAGACTGAGACCAATTGGCACTGCGGGTATCCATATGCAGCAGTTGCAGCGCCTGCTCAAAGTCATGCGGGGGGCGGCTATGGCGTTGCAGCAGTCGTCCCAGCAGGCTGGGCGTTTTACACATCCAGTCGTGGCTGGAGGTATAGATAGCAAACAGATCGTCAATCTCTTGCTGTGACAGAGGACGCAGGGCGTAGGCTGCGAGCCATTCGATAAACAGCGTTTGCGGTGAAACTGACGGCGCGCGGATCAGTCGCGAGAGTCCGTACAGATTCAGCTCGTTGACTGAGCCCAGCAGCGCATTGTTTGGCAGCCATTCAACTCAGGCGTGCGGTGATCGCCTCAAGCTCGTCGTCCAGCGTTTGGAAGGCCCAGTGAAGACGCTTTTGCAGTTCGTCTAACAAGCAACAGGGGAGCAGCGTCCAGCCGTATTCGATGCCCCACAGATCGAATTCCACCCACTTACGGGAGCCGCTCAGGCGAGTAAGGGTGGGATTGTTGGCAAATCCGGGACGATAGTCCAGCTCCGTCTCTTTTACGGAAGCGCGTACATCATTAGGCAGCACATCCAACGCCATCTTTAACTGCTGGCGGGGCCACGCTTTGTCCTGGTAGTCGCGCAAGCCGCGTAAACGCAGGCCCTGGTAGAGGCGTTGCAGCGCCGATTCCCACTCCTTCTGGTGCACGGTAGGTGTGGAGAGCGAGAGGCGCAGGCCGCGCACAGTGGGCAAATGGCTCAGTATTTCCGGCAGGGTTTCACCGAAAAAAGGTTAAGAAACGCCGCATCGTTTTGTGGGGCTTGGGAAAGAAAGAATTCGGGAAATTTACGGTGCAGGTCGTGACAGTCTGGCGTCGCCTCGCCCTGAAGCCACAGTTGAATGTGGTTCTCTTCGCAATAACGTGCCACGTTTTGCAGATAGTGCAGGGTATTACTACGAGCGAGCAGCAAATGTTCCACCGTGGTGGGTGGACACCGCGGTGAGGGTTTGGCCAACAGCGCGAGCAGTGTTTGCTGATGCAGGATCAGCCCATTGAACTGGAACTTTTTGAGATAGTGCATGATGTCGGTAAACGTCTCCCACTGCCAGATGGCAGGGGTGTTTACCTCAAAAAATAATAGCGGTACCGGGTTACCCATGGCGAATCTCCTGCACGCGTCCTGCTCGCTGATACCAGCATGCGGATAGTAGAACGGGGGGGAAGGGGAGTCAATCGCAGGCGGGCTAATCGCGGTGTAGTCAATGAGAGTAAAAGAAGGGAGATGAAGATGAAGACTTATGCACTGGTTGGCACCGGTGGCCGTTCGGGGATGTACCTGGAAGTGATTGCGACCACCTATCGGCAGTCAGCGCGTATGGTGGCGCTCTGTGATACGAACCAGACGCGTATGGATTATGCCAATCGCAATCTGGAGAAGTGGGGCCATGCTAAGGTGGCGACCTGGAAAGCCGCGGATTTCGAGACGATGATCGCGTAGCACCGTCCTGACATCGTGATCGTCACCAGCGTGGATCGCACGCACGATCGCTACATCATCCGCGCGATGGAGTTGGGCTGTGATGTCATCACGGAAAAGCCAATGACCATTGATGAAGAGCGCGGTCTGGCGATCGTTGATGCGGTTGAACGCACTGGTCGCGATCTGCGGGTGACGTTTAACTATCGCTATGCGCCACATCACAGCAAGCTGCGCGAATTAATCCTCAACGGTACAGTCGGTGATGTCTTCTCGGTGCATTTCGAGTGGCTGCTGAATACGCAACACGGCGCTGATTATTTTCGCCGTTGGCACCGTGACAAACGCAACAGCGGCGGGTTGCTGGTCCATAAATTCACTCACCATTTCGATTTAGTCAATTTCTGGCTCGATTCCGTGCCGGAGTTCGTTTTCGCCCAGGGCGATCTGCGGTTCTACGGTAAGGAAAATGCCGAGCAGCGCGGCGTGAGCGAGTTCTATTCCCGCTGCCATAACCAACCGGCTGCACGCAACGATCCTTTCGCGCTGCACATGGAGGAGCGGGCGATGCTCAAAGAGCTCTACCTGAATGCAGAACATGAGGATGGCTACCTGCGCGATCAAAGCTTGTCCGGCGATGGCATCAGCTTTGAGGATACCCTGGCGGTAATGGTGAAGTACCGCAACAAAACGCTGCTGACCTACTCCCTCAATGCGTATCAGCCATGGGAAGGGTTGAACATCGCCTTCAATGGCAGCAAAGGGCGGCCAGAGATGAAGCTGGTCGAGAACTCCTATGTCAATGGTGGGGGAGAGCGTAAGAACGAGGGCAGCCTGATGGACTGCGATATCACCTGGTATCCGATGTTTGGCACGCCGGAACGCATTGAGGTGGCCTATGGACAAGGAGGACACAGTGGTGGCGATGCACTGATCCTGGAAGAACTGTTCGGCAATTCGGGGCCCGATCAGCTTAAGCGGCGAGCTGACAGCCATGCCGGAGCCATGTCCATTTTGACAGGGGTGTGAGGAAACCTTTCGATGCAACGTAATCAACCAGTATTTATCAACGAATTGCCTATGGGCAGGAAGCTGCTGTCACGGCGAAACAGGGAGCAATAGCAATGGCGAAAGGCGATGTTTATCAGCTCGAGTACCATGAGTATATCGATGAGGATACCAGCGCGCGGGTGACGCGATTGACACCCCCGAACGTTATCTGCCACCGCAATTATTTTTATCAGAAATGCTTTCTCGATGCAGGCCGGTCACTGATTTTTGCGGCGGAATTCGATGGGTCTCGCAACTACTACCTGTTGGAACTGGCTAGCGGCAAAGCGACACAGCTAACGCAAGGTGCAGGTGATAACACTTTTGGCGGGTTCCTATCTCCTGACGAGCAATACCTCTATTACGTGAAGGGAGAACGCGCGCTGATGCGGGTTACCTTGCAGGATTTGTCCGAGGAAACCGTCTATCAGGTGGCGGATGAATGGGTAGGTTATGGCACCTGGGTGGCCAACTCTGCCTGCACCAAGCTGGTGAGGGTGGAAATCCATCGTGATAGCTGGCGGCCCGTCAGTGACTGGACGGTGTTTCAGCAGTTTTATGAAGAAAATCCGCTCTGCCGTGTGATTCGCATCTATTTGCAAACGGGTGAGCGCACCACGCTATTACAAGAGAATCAGTGGTTAGGACACCCGATTTACCGTCCTCATGATGATAATACCGTTGCATTTTGCCATGAAGGGCCACTGGATCGGGTAGAAACCCGCATGTGGCTGATGAACGAAGATGGCAGCCATATTCGCCGAGTCAAATTGCCGGCACCAGGGGAAAGTTATACCCATGAATTTTGGGTACCAGATGACTCTGCCATGATGTATGTCACCTATGTGTAGGACAGCCCGGTGCGCTATTTGTGCCGGGTTGATCCCGATACGGGGGGCGATGAAAAGATTGTTGTCATGCCGCCGTGTTCGCATGTGATGAGCAATGACAATGGGCAGTTGACGGTTGGCGATGGTTCCGGTAAGACCATTGATATTGTTGACAATGACAAGTACGGCGATGCGACGGATCCCTATTTATACCTCTTTGATTTGAAGCACCAACAAACCCACAAAATTGCCAAACACAGTAGTTCATGGGCGGTGCTGGATGGCGATCGTCAGGTTACCCATCCTCACCCGCCTTTCACGCCCGATGAGAAACAGGTGTTGTTCTCCTTGGATAAGGATGGCAAGCCTGCGTTGTATCTGGCCTGTATTCCCGACGCTATTCTCCGCGTTATTCAATGATAAATAAGAGGATTTAGCTATGTTGATGAAACCAGTCACGCTTGCCGCAGCCCTGCTGCTTGCCACATCCGGTATGGCGTACGCGGAAAACGTGGAGTTGAGATTTTCCTGGTGGGGAGGAAACAACCGGCACCAGGCAACGCTCCAGGCGATAAAAGCGTTTGAACAACAGTACCCGAATATCAAGGTTCAGGCGGAATACTCGGGATGGGAGGGCTATTTATCCCGTTTTACCACCCAGATTGCTGGCGGTCAGGAGCCGGATGTCATCCAAACCAACTGGAACTGTCTGCCGATTTTCTCTAAAGATGGGAATGGTTTTTATGATTTGCGCAAAGTGGCTAAAACGCTGGATTTGACGCAGTACGATTCCCAGTCGCTGGCGAGTGTGTCGGTTGCTGGCAAGTTGAACGGTATTCCCGTGGCGGCCACCGCACGTAGCTTCTACTACAACCAGAAGCTGTGGCAAGAGATGGGGGTAGCCTACCCCAACAGTTGAGATGAACTAAAAGCGGCGGGTAAGGCGTTCAACGCCAAGGATGAAAACAGCTACCCGCTGGTGCTGGATTACATGGAGTCGTTAACGCTGCTGCATTCCTATATGGTGCAGAAATACAACATCTCCGCGATCGACGATAAAGCGGGGAAATTCACCTATACGCCAGCCCAGTGGGAAGAGTTCTTCCAACTGTATAAAGATTTGGTCGACAGCCACGTTTTCCCGTCAATGCGTGTGCTGGCCTCCTACGGAAAAGCCAATACCTGGGAGATGAAGCCCTGGATTAGCGGGCAATTGGGGGGATCTACATGTGGAACACCAATGCCACCATGTATGAAGCCAACCTACAGCCTCCTTATAACAAGTTGGATCTTAGCCCTTTCTTTATGCTGTCGGGAGCCAAAGATGCGGGATTGTTCTTCAAACCGACCATGATGCTCAGTATCGGACGCTCCACCAAACATCCTGAAGAGGCCGCTTTGCTGGTCAATTTCCTGATGAATGAGGCGGCGGGTGTCAAGGAGATAGGGTTGGAGCGCGGCGTACCGCTCAGTAACTCGGCATACCAGCAATTGGTACAGGATGGCACCATCAAGGAAAACAATATTGTAGTGGCCGGACTGAAATCGTTCATGGCCTTGCCGCATGCCATTCCGACGTCTCCCCATTTTGATAACCCGCAGTTTGTGGCGCTGTACCATGAAACCATCCAGAAAATCGATCAGGGGAACCTGTCCGTAAAAGACGCGGCATCTTCTTTCGCGAAAAGTGCCGATCGTATCCTGAAACGTGCCACGAAATAACGCACTTTAAGCAAGTAATGAACGCCCCGGCCATGCGTCGGGGAATACGGTTTCATCGGGATAGTCAAGGTACGGAATACGATAATGATTACGTTTAGTGCAACACTGACTTGCCAGTACGATGCGCCCTTTTCTCCATTTAGCGCGGCCGATCTCAACAGTGGCTTGGCATGGCTGAAAGCAAGTGGATTTGACGCCGCGGAGCTGTGTATTGCGGATTATCAGGGGATCGATATTGCACGGATAGCTGATGCGTTAGCTTCGCACGGACTGGGCTGCACCACCATTGCCAGCGGGCAGGCGCGCAAGCGAGAAGGGCTATCGCTGCTGGCACAGGATCCGGAAATTCTGCGCCGTACGCGCCAGCGTATTTTTGAGCATATTGATGCGGCAGTGGTGTTGGGATCTCATGTCACGATTGGTTCGTTGCGCGTGGCGGATACGGGATTGAGCGCAACGCGTTATTGCCAGCTTTTGGCCCAGGGGCTTGCTCCTTGTCTGGACTATGCGCACGCACGCGGCGTGACACTGATCATTGAAGCACTGAATCGCTATGAGGCCGAACACCTTAATAGTGCAGAAGATATGATGCAGTTTCTTGACCTTATTGGCTCACCGCCACAGGTTGGCATTTTGTGGGATGTGTTTCATGGTAACATCGAAGACCGTGACATTACATTGATGGGGTCTCGCTTGCGGCATGTGCATTTTGCTGATTCTAACCGTGCTTTTCCTGGCTATGGTCACTTGCCGTTTGATGATATCTACTGCCAATTGCGGCAGTCTCATTATCAAGGCGCCATTTCGCTAGAGTGTCTTTGCCGACCGTCCACTCAGACGGTGATTAATGAGTCTGGGCCTTTTATTCAGCGTTTGCGTCAATTGTAGCGCACATAAGCATACTAATAGTCTGGTCTTTAAGCTGAGGTATGGTTTAGCATCGGTATTAATTATATCGACTGACGGAGTCTTACGATGAATACGCGTACCATGGCGATATTGCTGACGTTGTCCTTGAGTGGTGCAGTACAGGCTGATGCCACATCATTTTTGGCACAGGAGGGGTTAGCGGGCAAAACGGTTGAACAAATGGTCAACACCATTGACCAATCGACACAATCGCGGCCTATGCCTTATTCTGCATCGATCAATGCGACTCAATTGATGCTGACTCAAGGGGAACAGAAGTATGTTTATCCGCTGAGCGACAAGTTTTATTTGTCGTTTGCACCCTATGTGCAGCAAACACACCCTTGCTTTAATCACAGCTTGTCGGGCTACCAGGGAGAGTTGGCCAACACGGCATTCAACGTCAAAATTACTGACAAGCAGGGCGCTGTCATTGTGCATAAAAACGTGACGAGCTATCAGAATGGTTTTGTAGGGGTCTGGTTGCCGCGCAATACTGAAGGAACCATTGAGGTAACCTATCAGGGACGTGTCGCTCAGGCACCTTTCGCTACTTATGATGACAGTCAAATCTGTATGACCACGCTACGACTGAAGAGCGTCTAAACACACCGCCGATTATTCCACCTCAGCGCGTATGCTGGGGTGGCAATCATCATGCTGTATCGGCTTTGGTGACACAGCGGTTGCTCCTGTATTTTTTCTTCCTTTTCTGTTACACCTGATGATCTTATCACCGCACGGTAAATCTGCAATGTCTCTGTTAATCAAAGCCATTCTTGGCGCTGCCATTGTTGTGCTGATTGGTATTTTGGCTAAGACCAGACACTACTATATTGCGGGGGTGATCCCGCTGTTTCCGACCTTTGCCTTAATTGCCCACTACATAGTGGGGACAGAGCGCTGTACAGAAGCGCTGCGAGCCACCATTCTGTTTGGCATCTGGTCGATCATTCTCTATCTGATTTACCTGATATCGCTCTACTATTTTACTGCATCCATGAAGCTGCCGTTGGCACTGCTATCCGCAGTGGTCTGTTGGAGCGCTTCTGCGTTTGTATTGATCAAAGTCTGGGCGCACTTCTATAACCAGTAGGGCATATCCCGCAGCGATCGGGTTCCTTAAAGATGAGCGCGGATATTACAGAAAGATGGCTTCATTGTTATTACTGTGTCTTCTGCGTGATTTCTTTCTGTTACAGCAAAACGTCGCGTCCTCTGAAGGTGAGGATGAGGCAGTCAGAGCCAGGCTGCGATAATCGTTATTCAGGATCATGGCGCAAATCTTTTCCCACGACACGATATCGTGCTCCTCGGTAGCACATGCCTCTTCATCCGGTATGCACGTCAGAAAGCCGCGCGAACGGTGCCAACGGAGGTACTGAGCGATGTTGACGCGGAATTGATCTGCCATTTTCTGCGGCATTGAGTTCAAGAGAAATGTGGCATGGTTTTGCCATGTCCCTTCGCTGGGTTTGCGGGCGTTATCACACGGGCTAGCACGGCTAAACGTGGCCTGTTGCGGATGGTCTGCCTTACACGGAAAAATTTCTGTGGTTTGTTGTTCGAAAGGCTCCTGTATTTTCATGTTGCTACGTGGTGCACCTGAGCGATACATGAGGTCATACAAGGGGTTGTAAGGCGCTTTTGACAGGCTGTTAAATAACCAGATTCTTGTGACTGCCAATCAAACAGAGGATAGAGCGTATGAATCTGGCTGCTGGTCTCTGATGTAGACAGGAGTTCGTTGCTATCTTCGCCATAGCTTTTTTGTGTCGGTTGACTATCGTTATTGGCGTCCCCATTGGACAGTGTTCCCATGATGAAGGCGAGGTTTTTTCCAGAAGAGAGCCAATTCAGAAACCCAGAGGTAAAATTGCTCTCTGTCATCGCATAATGGTAAAACGGAAAGAGATGTTGATCAGTAATAGTGTCTGCTGGGGGAATTCTCCACCATTCAACGTTACCTTCCCAAGATATCCAGGTGCGTGAGTGATAGGGCTGGTTATTTTCAGTTGTGAGCGGCAGCGCAATTCAATAAAAATGTTCAATTACCTCGCGATATAGCTGTTTCAAGCGTTGTATATGCGAAATAGTTTGCGTATGTTGAGCTTCCTGATCAATAAACAATACTGTGATTTTCTTACCGTGAGCTTTAGCAACCGTAGCGGCGAGGTGTAATAATACTGTTGAACTTTTCCCTCCAGATAAGGAGATACACACTTTTTCATAATCACTGAAAACGATATCAAGGCTTAATAGCGCTGCATCAAAAACGTTGGATATGGAATGTGGCTCTTTCATCTCATTGGCCCTGGTGGTAAAGTTTTTTCTGTGTTGCCGACTGATAGCGATCTGTGACGTTTTTATATTTTGTATGGCTAATGTGAGAAATGAATCTCGTTATCATATTTGTTAAAAATAACATGTTGGCAAAAAGGTCTTTCTTCTCCGGTTTTCTATAACTATTTGATATATTTTGATTTGTTTAGGGTTAATGAATGTGATAACCCTCTATCTGTGTATTTTTATGGTCGTTAATATAAACTTTTTTTGTCATTTTTCGCTCAATTAATTGCAAATTTTTATAGGGAAATAGTCATGGACTTAGCGGTTATTACTGGTTTATTTATTTTCCGTTTAATAATCGTTGTAATTGTCAGCCAGGGAGCAAGGTGCGTGTCTGGCCGAATTTAGTGTTTTCAATGCGCATTTTTACCGTCAAGTATGAGATATATTTTTCTTTCTTGTGTCTTAAATGAGACAGTGACCGAGTAGGAGCAGACAGGTAGAATCGATTTGGTTTTGTTTTTATTGAATTTAAAATGTCTGTATTCTTTGACATTGACTGATCTCTTTCAGGATATCGGTGAAAATCTCGAATTCTTGGGCTGATATGAGCAGGTATTAAAAACAAGAATTATCTGAATTCAGATTTTATTCTTTTGTGATAAAGTGTCACGTTTTGCTGATGTGTTTTGTGCTGCGAGTGAAATTGTTGGCTTTTTGAGTGTCAGGAAAGCGTTGCATTAACGTTGTCCTTGTCACTGAATACCGCTGTGCTGAGGACGAAAAGACGAAAGCTTCCCGGCAAGGGCTCAGTGAGATTAGGGATAATGTTGGCGTTTTTGCTAAAGGGCGGAACGTATTGAATGAAGTGATGTGTGTTTATCGTATGTCATGTACTACTCGGTATAAAAGCGGCTTACCACAACCTCGTGAGATGACGCGCCGTAAATTAGCTTTTTAACCGAGCGGTAAGCACCATCATTATATGTGATTCCATGTTTGTTAAGGGCGAGAGATCATGTAAATGCAGTACGCTATAGTAGCATGTTTATAATAACCATTAGTGAAAGTGTCCCGCTTCACTATCTTGATACTTGAGCTACACTTGTTTTAGGTCACCCCGTAGAGTGGTGCTCTTGTGCAGAGAAGAAGAATATTCAAATCCTTTCCGCTATAGCTGGATGCGATCTGAACCCGTAGATGTTCATTCGCGTCTTTTCATGATATCGGTCTGGTTGCCCTTTGTTGGATTAGGCAACTTTAGGATGATCAACGTTACGCCTGTGCGGCAAGTGAGAAAGTTAAATCTCGCGATGAATACGTAGCGGAGGATTTATGGTAATAAATAACGTCTTGCTCTTTGGTCGAGATTCGTTTTTCTGTAAAACAGTTTCTGACATATTACTGAAAAAAACATTCAATACGTACATGTAAAAAATTATCGTCAATTTTTCACTCAGCTTGTTAGTGATGCTCCATCTCTTATCATCGTGACGGATGATATCCTGGATTGTGAAAGGAAAAGAGAACTCTTCAAGATCAAATGCTATTCGTTGGGTGTGAGAGTCCTGCTTTTCACCGAGGGGTGTGTAGATCTTAGTATTAGTAAAGACCTGTCTGTTGTCGATAAGAGAAACCCCTTCCATCTCTATGAAAATATTATTGATCTATTTTTTGCGGGTTACCGACTCATTGATTCGAAAGTAGTACCGGATAAAAAGGTGACTATACAGAAAGTGCTTAGCCCAAGAGAAAATAACATCTTGTCTATGATGACTGGCGGTGTAAGTGTCAGGAATATATCAAAGTAATTGAAAATTAAAGAAAAAATAATCATGACCTATAAGCGCCGATTTTTCGCAAAATTAGGTGTGAGAAAACTTAGAGACTGTATTATACCTTAATCAGAGTTTCACTATGCCAAGTAATATTGTTTTCTATGATTTGGATTCTTTCTTTGTTCTTGGTGCCAAGGCGCTACTTGATACCTTTGAACCAATTTATATTGCTGCAACACAACAAGATGTTATCGATCTTTTGAAACGGCAGAGCATCGATATTCTCATCATTGATCCTTTGCAGAGAATCTGGATTATATCTGAGGATTTTTTAGCCTCAGTCCATTCTGTTTCAGAAAAAAAAGATTGTTTTCTTAATTGAGAGTAAAAATAAAAGCAATTTTTATATAAATAGGCTTTGTCCGCATTTGGTAATAGAAAAAAACATTGATCCCACCATTTTTGTAAAAATATTAAAATTGCTTAATATCGGTATCTATGCCAATAAAATATGATGTTATTGTTTTTATTCGATTCAATTCTTCAAAGTGAAGACCGGTTTTTAAGATAAGGTAGGAATCTAGCATGTTATATAATTATGAAGACAAACGCTGCCCATTGTTTAAAAAAAATTGAGCAGTAAGACAAATATATTGAAAAGTCATTTGTTACCTCATATGGTGAGTGTGAAAAATACCAAGGGTAAACAGGATTTAATGTCATTTTTTTATGTATCATCTAGATTTATCTCTGTGTATAGAAAAAATGAAGATATTCTTCTTGGGCATCTACACGCCCCCGTTTTCTTTGGTGTTAACTTTTTGTATGACGCCTATTTCCCTGTTTATTTTACTGGAAGCCATGAAACAGTTATTTATCAAAGCGATGTTAATAAACTACAGAAAATAATAAAAGAGAACCACCTGGAGGAGTGTCTTATCTACGTTATGATCGCTAACCTGAACGAATTATACCAAAGGGACTTGATATCCGGGAAACCTGACAGCTATCAGGTGATAAGAAGCATATTATTGCATTATATTGATAAACCTCTGGATTTTAGAATGCAATTTGGCATAGCCTCGATTATTACCAAGCTAACAGGGTTGTCCCGTAGCCATGTCATGATAATACTATCCGAGTTGAAAAAAGGGGGGTATATTGAAATAAAAGAAGGGAAGCTTATCTCAGTTTCCGATTTGCCAGAAAAATTTTGAATGAAAAGGAAAATTATTGTTTTGATTATAGTTGCACCTTGATGTTTTTATAAAATAACTCATTATAATCAATTGGTTGTAATTTTTTATCTTTTTATTTATTTGCTTATAATCATCATGGTGATACTGGGGCATTTTTTGAAAGAATTATCGCTGATTTTGTTCTACCCTCCTACTGAATGATCACCGAAACGCTACGATGGTAAGACAGGATTGTAAGAATAGTTTCATAATGTGATGATGCTGTTTCTCTATTTTTATTTACCTGTCATTTCCTGTATTCATTATTTTCGGAATTACAGGTGAAGTGCATGCTTGTGCGTGATTTCTTTTGCCATTTACTGCAGTTTTTAAGAGTAAATCCTATTTACTCACAGCGCGCCTTCTTGTTTATGTTCGCTCTGGGTGGCCCGATCTTCTCTTCATATGCACAATCTACTCATCAAATTTTCACTGATTCCGAGCACCTTTCTTCTCTACCTACTACGCTATATACGTTGAAAATAGGTGAATCACTACAATCCGTGGCAAAAAATCTGCATGTCAGTATGGAGGTATTGCGAAAATTAAATGAATCACGGAGTTTCTTATATGAATTTGATGATCTTCAACCTGGTGAGAAACTGATTATTCCAGCGTTGCCTTTGGCATCAAGCGGTACAGATTATCATCTGTACTGAGCCTTCCCTGCTAATTCCAGATAATGAACGTTCGCATCAGGTTGCCCAATTAGCCCTCCGGGTTGGCCCTTTTCTCGCTGACGATCCAAGGCGCGATACCGCTATTACTGAACTGCATCGCATTGCTATTGATCAGGCGGGTAGTGGGTTTCAGCATTGGCTAAGTCGTTTTGGTACTGCTCGTGTGCAACTCGATGCGAATAATGCCTCTTTGCTTAAAAAATCGCAGGTTGATTTACTGCTTCCTTTGCGGGACCGGCAGGACAATCTTATTTTCACTCAGGGCAGTATCCTGCCATATCGATAAACGTGTGGAGGCAAACCTGGGTTTAGGCATGCGTCACGTCACGCACAGCGCGGTGGTGGGGGGCAACAGTTTTCTCGACTACGATTTTTCCCATCATCATGTGCGTGCGGGGATTGGCGTAGAGTATTGGCGTGATTTCCTGAAGCTGGGTGTGAACAGTTACCTGCGCCTTAGCAATTGGAAAGCGCCGTATGGTAATGAACGGGAGCGTCCTGCGAATGGGTGGGATATTCACACGGAGGCCTTTTTACCTGATTGGCCCCAACTTGGTGTGAAACTACTGTATGAACAGTTTTATGGCGAGCAGGTGGTACTGTTTGGTAAAGACGATCGCCAGCATAACCCACATGCGATTGGTGCGGGCGTAAGCTATACCCCCTTCCCACTGATGACCTTGAGCGCAGAGCAGCGTAGCAGGAAAGCTGGCAGTAGTGACAGACGTTTTGGCCTGCAATTTCACTATCAGTTTAGTCTGCCTTGGGAGCGGCAGCTTGATCCTGAAGCGGTTCGTTCGACTCGCCATTTGCCGAAGTAGCGTTACGATCTTGTGACGCGTAAAAATCATCTGGTGCTTGAGTACAGCAAGGTGCAACGCCTCTTTTTGAGCATGATCCGGGCGGTAGATGGGTATTCCGGAGAGCAAAAGCCACTCAATGTTGAAGTGAATGCCACCGATAAACTCGCTTGCCTGGAGTGGTCTGCACCGGCGTTGATCGCTGCTGGCGGAAAAATTTTGCCGCGCGGATACCAAAATTATGCAGTGGTGTTACCGAACTATAAGGACAGCGGTCAACCCCAGAACTGCTATCGCGTTTGCGCCGTTGCTGTCGATACCCAGGGACATCGCTCGAATCAGGGGAAATCCTGGGTACGCGTTCATGCGCCCGCAATGGCTATGATGCGTATGTCCTCGGATACTGCCCGCAGCGCGTTTTCGGTGATGCCGGCTTCAGCCGTGGCGAACAATACGAGCAGTATCAACATCGTCCTCAATCTAAAAGACAGTAACGGTAGACCCTTGAGTAACATGACCAGCCATCTTTCCTTCCGGCTACGAAATCAGCAGGGGGAGCCCCCTCCTACTGGTGAAGTGGCTCTCAGTGCAATCAGTGAAAGCGGGGAGGCTGGACGTTATATTGCCACAGTAAGGTGAACGAAAGCGGGCGTGTATTCAGTAACGCCACGGCTTGATGGCGTGGCGATGGCATCATTATCGGCAAGATTTGCGCTTAAGGCCTATGTGACAACTGCCAAGGTCGAGTCTCTGTCTGCGGATAAATCCTTACTGACAGGTGATGGCATTGATTATATTAAGTTTACTGCCTTGATTAGCGATGCGCACGGTAACCCTGTTCCCAATGCCATAGTGCAATGGCGTCATTCATTTGGTCACTTGTCCGCCAGCAAGACACCAACATCTGCGCAGGGTATCGCCAGTGCCAGCTTAAAAAGTGTTGATAAAGGTAAGGTGACGGTTACCGCTGCTATTAACCATTCCAGCGTGAGTGATATCAGCGTCAAAACCATGGGATTTATTGAGGATTCCTGGGATATCGCGAGTGAAGGTGTCAGATATCGCTCGGTACCGGTCAAGGGGTATTCATCATTAGGGTTTGTCGCAAAAGCACCGACCCTTGGCCCTCAGCAATTGGTCTGGTCATCGCGTAGCGATCAGGCTTTAGTCGCGACGCTGACCAACCAAGCGGATGAAAATCGCTATACGGTGAAATTCAGAGGATATCGCCATTCTGGCTGTAAGCTCAGGCCGCTAAATGACGCTATTGGCTGCGCCAAGGTCGGGAATGGTATGGATGCTGAGCTGGTTTTCTCGGCTGACGATAATGCGACCTTGCCGCCAGGGAGTTATGTGGGCGATATCCATTTCTCTGCGAGAAGCGGCTCGGGAGATTTTGAGGTGGAATACCTGCTGCATGTGACGTTGCAGGTTGTCAGGTAGTTGCCTGTCCAGGGCTGTCAGCTCGCTATTACAATTTGCGAGATGAAAAAAAGCCTGAATCTGAATATCGAGTGGAGGCATAAATCATTTGTTTTATAAAGGTTTTATTTAATCTTGTTTTAGATTAACTACACCCTTAAGTACACCGTAAACAGACTCTATGCTGAATAAGCTGCTTAATTTTTAAACGCAGAGCAATCTTCATATGGATTGTACACTTATTGAACAGTTTTCTTTCATGCTCAACGACTAAACTAAATCGTGACACCTTATATAGCTATACCTGCTATTAATTGACGTAGGGCAAGTTGCTATGAGGGCAACCTATCCTTGACCTTATGTTACGCCGCTTTACTGCAAAAATGGTGATAGTAGGTATTTTCCCAAAATCAACGGTCCCTATCAGAATCAGGTGTATTCTGGGGGCAAAATTTCCACCATTTGGAGCCCTAATGAGGCTAACAACCTGACAAACCGATACAGCTAGGCTCAAAGGACAGCATTAAGCAGATGATTGAGTTTTGGGGTATAAAGGAAGACTGACGGGGCATGGTTTCTGCCATACCATGAGCACCATTCTGCATGAAGAAGACTTTGACTCGGTGTGGATTGAAACACAGCTAACACATGTAGATAAGGACGCGTTGCATAGGAGTTACAACTATGAGCAATGTCTTGAAGGGTAGAGAGAGGCTGATACAATGGTATACGGATTATATAGTTAACTCAGATTGCAGCCCTTTAAGGGGTGTAAAAATGCTTGCCTAAGAGAATTTTTAGTTGATACTTATAAGGTGAAATTATTTTAATGGCGGTAGTATGAGCAATTTTAACACCTTAGAGAAAGAAATAAAGAAAACCGTATTAAATTATTTGCTTAATAAAAGTGAATTAAATAAAAATGTTACTGTAATTAATGAGTTAACAATTGACTCTTTTTCAAGACGATTAGATCTTGCAGTTTTAACTAATAAAAAAATAATGGCTTATGAAATAAAAAGCGATGCTGATAGCCTGTACAGGCTATCAAGTCAATTGGAAAAATACCGTCAATACTTTGATAAAACCATCGTTGTTACAACACCTAAACATCTGGATAATATATTAAATTTAGTAAGTGATGACATTAAAGTTTGGGAGGTTATAGAACAAAAAATAACCATAAAAAAAGAGGAAAAGCTTCGAGAATTGAGAGTAAAGCTAATTATCTTGATTTGCTAAGAGTACAAGACATGAGAAAGTTGGCTAGTGCCTTTAATATACAATTAGGTACGGGTGGTAAGAAAGAAATAAAAACGATTTTAACAGATAATCTTAATAAGATTTCGTATGAAAAGTTAAAATCCTTTGTGATAGATATACTGTCTCAGAGATTCAAGTTAACATCGACCAATTTTCTAGAGAACATAAATGTAGGAAATAAAGTAACTATTAACGATTTGGACTTTTTAAGTCATTATTCTAAAATAAAACACACACATGCTCTAGTTCAAGGTAGTGTGTTAGAACAGTTAAAATAGACAGATGCCGAAGAAAGTTATTAATAATAATTAAATCTTCGGCTCGGAAGATTTTTAATCTACCCAATTCTCATCGGTATCAATTTCTTCATGATCATAATGTAACTGAGTATATAAATGAAGATTAATTCTGACCGCAGTAGCTTTTTGTGGTGTGTTTATTCCAAACTTTTCTTGCTTTGATGTTAATTCAATCATCTGCGTGCCCCATAAATGCAAACTCTTCGACCAATACTCCTGCTGCATAATTTCTTTAGCACAGAGATAGTAGAGGTATTCTTTCTCTCCATCTTCTGGAGATTTAGGATCTTTGAATTCGCGTCGGATAAAACGCCAATCATTTTTTAAAGGATAATCTATCCTTGGGGGCGAGAGATTTCCACCACCAGATTATTTTTCAATCCTTGCACTCCCTCGATCAGAATAGATGATTGGGTAAAAAGCAACAGCACTTTTTATTTTGTTGAATAATAATCTTTCATAAATAGAATTCTCCCCTCTATGATAACCTGCAAAGTTAAATGGGAATGATGTGCCTAAAATAGTAATTCGTGCAAATGAAATTATCCCTTTTGTTCTATTTATTAGATTTATAAAAGGCTGATAATAATCATTATATTCACTTCCAATTGTGCCTAAATCATACACAAAAAAGATATCATTTATTTTTAATTTAGTAATGGTATTAATGATTTCAATGTAAGATGTTAGAGCTAGTTTCTTTACTTCAAATACAAATACTAGTCCCCTATCCAAACTAGCTAAATTTGTTAACTGATTTTCAAGTTGTGCTAAGTCATCAAGAAATACGGTTGGAATAGCTTCTGGAATTTCTTTCAAAAAAAAGTACCAGTTTTTATATCCTTCACTTGGTTTTTTTAACTCTACCAGTTGATTAAAAACCTCTCTGGGATAAGTTCCTGTGAGCAGATAGTGTTTATTACCAGACAAATATTCTTTATCAAAATGTGCGATCCACTTCCTGTCTCCAATCGTTTTCTTTATTTTTTTAAAGAATTCTCTAGTATCTGAGAACTCATCCATCCTTTTAATGAAAATATAGGCAAGATCAATTCCTTATCTTTTTCAGGAAGTTGCTATAATGCTTCCATTTCAGAAGGACTCAAAGAAAGAATGGGTGCATATTTAAAATTAAATAACTCATCTAATAAAAACATTCCCCCCCCCCCTCAAATTTTACCAAGACGAATTTTTATAGCTGTAGTAGATACCTCTGCCATATCAGCTAATTTCTTATATTTTTCCTCATCCCTTAGTTCTGTAAATTCTTTAAGTTTTGGTTGAATAAGATGACCCGGCATAAGTATGTCCGCAGCTAAACGATTTGCTTGAACCTCCATGAAATCCGATAGCTTCGAACGGTATAAAATATCATCAGTAATTCCATCACCGATGCGGTCTCGGTGAAGTAGAAAATGAGCTATTTCATGGGCAAGTGTAAAACGTTGACGTTCTTTGACATCATGTCTATTTACCCTAATTACCACATTTCCATCTTCTTCTTTTATTTCACCTGATATTCCAGCAGCTAAAGTAGATCTTTTTACAGTAATCCCTAATGCTTTTGCTATGGCTCCAACTGCAATTGGAAATTGGAAGTTAAAGTTGATGTTTTCTTATTAATGAGGTTTGTTCTTCGGTGAGAGAAACCCATTCATTTGAGTTTGTTAATTTCATTCTACTCCCTCCTGTTTATTATCCTCAAGCATATCTCCAGATGAAAATTCAATCCCACGATAGGTTACTTTTTGTACTACGCTAAAAATTACAGCGTAAAAGTTTCCTTGATCTATCAACTTGAGCAATACACTTTCAGTCACTACTGGCGCTTTTTCTGTAGAAATTTTTGTGGCCGCATCTTGAGCACTATTGATCATTTTCTTATAACCTAAAAATGAGAATAATGCCATTACGATCCCTAGGACAGTTAGGATTACTGCAACAGAAGCTAATAAAATTCCTGTCCATACGGCAAAATTGAGACCATTACTGTTTTCAATTTTATCCTGCATGGATTGAATCTGTTTTTTCTGATCATTAACCAAAGAATTTAATACTAATAGTTTTTGATATTTTAAATATTTGTTTTTATTTACTTTTCCCTCATGTACCTTGTTCTCAGTGTATGTGCTCACTGCTGGGGTTGAGGTGCCAAGCAGTGAACCTCCGTTCGCTGCTGTCTGAGCATTTACAGCGTGCGGCACAAAGCATGTCAGAAGCAAAAGAAGATAAAAATAGGATACTTTATTCATTTAAATGATGAGGTTGAGCCGTCCATTCTCCTACTGTACTACCTGTTTAAGTTAATCGCCACAGCCACTTTGATGGCCTCATCCCTGAGGCCTTCGAACAGGCCTCGTTGAGAGGACGGTACATGACTACTCCTTACAAGAGTAGTCAACCTCTGATTTTCAGATTTTTTCTAATCTTTCTTTGTGTAGTGCAGAAAGAAAACAGACGCTATGTTAAATATGCTGCTTAATCGTTCAACACAGAGCGACCACTGCTCCCAAATTGAATTCTTATTGAGTAGCTCAATCTCATCTTAACGATTATGCTAATGACCTCACGAGGCAAACGTGAGTTCTGCATGTTTCGCATGATAGAGCGTTTCAATGCCGCTATGCTGGGTTCTGCCGGGATCGCGCGAATAAATTGTAAGTATCCCGGTAAACCGAATCATTCACTTTTAGAGATCTTCTGACATACTGATTATGTCCGGCTGAGGAGATCGCCATGCGTAAAGCCCGATTCACCGAACACCAGATCATCGCCGTTTTGAAGTC
>NZ_PEHF01000032.1 GCF_015762685.1 Candidatus Symbiopectobacterium sp. 'North America' | reverse complement strand
CCATAAAGACGCCGGATAGATTTAAGCAAGCCCAACATCAATCGAAAATCAGTGTTGCAAAAACGGGGATGACCATAGATTTTTATGACCGTTACGAATCGGATTAGCGGCGATCGCCCAGCAGTACAGATTCCAGCGCAATAGTAATCATGTCGTTAAACTCGGTTTGGCGTTCATGCGACGTGGTCTGTTCACCAGTGCGAATATGGTCAGAGACAGTGCAAATAGCCAACGCCTTGGCACCAAACTCGGCAGCGACGCCATAAATTCCCGCCGCTTCCATTTCTACGCCAAGAATGCCGTATTTTTCCATCACGTCGAACATCTGCGGGTCTGGCGTGTAGAACAGATCAGCAGAGAACAGGTTACCCACCCGAACGGTGATACCTGTATCCTGAGCTGCGTCCACCGCATTACGCACCAGATCAAAATCGGCAATAGCGGCAAAGTCATGATCTTTAAAGCGCAGACGGTTTACTTTTGAATCCGTACACGCGCCCATGCCAATCACCACGTCATACAACTTCACATCCTCGCGCACCGCACCGCAGGAGCCAACACGAATGATGGTTTTCACATCGTATTCCGTGATCAGCTCTTTGGTATAGATAGAGCAAGACGGAATACCCATACCGTGCCCCATCACCGAAATCGCGCGCCCTTTGTAGTTGCCGGTATAACCCAGCATATCGCGCACATTGTTGACTTCACGGGCATTTTCCAAAAAGGTTTCGGCAATGTACTTCGCACGCAGCGGATCGCCCGGCATCAGTACAACATCGGCAAAATCCCCTTTTTCCGCATTGATATGTGGCGTTGCCATTCTTTGATTCCTTATAGAGTACGTCGTGTGAATTCAGTAAATACCGGCGATCACAGCATCGAGGTGCCGTAGTCCATATCGGACACGCCAAAATAGTGCGCCACCGTTTGGCCGACATCAGCAAACGTGGTGCGGTGCCCGCGCGAACCCGGCGTCACCGTCGGCCCGTAGATCAATACCGGCACATGTTCACGGGTGTGATCGGTGCCCGGCCAGGTGGGATCGCAACCGTGATCGGCGGTCAGAATCAGAATATCGCCCTGTTTAACCCGTGCCAGCATTTCCGGCAAGCGGCGATCGAACAGTTCCAACGCCGCTGCATAGCCAGCAACATCACGTCGGTGACCATAGGAAGAGTCAAAATCAACGAAATTGGTAAACACGATGGTATCGTCGCCTGCGGCATCCATCTCTTTCAGCGTGGAATCAAATAACGCATCAATACCGGTCGCTTTGACCTTCTTGGTGATCCCCACCTGGGCATAGATATCGGCAATCTTGCCAACGGAAACCACCTGCCCGCCTTTTTCATCCACCAGTTTTTTCAGTACGGTAGGCGCAGGGGGTTCGACGGCCAAGTCGTGACGGTTACCGGTGCGCTGGAAGTTTTCCGGCTTGTCGCCAATAAAGGGGCGAGCGATAACGCGTCCAATGTTATAGCCCCCTTCGGTAAGGGCCTCGCGCGCGATTTCGCACAGTTCATACAACCGGTCCAGCCCGAAGGTCTCTTCGTGACAGGAGATTTGGAACACGGAGTCGGCCGAGGTATAGAAAATCGGTTTCCCGGTTTTCATGTGCTCTTCACCCAGTTGCTCGAGGATAACGGTGCCGGATGAGTGACAATTCCCCAGATATCCCGGCAGGTTGGCCCGTTCCACCAACAAATCCAGCAATGCCTGCGGGAAACTGTTTTCCTGATCGCTGAAATAGCCCCAATCGAACAGCACCGGCACCCCTGCCAGTTCCCAATGGCCTGACGGCGTGTCTTTACCAGAGGAGATTTCACTGGCATGCGCATACGCACCGATGATGTCTGCCTTCGCATCCAACCCCGCAGGGAAATGTCCGGTAGAGGCTTCCGCCGCCTTGCCCAATCCCAAACGGGTTAAGTTCGGCAGATGAAGTGGCCCGGTACGACCTTGATTGGCTTTACCCTCAGCGCAGGCTTGCGCAATGTGACCAAGGGTATCAGAACCGGCATCGCCAAAACGCGCCGCATCCGCGCTGCTACCGATGCCGAATGAATCCAAAACCATTATAAATGCACGTTTCATTGTTTTCTCTCATTTTTCGTAAGCGACGTTTGCGTTGCTCGATGTTGCCTAAGTGACTCGCAGTTAATCAGCCTGATCGGCACCGATACAGCGATAAACCATCGGCATGGCTATTGGCGGTTCATCACCTATGCTGATGGCTGCTCGAACCGCCTGCGCTGCCGCTTGCCACGCGGTTTCACTGTTAGCATGAATCACCGCCAGTGGACGCGAGGCGTCCACGCTATCGCCCAGGCTCACCACGGCGTCTAACCCGACGCTGTGATCGATAGCGTCCCCCGCCTGACGACGCCCGCCGCCTAGCGCGACCACCGCCATGCCGAGTGCCCGGGTATCCATCGCAGTAACGACACCGCTATGGGTGGCAAATACCGGTTTACTGAGCACGGCTGCCGGTAAATAAGCGTCCATCTGCTCGACAAAATCCGTTGGCCCACCCAGGACTGCCACCATACGGCCAAATACTTCAGCGGCGCGTCCATTATCCAGCACCGCTTGCAGACGCTGGCGCGCCACATCAGGGTTTTCAGCCAGACCGCCTGCCAGCAACATCTCAATGCAAAGCGACATGGTAACATCATACAGCCGGGAATTACGGTGCTCACCCGTTAAAAACCGTACGGCTTCACGGACTTCCAACGCATTACCCGCACTCGATGCCAGTACCTGATTCATGTCGGTTAACAGTGCCGTGGTGCGGCAACCCGCTCGGTTTGCTACGCTAACGATGGATTGCGCCAGCTGTTCCGACAGCGCGTAAGTGGGCATAAAGGCGCCCGACCCCACTTTGACATCCATCACCAACGCATCCAGTCCTTCCGCCAGCTTTTTACACAGTATTGAGGCGGTGATCAATGGGATAGAGTCGACCGTTGCGGTGATATCACGCGTGGCGTAAAAACGCTTATCGGCAGGTGCCAGAGAACGGGTTTGCCCGATGATCGCCACGCCGACCTGACGGATAATGTCGCGAAACTGCTCGTCTTCCGGGAAAATGTTGAGGCCGGGTATCGACTCCAGTTTGTCCAGTGTGCCGCCCGTGTGGCCCAAACCGCGCCCGGAGATCATTGGCACATAGCCGCCGTACGCCGCCACCATCGGCCCCAGCATCAGGGAGGTGACATCGCCTACGCCGCCCGTCGAATGCTTATCCATCAGCGGATCATTCAGGTTGAGATCGTCCCAGTGTAATAGGCTGCCCGAATCGCGCATCGCCAGCTTTAGCGCCACACGCTCATCCATGGTCATATCGCGAAAACAGATAGTCATCGCCAGCGCGGCGATCTGCCCTTCTGAGACGCTGTTATCGCATATTCCATTGATGAAAAAACGAATTTCATCTTCGCTCAACGTCTTGCCATCACGCTTGTTGCGAATGATTTCCTGAGTCAGAAACACAGCCATGCCTCCCGATCAAACTGCCGTAATGCACCACGCAATCAGTAGCCCGACGACGAGGGAGCGCCCTTCTGCCCCAACGTGGTAAGGAGATCGCCTAACAGACCGGATGCGCCAAAGCGGAAGTGGCGGGCGTCGGCCCAACCTTCACCCATGATGTCATCAGCCAGTTTCAAGTAAATCGCCGCATCCTGTGCGGTGCGCACACCGCCTGCGGCTTTGAAGCCCACGCGATCGCCGACGTTTTTATCACGGAGTGTTTGCAGCATGATTTCAGCGCTGTGCGGCGTTGCGTTAACCGCCACTTTCCCCGTGGAGGTTTTAATAAAATCGGCGCCGGCGTCGATGGCTATTTCACTTGCCTGACGAATCAAGGCATCGGTTTTCAACTCGCCGCTTTCAATAATCACTTTCAGCACCACGCCAGCCTTCTGACACAGCTTGTGGCAGGCGGCCACCAGCGTATGGCCGGTTTCCGTGTCCCCAGCCATTAATGCACGATAGGGAAACACCACGTCCACTTCATCAGCACCATAGGCTATCGCCGCCAGGGTTTCCGCGCAGGTGATATCAATATCGTCAGCGCCTTCAGGGAAGTTGGTCACAGTCGCAATGCGGATCTCTGGAGTGCCCTGCTCACGCAGCGTTTTACGCGCCAGGGGGATAAAACGGGGATAAATACAGATGGCGGCCGTGTTTCCTGCCGCGCTGCGCGCCTGCTGACAGAGTGCGATCACCCGCGCTGGTGTGTCATCGTCGTTCAGGGTGGTCAAATCCATTAGCCCCAGCGCACGTTGCGCTACAGCAATTAAGTCAGTCATAGCAATATCCTGTATGTTATGGTTTTTCACGCTTTATTGTGAGAATAATAACAAAAAACAAGTTTAATGTAATTTAAACAACATTAATGCGGTGAGAGCCACTCTTCCACTACGGCTCTATAAGTATAAGACGAGAGGAGAAATCGCGACGTGTTTGCGGTTGGTGACAAATAGCCCTACACCCACCGTCATTCCCGCGAAGGAGGGAGTCTTTTGCAGAGGAAACACGTTTATTCTTACAGAGTTCCTCGGCTTTCGCCGAGGATGACGAGGGGTAAAGTGACTTTGTCATCACTCTGTGTTTTACGCAGAATAACAGCTTGCGAGACGTTAGATACGGAATGCACCGACAGCCATGCTGAGCTCTTCTGCACGCTCGGCCAGCGAACTGGCTGCGGCGGCGGATTCATTCACCAACGCCGCATTCTGCTGTGTGACTGTCTCCATTTGTGAAATCGCCGTATTAATTTGCCCAATCCCTAAACTTTGTTCATGGCTGGCGGTAGAAATTTCGGTCACCAGTGAGGCTACCTGCTTAATCTCCGCCACCACTTCTTGAATGGCATTACCTGCATTCCTAACGACATGGCGGCCTTGGCTTACTTGTTCAACCGAGGCGTTGATGAGCTCATTAATCTCTTTAGCCGCACTGGTGCTGCGCTGTGCCAGCGAGCGCACCTCTCCGGCCACCACGGCAAAACCGCGCCCTTGTTCACCCGCTCTCGCTGCCTCTACCTCAGCGTTAAGTGCCAGGATATTAGTTTGAAACGAGATGCCTTCAATCACGTTAATGATGTTGGTAATTTTCTGTGATGATGTCAGCATCAGCTCCATCGCGGCAGTCACCTCCACCATCATGTCCCCTCCCTTGACGGCCTGCTGAGAGGCAGAAACCGCCAGTTGGCTAGCATGTGCGGTATTGGTCGCATTCAGCGTCACCGACGATGTGATTTGCTCCATTGAGGCAGCAGTCTCTTCCAAAGAACTGGCCTGTTGCTCGGTGCGAGATGAGAGGTCAATATTACCGCTACTGATCTGGCCGGATGCCATGGCAATGATATCGGCATTGCGGTGAACGCGTTTAACGATGCCGGTCAGGTTCAGCATCATCTCTTGTAATGCCGTCTGAAGCTGCCCCATTTCATCACGCGACGTGATCTCGACCTGATGTGTAAGATCGCCACCCGCTCCTCGCCAATTCCACCGCATGTTTGATGGAAACGGCAATCAACATAATCAATCGCCAGCCGGAAAGCGCCACAATCAAGACACCGGCCAAAAATATAATCACAACTATTGATAATATCTGGCTAAAATCATTTTGATGATTCAGAATATAGTGCACTGCCGACGTCAGACTGAAGCTTAATAAACTGGTCGATAACCTGTTGTAACGGCAAATACTCTTTTTTTAGCGAATGATTAATAATATCTTCCAGCGTATATTTGTCATGGTTCTTTATGGCATTGATAGCAGGAATAATAACGTTCTGATGATAGGTTTCACGTAACGCTGCATATTTTTCAAACAGCGTTTTCTCTTCGCCCGTCAGATAGGTATTACTGTATAGCGTCCATTGTTGGTTATAGGTTTTAAGTACATTCTCAATCTGATTGAGTGCATTGCTAACGTTATCTGGCTGAGCCAGATCAACGCTGGCGATTTCAAACATCACGCTGTCCGTCTGGCGAGTGACGTTAGCCAGATACCCCAATGCAACCAACCTGTCGTTATACAGGGTTTTCATCGACTTAATACCCGACAGTCCTATTATCGTGACGACACCCAGTAGTAATGCCATCAACGTCATGACTGAAATCAATTTTAATTTAATGCTCATATAAAAATCCCTGGATAGAAGATTCACCAGCATATCGATCACTGGATTAAAGTATTCATAGCGTCTCAAAAAAAATTAAAAAAACAATGAACGACACTATGAGATATATTTACCTCTTATGCCCTTTAAAAAGGGGGCTATTCATACTAAAAAGGAAGTGCATAGCGTTATATTATCAATGCAAGTAAAGTTATCGTTACATAAAAACCATATTAAAAATAATGTTTTTGAGTTCGGTGCTTCAGGCTACACTGCCATTATCGTGACTGATAAAGACGCCCCCTTAACCATGACAGACGCCTCATGCTCCCAATGGCAACTCTATATGCTGCGCACCGCTAACGGCGCACTTTATACTGGCATCACGCGCGATGTGGCGCGCAGAGTGGCACAGCACCAGGATGGAAAAGGCGCAAAGGCACTGCGAGGAAAAGGCGAACTGACGCTGGTCTATCACTGTGAAGTGGGGGATCACACCACGGCGTTACGGCTGGAATACCGCCTGAAGCAACTGAGCAAACAGCAAAAAGAGAGGCTGGTACGCAACCAGCCTACGACGCTCTCTGATTATATACGTACTGATGTTCCCTGAAGCGCTCAGGGGAGAAAACGTTGGAAGGGTGCAGAATAATCCACGATGCCACTCACGCCTTCAAAATGGTTATCGGAAAGCGGGTACATCTGGAAAGCATCATCACTATCAGGCCAGCGGCAGCGTAACTGCTGCTCCCGGGCAGGCACAAAACCAAAGCGAGCATAATAGGCGGGAGAACCGAGCACCACCACGGCGGTGTAGCCAAACTCGTTTAGCGCATCCAGCCCTTCGTAAACCAGCTTTTCACCCCATCCTTGGCGGCGCAGCGTTTCATCTGCCGCCAGCGGCCCCAAAGCGACCCACTGCCGATCTTCCTCTGCGATGGTCACCGGGCTAAAAGCGACGTATCCCATCACCACGCCTTCGTCATCCGTCGCGACAACGCCAAGCGTTAACAGCCCGTCTTCCCGTAGTTGATGAACCAGTTCAGCCTCTGCCGAGGTGGGAAACGCACGACGCAGCAGCGCATCAATACCCGCTGCATCTACCGGAATTTCCACCCGTACTAACATGTGGTGGCCGCGCGATCGTCAGCGTGCATCGCACCCTCATGTAATTCCGCCTCAACGAAATCGGCCAAACGCAGCAGGCCAATACGCAAAGGCGTTGGCATGGCATCTAGATCGATAGAATCCATCAGGTTTTTAACATACAGACCCAGTTCGGTGTCACCTTCAATGCGCAAACGACGCTGGAAAAACAGCGTATCGGGATCTTCACGGCGTGCGGCGATCAGTACCAGATCGTTGGCTTCGGCACTGAAGCTGACGTCTTCCACTTCATGCTGGCTCACCACCAGGCGCTCATCTCGCAATGTCACAAACCAGGTCAGCCCGACATCACGGACTTCCACTTTCAGCCAGCGTTCTGTCAGAAATGACAGCTCATCTTCATCCAGAGCCTGCTGAAACTGCCAGCTCAGCACCCGTTTCAACACTTTCCGCTGTAAGGAAAATGGGTTTAACTTCAGAGATTTACCTAACAAGCCCGGACCTTGACGCACAATCTGTGCCCGTAGTTTTTCCAACACTGATGTACCCCTTATAAAGCAAACCGTTCAATCCAAGCCTCTCACCCGCTAAACGCAGGGTCCGCTCAGGCCATGCGCACCGCATGTGCTGCTTTTCTCATCACGCTATTTTGCCACAGCCCAGTAAAGCAGACGCGATTCCGGGTCAATAATTTCATTATTATGCACGGAAATCTCGGTAATGCATGCAAGCAATCCCTATTCATTACACGATAAGCTGGCCTAAATCAAAGTCCTGCACCAGCGGGTTAATTAAGATTCCCTAACGTTAAAGAAGGGTCATGCGTTGATAATCGATTGTTATACCCATTTTCCGCATGCCCCCGCCCTACATCAGCCCTGACATGACATCAGGCTGCCTGATGAATGAGGAAACCCGTATGGAATTACTGTGCCCCGCAGGGAACCTGCCCGCACTGAAAGCGGCAATTGATAACGGTGCCGACGCTGTTTATATCAGGCTAAAAGACGATACCAACGCACGCCACTTCGCCGGGTTGAACTTCACGGACAAGAAGTTGCAGGAGGCGAGCGACTATGTGCATCGCCATCAGCGCAAATTGCATATCGCCATCAATACGTTTGCTCACCCAAACGGCTATCAACGCTGGGAGCGCGTTGTTGATATGGCGGCCAATATGGGTGCCGATGCGCTGATCCTGGCTGACTTGCCATGCTTTAGTATGCCGCAGAGCGCTATCCGCATATTGAACGGCACGTCTCTGTACAAGCATCTGCCACTAACGAAGAGGCAATTCGTTTTTATCAGCGCCATTTTGCGGTTCACCGTATCGTACTGCCTCGCGTGTTGTCGATCCATCAGGTTAAACAATTGGCGCGTACCAGCCCGGTGCCGCTGGAAGTGTTCGCGTTCGGCAGCCTGTGCATCATGGCTGAAGGTCGCGGTTACCTCTCATCCTACCTGACGGGGGAATCCCCCCAATACCGTAGGTGCTTGTTCGCCGGCTCGTTTTGTGCGCTGGCAGCAAACCGAAAAAGGGATGGAATCACGCTTGAATAATGTCCTGATCGACAGATATCAGGACGATGAAAATGCCGGTTATGCCACGCTGTGCAAAGGTCGCTATCTGGTGGGAGGCAAGCGTTATCACGCACTGGAAGAGCCAACCAGCCTGAACACGCTGGAGTTACTGCCGGAACTGATGGCAGCCAACATTGCCTCGGTAAAAATCGAAGGACCTCAGCGCAGCCCAGCCTATGTCAGCCAAATCACCCGCGTCTGGCGACAAGCCATTGACCGTTGCATCGCGTCTCCCGGCACCTTCACCCCGAGTGCAGAGTAGATGTCAGCGCTCGGGGCAGTGGCGGAAGGCACGCAAACCACGCTGGGTGCGTACCACCGAAAATGGCAATAAGCGGCAGGTGAGAGAAGAGAACAGTATGAAATATGCGTTAGGTACCATCCTCTACTATTGGCAAAAAACGGATGTAGAAGCCTTTTATCAGGCAGCCAGCCAGAACAGCGCCGATATTATCTATTTAGGTGAAACGGTGTGCAGCAAGCGGCGCGCCATCAAAGTGGGCGACTGGCTCGATCTGGCGAAACAACTCGCCGCCAGCGGCAAGCAAATTGTATTGTCTACGTTGGCGTTAATTCAGGCTCCCTCAGAACTCAGCGAATTGAAACGCTATGTGGAGAACGGAGAGTTCCTGCTGGAAGCCAACGATCTCGGCGCGGTGAACATGGCCGCAGACCGGCATTTACCGTTTGTCGCGGGCCATGCGCTCAACTGCTACAACGCCCACACGCTGCGTCTGTTGCATAAGCAAGGGATGATGCGCTGGTGCATGCCGGTAGAGCTTTCCCGCGACTGGCTGAGCGACCTGCTCGACCAATGCGATGAGCTTGGTTTTCGCTATCAGTTCGAGGTGGAAGTGCTGAGTTACGGGCACTTGCCGTTGTCTTATTCAGCACGCTGTTTCACCGCTCGCTCAGAAAACCGCGCCAAGGATGAGTGTGAAACCTACTGCATCAAGTCCCCGCAGGGGCGCGCCATGCTGTCGCAGGAAAACCAGCAGGTGTTTGTGCTCAACGGTATCCAGACGCAGAGCGGCTATTGCTATAACCTCGGCAACGAACTGGCGTCCATGCAAGGTCTGGTGGATATCGTTCGCTTGTCGCCGCAGTCGCTGGATACGCTGCCCCTGATGCAAGATGCCAATTGTAACGGCTACTGGCGACGCGTCGCCGGTCTGGAATTTTTGTCCTGACAGGCGTCGGGCGGCGATCCGCCCGTTTTGAATATAAAAAAATTCGGACGTGCGCAATACTGTGAAAAAAACACAGTGAGCCTGCCGCAATGTCAACCGATACCCAAACAACACTGTTTTCTCACGATATCCCGTTTTCCGTTTTGGATTTAGCGCCGATCCCACAGGGGACGACGCCCAGAGATGCCTTTCATCACTCGCTCGATCTGGCGCAGCACGCGGAAAAATGGGGCTACCACCGTTATTGGCTAGCCGAACACCACAACATGACCGGTATCGCCAGCGCCGTAACCTCGGTACTGATCGGTTATCTTGCTTCCGGCACAGCGCGCATCCGGCTAGGATCCGGTGGCGTCATGCTGCCAAACCACTCCCCGTTGGTGATCGCCGAGCAATTCGGTACGCTGGAATCACTCTACCCCGGACGCATCGATTTAGGCTTGGGACGCTCGCCGGGCACCGATCAGCGCACCATGATGGCCCTGCGTCGCCACCAGAATGCGGAAATCGACGATTTCCCCCGCGATGTACAAGAATTATAACGCTATTTTGCTGATGCTCAACCAGACCAGGCGGTGCGCGCCGTGCCGGGTCAAGGCTTGCAGGTGCCCCTCTGGCTGTTGGGTTCCAGCCTCTACAGCGCGCAATTAGCGGCAGCATTGGGGTTACCGTTTGCCTTCGCCGCACATTTCGCCCCGGATATGTTGCTTCAGGCGATGGCGCTATACCGGGAGAAATTCAAATCCTCCAGCACGCTGAACAAGCCCTATGCCACGGTGTGCGTGAACGTGATTGCGGCAGAAAGTGAACGCGATGCGCATTTCTTGTTCACCTCAGTACAACAGCAGTCCCTGAATTTGCGCCGTGGGCAACCTGGGCCGCTGCCTGAGCCGGTGCAAGATATGGATTCGCTCTGGTCTCCAGCCGAACAGTTTGGTGTGGATCAAGCGCTGCGTTTAGCGATCGTGGGTGACAACAGTAAAGTGCAGCATGGCTTGCGCAGCTTGCTGCGAGAGACTAAAGCAGACGAGATCATGATCAATGGGCAGATCTTTGATCATCAAGCACGAAAAGACTCTTTCGAGCGGATCATCCAGATACGTCAGTCACTTTTTGACTAGTTACGGAAGAGCAAGCGACAATGAGCGTGTCATCCCCGGCGTAAGCCGGGGATCTCTAACAGAAGGAAAGCGTTTAGCCTATCAGAGATTCCCGCGTACGCGGGAATGACGACCCAGGGGGAATGGCAAGTGACATCACCTGCTATCAGCCGCCATCGGCAAGCTGTCAAAGGTACGCAGTGCCTTCTTACCGTAGGGATCGCCGATCAAACGTTTTGATTCTCGAAACGCAGGACTGACCAGGCTTTTTTCCGGCTCCTGAAGATCGTAGCTGAGTCCTGCCAACCTTGACCAGGTATGCAGCAAATGCGCATTGCTGTATTTCCGGTTTACGTAAGGGGCATAGTCGATTGGATGATCTTTCTGCCACTGTGGCGAATTCCAGAGAATGAATGGCACCGTGTGCATGGTACGCGTCGGCGCAGATTCATCGCGCCCGAGCACGTTGTGCGGCGGCGTCTCGTAAACGTCCTCACCGTGATCCGAGAAGTAGAGCAGGAAACCATTCGGCTGCGTTTTTTCAAAGGTACGGATCAGCGTTTCGACCACATAATCGTTGTACAGCTCAGCATTGTCGTAATCGTTGTAGACTTCGACATCGCTGTCGATCACGCCATCAGGAATGCCTTCTCGCCCGACAAATTTCGTTGTCTCTTCCGGATAACGAAATTTGTATTTCATGTGAGTACCTAGCAGATGCACCACAATGAATTTCTTCTCAGCGGGATCGACCAATACCTTTTCAAACGGCGCGAACACCACGTCATCATACTGACGCGCGCTTTGGGTGCGCTGATTGTTCATATAGAACTGTTCGTCTGTCTGCTGAGAGAACACTGTCAGTAACGTATTTCGTTTGGTCATGGTCTGCTGATTGGTGATCCAGAACGTTTTGTATCCGGCCTGTTTCATCATGTTCATCATGTTCATCATGTTCATCATGTTCATCATGTTCATCAACGAGGGTTTGGTCAGATAGAGATACGGCTGCAACTCATCGGCAAACGTCAGCGCCTGCTGCAAGATTTCAATGGCGTACGGACGTGAGGTCACGACATCGTTGAACACCACCAGATTGGGATCGCTTTTGCGTAACGCATCCAGCCGCGGCGTGGTCTCACGACCATAACCATACAGGCTCATACGGCTACTGGTAGTTGACTCACCGATCACCAGCACCAGCGTGCGCGGCGTATCACCATCCGCATCTTTCAGGTTTGCCTGCGGGGGCAATGCCGCATTCTGCTTGAGCATTTCTGTCATGCTTGCCAACTGCTGGCGGTACTCAACATAACCCGCAATATACTGCCACGGTGCGGTAGTGGACATACGGCTTGCCAGATAACCGCTGGCCTCTTCCAGTGTCTCACCCTCGTTATGCATTTTTTTATAAAGGGGAACACCAAACAGCACTACGGCAATTAAGGTGCATACCGTCACTTTATATTTAAACGGTATGTAAACCGATTGCACTTTACGCCACAGAAACCCAACTATCACCGTATAAAAAAGCAATATAGCCAAAACTTTCAGACTGAAATATTGACTTACATATTCACCAGCCTCTTTGCTATTAGACTCGAACATCACAAACATAACGCTTTGTGAAAACTCTTGTTTATATATCGAGTAATAGCCCAAGGCGATCAAAGAGGTAGCCCATAACAAGATACCTAGTACGCTGCTAATGATTTTGGTTCTGGCAGGGAAAACAAAAACGGGGATCAGCCATAGCAAGCTGTAAAGTAATGAATCGCGCAATCCCGTGGTACCATTATGACCAGTAAGAACAATGACAAGCTGGAGTGCGCAGGAGAAAAACCAAAAATAGAGCAAAAGCCATCCGAGCGAACGCCAACTAAAGCGTTCCTTAACAAAGAGTTCAGACATATTTAATTCCACACAACGTTGTTATTTTTTATGCAGAGCCAAATAGCACTACTTTAATGAGGTCTATTTTTTTAGTACCTCTCTTCCGGCACCGCAATAACTACGTCGAAGAGTTGGACTATCCCTTTAAAACCTTAAAACAAAATTAAGTTCAGCCGGTGAGTCAAAAAAAATACAAGGGTAAAAGTTATGTAAAGGACTATTTTATTCTTAGAAGCGAAGTGCTGAGCTTCGCCTCAAGGATAAGCCAATACACCGATCACCTAATGTGATTTTTATTGGCCAATATCAGCAGGACGGCGGCGCGGAGCGCGTTGACCTTCACTGCGTTGACCATCACGGTTGAAATTGCGTTCGCGACGTTCACCCTGACCTTCACGACGAGCATCACCCTGCCCACCTAATGAACGACGGCCACCGTCACGACGATCGCCAGCGCCAGAACGCGGTGCGCCACGACTGTCGCTGCGCTCACGACGTTCGAACGGCTGTGCATCACCGATCAGTTGCATGTTCATCGGCTTGTTCAGGATGCGCGTGCGGGTAAAATGCGTCAGCAGATCGCCCGGCATTCCCTTCGGCAATTCGATGGTGGAGTGCGATGCGAACAGCTTGATGTTGCCAATGTAACGGCTGCTGATATCCCCTTCGTTGGCAATGGCACCAACGATGTGGCGAACTTCAACACCATCATCACGACCCACTTCGATGCGATACAGTTGCATCTCACCTACATCACGACGCTCACGGCGCTGCGGACGATCGCCATCATGACCCGGGAGACGATCGCCGCGGTCATTACGATCATCACGATCGCGGAATTCGCGGCGCGGACGACGCTCGATCACCGGTTCTGATGGCAGGATCAGCGGACGTTCACCTTGCGCCATTTTCAACAATGCAGCCGCCAGCGTTTCGATATCCAGCTCTTCAGCCGGTTGCAGTTTAGCCAGTAACGCACGGTACATATCCAGATCGCTGCTTTCCAGTTGTGACTGCACTTTGGCGGCAAACTTCGCCAGACGGCGCTCGCCTAACAGTTCAACGTTCGGCAAATCGACTTCAGGGATCGTCAGCTTCATGGTGCGTTCAACGTTGCGCAGCAGGCGACGTTCACGGTTTTCCACGAACAGTAATGCACGACCTGCACGACCAGCGCGGCCAGTACGGCCAATACGGTGCACGTAGGATTCGGCATCCATAGGAATATCGTAGTTCACCACCAGACTGATACGTTCCACATCCAGACCGCGTGCCGCAACGTCGGTGGCGATCAGAATATCCAGACGACCATCTTTCAAGCGCTCCAGCGTCTGCTCACGCAGAGGCTGATTCATGTCACCATTCAGCGCCGCGCTGTTGTACCCGCTACGCTCCAGGGCTTCAGCCACTTCCAGCGTGGCGTTCTTGGTACGCACGAAAATGATAGCAGCGTCAAAGTCTTCCGCTTCCAGGAAACGTACCAGCGCTTCGTTCTTACGCATGCCGTGCACAGTCCAGTAGCTCTGGCTGATATCCGGGCGCGTCGTCACGCTTGATTGAATGCGCACTTCCTGCGGATCTTTCATAAAGCGGCTCGTAATACGGCGAATCGCTTCCGGCATGGTTGCCGAGAACAGTGCCGTTTGGTGCTGAGCCGGGATCTGGGCCATGATGCTTTCGACATCGTCAATGAAGCCCATACGCAACATTTCGTCAGCTTCATCCAGTACCAGACCGCTCAGGTTGGAGAGATCCAGCGTACCGCGTTTCAGGTGATCCAGCAGACGTCCCGGCGTACCGACCACAATTTGCGCACCCTGGCGCAGTGCACGCAATTGAACGTCATAGCGCTGGCCGCCATAGAGCGCTACCACACTCACACCGTGCATGTGTTTAGAGAAATCATTACAAGCTTCAGCCACCTGCACCGCCAACTCACGGGTCGGTGCCAGCACCAGCATTTGCGGCGCTTTCAGTTCAGGCTTGATATTGTGCAGCAGCGGTAATGAAAACGCTGCTGTCTTGCCGCTACCGGTCTGGGCCATACCCAGCACGTCGCGGCCATTAAGCAAATGAGGAATACATTCTGCCTGGATGGGAGAGGGTTTCTCATATCCCTGATCCGACAGTGCATTCAAAATAGGAGCGGACAGCCCCAGGTCAGCAAAAGAGGTTTCAAACTCTGCCATGTAAACGTGCCTCATAGTGAAATGGCGGCCAGTTTACACGTAATTTGTCGAGAAAATACTCAGTCATTTTCATTGAAAAGTGTGAACCGGCTCAAATTAGATTAAAAAACGAACAAAAAAGCCCTCGCCCGTTAAGGCGATGGAAACAGTGGTTCCCGGCTGATTACGTTCGTCAGCTATTGCTGGTCCGATCCTGATAGGTCGTCTTGCTTTTGGCCTAACAATGCCAATTCCAACAATGCATAGCGGTGCTCAACAAAGTTATGTACGTTGTTGGCAACCGTCAGCTTGAACAGCGCCATGGCGTTGTTCTTGTCCCCCAGACTTAGGTAGTGCTTACCTAAATAGAAGTCAGTTTCACTGAGATGCTCAGCGAGCGAAGTGTTATCCGTTGCTTCTGCCTTCAGGCGCTCCATCAGCACAGCTTCACTGATGTTGCCCAGGTAGAATTCGACAATATTCCATCCCCAAGGACCTCTTTCTGCACTGTCATAACGCTTCTTCAGCGCGGCCTTGGCAGCATTGGGATCTATCTCCCGCTCAGCCAAATACAGCCATAACGTACGGAAAGGATCGTTCGAATCGTCTCGATAAAACGCCAACAGATCATCCTGCGCTAACAGGTAACGACCGCCATAATACAAGGCGATGCCCCGGTTCAAACGCGCATAATTGTAAGTTGGATCAAGCTCTAGTACAGAATCAAACGCTTCATAGGCAGCATCAAAATTGCCTGCCTTCGTTAAATAAATGCCGAGATAGTTAAACACTTCCGGCATATCCGGACGGATTGATAGCGCCTGTGAAAAATCATTACGCGCTAACGCTCTCAGTCCGAGACTATCATACAGCACTCCGCGCTCATATAATAGCTGTGCGCGTTCGTCATCGGTTAACGCCCGACTGGCAAGAATTTGTTCCATGCGCGCCAAAATGACTTCCTGCTGTAAATCAGGCTGCACTGGAATTGCCAATACCGCGTTTTTACGCCAATCCGTGTTGCTGCATCCTGCCAGCATAAGTGCTGTCGCAACATAACACCAGAGTAAGAAAGGCTTCATTTCCCACTCCCGAAGACAAACATTGGATGAACATCCTGTCCCGGCACGCTCAATGTAAGGCTATCCGTGCCTCACAAAATGCCCAACTCCCCGCCTGAGCGGGGAGTTGCAAAACAACAGCAAAACGGCTGTTATTCTTCCTCAGAAGGCGCTGTAGCAGCATCCTGAGACTGAGCAGTTGCTTCCTTGATACTCAAACGTACACGGCCCTGACGGTCAACTTCCAGTACTTTAACCGGAACTTCCTGACCCATTTGCAGGTAGTCAGTCACTTTCTCAACGCGCTTGTCAGCGATTTGAGAGATGTGTACCAGACCTTCTTTGCCGCCGCCAATCGCAACGAACGCGCCGAAGTCAACGATGCGCGTTACCTTACCTTGGTAGACACGACCTACTTCGATTTCTGCGGTGATCTCTTCGATACGACGAATGGCATGACGCGCTTTTTCGCCGTCGGTTGCGGCAATTTTCACCGTACCGTCATCTTCGATCTCGATAGTGGTGCCCGTCTCTTCAGTCAACGCACGGATCACTGAACCACCTTTACCGATCACGTCCTTGATCTTGTCGACGTTGATCTTGATGGTGTGGATTCGCGGTGCAAACTGAGAAATATCGCCACGCGGCGCGCCGATGGCCTGTTCCATCACGCCCAGAATGTGCAGACGTGCACCTTTGGCCTGATTCAGAGCAACCTGCATGATTTCGCGGGTGATACCTTCAATTTTGATATCCATTTGCAGTGCTGTAACGCCTTCGCGGCTACCGGACACTTTGAAATCCATATCGCCCAAGTGATCTTCGTCACCCAGGATGTCGGACAGCACCACAAAGTTATCGCCTTCTTTCACCAGACCCATCGCGATACCCGCAACGGCGGCTTTGATCGGCACGCCTGCATCCATCAGCGCCAAAGAAGCACCACAGACGGAAGCCATGGAAGAAGAACCGTTGGATTCTGTGATTTCAGAAACCACACGCACCGTGTACGGGAACTGAGCGGCGGTAGGCATCACAGCCAGAACACCACGTTTCGCCAGACGACCGTGACCAATTTCACGACGCTTCGGCGAGCCAACCATACCGGTTTCACCCACAGAGTACGGAGGGAAGTTGTAGTGCAGCAGGAAGCGATCGGTGGTTTCACCAGTCAATCCATCAATGTTCTGTGCATCACGCTCGGTACCCAGCGTTGCCGTTACCAGCGCCTGAGTTTCACCACGGGTGAACAGCGCAGAACCATGGGTTCTCGGCAGCACACCAGTACGCACATCCAGCGCACGGATCATGTCTTTTTCACGGCCATCGATACGCGGTTCGCCACGCAGTACGCGGCTGCGCACTACATTTTTCTCGATGCTGCCCAGAATGTCCTGAATTTCATTGGCGTCCAGAGAATCATCAGCAGCCAGCAATTCAGCGCTAACCTCAGATTTGATAACGTCGATCTGCGCGTAACGCTCTTGCTTCTCGGTGATACGGTACGCATCGCCCAGACGCGTCTCAGACAGAGCTTTCACGCGATCCAGCAGCGCAACGTTAACGGCAGGTGCCTGCCAATCCCAACGCGGTTTACCGGCTTCTTTCATCAGTTCATTGATGTTGTCGATAACCACCTGTTGCTGCTCGTGACCAAACACCACGGCACCCAACATTTGATCTTCGCTCAGCAGATCCGCTTCGGATTCCACCATCAGTACCGCGCCCTGCGTACCGGCAACCACCAGATCCAGACGGCTCTGTTTCAGTTCGTCGATGGTCGGGTTTAGCACAAACTGGTCGTTGATGTAACCAACACGGGCAGCACCAATCGGTCCATTAAAAGGCAGAGCAGACAGGCTCAGCGCCGCAGACGCACCGATCATTGCTACGATATTTGGGTTGATCTGCGGATTTACAGAAACCACCGTTGCGATAACCTGCACTTCATTGACAAAGCCATCAGCGAACAGAGGACGGATTGAGCGGTCGATCAGACGAGAAATCAGGGTTTCGCCTTCGCTCGGACGACCTTCACGACGGAAGAACCCACCAGGGAAGCGGCCCGCAGCGTAAGTACGCTCTTGATAGTTAACAGTCAGCGGGAAAAAGTCCTGACCTGGTTTGGCATTTTTCGCCCCGACAACGGTCACGAAAACTGCGGTGTCATCCATGCTGACCATAACGGCAGCAGTGGCCTGACGTGCCATCATGCCCGTTTCGAGCGTAACGGTATTCTGACCGTATTGAAACTTACGTACGATAGGATTTAGCAAAATAATATCCTTTACTCAGGGTTTATCATTCTCGGGTTTACCAGATACCAGCCGATGTCGTTGTGTTCGGTACAGCGTCTCCCCGTTGATTACAAACCATCTCACTACATCCTCGCGACTAATGACAACCTTCACGTCAGGCTGGAACCAGTCCAGAAAGAGACATAAAGTTTCTCATTAGCCGCGCGAACCTCTGTAGCGAACGGCGACGACAAAGTCGGTAATACATTACTCTGTTTTGCAAGCACTTTCTAGAAGAAAGGGGCCCTATGAGGCCCCTTTCCACTGAAACTCGCCAGATTAGCGACGCAGACCCAGACGCTCGATCAGGGTAGCATAACGCGCTACATCTTTACGCTTCAGGTAGTCCAGCAGCTTACGGCGCTGAGAAACCATACGCAGCAGACCACGACGGCTGTGGTGATCCTTTTTGTGCTCGGAGAAGTGGCCTTGCAGGTGGTTAATCTGCGCGGTCAACAGAGCAACCTGCACTTCGGTAGAACCACTGTCGTTAGTGCCACGACCGAATTCTGCGACGATTTTTGCTTTAGCTTCAACGCTTAGAGACATTGTAATACTCCAAAACAGTATAGATAAAAAAACAGGTGCCGATCTCTAATTCAGCGACCTATGTAACCTATTAAAAATAGGCCGAGCCATTCTACTCTCAGCCATGGCCGATCGCAAGGCAGACACGGTAAGCCTTATTCCGAGAATTCGACCACCAGACGCTTGGGTGCCACACGTCCAGCATCATCGATAATCCCCATACCAATGAACGCATGGGCGTCACCTTCGGTGATGCGCACCATCCCTTCAGCGGGGGCGTTAGCCGCCGCAACAGCCTGCCCGAGTTTAAGATAACCCGCCACGGCTGGCGGCAGATTCACCTCAGGATAATTGCTGACCGGGCTGTCCATCGGCATCAGCAGCGGATCCAGAACCGCTTCAAAGGATTGCCCTTCCGCTTGCACCTTCGCCAACAGGGCTTGCAGTTGATCTAATGTGACCATGCGCTCTGCCGGATAAGTGGCAACCTGCACGCGACGCAGATAAGTCACATGGGCACCACAGCCGAGCATTTCACCGAGATCGTCAATGATGGTACGAATGTAGGTGCCTTTGGAACAGTGAATTTCCAGCTCCAACTCATCCCCATCGTGACGAATAAACAGCAGTTCATACACGGTAATATCGCGCGCTTCACGCGGGACCGTGATCCCCTGACGCGCATACTCGTATAGCGGGCGGCCCTGATGCTTCAACGCAGAATACATCGATGGCACCTGCTGCGTGGTGCCACGAAAACGTTCCAGTGCCTCTGCCAACGCCTGCGCGGTAAGCGTCACCGCGCGCGTTTCCACCACATTTCCATCGGCATCGGAGGTGTCGGTACGCTGCCCCAGACGAGCAATTACCCGGTAACGCTTATCCGAATCCAGCAAATACTGAGAGAACTTGGTGGCTTCGCCCAGGCAGATCGGCAGCATCCCGGTAGCCAGCGGATCCAGCGCACCGGTGTGTCCAGCACGGTTGGCATTAAAAATGCGTTTTACCTTTTGCAGCACGTCATTGGATGACGCGCCTTGCGGTTTATCCAGCAATAATACGCCGTGGATATCACGGCCGCGACGACGAGGACGACTCATCAATCCTCCCGATCGTCGTCACCGTTGGCAAAACGCTTCTCGGCATCATTGCGCAAAACGTTGGTCACCAGGTTGGACATCCGCATCCCTTCCACCAACGAGTTGTCGTAGGCGAAAGTCAATTCCGGCACCACGCGCAAACGCATTGCCTTACCGAGCAGTACACGAATAAAACCGGAGGCATCCTGCAATGCCTTGATGCCCACTTTTACTTGCTCAGGTTCGTTATCGTTCAGAAACGTCACAAATACCTTGGCATACGTCAAATCGCGTGACAGATCGACACCAGAAACCGTCGCCATGCCAATGCGCGGATCCTTCACTTCACGCTGAAGAATAATGGCGATTTCTTTCTGCATCTCTTGCGACACGCGCTGAGTGCGACTGAATTCTCTAGCCATAATCGAGTCCTCAAGGAAAAATCAGGGGGGCCCTAGGCCCCCTATAAGTCAATACGACGTGCAAACGTTGCGCGTCTCGTCCTACCCTGACAGGTTAGGCGATAGTACGTTTAATCTCGATAACTTCGAACACTTCGATGTTATCGCCAACACGCACGTCGTTGTAGTTCTTAACACCGATACCACATTCCATGCCGTTACGCACTTCGTTAACGTCATCTTTGAAGCGGCGCAGAGATTCCAGCTCGCCTTCATAGATAACTACGTTTTCACGCAGCACACGAATCGGGTTGTGACGTTTCACGATACCTTCCGTCACCATACAGCCAGCGATTGCGCCAAACTTCGGTGATTTGAACACATCGCGAACTTCGGCCAGACCGATGATCTCTTGCTTGTATTCCGGTGCCAGCATACCGCTCATCGCCTGCTTCACTTCGTCGATCAGATCATAGATGACGGAGTAGTAACGCAGATCCAAACTTTCCGCTTCGACAATGCGGCGAGCAGAAGCGTCGGCACGGACGTTGAAGCCCAGAATGATAGCGTTGGATGCCGCAGCCAGCGTCGCGTCGGTTTCGGTGATCCCACCAACGCCGGAGCCCACAATTTTCACTTTCACTTCGTCGGTGGAGAGTTTCTGCAACGAATCGGCAATCGCTTCCACGGAGCCCTGAACGTCGGCTTTCATCACGATGTTCAGTTCGGACACTTCGCCTTCGGTCATGTTGGCGAACATGTTTTCCAGCTTGGATTTTTGCTGACGCGCCAGTTTCACTTCGCGGAACTTACCTTGACGATAGAGTGCCACTTCACGGGCTTTCTTCTCGTCACGCACCACGGTGGCTTCATCACCCGCAGCCGGAACACCGGACATGCCGAGAATTTCTACCGGAATGGACGGGCCCGCTTCGGTAATTTCACGACCCCGCTCATCACGCATGGCGCGCACGCGGCCATACTCAAAACCGCACAGCACGATATCGCCCTTGTTGAGCGTACCTTCGCGTACCAGTACCGTTGCTACCGGGCCACGGCCTTTGTCCAGGAAGGATTCAATGACCACGCCGCTTGCCATACCTTTACGGATAGCCGTCAGCTCCAGCACTTCTGCTTGCAGCAGAATCGCGTTAAGCAGATCGTCAATGCCCGTACCTGCTTTGGCTGAAACAGGTACGAACTGACAATCGCCACCCCACTCCTCAGGGATGATGCCGTATTGCGTCAGTTCATTTTTAACGCGATCCGGATCGGCTTCTGGTTTGTCAATCTTGTTGACCGCAACCACCACCGGCACCTTGGCCGCTTTGGCGTGTTGCACGGCTTCGATGGTCTGCGGCATCACGCCGTCATCGGCAGCAACCACCAGCACCACGATATCCGTGGCCTGCGCACCACGTGCACGCATCGCGGTAAACGCGGCGTGACCCGGGGTATCCAGGAAGGTGATCATGCCATTTTCAGTTTCAACGTGGTAGGCACCGATATGCTGGGTGATCCCGCCCGCTTCGCCCGCCGCCACTTTGGTGGAGCGGATATAGTCCAGCAGAGAGGTTTTACCGTGGTCAACGTGACCCATAATGGTCACGACCGGTGCGCGCGCTTCCGTAGCAACGCCGGTATCACGGTCGCTCATTACCGCTTCTTCCAGCTCATTTTCGCGACGCAGGATGACCTTGTGGCCCATCTCTTCTGCCACTAATTGTGCCGTTTCCTGATCGATAACCTGGTTGATGGTTGCCATGGCACCCAGCTTCATCATCGCCTTGATGACTTGAGAGCCTTTCACCGCCATCTTGTTCGCCAGCTCGGCAACGGTAATGGTTTCGCCGATCATCACGTCACGGTTAACCGCTTGAACCGGCTTGTTAAAGCCCTGCTGCAACGAGCTAGGTTTACGTTTACCTTTGCCACCGCGAGTTGCGGCACGCGCTTCTTCACGGTCAGCCTTGCTTTCAGACAGGCGGTTGCCTTTCTTCTGCTTGGTGACTTTGGCGCTGCGGGTGCGGCCACGAGGATTACTCTCAACTTCGCGATCGTTTTCATCTTCTGCAACGCGGGCATGGTGGGAAGTGGTTACGTGATAGTCAGTACTATCCTCTTCTTCACTGCTCGGCGTCTCGCTGGCCCATTTGGCAGCGTTTTCTTTCGCCATGCGACGTGCTTCTTCAGCAACGCGGCGGGCATCTTCTTCGACCTTGCGGCGAGCGGCATTTTCAGCTTTACGCTTCAGTTCAGCAGCCTCTGCCTCGCGGCGGGCCTTCTCTGTCGCCGGAACAGATTTCGTCATACTGGTATTTTGTTGGTTGCTCACTTTTTCTTTTTCCGCTGCATCACGCTTGGCTTTTTCAGCGGCCTCTCGCTTGGCTTGCTCTTCAGCTTCACGCTTCGCTTTTTCAGCCGCCTCACGCTGAGCTTTTGCTTCAGCTTCGCGTTGGGCATGCTCTTCAGCTTCACGTTGAGCCAGTTCTTCAGCTTCCTGCCGTGCACGCTCTTCTGCTTCAGCCTGCTGACTGTTCAGCAGATCGCGCTGAACATACGTGCGTTTTTTGCGGACTTCAATCTGCACTGATTTACTTTTTCCTCCAGTGCTCTGAATATTCAAGGTGCTACGCGTTTTACGTTGCAGAGTCAACTTACCGGCCGCAGAACCGCGTTCGCGGTTCAAATGCGCCAGCAGCGTCTCTTTTTCCTGCTGGGACACGTTATCCGATGCAGACTTGGTAATTCCCGCATCAGCAAATTGCTGTATCAGGCGGTCTACCGGAGTCTGAATCTCTACGGCCAGCGATTGTATGGTCACTTCTGTCATGCTGTTCCTTTCCTGCTACAGTGTCGTTATTCGTTTTCGTCGCCGAACCAGCAGATATTACGGGCGGCCATGATCAACTCACCGGCCTTTTCATCGTTCAGCCCTTCAATATCTGTCAGGTCGTCAACGCCCTGCTCAGCAAGATCTTCCAGCGTACATACTCCACGCGCGGCGAGAGTGAACGCCAACTCGCGCGGTAAACCCGGTAAACTGAGCAAATCTTCCGCTGGTTGGCCACTGCCACGGCTCTCTTCCTGCGCCAACGCCAACGTGGTCAATGCCGCTTTGGCACGTTCACGCAGTGCTTCGATGGTTTCCTCATCCAGACCATCGATCTCCTGGAGTTCCTTGATAGGCACATAAGCCAGTTCTTCAAGTGAGGAGAAACCTTCTTCGACCAGCACGGTGGCAAACTCTTCGTCGATATTCAGGTGCTTGGTAAATACGTCAATTGCCGCGTGTGCTTCCGCCTGATGCTTGGCTTGCAGGTCTTCCACGGTCATCACGTTCAGTTCCCAGCGGTCATCTGAACGATGCTGTTTCAGCACTTGGGAAGCCAGACGCACGTTCTGCCCGTTGCGACCAATCGCCTGTGCCAGGTTGCTGGACTCTACGGCGATATCCATGGTGCAGGTATCTTCGTCAACCACGATGGAAACGACGTCTGCCGGTGCCATGGCGTTGATGACGAACTGTGCCGGATGATCGTCCCACAGAATGATATCAATGCGTTCGCCGCCCAGTTCGCTGGATACGGCCTGTACACGCGCACCGCGCATGCCCACGCACGCCCCCACCGGGTCGATACGCTTGTCGTTGGTTTTCACTGCGATTTTAGCGCGAGAACCCGGATCGCGAGCAGCCGCTTTGATCTCGATAACTTCTTCGCCAATTTCCGGCACTTCGATGCGAAACAGTTCCACCAGCATTTCAGGGCGTGAACGGCTGACAAACAGCTGTGCGCCACGCGCTTCCGGTCTTACTGAGTACAGCACGCCGCGAATGCGGTCGCCCGGACGGAAATTTTCACGCGGCAGCATATCTTCACGACCAATCACAGCTTCTGCGTTGTTGCCCAGATCCAACGAAATGTTGTCGCGGTTCACTTTTTTGACCACGCCAGTGACAATATCGCCTTCCTGCTCACGGAACTGATCGACCACCATGGCACGTTCAGCTTCACGTACTTTCTGTACGATAACCTGTTTGGCCGTTTGTGTGGTGATACGGTCAAACGTGACCGATTCGATCTGGTCTTCAATGTAACCGCCGAGCTCAATGCTCGGATCTTCAAATTGGGCCGCTTCCAACGTGATTTCACGCGTTGGTTGCGTCACTTCGTTAACAGCAACCCAACGGCGAAACGTATCGAAATCGCCGGTTTTGCGATCGATGCAAACCCGAACGTCAATTTCCTGTTCGTATTTTTTCTTTGTCGCTGTCGCTAGCGCAGTTTCCAGTGCTTCAAAAATTTTTTCGCGCGGAACGGCTTTTTCGTTGGAAACTGCTTCAACAACAGCCAGAATCTCTTTGTTCATCCTAGTTGCCTCATCCAAACTTTAAAAGTGGGGTACCAGGTTCGCCTTCTGGATGTTGCTCAGTGCGAACACTTCATCTTTGCCTTCCACTGTTACGGTAATCATCTCACCTTCAACGGATTTGATAATTCCCGCCCATTTACGACGGTTTTGTACCGCAATGCGCAGCACCAGGGTCACTTCTTCGCCGAGGAAGCGCACGTAATGTTCTGCGATGAATAAAGGACGATCCAGGCCAGGTGATGACACTTCCAGGTTATAGGCAACCGTAATGGGATCTTCAACATCCAGCACCGCACTCACCTGGTGGCTGACATCAGCACAATCATCAACTGTGATGCCGTCTTCACTATCAATATAGATACGTAGCGTCGATTGGCGACCACGGACAAACTCAACGCCCACCAATTCGTAGCCTAGTGCTTCAACGGGTGCCGAGATCATCGCTGTCAATTTCTGTTCTAATGTGGACAAGCCCACCCCCAAGACATAAAAAAAGGGCTAAAAGCCCAGTCATGTTGTTGCCAAATAACAAAAAACCCCGAAATATCGGGGCTTTATGCAACTGGACCCTATATACCGCAATAGGCTGCGGCATTACTTCTCGCAAGGATTTTTTCAAAAAATCCGCTGTGGGTGTCATAACCGCTATTCATAGTTCATTTGAAAAAAAACTTAAGCGAAAGAAGTGATTTGGTTGCGGGGGCCGGATTTGAACCGACGACCTTCGGGTTATGAGCCCGACGAGCTACCAACCTGCTCCACCCCGCGTCCGAAAACGTGGCAAATAGTAAGCCGCCAGCCGTGAAAAAGCAAGCTGTTAATCAGAGATGATGCGAGGACCAGATCTGAAATCTTTCTCTATTTTATTGAAAAGAAAAGACAGTTGTCAACCCTTGAAAAACAGCCCGCCGCGCGCCCATAAAAAACAGAGAAAAACGGCTCATTCAGCCGTAAAAACGCTGAAAAAACAGCATTAAAGTCGCATGCCTTTTTTAAGAAACCAAATTGGCAAAAAACGCTCCATATCGCAGTGCCGCGCGCCATTTAACATAACAAATAGCACACCGAATCAGCATTTAATCCTTACACATCGATCACTTGTTCATTTTATAACCCAATGACTAAAAATATAAATTTACCGTAAAATTAGAGTGTGATAATAAGGAAACGAAATTTACAATTATCACTACTTTTAGGAATAATGCTAATGACATCACCTTTTTTAGTAACATCTTGTTATGCGCAGCACAGGAAAATTAGCACCAGGTTCAACAAACGTATCATCGCACTCTTGGTAAGCACCGCTATCACCGCCCCCACACTGGGCGGAGAGTTGCCTGGCGGTGCCACAGTCGCAGCGGGTAACGTATCAATTGGCGCAAACGGCAATGCGATGACGGTAACTCAGCAATCCAATACGGCCATTGTTAACTGGAACAGTTTCTCTGTCGGTCAGGGTCAATCCGTTAATTTTATCCAGCCGAGCAGTTCTTCTGCGATCCTCAATCGGGTAACTGGCTCCACTCGCTCTTCGATCGCCGGAGCAGTCACTGGGAACGGACAGGTTTATCTGATTAACCCGAACGGCATTGCAATTACCTCCTCCGGTTCCGTCAAGGTAGGCGGCGGGTTTGTCGCCTCCACACTGGATATTAAAGATGAGGATTTCCTTAAAGGGAAACGCCAGTTTACCGGAAATGAAAAAGCTGCAGAGGTGAGTAATGCCGGGGTCATCAGCGTAGGACGCGGCGGATATGCGGCCTTGCTGGGGGGAGCGTAAAAAATGACGGGCTTATCAATGTACAGGTAGGCAAAGTGGGCTTGGGTGCCGCCGAGAAAGCCACGCTCGATCTCTCTGGCGATGGTTTTCTCCAGGTTGCCGTACCGAGCACTTCCGGTGTGAAAGAGGCATTAATTCAGAATAACGGAGCCGTTATCATGACGGCTGCAACCGCGCGTAATGCGGTACGCAACGCCATCAATCTCTCAGGCGTGGTCGAAGCCAACAGCGTGGGCGGCCAAAACGGGGCGATCACCATTGGCGAAACGGAAGTCTCTGGCAAATCGACTCTGGCTTACACAGGCAAAACCGATCTGTCGGCAGACAGTGGTAAATACGGTAACTTGCTGCTCGATCCACACAATGTGATTATCTCTTCGGCCGCCGATACAGGCTCTGGGTTCAGCGCCAGCGCCGATGATAGCGTGATTAATACGAGCACCCTGCAAGGGGCGCTGGCATTGCGGTGATATTACCGTCGCCAGCAATATTGGCTGGTCTGCCAATACTACGTTAACACTGGAAGCTGCGGGCAACATTGCCCTTAACGGCAATATAGCTGCCACTGGTACCAACGCGGGTCTGGCGCTTATATGGCAGTGGAAAAGACTATACGTTGCTATCGGGCAAATCCGTCACTCTGTCTGGTGCCAATTCGTCACTTTCTATCGGTGGCGAGAATTACACGCTGATACGCTCGATGGCGCAGTTGGATGCCATCGACACCACCGGATTATCGGGTCGTTATGCGCTGGCGCAAAATGTGAATGCCAATGGCGCCACCTACAGCAATGCCCTTGTCGGAACATCACAAAGCACGGCATTTAGCGGCACCTTCACCGGTCTTGGCAACACCATCTCTAATCTGAAAATCACCAGTGCAGATACGTATGTAAGCCTGTTTGGCTACAACACTGGCACCATCAGAAATATCGCGCTGACCGCGGCGCAATTAACTGGCTCATCCACAGCCACCTTCTATGCCGGTTTGTTAGCTGCCTATAACACCGGCACGATTGCCTATGCCTCTGCGGCCGGTACCTTGACGCGCACCTCCACAGCCACCACCTATATGGGTGGGCTGGTGGGGCTCAATGCAGGCACCGTCAAATACAGCTATTCCGGTGCCAACATTACTGCGACCAACAGTTCAAACGGTTCCTACTGGGGCGGACTGGTGGGGCAAAATAATAAAGATATTCTGCAAAGCTATGCCGATGGTACCATCAATCTCTCAGGGACATCCGGCAATGGCTCACAGAATGTCGGGGGGCTGATCGGAAACAACGCGTTCGGGGCGAAAGTTAACCAGAGCTACTCTGCTGGCAATATAACCGCATCGAGTATGGGTGGCGCAGCATCCTTTATCGGTGGGCTGGTCGGCTATAACGCAGGGGCATTAAATAATGTCTACACCACCAGTACCTTGAATACAGGCATTAACTCTTGGGCAGGGGGATTGGTCGGCTATAACGTAAGTGGTACTGTCACCAATAGTTATGCCGCCACTGTCTTTAACTACTCGACGCCGCCCTCCTTCTATGGCGGGGTGATCGGATATAATGGCTTCGGCACGCTGCAAAATTTCTATTGGAATACCCAAACCTCCTCCTCGGTGGGGGTAGGCTCCGGCAGCAGCAACAGCACTGTTGTTTGGCTCACTACCGCTCAAATGAAAAACGCCAGTAACTTTAGCGGGCTTGATAGCACAGTTTGGGCTCCCGCCACCGGTACTGCTTCACCCAATCTGTTTGGTTTCTCGGGCATCGTCGGCGTGGCACAGAATGCCGTTTACGGCACAACACCAACGACAACCTATTATGGTGCCGGTTTCTGGAACGTGATAAGCGGCCGTTTAACCGATGGGCTTCAGCTTACAGACAGCGTTGGCGTTCACACATTGAGCACCGCAGGGCTGACCGCCATTAACGCGAGCGGACAAGCTGCAAACATCATCAGCCTTGGCGGCACTGTCACGCCCGCACTGCTGACCATTACCGCGAATAACATAGACAAGGTCTATGGCAGCTTCTTCCCCCTCGCTTCCTATACCGCTTCCGGGTTAGTCAACGGGGATTATATTACCTCTATGACCTATACAAGCTCAGGTTTCGCCTCCACGGCAAACATTGGCAGCTATAGTCTCGCAGTAAGTGGCGCGGGCGGTGTCGGGCTGTCCAACTACACGATCCGTTATAACAGTGGCTTTCTAAACGTCACACCAGCAACACTCACCATCAGCGCTGACAACGCCAGCAAAATCTATGGTAACAGTGCAAACCTCGGTTATACCGCAGTAGGTTTGGTGAACGGTGATACGATTGACGGACTGACGCTGACCAGCGCCGGTAACGCCAGCAAGATCTACGGCAACAGTGCAAACCTCGGTTATACCGCAGTAGGTCTGGTGAACGGCGATACGGTTAACGGGTTAACCCTGACTAGCGCCGGTAACGCCAGCACCGCCAACGTCGGCAGCTACGGCATCACCGCCAGCGATGCCACCGGCAGCAAACTGGGCAACTATACCATCAGCTATAACGAGGGCACGCTGAGCGTTACCCCAGCGGCACTCACCATTAGCGCTGATAACGCCAGCAAGCTTTATGGTCAAACAGCAACGCTCAGCTATCAAGCTAACGGCCTGTTGAACGGAGATAGCGTCGAGTCGGTAACCGTCTCGAGCTCAGGTGCCGATCGTTCAGCGGCGGTGGGGCAATATGCTGTAGTGGCTGAAAATGATGTGGGCGATCGCCTTGCCAACTACAACATTACCTATGTGAATGGGGCATTAACCGTCGATCTGCCAATCCCCACTGATTTACCGCTCGCGGCCAATATTGGTAACCATTTCGCTACGCAAAACCTGACGCAACAGCTGACAGGCTTCAACATGATTGTCACGCACGATACCACTACGGCCCCGACGACACAGGGACAAACGAGTGGCAGCAGTGCCAATGATGACGTTATGGCTACTGTCGAACCTCGCCTTGCAGGCGCGGTATGTATGTTAGGTGCGGACTACGCACTTTATTGCTCAGGCAAATAATAAAAAGAGATTTTTGATGCGAGTATCATCTTTATTTTCACCAGCATTTTTGTCACCGACACTGCTCAGCCTGTGCATCGGTATCGGCCTCAGCACAAACGCAGCATCGGCTGCGCCATCAGCGGGCCAATTAGCGCAACCCTCTTATGCCCCCGTTCAACAGCGGGACAGCGGGAGGATCACATTGCCAGCAACCACGGGTCTGCATGCGCCACAAGGTTCAGAACAATTGTACGTTGTACCATCAGGCCTCATTGTTGAAGGCGGCTACCCTGAACTGGTGCAAGAAACGGCCCGCATTGCGTCCACGCTGAAAGGCAAGAGAGTCTCGGCGGCCCTGCTATTTGCTGCGGCACGAGAGTTGGAAGCCGCCAAGGCAGGCTATCTGCTAACGCGTGTCACCTTGCCACCTCAGCAAATTAATGACGGCGCACCGCTAAGAGTAATTATCACCGATGGTTTTATTGAAAAAATCGATACTTCCGCCTTTCCGATCACGGCGCGCCGCCGTATGGAAAGCTTGCTGGCTACGCTTGTAGGAGAAAAGCGTCTTACGCGTAGCATGCTCGAATGTCGTTTACTGCTAGCGGGCGACACGCCGGGCGTAATGCTCAAATCCACCCTGCAACCGGGAAGCAAACCGGGCTCAACCGTGCTGATCGTCGATGGGCGTTATAGCCCTATCACCGGCAGTGTCTCACTCGATAACGGGCAGTCTGATGAGCTTGGCAAATATTCACTCGGCGTCGGCGGAGAGCTCAACAACATCACCGGTTTGGGCGATCAGCTCTATATGCGTTTGAACGGTTATCCACGCGGCGATGATCCCATCATGGACAGCGAACCGCGCAGCCGCCAGTTCGCGCTTGGGCTTGTCGTCCCCTTGGGCACCGACGGTTTCTGGCTAAATCTTGAAGGGGTTGATAGCCGCACCAAACCTACATCGGAAACGGCCGTCACGACCCGCGATCGGTATCACCGTTTCTCAACCCGAGTGGGATACCATTGGCTGCGCGCCCGCGACATCAATACGTCGACGCTGATGGCTTTGGATATTCAGAATGAGCAGCAGAATCTGCAACTCAACAACCTCGATATCCCTTTCACACAGGATAAGCTGCGTATCTTGCGTCTGACGCAGACGTTCGATGTCACGACGGATTACGCCTCCCGTTTTTCTTCCTCCCTAACCGCCTCTTTCGGTATAGATGGGCTCGGAGCCAGAAAGGGAAGCGTTGACCTCCCCATGAGCAAAGACGGTGCCAAACCCGATTTTCAAAAACTGGAATTGACCATGAACTACAGTCAGGGGTTGGCTGACGGCAAGGTGCAACTCTCTCTGGCGGGATTGGCACAAACGGCATTCAATAACGTCTTGCCCTCTTCCGAGCAGGCCTCTATGGGCGGTTCAAGTTGGATCTCCGCTTTCGACTCGGGCACGATGAGTGGCGACAGTGCGTTGGTAGGGCGTGCAGAAGTGGGCCTTAAACAGCCATTAGGTGCTTTTTCCTGGGCACCGACCTTTGGTAATGCACTGATGCCTTACGCCTTTGGCTCACTGGGCACCGTTGGGCTCTCGAAACCGACAGCGTTAGAACAAAAAGAAGTGCACGGCAGCGCTTACGGGATGGGTTTACGTTTGAGCACCAACCAGATAGCCAGCCCTAACAGCGCCATGGTCTCCGTTGAATATGCCCGAGGTAAACAAAGCGGCGAACCCGATGACGACCGTGTCAATCTGCGCGTGTTAACCTTCTTTTGATCGACGCAATAACCCTTATCCCCCAAGGGATACGGCGTTTTCTCTTACGACTCACCGCTAGCGTTGGCGAATACCGTCACCTAGCGGTTTGTTCTGGTTAATATTCGCAGTCAATGTATTTTGCAGGTCCTGAATCTTAGAAGATATCTTCTGCTTGCGGGTTGGTGCATCGTGCTTAACCGAAGCATTGTCAGTAATAGACGGTTGCACATCAAAACGTTTAGCCATTGCCAACACATGTCCCGGCCCAGGACTGATAGTGCGGCGCATAGCTGACAGAGTCTTGTCAGACACACTGGATGACACACGGTCTGGCACAACATTCACTCGAGAATGCACATTTTCTCTGCTCGCCTCAGCACTGTACCATTGGGTCGGATGCGCCAGCGCTGCATAGTCGAACTTAGAAACACAATCCCCTGTCCCCGTCACCGTAACGAATGCATTAAAACGATCTCTGTGTTGCCCATACAGTAAAAATGCGGCCTCTTTTTTATTCGCATTAAACGCATTGGCGAGTGAGTTTCCTGTTTGCATCGCCTTGATATTGCGTTGCGGATTTGCGGTCATTTTTTGACATAAATCGGCCAGACTCGTGAATGTTAGCGTTTCGTCTTGCAAAACCTTCATAGCAGTTTCACCACGGAACTCCCCATTAGTTCCAGAACGCATATCAATCTTCACTTTGGAGAGCGCCCGTCCCTCCATATGATTCTTGATAAATATGATATCGTCACCCCGTCGAGCCAGCGGAAAAGGCTTTTTGAAAAAAATGTAATCGCCCTGACAACGGATATTGTCGCTGCTAAATAAATGGCTCGTTGGATTTTTAAGGAGGTAATCAAAAATCATTTTTTTATCTTTATCGCTGTCACTGTTCCTATCACTAGGAACTGGCTTTCCATCGTTAAGCAGCGGACTCAAGATGTTTTTTGGCGTCACCGTGTTCGCACTCTCACCAGAGACCAAATCTAACAGCAGCGTATTGTACTGAGCCATCGCATTAGTAGCGGAAGCCTTTTGCATCGGCATACGCGCCGGGGTGTGCGCATCCCTTCCCCATTTCGCCGTGATGGCCTTGAAAACTTCACCTATACCGACAAAGACATTTTTTACCGTAGTAGAAAGGGAGCAAGAACGGTTGCTGATGCCCGATAACAGCGGTTGCAGTTTGCCTTTTGGTGTCGCTTTTGTTGGCTCAGTACGGGTATTAATATCACTGTCCCCGATGCTGGTGGTCCTTGTTCCATTCACTTGCGGTGATAGGGTGATCCCGCCATTTTTTATCATCATTACGCTTGTACCTTTGGTTGATTGCTCATCATTTCATGACTAACAACTATGTAGGTTGCCAAGACAGCGACAACTTGTGTGAAAATGATTATTTCATAACCAGCGCAATGAAATTTTAAGGGAACGCCCTTCAGCGATAAGGCCGGGCTTGAAGCGTGAAATTACAGGTACGAATGTCGCTATCTCGCCAAGATTTTTCCCGTAACCGATTGGCTTCCTCTTCCGCCTTTGGCTCCATTTGCTATACTGCGAAACATTAAAATACAAACAATTAACAAAACGTAACACCGAATTCCATCGTGTATTCCCGGTGTTAAACACGACCTTCGCAGGAAAGGCAGGCGAGAGTGAATAGAGTTAACATGTTGGGTTACCACTGTACGGTAGGTCTGCTTTTTCTTGGTTCACTGCTTCAGCCAGCGCGAGCGAATGTCTCGGATCCGTTGCTCACCCCCACTGTCGCTGGCAATGCACCGATTAACCGCACCGATACTCAAGCACGCGGCATTTTGGTCGCGGTCGATCAAGCCACCCTCTCCAACGATCTGCTGGGACGCATTGTCGAGATGCCGTTCAAGGAAGGGGAAGCCTTTAAAAAAGGTGACGTCGTCGTGCGTTTTGATTGTGCCATTTATCAAGCGCAACTCAACGCATCGCAAGCGGCAGAGGCTGAATTGAACCAAAACCAGCAACTGGCCCAACTGAAATCCGTCGGTAAACACGCCGTGGCATTGTCGGCCGCCCATCTTGCTCAGGCGCAAGCGGAAAGTCAGGTGTACCAGATTCAAGTCAGCCGTTGTCGCATCAACGCCCCGTTTGATGGACAAGTCGTTAAACGCCGCGCCTAGACCTATGAGAGTGTCGCGCAGGGAGCACCGCTGCTGGATGTCGTGAATAACCGCCATCTGGAAATTAATTTGCTGGTGTCGTCACGCCTGCTGTCAGTATTAAGGCCCGGTTTAACCTTCACGTTCACACCCGACGAAACGGGCAAGCCGCTGCAAGCCACAGTGGCAAGGCTGGGAGCGCGTATTGATGAGAGCAGCCAGACCCTCGGCCTGACAGGCTCCCTTGCGCATCCCGATCAGAGCCTGATGGCCGGAATGAGTGGTACTGCGCAGTTCCCGGAGGCGAAGTGACCAGCGCCGCCTCGTCCACCACGACCAGTGCCGCAGTCTTCGCCCGTTTTCTTTATGTAGAACGTCAGGCTCGCGCAGCTGCCACCAGCGACGAGTTGGCGTATTGTATCGTCAACGACAGGCAGCCTCTTTTTGGCTTTCGCCACGCGGCCTTGATCATTAATGGTCGAGTACGCGCAGTGACCGGTGTAACACAGCCTGCGCCTCATGCCCCCTTTGTCGCGTTTATTGAGCGTGCTTGCACCCAATGGCAAGCAGCAGATAACGACAGATTTCAGCAATGCGCGGTGATCGAGGCCACACTGCTTGATGAACAGAGCCGTCGTGACTGGCAAACGTTACCCGCTCCCGAAGCGCTGTGGTCACCGCTAACTGATCGTAAAGGTAACACCTTTGGGGGCATCTGGTATGCGCGTGAGCAGCTGTGGCAAAACGCCGATCGGATACTGGCAGAGCAACTCGGTGGTGCCTTTAGCCATGCATGGTTAGCGCTTGAGCCACAAACCTCTCGCTGGCGCAAACGCCGGTCTAGCTGGAAAATCGCTGTGCCGCTGCTGCTGGTCGTCGCCTGCCTGTTTATTCCGGTACGTCAGTCTGTGCTCGCGCCTGCGGAAGTTGTCCCTCATCAGGGCCGCATCGTGGCAGCTCCGCTGGATGGCGTGATTCAATCTTTCGTCGTACAACCGAACCAACGTGTCCATCAGGGCGATGTACTGGTACGTTTTGATGACACCAGCCTAAAAGAACAAGCTGATGTGGCTGAGCGAGCACTTAACGTCGCCGAAGCGGAATACCGCGCCAGCTCACAGAGTGCGTTTCAGGATGCGGATTCCAAAGCGCGTCTGGATTTCCTGTCTGCTCAGATAGAGCAAAAGCGCGCCGAGCGCGATTATGCCACTGTCCTGCTTAACCGTTCGGAGATTCGTGCGGATCGAGAGGGTATCGCCGTATTCGCCGACGCGGACCGTTGGACGGGAAAACCCGTGCGCACAGGTGAACGGTTAATGGAACTGGCGGACCCGATGCTGGCCGCATTGCGTATCGAGTTGGATGTCGGCGATGCCATTCAGTTGCAGCATGATGCCCCCATCACATTGTTCCTCGACAGCGATCCCTTGACGCCCCATGCCGCGCAGTTGGCGCGTATCGCCTATGAATCAGAGCTGACGCCGGCAGGGAATCTGGCTTATCGGCTGGATGGTCGCTTTACCGATGCACCGCCGCGTATTGGCCTGCGCGGTACTGCCAAGCTGTCCGGCGAATACGTTCCGTTGGCGGTTTATCTGTTTCGTCGGCCGCTGGCTGTGATCCGCCAGGCCATCGGGCTATGAATCCGCTGTTGCCGGCACTGCGCGCCGATCTTCAATTGACAGAATCCGCCCCCGGCATCAACGGTGCACCACAATGGGTGCTTTCCGATCCGGTCACCGGGCGTTACTTCAATCTGGCGCCATCCGCAATCCGGATGCTGCGCCATTGGTCGCTGCGCCACCCGCAGCAGATTCTGGATGCCGACAATCAGGAACCGGGGTTGCCGTTGCGGATAAAGGAACTGGAGCAACTGTTACAGTTTCTGCGTCAGCACGATTTGGTCAGTGCCGGGGATGCACAGCAGCGTCAGCGCTATCTGGACAAAGCACGCGCGCTGCGAACCAGTCTATGGAAAAACGTGCTGCATCAATATCTGTTTTTCCGCATTCCTTTGTGGCGTCCAGATCCCATGCTCAATCGTTGCTGGCCTTGGTTACAGCGTTACGGCCCGTTTTTTCTTATTGGCGTGTTTCCGCTGCTAATGGCATTAGGCCTGTTTCTGGTCAGCCGTGACTGGGTGCGCTATACCCATGCATTTCCTCATCTGTTCAGCTTGCCCGGCATGGCGGTATTCGGTCTGTCATTGGTGTTTGCCAAATTCATTCACGAGTTGGGCCACGCTTTTATGGCGAAGCGCGCTGGCTGCCGGGTGCAGAGCATGGGGGTGGCGTTTATTGTCTTGTTTCCCTTGTTCTACACCGACGTTAGCGATGCCTGGAAACTCAAGGATCGGCGCTCACGCCTCTTGATTGGCGCTGGCGGCATTCTGGCCGAAATGCTGCTGGCCAGGATTGCACTGTTGGTTTGGGCGTTGCTGCCCGATGGTCCAATGCGCACAGCGACCTTTATGCTCTCCAGTGCGACCTGGGTCACCACACTGGCGGTAAACCTGAATCCCCTGATGCGCTTTGACGGTTACTTTTTATTGAGCGATCTATGGCGCGTGTAAAACTTACAGGAGAGTGCTTACGCCCTGTGCCGTTGGCGGCTGCGTGAAAGCCTGTTTGGCTACGGACATCCGCCGCCGGAAACCTGGTCGCCGAACCTGCAACGTAAACTGCTTATCTGGGGATACACCTCGTGGATCTGGCGTTTCTTCCTTTTTTTTTGGCATAGCATTGGTGGTATATCATTTTTTCATCAAGGTTATCGGTATCGGCCTGATGCTGATTGAGATTGCCTGGTTTATTGCGTTGCCTGTCTTAAAAGAAGCCTATATCTGGTGGTCTATGCGCTCATCCATACAGCCTGCATCCCTGTTGCGTACCATACTGTTTTTCCTGTTTGTGCTGTTTATTCTGCTTTATCCCTGGCGAGGTAGTGTGCATATCCCGGCGGTACTGGAAGCCGCCAACGTCAGTACCCTTTACTCACCGCTGCCCGCACAGGTAAAACGCCTCTATGTGACCGATGGTCAGCAAGTCAATGCCGGAGACATCTTACTGGAGCTGGGATCAAGCGATCTCGATTACCGTCTTGAGATTGAGCGCCAGCGTATTGCACTGTTGCAGCAACAGTTACGGCGGGGAGCCGTTCGACAGGAGACGGCCAGCGAAAAGCAGGTATTCGACAGGCAGTTGGCGGAATCACTGGCTCGCTACCGGGGATTGGCCGCACAGCAGCAACGCTTAGTGTTACGTGCACCACAAGCCGGGGTAGTGCGCGATATTGCCCGGGATACCACCCCTGACCGCTGGGTGACTGCCGATACCCCTCTATTGCGGCTCATAGACCCCCGTCAAGGGCGAGTGATAGGTTATATTCTCGAAGATCGCCTGACGCGCACCCAGCCAGAGATGAAGGGCGTCTTCCTTGCAGACGACCCGGCCTTTCCACGTCAGGCCGTCCGCTTACAGACGATTGCGCCTACCGGCAGCGCTTATCTGCAACAGGAAATGCTGGCCTCTGACCGCCATGGCCCCATTGCTGTGCGCCGCGATAGCCAGCAATATACTTAACCAGTGCAAGCGCACTACAGCGTGCGCTTCTCGCTGGTGTCGGAAACCCGATTGCCACAACAACCTTTACGCGGCAGCGTTATTTTGCAAGGTGAGAAAGAATCGTTGCTGGGTGCAATATGGCGACGTGTTACCGCACTGGGCATACGCGAAAGTGGGTTTTGACCACGGACCAATGCACAGTTACATCCCGCTGCTTTTATCAACACGTGGCGAATTCATTAAAGAGCCAGCATATCCCATTAATAGAAAACAGCATGATTCACGCCCATGAACCTACCTCACGGTCAGGTTTGTTTTACGCCGGTTAACTTTTTTTCTTTTGCAACTAACAAATCAGAGTCGCTGAGCTATGGTATTTAAGTGGCTGTCTTTTATGAATTTAATCATTCAATGAAATAATAAGAAAGCGAATTAATTTAGTGCAAATCCATGTTGTTCCCTGAAGCTGTGTTATTGCAAGGAGAGTCAATATGAAATTAACCGCATCATTATTCGCCAAGTCCGCCCTGGCAACGTCTCTGGCTATTGTGCTATTCCACGCTGAAGACGCTTCCGCGTGTGCCTCAGAACCTTTAGTGGGCTCCGTCTGCTATATGGCCACCGACTTTTGTCCTCGCGGATTCGTTCGTGCGGATGGACAGCTACTGCAAATCAACGCCAATCAAGCCCTCTTCTCACTGCTCGGCAACATTTATGGTGGGCAGGTTTCCGCGGGCACCTTTGGTGTTCCTGATCTGCGAGGCCGCAGCGCCGTCGGCGTCGGTCAATGAACTGGCCTGAGCGTTAACGTGGTCCGCGGCCAAATGCTCGGTGCGGAAACAGCTACGTTGACGGTCAACAATCTGGCGATGCACTCCCATGGCGTCACCACGGTGCAGCCCGCTAATAATAATGTGACCGTCTCTACCATTCCGGGAACGTTAAACGTCACGGCCACGCTCCCTCTCTCGACCACAGCACCCACCAGCGGTGGAGTTGCGCCCTTAGCAGGCCTTAATTATCTGTCAGCCATCAGTGCCACGGTTCCTGTCGGGGCGGGCACACAAAATGCCACGTTCAAAGGCCCCTATGTGCAAACCAAACCGGCGGCTGGCTCCACGCTGCCAGCCGACGTAGGGGTTACAGGTAGCCCCACCATTCCATCGTTCTCATTTAAAGTGCCGGAGGTGGTGGTCGGCAATACCGGTGCCAATACGCCCTTCTCCGTTCGCGATCCGGCACTAGGGCTCACCGCTTGCATTGCAGCACAAGGGATCTACCCTGAACGTCCGTAGCGCTATTGCGTGCTAAATGCCGTCGATGACATTGCAGTTTATGTCGATCGACGGCGGTTTCATTGGTTATTCCTTGTCCAACTACAGCGTGAATTGAGAACGTAAAAAAAGAAACCTTTTTCTAACATTTATTACATAAACAGTATTTCCAAGGATAAGTTTTTAACTTAAATTTACACAAATATAATAAAACAACTGTTCAATAATAACTTTGTTACATGTGGTTTATGTCTCCCCACAACGTATCTCTCACTGTAGTCACCTGGTTCGGGTTTTCGGGGGTACTTTTTATGTTATGGCACCACTTGTTACAGGCACGCAGAAACAGTGTTCAAAACAGCGCTACGTTAAACACGACCTCGCCAACGCCGCTGGGTTTCATGCTTGAAGCGCGCATGATGTTTGATGGTGCCGTCGCCGCCACCGTCAATCAGGCAGACAACTCCCGATACAAATCCCACTGCCGCTACTGACAGCAAAAATGCAGCCCATGCTGGTGATGGCACCCAAACTCAGCACAGCCAGACCGACAGCCATTATGACACCAGCGGCACTCACGATATTGCCGTCGTGGGTGAAACCGTGCGCAAAGAAGTGGTGTTTATCGACACCTCAGTCACCGATTATCAAACGCTGGTGGATAACGTGCCGGCGGGGATTGAAGTCGAACTGTTTGACGGCAGCAAAGATGGCCTCAGCCAACTAGTGCAGTGGGCACAGGGTCACAGCGGCTATGATGCCATTCATATCCTTAGTCATGGCTCTGAAGGTGAAATTCAGCTGGGTAACCTGACACTCGACAGTGATACTACCAATGCACGCTCTGCCGATCTGGCAACGCTGGTCTCTGCCCTGACAGACTCGGGTGATTTACTGATTTACGGCTGTGATGTGGCACAGGACTCCGGTCAAAGCTTCGTCACTCTGTTAGCTCAACTCACTGGCGCCGATTTGGCCGCCTCCAGAGATACCATGGGTGCCAGCGCGCTGGGCGGTGATTGGGTTCTGGAAAATCACAGAGGTGCTATCGAAACCAGTGCCCTACAGATAGACAGTTACCGTCACACCCTTGATGTTAGCGGCACCAAAGTCGGTTTTAGCGTCGATGGCATTACCTATTCCTCCGATTCAGTGGGCCCGGGGATTGAGCTGTTTTTCGATGGTGGCTCGTCGACGGTGGATTCAAGCTGGTATGCCGACATTGACCCCGTCACATCAACCATTACCACGACGATGAGTAACGGCATCTTCACACGTGATGGGTTGACCACCTTTGACTTCACCTTCTATGGCGGTACTTTGCTGGCCATCACCTCGGTCACCAAATACAATGCGGCCACCACCAGTGCGGCGGATATTTCTGCCACGGTGACGGGTAATGATCAAGTCATCACCTTTCACGTTAACACCAATATGACGTCGGGTGACGGTGTGCTGGTTTGGCACTTTACCTCGACCAATTCGGGCCAACCTACCGATACAGTCCCTACCGCCACGGGGAGCGGAACCAACCCCACCTTCACTGAGAACGGTGCCGCAGTTGGCCTGTTTACCGGTATCAGCGCCGACACCCAAGACAACGGGCAAACTTTTGCCAGTGCGGTCTTTACCGTCAGCAATGTGGCCGGCAGCACGGAATACCTGACCCTGCATGGCACCGCCAGTGTCAGTCTGAGCAGCGGCCTTGCCACGGTCACCATTACCAGGGCGACACTGAGCAATAGTGACATGAGCAGCTTGCTGTCTGGCATGACCTACGGCAACAGCAGTGACAATCCGGGCAATGCCACTCGCACCGTCACGCTGACACAACTCACCGACTCGGGCACCAGCAATAACAGTGTTACGCTCAATATAAGCAGCGCAGTGACGGTGACGCCCATCAACGATGCACCGACCGATATCACTCTGTCGAATACCGTGTTTGGCCAATCCCTGGGCAGCAACGGCACGGTCACGTCATTGTCAGCAACCGATGTGGATTCCAACAGCTTTACCTACAGCCTGGTCAGCGGCTCCGGCAGTACTGACTACGCCCTGTTCACCCTCAGCGGTAACCAACTGCGCGCCGTCAATGCCGCCACCATGGCAGCGGGTACCTATTCGATTCGCTTGCAGGTCTCAGATGGCCAAGCCACCTATGACAAGGTGGTGACGTTGACGGTGACCGATGATATCGCCCCCAGTTTTGACCAGTCCCCCGCCGTGGCCAACGCCACCCCCGGGGGTTTTGATCTGAGCGGCAGCGTCAGTGAAGCCGGTAATGTCTACTATGTGATAGTGGCCGATGGCGCCAGTGCGCCAACCGCCGCACAAGTGATTGCCGGACAAAACGCCAGCGGCACGGCTGCCACGGCATCGGGCAGTCAGGTACTGAACAGCGTCCCCTACGATTTCAGTTTTACCTTGACCGGTCTCGCTGCCAGCACGCTGTATGATGTGTATGTGGTGGCGAAGGACAGTAACGGCAATAATACCGTTAGCGTGGTCAAAATCGATGCCATTACCACCAGTGCTGGTAATGTGCCAACCCTTACCGCCACCGGCAGTAACCCGGTATTTATCGGTGGCATGGCCGGCTCGGTGGATCTGTTCGGCGGCGTTACCGCCAATACCAACGACAGCGGCCAGACCTTCAGTTCACTCACCTTGACCGTTTCCAATGTCACCGATAGTGGCGAATTTATCAACATCGGTGGCAACAACATCAGTCTCAGTGCGAACAGTACAGGCACATTGACTGGCATTGGCAGCTATAGCGTGACACGAGCCGCCGGTACCGTCACCGTGCAATTGACCGGCATAAGTGCCAGTAATGCCATCAATCAGGGCAGCCGTTTCTTTGTTACGGGTGACACCGATGTAAGCGGGCTGGATCGTGTACGACAGGGCAATGTCGATATCGGTGCCTAAATCACAATTCGCCTCTGGCACCGCGCCACAAGTCGACCTCAATGGCAGCAGCAGCGGCAATAACTATTCAGCCACGATCAACAGCGGGCTGAGCAATGGCGTCGCCATTTCCGATGCGCTGACCACCATCACGCAAACCGATGGCGGCAGCCGTATTTGGACCATGACACTGTCGCTAACGGGCGTACAGGACAGCACCAGCGAATCCTTGTCACTGTGGCCATCTGCTCGGCTGGCAGCCCATGCTGCGGGCATCAATGTGACCAGCGATGGGCAAACACTGACACTGACGGGGGGTGCAACGCAGGAAGCCTTCCAGGCGGTGCTGCGTGCGATTGTCTATGTGAATGCGGCCGTTACCCCAACGGCAGGCGCGCGCACCATTTCCGTGACAGTGAACGACGATACCAGCAGCAGCGCCACCTCGACGTTGACGATCGTCACCGGGCCCCCCCGGTGGTGGCGACGACCATCCTGGCACAGAGCGTGGCGCAGAACGGCAGTCTGAACTTCACCGTGCCCGCAGGGACCTTTACCGACCCGGATGGTGATCCCCTGACCCTGATCGCCACGCTGGCGGACGGCTCACCGTTGCCTGCCTGGCTGAGTTTTAACGCCACCACCGGCACCTTCTCCGGCACGCCTGCGAATGGTGATGTCGGCAGCCTGTCCATCAAGGTGACTGCCACGGATACCACCAATGCCTCGGTCAGCACCAGCTTTAGCCTGACGGTGACCAACGTTAATGATGCGCCAGTGGTGGCAACGGCCATTCCGGCACAAAGCATCGCGCAGGACGGCAGCCTGAACTTCACCGTGCCCGCTGGCACCTTCACCGACCCGGATGGCGATACCCTAGCCCTAAGCGCCACACTGGCGGACGGCTCGCCATTGCCTGCCTGGCTGAGCTTTAACGCCGCCACCGGCACCTTCTCCGGCACGCCTGCAAATGGCGATGTCGGCAACCTGACCATCAAGGTCACGGCGACCGACCCAAGCAATGCCACTGTCAGCACCACCTTTAGCCTGACCGTCACCAACGTCAATGACGCGCCGGTGGTTACAACCCCGATTCCGGCGCAGAGCGTGGCACAGGAGGGCAGCCTGAACTTCACCGTGCCCGCCGGAACCTTTAGCGATCCGGACGGCGATACCCTGGCCCTGACCGCGACGCTAGCGGACGGCTCACCGCTGCCTGCCTGGCTGAGCTTTAACCCGACCACCAGCTGCTTCTCCGGTACACCGGGCAATGGCGATGTCGGCAGGCTGAGCATCAAGGTTACTGCCAATGACGGCGATGCCTCGGTCAGTACCAGCTTTACCCTGACCGTCACCAACGTTAATGACGTTCCGGTGATAGCGAACCCTATCCCGACACAAAGCGTGGCGCAGGATGGTAGTTTCAGCTTCACCGTTCCGGCCGGTACCTTTAGCGATCCAGATGGTGACACGCTGACCCTAAGCGCCACGCTGGCAGACGGCTCGCCGCTTCCTAGTTGGCTGAGCTTTAACCCGGTCAGCACCAACTTCTCCCTGACCGTCACCAACGTTAATGACGTGCCCGTCGTCGCAACGCCGATCCCGGCATAGAGCGTGGCGCAGGATGGTAGCTTCAGCTTCACCGTTCCTGCCGGTACCTTTAGCGATCCGGACGGCGATCCGCAGTTCCGCGTGACCACCGGTACCAGCGTATCCCCTTCCGGAGAAAGCCAAACGCCGCAATCCCTGACAGCGGGAAATGCTCCACAGACCTTGAGTTCACTGTTCTCAGCAAACGCACTAGGCAGTTTCAATACCGGAAATACAACCGCAGCAGGTTCAATTATGTCCACTATCTTCACCTCCTCGCGTCACGAACGCGGAGCGGACAACGTGCCAACCAGTGAGGTAGCCTCAACCTTCGCCGGTGTGCGGGCGCTCAGCAGCGGTACCCAGTTTGACAGTTCATTGGGATCGTTCCCAAGCTTTAGCAAGAATCCTGCATTGCGTGGCTCGTCCTCACTCGCTAGCGTTTTCTCCGGCATTTACTTGCCGTCGCTAACGCCAATGGAGGTGTTTAACCACGGCAGTTGGAAAGGTATCGGTATACATCCAGACACGGCGAGTACCGGTGGCTCGGCTCCTGCAATCGAAAAAACCGCAGCGATATTTACCCCGTCGTTGCATCAGCAATTACAATAGATTGGAGATGCTGAAGGACAACGCTTGTCAGCCATTGAGCAGGCATTGTCCGATAGGGGTCAGCAACAGGGATAACAATAAGTCTACAGCAGAAGGCGCTAACGTTATGACGAACATGTTTGTGGCAAGCCGGTTGTCGGCACTAACAACCTTGGGCAGGGGTGAAATAGGGGAAAAGGGACGAAAACTTTTTAGCCTCAGTACATTGGTAATCGCACTCAGTGGTTGCGCCGTCACCAGCGACCCCATTACCAGATCGGAAAGCACATAGCGCAGCCAGCAGGATCGGGTGGCAATGTTCAGCCAGCAAGAACCTGTCACCGCACCGATTGGCTTGTATGACGCCATGGCGCGCGCCCTGAAATACAACCTTGAATCACGTTTAAAGGTAATGGAGAACGCTCTGGCTCAACAGCAACTGGAGCTGGCGCGTTATGACATGCTGCCAAAGCTGGCGGCCTCAGCAGGCTACGTGGGGCGCAATAATGTCAGCGCATCCAGCAGCCGTAGCATTAACAACGGCTCCACGACGGTACCTTATTCAACCTCACAAGATCGCGACGTTGCCGATCTCACCATGGTATGGAACGTGCTCGATTTCGGCGTCAGCTACGTCAGCGCCAAACAGAAATCCTATCAGCGCTGGATTGCGGAAGAACGCAAGCGCAAGGTGGTACATACCATTTTGCAAGATGTGCGTTCTGCCTATTGGCGTGCGGTCGCGGCTGAGCGTTTATTGGGACAAATTGATGAGCTGATCGCACAGGTAAATCAAGCGCGTGATGCCAGCGAGCTCATGACGCAACAACAGGTCGGTGATCCTGTTGAAGCATTAAGCTATCATCGGGCGTTGATCGATGCCACCCGCCAGTTGGAAGAACAGCGCCGGGCACTGTCATTGGCCAAAACAGAACTTGCCACCTTGATGAACCTGCCGCTGGATACCCCGTTCAAATTAGCACTGCCGAGCAGCAGCGAGCAAATTGTTCCACAGTTGAACGTAGACCCCAAAACCCTCGAAGAAGCAGCGCTGGTCAGCCGACCAGCGCTGCGGGAACAAGATTATCAGGTCCGTATTCACGCGGCTGAAACCCGTAAGGCGCTGTTACGTATGCTACCGGGTATTGAGCTGAGTGTAGGGGGGCATTACGACAGCAACTCTTTCCTGGTGAACAACAGTTGGGCCGATGTCGGCGTCAAAGCCACCTGGAACCTGTTCAATCTGATGTCCGGCCCTGCGGCACGCAAAACCGCTCAAGCCAACGAGCAGGTAGCAGAGATCCAGCTTCAAGCCATGTCGCTGGCCATCATGGCGCAGTTATATGTGGCACGTGCCAACTATAACGAATCGCTGCGTCAGTATAAAACCAGCGCAGAACTGCGTGATTTGGATAGTCAAATTGCCCAGCAGTTGAGAAACCGCTATCAGGCTCACAGCATCGGGGAGTTGCAGCTGATTCAAGGGGAGCTGAATGCGTTAAACGCCGATTTACGTCAGGATCTCGCCTATGCGGAACTGCGTAACACCTACGGGCAGATTATCTCCAGCGTTGGGTTGGACCTGCTGCCCAAAATGCTGCCCTCCGATAAACTGGTGGACATCAGCAATGCGCTGCGCCAATCGGAAAGTCAATGGCAACAGGGTAAAATCAGTACGCTGCAAGCATTCTAAGGTAGCCACCCTGGTGTCTAAGGGGCATCAGGGCAACGCGGAGGGAAAAGGAAGGGAAAGCCTGCTATGCGCAAAATAGAGATAAAAAAAGGCGTCAATCGACGTCTTTTCTTATTATTGGTACCGAGGACGGGACTTGAACCCGTAAGCCCAATCGGGCGCTACCACCTCAAGGTAGCGTGTCTACCAATTCCACCACCTCGGCATCCGAAATCTTTCAATTACTTGGGAATGTCACTCGCAGGTGCAGCCGGTGCTGCTAGCGTAGCAGGCTGTTCAACCTGAGCAGGTTGGCCCAGATTATCCCATTCACTGCCGCCCTTGCTTTGATGTGAACTAATGTTCCCTAAGACCAGGCTGAGGACGAAAAACAACGTCGCCAATGCAGCGGTCATACGTGTCATAAAGTTACCGGAACCGCTCGAACCGAACAGCGTCGCAGAAGCCCCAGCTCCGAACGAGGCACCCATATTAGCACCTTTACCTTGTTGCAGCATGATCAGACCTACCAGGCCTAATGCAACAAACAGGAAAATGACTAAAAGAGCTTCGTACATGATAGTACCCGTAACTGTTTCCCTATCATCAGATGAGGAGGCTAAATTCTCGCGGCAAACCGCACACATCTCGCTTAGCGGACAGGATTTGTCCCCGGTAGAGCGGATCTGAATACTAACTAAACCCACTGGGCGACGCAAGTGTATTTTAGAAAGATCAATGCGATTGCGGAAAAAAAACGGCTAAACCCCTCAATGGGTACAGAGGCTGTATCCGTTACAGACCACAAAGACAGCCCGATACCCGAGAAATTAATGCGCAGCCTTCACAATATCCGCAATCTGATTGGCAAGGCTGACAACCAGAGCTTCATCTTCCCCTTCGACCATAACGCGAATCAAAGGCTCTGTACCAGACTTACGCAACAGTACGCGACCTCGTCCCGCCAGCGTTTTCTCCACCTCTGCCACCACGTTTTTCACGGCGTCGCTTTCCAGCGGATCGCTGCTGCCGGTGAAGCGCACGTTGACCAACACCTGCGGGAACAATTTCATGCCGCTACAGAGATCGTGCAGCGACATATGGTTGCGCACCATCGCCGTCAGCACCTGAAGGCCAGCAATGATGCCGTCACCCGTGGTGGTTTTATCCAGCAGAATGACATGCCCGGAGTTCTCTGCGCCGATGCGCCAGCCCTTCTCCTGCATTTTTTCCAGCACATAACGGTCGCCCACTTTAGCGCGAGCAAACGGAATACCCAGTTGCTTCAATGCCAGTTCCAGGCCCATGTTGCTCATCAGTGTACCCACCGCACCGCCGCGCAGCTGCGCTTGGCGCAACCCTTCACGCGCAATGATATAGAGGATCTGATCGCCATCGACCTTATTGCCTTCGTGATCCACCATGATCAACCGATCGCCGTCGCCATCAAACGCCAGACCAACGTCCGCCTTTTCCGCCAACACGCGGGATTGAAGCTGACGCACATCTGTTGCACCGCAGGATTCGTTGATATTCATGCCGTCTGGCTCACAGCCAATGGAAATCACTTTTGCTCCCAGTTCACGCAACACGCTCGGAGCGATGTGGTAGGTCGCGCCGTTGGCGCAATCCACCACAATTTTTAACCCACTCAGGCTCAGTTCATTCGGGAACGTGCTCTTACAAAACTCAATGTAGCGCCCGGCAGCATCCACAATGCGATTCGCTTTGCCCAACTCAGCGGATTCTACGCAGGTCAGCGGTTTATACAGCTCCGCTTCGATAGCCTCTTCCACGTCATCCGGCAGCTTGGTGCCATCGATAGAGAAAAATTTGATGCCATTGTCGTAGTAGGGATTGTGTGATGCAGAGATAACAATGCCCGCTTCAGCACGGAAAGTGCGCGTCAGATACGCCACGGCAGGTGTCGGCATCGGGCCAGTAAATGAAGCCGATAACCCAGCGGCGGCAAGCCCGGCTTCCAGCGCGGATTCCAGCATATAGCCAGAAATGCGAGTGTCTTTGCCGATAATGATTTTGCGCGATCCGTGGCTCGCCAGCACCTTACCGGCAGCCCAACCAAGTTTTAACACGAAATCTGGGGTGATGGGCTTCTCGCCCACTTTGCCACGTACACCATCCGTACCAAAATATTTGCGGTTACTCATTCGTTATTATTCCTTCTCTGCCAACGTGGCTTCGACAACTCGCATCGCGTCAACCGTCGCTTTTACATCGTGTACGCGAATAATATGCGCGCCCTGCATGGCAGCAATGACCGCACAGGCGACACTACCATGTACGCGCTGGAGCGGAGGAACATTAAGCAGTTGTCCCACCATGGATTTTCTCGACATCCCGACCAGCAGCGGTAAACCAAAATGATGCAACTCCTGCAAATGCGCCAGAAGGCGATAATTATGCGATAAATTCTTACCGAAACCGAATCCGGGATCCAGCAGCATGCGATCTTTTTCAATGCCAACCTCGGCACACCGTGCGATCTGCTGTTGGAAGTAGGCGTTTACCTCGGCCACCACATCGTCATAGTGCGGGTTATGCTGCATGGTTTTCGGCTGGCCTTGCATATGCATCAGGCAAATCGGTAGCCCGTTTGCCGCTGCGGCTTCCAGTGCGCCCAGTTCCTGCAATGAACGAATATCGTTAATCAGATGCGCACCAGCCTGCGCCGCTGCGCTAATCACCTCGGGCTTGGACGTGTCAATCGAGAGCCAGGCATCAAAGCGCGCCGCCAAGGCTTCAACCACTGGGATAACGCGATCAAGCTCTTCCTGTACACTAACGTCGGCTGCACCGGGACGGGTAGATTCGCCGCCGATATCAATCAGCGTTGCCCCCACGTTGACCATCTCTTGCGCATGGCGGATGGCTTCATCGAGAGCGGTGTATTTTCCGCCGTCGGAAAATGAATCCGGCGTAACGTTGAGAATCCCCATCACTTGAGGATGAGTGAGATCCAAAATGGCATCACGGGCAATTAGTTTCATCACCTTCTTCCTTTAACAACCGGTTTATCAATAAAGAAAAACCCCGGCAAGTCGGGGTTTTAAAAGAGGGGGGTCAACAGCGCTATGACCGGACAACACTATCACATAACGTGTTATAACCGTGCACGCTGTGGGCTGCACTTCTCGCTTATCAGCTTAGCTGTGCTGCGGTCGGCGTACCGCCACCGTTGCCCGGTTCATTGTTGCTGACCGGTGCACTTTCCCATCCCGCTGGCGGGCGCACGTCACGGCGTGACATCAAATCATCAATTTGCGGCGCATCGATAGTTTCATACTTCATCAGCGCATCCTTCATCGAATGCAGCACATCCATATTCGCCATCAACAGTTCACGCGCCCGCACATAGTTACGCTCAATCAGTGATTTGACTTCCTGATCGATAATGCGTGCCGTTTCGTCAGACATGTGTTTGGCCTTGGCAACAGAACGGCCCAGAAACACTTCGCCATCTTCTTCTGCGTACAGCAACGGCCCCAGTTTTTCTGAGAAGCCCCACTGCGTTACCATGTTACGCGCAATAGACGTTGCCACTTTGATGTCGTTCGAGGCACCAGTAGATACCTTTTCTGCACCATATATAATCTCTTCCGCCAGACGACCACCGTACAGCGTAGAAATTTGGCTCTCCAGCTTCTGACGGCTGGCGCTGATCGCGTCGCCTTCCGGCAAGAAGAAGGTCACACCCAGCGCACGACCGCGCGGAATAATGGTGACTTTGTGCACCGGATCGTGCTCCGGCAACAGACGACCAATAATCGCATGGCCTGCTTCGTGATACGCAGTAGACTCTTTCTGCGCTTCCGTCATGACCATAGAGCGGCGTTCTGCACCCATCATGATCTTGTCTTTGGCTTTCTCGAACTCCACCATGGAGACCACGCGTTTGTTACCGCGTGCAGCGAACAGGGCCGCTTCGTTCACCAGGTTTGCCAGATCGGCACCGGAGAAGCCTGGCGTACCGCGCGCAATCACCGAGGCATCCATATCCGTCGCCAAGGGAACGCGACGCATGTGCACTTTTAGGATCTGCTCACGGCCACGAACATCCGGCAGGCCAACCACCACCTGACGGTCAAAACGGCCCGGACGCAGCAATGCAGGGTCAAGCACGTCAGGACGGTTGGTTGCGGCAATCACGATAATGCCTTCGTTGCCTTCAAAACCATCCATCTCAACCAGCATCTGGTTCAAGGTTTGTTCACGTTCATCATGACCACCGCCCAGACCCGCACCACGTTGGCGACCGACGGCATCGATTTCATCAATGAAGATGATACAAGGCGCTGCTTTTTTCGTCTGCTCGAACATGTCACGCACACGAGATGCACCGACACCCACGAACATTTCAACAAAGTCAGAACCTGAAATAGTGAAGAATGGCACCTTCGCTTCGCCGGCAATCGCCTTGGCAAGCAGGGTTTTACCTGTTCCCGGCGGCCCTACCATCAGGATGCCTTTCGGAATTTTACCGCCCAGTTTCTGGAAGCGGCTTGGCTCGCGCAGGTATTCCACCAGTTCGCTCACTTCTTCTTTGGCTTCATCACAGCCAGCGACGTCAGCAAACGTGGTTTTAATTTGATCTTCGGTCAGCATGCGCGCTTTGCTTTTGCCAAAGGACATGGCGCCTTTACCGCCACCGCCTTGCATCTGACGCATGAAGAAAATCCAGACGCCAATCAGCAACAGCATCGGGAACCAGGAGATAAAGATCGATGCCAGCAGGCTCGGCTCTTCCGGCGGTTCACCAACCACTTTCACATTCTTGGTCAGCAGGTTATCCAGTAGCTTGGGATCGTTAACAGGAATGAAGGTGGTGTAGCGGTTGCCATCTTTTCTTGTAACGTTAATCTCACGCCCGTTAATACGTGTTTCACGGACCTGCTCCTGATTCACCTCTGTCAAGAAGGTAGAATAGTCCACCCGGCGGCCATTTGACTCGCTGGGCCCAAAGCTCTGGAATACGGACATCAGCACCACTGCGATGACGAGCCAGAGAATCAGGTTTTTAGCCATGTCACTCAATGGATTAACCTCATATTACAACTGTGTTAAAAAACAGCGTTAGGGTACTACAGTTTACGCCCTGTCGCTACAATGTACACTTCACGAGAACGAGCACGCGAAGCATAAGGCTTACGAATCTTCACTGTTGTGAACAGAGAGCGAATTTGTCGCAGGTATTCATCAAAGCCATCTCCCTGAAAGACCTTCACCAGAAAACTTCCGCCCGGTGCCAGAACATCCCGACACATTTCCAAGGCCAACTCAACCAGATACATGGCTCTTGGAATATCCACGGCGGGGGTCCCGCTCATGTTGGGTGCCATGTCTGACATCACAACCTGAACTTTATTATCCCCTACCTGCTCCATCAAGGCGCTAAGCACTAATTCATCACGAAAATCGCCTTGAAGAAAATCGACACCAACGATGGGATCCATTGGTAAGATATCGCACGCGATGATCCTGCCCGCATTGCCGATTTGCGTCACCACGTATTGAGACCATCCACCAGGCGCAGCGCCCAGATCCACCACAGTCATGCCCGGTTTAAAAAGTTTGTCAGTACGCTGTATTTCATCCAGTTTAAACCAAGCACGGGAGCGTAGCCCTTTTTTCTGCGCCTGCTGTACATATTTATCGCTAAAGTGTTCCTGCAACCAGCGACTGGAGCTTGCAGAACGCTTTTTATTTGCCATCGGCTTTCCAACTTTTTGTTATGTACAACCAACTTGTCATGTACAACCCACTCGCCATCAAACATCAACGTGCCATTTACAACCGGTATTGCTCAACGACGCCGCTAAAGATCGGCCCATCAACGTCACCAAATTGGTTATAATGGTGAGATGGCGGTAGAATGACCCGTTTTCAATCCCAACCTAAGTAAAAAAGACACATGAATCTAAGCAACAAACAAAAACAGCACCTGAAAGGCTTGGCTCACCCGCTAAAACCAGTGGTTATGCTGGGTAACAATGGCCTTACCGAAGGTGTTCTGGCCGAAATTGAACAATCGCTAGAACATCATGAGCTGATCAAAGTTAAAATTGCAACTGAAGATCGGGATACTAAGGCATTGATTGTTGAAGCCATTATCCGTGAAACCGGAGCCTGCAACGTTCAGGTTATCGGCCATACGCTGGTTCTGTATCGCCCGTCGAAAGAACGTAAAATTGTGTTACCCAAGTAACCAATTATATCACCGTGTTTCACATTTAACGAAAAGGTGCCATGCCCGTTCGTTAGAGAAAAGGCCGCATGCGGCCTTTTGCTTTTCTTTACACAATTTGCCGATTTAATCGGCGAAATTACAGATATTGGACCTTCAGGATCTCATACTCGACCAGACCACCGGGCGTTCTGATGGTCACGACATCATCCTGCTCTTTGCCAATCAGCCCACGGGCAATCGGCGAATTCACAGAAATCAGGTTTTGTTTGAAATTCGCTTCATCATCACCCACGATGCGATAGGTCTGTTCTTCTTCTGTGTCCAGGTTCATCACGGACACCGTTGCACCAAAAATGACGCGCCCACTGTCTGGCATCTTTGTCACATCAATCACTTGCGCATTGGACAACTTGGCTTCGATTTCCTGAATGCGGCCTTCGCAAAAACCCTGCTGTTCACGTGCCGCATGGTACTCAGCGTTCTCTTTCAAATCACCGTGTTCACGAGCCTCAGCAATCGCCGCAATGATTTCCGGACGGCGAGTGCCTTTCAAGAATTCTAGCTCTTCACGTAGTTTTTCTGCACCACGCAATGTCATCGGAAATTGTTTCATATCTTCAAACCTCTAAGAAACTTGTAAGACGTTCATTATCGTCATCCTGACGCTTCAACGAACGATGCGACAGACGGTCGGTATGCCAGCGCTCCCTGGCGATAAACAAAAGTAACCTGATCCGGAACAAGGTTTCAGGTCAGGAGCGATTTTACATTTTGATATGTATTTTCACCCAGAGTTCCATAAGGATCATCGTTTACTTTAGACCGCATTGCGCCGTAGTATGACCCCACGTTACCCTGTTGTAAGCTGATATTATGCGTTTTTTATCGACTTTTCCGGACTTGCCTGCGTGGTTGTGCTACAGAGCTCTGGGTTACCGGCTCACGCAGCAAGCATCAACGATCACATTCAATACCTGCCGGATGGCGCTAATTTGGCGTTCTTGGCACAGAAAATAGGTGCCAGTAGTCCCGCAGTGGCTTACAACAGTGAACAAATGGCATTACCCGCCAGTACCCAGAAAGTGTTGACGGCGTTAGCCGCTTTGCTACAGCTAGGCCCAGATTACCGTTTCGTGACCACACTGGAAAGTCATGGTGCAGTAAGTGGCGGAAAATTGAACGGTAATTTGGTAGTGCGTTTCAGTGGCGATTCTACACTGAAGCGCCAGCAGATCCGTAATATGATCGCCGAATTGAAAAAACGCGGCGTACAGAGTATCGCCGGTGATGTGATCATCGATACCTCAGTGTTCGCCAGCCATGACAAATCTATGGTCACCCCCATTTTTGCAACACTGATTTTCGATTGATGTTGGGCTTGCTTAAATC
>NZ_PEHF01000097.1 GCF_015762685.1 Candidatus Symbiopectobacterium sp. 'North America' | reverse complement strand
GGTGGCAGTGATGTTCCATTACGGCAGGTTAAACATGGGGTTATGAGTCTCCCACCATGATCGAGGAAGACCCTGCCGAACCAGTCGTCGTGATGTTCGGTATCTCGCTGTGTGTCAGACGGGCAGGGAGGTATCCCTGCCTGCGCTTCTATCTGGTTCCTCAAAAAAATGAAGCGGTAAAAGTCTGTAACGGCAAAGGGTTATATTTTTTTATCATAGATAAATGTTATGGAACTGTAAAAAACGCTTGCCAACGCAGGGCATTTTATTGCAATGTCATCTTACTGACATCAACCTGCGTTATTTTCTCGGGGTGATGAACGGGAGTTCTAATACGGTCAATAATTATTCCGTGGAATAGTGGAATAGTTGTTGCCACAGTGAGGAACGCACATGGTAATGTCCTTTTGGGGACCCAATCAGCAACTTCTGACATGTCGTTTTCAATATCACCTCTGCTGTCGCCGTCATCAAACGCGATGGTTGATAAAGGGAGGTGAGGGGCTAACTCCCCGTGTGAATTTCTCCCGCAATTCGTCTTGTCTTTATTCTTCTCTATCGCTTCACCGTTTTTTATCCCTCGCGCCCACTTTGCGGGACGATATTATCGTCCGCCGCTGTTATTGGCGGTACGCTACTCATGTCTCCAGTATCGACTTAATAAGGAAGCCAACCTCGTTTGTGAGTGAAACGTCACGCACAGTGGTTATGTGCGGTAAGTGAAACAAACTGTAAGGTGCCATTATGGGAAAACAAAAAGCAGTGATCAAAGCGCGTCGTGAAGCTAAACGCGTTATTCGTCGTGATTCACGCAGTCATCGTCAGCGTGAAGAAGAATCGGTCACTTCTCTGGTTCAGATGGGGGGAATTGAGGCTATCGGTATGGCGCGAGAAAATCGCGATACGTCACCGATCGCCGCGCGTACTATCTCCCAGGAGCATTACTTGTCTGCGATAGAAAATAAACAGTTAATCTTTGCCACCGGTGAGGCGGGGTGTGGCAAAACGTTTCTCAGTGCGGCCAAAGCGGCTGAAGCGCTGATTCATAAAGAGGTTGAAAGGATAATTGTTACCCGGCCGGTGTTACAGGCTGATGAGGATCTTGATTTTTTACCTGGTGACATTACTGAGAAGTTCGCTCCCTATTTCCGCCCGGTATATGACGTATTGCAGCGGCGTCTTGGCGCATCGTTTTTGCAATACTGTTTACGCCCGGAGATCGGAAAAGTGGAAATAGCACCGTTTGCCTATATGCGAGTGCGCACATTTGAAAATGCCGTGGTAATTCTTGATGAAGCACAGAATGTCACGGTAAATCAGATGAAGATGTTCCTGACCCGTCTGGATGAAAATGTCACGGTGATTGTCAACGGGGATATTACGCAATGTGATTCACCCGTTGGGGTGAAATCCGGTTTGCAGGATGCATTGGATCGTTTTCAGGACGATGACATGATTGGCATTGTTTCTTTCCGCACATCGGATTGCGTCCGCTCGCCATTGTGCCAGCGCACTCTGTTCGCCTATAACTGATACCTTCTGCCGTCAATGTAGTGGCTTACGCTGACGGCAGTTTTTCCTCTCTCGCTATTCGGTCATCCGCTCCTACGCTGATACACCTGTACGTCTGAAACGCCAGCGTCTTTTTTCTGTCATCACGCCGTCGCATTGCTTTCTTACCCTACGGATTCCGATATAAAGTCCCAAAGAGGATGCCCGTATGTTTCTGTCTTTCCTGCTTTATTGGCAGGCAGTTTTTACACGCCTGTCCTCCCCACTGTGCTATCTCACGTTGCTGCTATGGCCACGCCGGGTTGCACAAAACGTCTCTCGTGTATTGCGTGGAGCGGAGCGATGAACCGCTCGGTTGATATCACGGTTAGCGGCCTTTGCTTTCACATTGCGCAGCAACCGATTCTGCGTGACATCGATCTGAACGCTCCTGCCGGCACGGTACTTGCGTTGCTAGGCCCATCCGGTTGTGGCAAAAGCACGCTGCTTAAACTGCTGGCAGGGCTACTGCAACCGACGGGTGGCAGCATTGTCTTCGGTGGCGTTCGGGTCGCCGAGGCGCGTTTTAGCGCACCGCCGGAGCAACGTGATTTAGGGATGTTGTTTCAGGACTATGCGTTGTGGCCGCATATGGCGGTGCGTGAGAACGTTGCCTTTCCGCTGAAGATGCGCAGCCTCAATGCGGCGCGCCGTAAAGAGAAAACGGATGCCGCTTTGAAGCGTGTTGGGCTGCACTCCTTGGCCGATCGCTACCCCTCCGCATTGCCGGGCGCTCAACAGCAGCGTGTCGCTTTGGCGCGCGCGGTGGTGGCCGAGCCGCGGATTCTGCTGTTCGATGAACCGCTTTCCAATCTTGATCGCGATCTGCGTGAGTCACTCAGTAAAGAGATGTCGGCATTACTTCGCCAGTTAGGTACGACCACGGTATATGTCACGCACGATCGCGAAGAAGCGAACACCATGGCAGATGCGATTGCCACGTTATCCACAGGCCAACTGGTCTCTGTTTCCACCTTAAATGCAGAGTAGGGGAGTTATACGATGAACATGAACACAGTAAATCTCAGTACAGTTTACCCCAGTAAAAAGTTAACATCAGGAGTATTAACAGGTATGGCGCTTTCTTTGGTCATGGCAAGCAGCAGTGCGCTGGCATTGACGGTGTATACCGCAGGGCCAGGATCGTTAAGCAGCAAGCTGGCTGCCGGATTTGAAAAGAAAACCGGCGTTAAAGTTGATATTTTTCAAGCCACCAGCGGCAAAGTAATGGCCAGGCTGGACGCCGAACAAGCGAACCCGCGTGCGGATGTGTTGATCTCCGCCTCCTGGGATACTGCCACGGATTTGCAGCAGCGTGGCTGGCTGCTGGCCTATTAAAGTAAAAATGCAGCTCAGGTACCTGCACCGTTTAAAACCCCTTATTACGTCGCTCAGGGCATTTCTGCGTTGGGGATTGTGTGGAACAGCAAAAGTGGTACTCCAGAGCCGAAGGATTGGCAGGATTTGGCTCAGCCTGCATTCAAAGATAAGGTGACAATGCCCGATCCGGCACTCTCAGGTGCTTCGCTAGATCTGATTATCGGTTTACAAAATGCACAAGGTGAGAACGCCTGGAAGCTGTTTGATGCCTTGAAGAACAAAGGGATGATCGTGGCGGGCCCTAACGCGCAAGCGTTGACGCCGGTATTGCAGGGGGCCAAGGCTGCCGTGTTTGGCGCGGTGGATTACGTGGCCTATAACAGAGTTGAGCAAGGTGAATCGATCAAGGTGATTTTTCCCACCAGCGGTACGGCGATTGCGCCGCGTCCGATGATGATCCTGAAAAGCAGTCAGCATCAGGAGCAGGCAAAAGCGTTTGTCGATTATGTGCTCTCACCCGCAGGGCAAGAGGCGGTTGCAGAGGCCTGGTTGATGCCTGCGCGTCAGGATATTGATGCCAAACGTCCCCTGTTTAAATCCCTGACATTACTCCCGGAAGGGGATGCCGCCAGCACTTCACGTAACGCTATTCTGGCGCGTTTTGCGAGCCAGTTCGGGCAACGTTAAGGATTAACAGCGCCAGCGCAATGCTGGCGCAGGAGAAAACATGAGAGGTTTTGCATTATTGCCACTGGTTACGGTGGCAATACTTTTCGTGCTGGTGGGTATTCCCGTTATCTTTGTCGTGCTGCAAGCGGTTTTTCCGGGGCTGGGTGAAGGCTCAATGCGTGAACCAATGAGTGCATTTATCGCCGTGGCGCAGGATCCCCGCCTTGGCCGGTTGATCTCTAATACTTTCGGCATTGGTATTGATGTTGCATTGCTAAGTGGCTTATTGGGGATAACGTTGGGAACCTTACGCGGGTTGTTCCATATTCCCTGTGCCCGAGTGTGGGATTTGTTATTTCTGATCCCCTTTTTGATCCCTCCGTATATTTCGGCCCTGTCATGGATGCTTGCACTGCAAGCGCGCGGTTATCTGGAACAGATTTTCTCGTTCAAGTTTAATGCGCTGCTGTTCTCATTACCGGGTATGGCGATAGTGATGGCATTAAATATTTTCCCTGTGGTCTATTTTGCCGTCTCGCGCAGCATGGCGAGTCACGGTGGGCGTATTGCGGATGTTGCCCGGGTACATGGCGCGGGTCCGTGGGCGGCATTTTTCCGTGTTACATTGCCGCTGGCATTGCCTGCGATTGCGGCCAGTTGTCTGCTGGCGTTCGCGCTGGCAATCGAGGAGTACGGCGTGCCTGCTGCGATAGGCCTGCATGCGGGGATTCAGGCATTGACCACCGGGATTGAGCAAAGCCTTGCAGATTGGCCTATCGATCTTTTAGGTGCAGCGGTGCTGTCGTTGTTGTTGGTTGCATTGGCATTGACGGCCTACACCGTTCAGCGCGCACTCACTGCGGGAAAAGACGTTGGCACCATTACCGTGAAGCCAGCGGCTATTGTGATTTGCGATCCGGGGCGCTGGACGCTGCCCTTCGTGACGCTGTTCTCCAGCGTGGCGGTGATTGCTGTAGGCATTCCGGTGAGCACCATGCTGGTAACCGCCTTTTCCGGCACCCTATCCGGTGGGTTATCTGCGGACAATGTGACACTAAGACATTTTAGTGAAGTGCTGAACAATCAAAATCAGGCGCTAAGTGCGCTCTTAAGCAGAATGGGGTTAGCCAGCGACACTGCATTACTGACGGGGATTGTTGGAACGCTGGTGGCCTGGCTGGTGACGGTAAGGCGTGTCCGCGGTGCGGCGCTACTGGATGGCCTCTCGCTATTACCTGTGGCGCTTCCCGGCATTGTGGTTGGCGTGGGGCTGATATTGGCCTGGAACCGAAGCTTTTGGCCGATTACGCCCTACAACTCATGGGCGATTCTCCTGTTGGCGTACAGTTGCTTGTTGTTGCCTTATCCCATCCGCTATGTGAGTGCGGCATTGCGTCAACTTGGCCCCAACCTGGAAGCTGCCGCCCGCGTTCACGGCGCCTCGACGTTAAGGGCATTGCGCTAGGTGGTGGCACCGCTTGTCTTCCCCAGCTTGCTGGCGGCGATGCTGCTGGTGTTTGCCGTTGCCGTTCGTGAGCTGGTGACCTCATTGCTCTTGGCTCCGGCGGGTGTGCAAACCACAGCGATCTTTATATGGCGACAGTTTGAGCAAGGGTCTGTAGGGCAGGGAATGGCGATGGCAACGGTGGCAATGACGGTAAGTCTTGCAACCATGCTATTGGGGATTCATCTGCATCAGCGTTTTCAGCCGGGAGAATGAGAATCTGGCTGTAAGCTAAAAGCAAAAACGCCCCTGATTGCTCAGGGGCGTTCTTTTATATGGCGGTGAGAGAGGGGTTCGAACCCTCGATACGCTTTCACGTATACACACTTTCCAGGCGTGCTCCTTCAGCCACTCAGACACCTCACCGGGGTTGCCGTTCAAGGGCAACGGGGCGGTACTATAGGGAGTCGGCCGCTTTCGGTCAAGCAGAATTTTATGGATTTCACGCATCTGATTACACAGTGAACGCCTGAGGTGATACGGGCTGAATGGAATGCGATAACTCGGTGACTGACGCGCGAAAAGTGCAGATTGACGCATAAAAAAACCGCAGGTGTTTCCACCCGCGGCTGATAAATCGACACTGTAACTTTCCCTATAGGGAAATTATGCCAGCAGCGATTTGATAAAGCTGGTCAGCGCTGCATCTTTGCTGTTGGCAAAGAAGTATTCCTGGAATTTAGGACCAGAAATAGCACCTTTAACCAGATCCTGATCCAGACCTTTCAGGATGGATATCAGATCGTTATAGGTAACTTCTTTCACTGCGTCCAGGATCTTCTTGTTACGCTGTTGAGGAACAACGTGGTCGCTCGGGTAGCCACGGCCACCTTCTTCTTTGAACAGTTGAGTGAACAGGTTTTCCAGGTTCAGCTCAGCGCCCCAACCGAAGCCTTTGGCATACGGCAGAGAAACGGCGTTACCGTTGTTGATCTGGGAGAACAGGTACGCATCGGACGGGTCAACAACCAGACCACAGATCACGCCCGGGAAAGAGTTACAGGCCAGCATCTCGCCCTGACCAGTACCGCAACCGGTTACCACGAAATCAGCAGCACCAGAGTTCAGCAGGATAGCTGCCAGAATACCGTTCTGGATGTAGGTCAGTTGTGCAGCGTCATCAACGGTGTACTGACCGTAGTTGTATACGGTGTGACCTTGCGGTACAACGGCTTTAGTCAGCGCTTCGGCAATGATAGCGTTCTTGGCAGCCTGGCTGTTCTCGTTAATCAATGCAATTTTCATGTTCGTTTCTTTATTGTGACGGACAAACACAAATAATAAAACACTATTTCACTTAGATGTGTGCAGTATACCTTGTCAAAATAAAGCGCAAACCATCCCAGCGCAGAATTGCCTTTGCAGTGGTAAAACCGAGCCTAGGCCACATTTTCATTGTTATACATTACCTGACAAACAACGGGCAGAAGAGGCTCTACTATGCATAGATACAGGTAATGTTCGCCTGACGTGCACTGATGATAATGATACCGACAACGATAACGGGGAGACGGCAATGAGCCAATGGATGCAGCAGATACAAACGCTCCTGGGGGCTGCGAGAGCAAAAGCGGGTTCGGCAGCGAGCAGCGCTAAAAATGGCAATCTGGGCGATATGCTCAAACCTGCGGCGTTTAGTGGCTTGGCAGGGGTGCTGTTGGCGAACAAATCAACAAGAAAGATGCTGGGGTCTCTGGGCAAAAATGCCTTGATCATTGGTGGAAGCGCTGCTGCTGGCGTCATGCTGTGGAACCAATACAAAAAGCGTGTACGCGATACTCACATCGAGAATGCTGATTTTGGCGTTCAGTCATCCAGCGACAACATGCGCGCCTGTCGTTTGATCATGGCATTGGTGTTTGCGGCCAAGAGTGATGGGCATATTGATGCCACAGAACAGCAACGCATAAAAGAGAACGTTCATGAACTTCAACTGGGTGCAGAAGCTGAAACCTGAATACAAGACGCTATCGACCAACCGCTGGATCCTGCACTGTTAGCGAATGGGGTTAAGAATGAGGAAGAAGCGCTGGAGGTCTACTTTTTAAGCTGTGCGGTGATTGATGTCGACCACTTTATGGAGAAAAGCTACCTCAATGCTCTGGCACAGGAACTGAAAATTCCGGCAGACGTTTGCGCGTCGATCGGTAATGAAGTGCAGACAACACGAGCCGCATTGTAGCTGCGCGGAGAGAACGTGGACGGCGGGAAAACCGTCCACATGTAGCGATTAGAACGCGGTGGTATCTTTGAACAGGCCCACTTTTAATTCGTCAGCGGTATAGATCTGCTTTCCATCAACCAACACTTCACCATCGGCAATTCCCATCACCAAACGGCGATTGATAAAGCGCTTGAAGTGAATACGGTAGGTGACTTTTTTAGCCGTTAGCAATACCTGACCGGTGAATTTCACTTCACCTACCCCCAGCGCACGGCCTTTACCTTCACCGCCCAGCCAGCCCAGATAGAACCCGACCAGCTGCCACATGGCATCCAATCCCAGGCAGCCTGGCATCACCGGATCGCCGATAAAGTGGCAACCAAAGAACCACAGGTCAGGCGTAATATCCAATTCTGCTTCGACATAGCCTTTGCCATGATTACCGCCGTCTTCCGTCATTTTGACGACACGGTCCATCATCAACATGTTCGGGGCAGGCAACTGTGGGCCTTGAGGGCCGAACAGTTCACCACGGCTAGAGGCAAGAAGGTCTTCTTTCGTATAAGATTCGAGTTTATCTACCATATTCTCAGTAAGCCTTATTCTAGTTAAGCACGCAGGTTAGCTTACACCTGTAAGCTGAGCAACCCAGAAATATCTGGTTAAACCAGTTTCTCACCGAAAAAACCACGGGAAGCGGCGTCGCTCCGGCGGTGAGAATTGCGCAATACGTTCTTTGATCAAGCCTAACAGATTCGGCTGTTGTTCATCGTCATAGAGCATATTGGTTAATAACGTGATGGCTTCCGGCACCGTTTCCACTGGAATGATGTGGAATTGTCCGGCTCGAACGGCCTCAACCACATCAGCATTCAGACTCAAGTGACGAAGATTGGCCGCTGGAATAATGACACCCTGATTGCCAGTGAGTTCTCGTCGCTGACAAATTTCAAAGAAGCCTTCAATCTTCTCATTGACGCCGCCAATGGGTTGCACGCGGCCAAACTGATCGACCGAACCGGTGATCGCGAGTTGCTGATTAATCGGTTGCAGTGATAATGCACTGATTAATAAGCACAGTTCTGCCAGCGACGCACTGTCACCATCAACTTCACTGTAGGATTGCTCAAACACCAGCGATGCAGAGAAGGGCAACTGTTGTTCCAGCTCCAGTTCGGAAATCAGAAATGCCTGCATGATCATCATGCCCTTGGAGTGTAAATTACCTGCCAGTTCTGCTTTGCGATCGACATCGGTAAATTCGCCATCGCCAGGGTGAACCACACAGCTAATGCGAGTGGGCTCACCAAATGCCACCGGATGACCAGGATATTCGAGTACCGAGAGTCCGTTAATTTGACCAACGACTTCGCCCTCAGTTTCTATCACTATCTGTCCCAGCTCAATTTCGTCATGCATACGCTTTGCCAGATAGCCTTCTCGCCAGCGTTGGGCGGCGATCGCCTCCGTGATGGTTTGAGCGGTGATATGCGCTTCCTGAGCGTAAATGGCAATGTGCTTGAGCTGATGCGTAAGCCATTGCGGACAAAGCGGCAGGCTGCCCTGATCGCCACTGTAACGCACGGCTAATTGCAGCAATGAAGGCCAGGCATCTGCCGTGAGCAAGGGGAGATGATTGGCGGTGCATAATGCATTAATGTATGCACACCAGCGCGACATATCATCTTCGTCAATCAGCGGCAATTCGGATTCAAATTCACCGTAAACGGCCAGGTCACGCAGGTCGGGTTCAATATCGTGTAGATCGCCAAGGCTTTCGCGATCGCCGACCACGATCAGCCGAATGTTCATAGGCATCGGCGGAATGGTGAGGGGTAAAGGACGCCTTTCATCAGGTGAAAACCAATGATATTGGCCTTCTGCAATAATTTGTTTCAGGCGTAACCACAGTAATGGCTGTGCTAACAAGGTTCGTGCGGTCAGGATCAACGTGCCGCCATTGATACGATGTAATAAGCCGGGTTGCAGGCTGATGCGTTCCTTAAAATAACGGACACAGCCGAATAACTGTTCTGCTTCGATCCATGCCTGGAATTCGCATGCCTGCTGGGCCGCGAAATTATCGTCAAGTTGCTGCGCCGGTTGAATCTCAACCCGATCGTGCTCAATACGATAACGGCTACCGTGAGGGGCTGAGATCGGTGGGCACAGATGCCTTACCGCCCCTGTAATAAGTGCGAGGTAATCATGGGTCTCTTCTGCCTTCACCAACATATAGGGCGACGGTGAGCGCGGATGGCAAAATACCTTCAGGCTATCCGCCAGTCGGGGCTGAAGCGCAGCAAAATCCAGCGATTCAAGCTTGTCTGCCCGATCGAACAGAGACTGGTAAGGCGTATGGTCGGGCAGCAGATGCTGCCATGCAAGTTGGTTACTGGTCAAAGTATCAAAGGTAGTTGTCTGAATGAAGAGCGTGATTATACAAGAATAATACCTGCTGCACAGACGAAGTGTTGGAACGTTATGGAAATAGATAATTGATGTGTGATGACGCCACCTCTTGACGTTGATGGCAAAAACGCGAGCCTTGAGAGGAAAATTGACTAAAAACTGTTATGCTAAGGTAAGCGTTATACGATCACTGAAGAATTTATCATGAAATATCAATACTTAGAGAATCTTGAGTGCGGTTGGAAATGGAAATACCTGGTGAAAAAACACCGGGAAGGTGAAGCCATCACACGCTTCATTGAGCAAAGTGCGGCTGATGATGCGGTAGACGCGTTGCTAAAAATGGCGAACCAACCGGTGCTGGTGCTTGCCTGGATTAAACAGTGCATGAACCCTGCGTTGGAAAATCGTCTCAAGCAAACGATACGCGCACGCCGCAAGCGCCATTTCAATGCCGAAAGCCAGCTCACGCGCAAAAAATCTATCGATCTTGAATATCTGGTTTGGCAACGGCTGGCGGCATTGGCAACCCGTCGTAATGCGACGCTGTCAGAAACCGTAGTGCAATTGATTGAAGATGCTGAGTCAAAAGAACGTTATGCGAATCAAATGTCATTGCTAAAACAGGATCTGAAAGCGATCTTGTCTCAAGACGATGGCAACATAAAAAACAGCTGATCGAAAAAGAATTCTTCAAAAAGGAAGTAAAAAAAACCTCGCAATCGCGAGGTTTTTTATCAATATAAGATTATTCAGAAACGAATAACTTAAGACTGAGAAACGACGTCTTTGATGCCTTTAACTTCGATCTCAACGCGACGATCCGGTGCCAGGCAGTCGATCAACGCTGCACGCGGTTTCGTGTTATCGCAGGTAGAGCCGGTAACCGGGTTGGATTTACCCATGCCACGCCTAGAGATCTTATTAGCCGGGATACCCTTGGATACCAGGTAAGACACGACGTTCTGAGCACGGCGTTCAGACAGCGCTTGGTTAGTTTCTACAGAACCGATGCGGTCGGTGAAGCCCAGAACAACAACAGAACCGTCTTTAGGATCCAGATTGCTCAGTTGGCTGTACAGTTGGTCCAGAGACTGACGACCTTCTGGTTTCAGAGTATCTTTACCGAAGTTGAACAGAACGTCAGAACGCAGTGTGAAACGCTTGGTTTCTACAACTGGTGCTGGTGCTGCAACCGGTGCCGGAGCATCGCCCTGACCGAAACGGTAGGAAACGCCAACGCTCATCAGCAGGTTATCAGGACGTGCACCAACGGTGCCAGCATCGCCAATGTTGTTGGTCCACTGGTAGTCAACGCGAGCAGCCCAGTCACGATCGAAAGCATATTCGATACCGACAGCAGCCAGTGGGGACACGCCAGTGTCGCTGTCGCTCAACTGAGTAGTGCCATTTTTGCCGTTTGCGTCAACACGCCATACCATACCGCCCAGACGAGTATATACCTCCAGATCTTGCATTACCGGGTAGCTTAATTTCGCAGCCAACTGAACGCCATGAGCTTTGAAAGCGGCACTGTCAGTTGCACTGTTCTGAGAGCCTGAATATTTCAAACGGCCCAGCCAGTCATAACCTAATTCAAAGCTCAGATATTGGTTTGCCTGATAGCCGACGAATGCGCCTGCGCCCAGTTTGCTCTTGATTGGGTTATTGTTAATGCCGTCGAAGCCATTACCGTAGAAACCGGTGTCGTGGAACTGAGAAACACCCAGTTTACCACCAACGTACCAGGTTTCTTCTTTGGGGGCTGCTTGTGCTACTGTAGCAAAGCCAGCCAGTGCCACTGCAATTGCGATAGCTGTTTTTTTCATTTACGCCTCATTATCATCCAAACCGGCAATCAGCATTAATGCCAATAGGCCTCTGGTTAAATCCTTGACTGAAGCCACTGCTCTTAATTTATAACTTACTGCCAGCCAACTGGCATTATGCAAAGAGCAACTCCAGCGCATTAAAGTCTACAACGTGATACGAAAGTTACAAGTACGATATGATCTGCCTTGTAGAAAAAACCGCGTTTCATACATACTTTCTAACAAATAATAGTTTATTTTGGCGAATTGCAACTTTTATCCGTAATGGTCGACGCGCATCACACCTGCTTATCCGTGGTTTTAGCCTCAAGCAAACCAGGATGACGACACGCAGATGAGAAAACTCTTAATTTACTTAATGGTACAGCGTTGAATGAATTTTTAGGCGAGAAAATAGTCCATCGCCTTCTCCATTTATACACTGTGGTCTCATGATAAATCCGTAGGTGTTTCCTTTTTGAGCAGCTTGCCTCAAACGCACACTTTCTTTTCTGTCAAATGGTGCTCAAGCCAGCATAGGACAACGCTGTAATTTCCCGTTAACAGTGCTTTTTCCATTGCATCCACGGTTTCATTGGGGTTGAGGTGATAAGGTTGAATCACTTTATCTAAGGGCAAACCCGATTGCTGTAACCAGTGGCGGCTAAGTTTTTGTTGTGGGGCCAGCCATAGTAGCCAGCGTGATTGCGCGGCTAATTGTTGCAAAAAAGGAAGTAACAGAAGCGTTGTCATTGGGTGCTCAACACTGTAGTCGATTTCGCTGCCGTATCCTGCAACCGTGTGCCGTGGCATCGGGGCGCTGTGCAGTGAGGCTGGCTGATGACGTTCTGAACGAATAGAGTGCGCACGCATGATGGGTTTCATCCTTAGTGTTACTGAATGCATATACAGTATATCGGCTATGAATGAAAATCAACCTGTTTTTTTTGGAAGCGCTTCGCATAATTGGCATGGCAGTGGGCGGAGATCACATTTTGTGTTTGAAGCCTTACCAACCTTGTGATTAATTACTTTAACACGTTAAGAACACATATACAGACAGAGGATTGATTTTCAATACTAAAGGGTGTTGTATGAATCAGTTATGCAAAAAAAGGATTTTGCAATCAAAAGTTTCTTTCTCCTCATTGGGAGAAATTACCACCCGTTCTCAATTTGGCGGTTATAGCATCGCGGCAAATAAAACGATCTTTGGCCTTATCTCCAACGGAGAGCTTTATTTACGTGCTAACAAGCGCTGTGAGCCTCATTTGCTTTCACTGAATATGCCGCACCTGGTTTATACCAAACGAGGCATGCCCGTTCCGTTGAGTTACTATCTGGTGGGGGAGGTCTTATGGGAGGAACCGACTCAGCTGCTACAATTGGCCAAAATGTCGCTTGAGGGCGCAGAGCAGGATAAATCAGAGCGTGAGCACTGCACACGGTTAAAGGATTTGCCCAATCTGAATCACGATCTTGAGCGAATGTTATGGAAGGCGGGAATCAGAAATGCTGACGAGCTGCAACAATACGGCGCAAAGGAGAGCTACTTGAAGTTAAAAGCTGTCAGTAAACATGCCAGTGTGAATATTTTACTGGCGTTGGCGGGCGCGATTTGTAGAACGCATCAGGCCGCTTTGCCAAAAGGGGTAAGAAACGAGCTGATTGAATGGTATAAACACCATTCAGCGCCGTTGCCTAAAACCTGAAACGTCAACTTGCGCGGTATCTTCAAAGGCAATGATGCCGCGCTATATGTTTTTATGCTTCGCGTCTTCTCTGCACCATTTTGACAGTGCGTAATATCACCGGATAGCTTCTTTCAACGGAGGCCGCTTCAACTGCGTCATTTCTGGCAAAACATCGGTGATCAGACCAATTTGCTGCAAGACCAGTTGCTCCTTGCTGTCTGGATCGGGGGGCAAGTTGCTGTAACTGCTGTTGACGTGTCAACAACCCTTCTCGCTGTGTTTGTACGTCAATGTCAGGATGGTGCAGTGCTGCATCAATATAGCAAATAGCGTCATCCAGCAGTTGTAGCGTCTGCGGCATCACCAGATTTTCTCGGTGGGCACCGAGCGTAGAAATATAGCTCAGCAGCGTATGGTTAAGACACATAAAGCGAAACGCATCATCGAGCGTATTTCTGATGGCATGGGGCTCAGAAGACATATTCGCGACAACAGAGGCCAGCTCCGCATCGCTGTTGTGCGCATCGCGGCGCGCGATTCAGTAACGCAAACTGTTGCTTTTACCTTGATGATATTGTTCAAGAATGGCATCCAGATAACGGCAGTTGGCATTGATGGTTTTATCGATGACCGCAGGTAAACCGCGAAAGCGCCAGTCCGGCCAGATAAAAGTGACGGCAGCCCAGGCAATGGCGCAGCCAATCAGCGTATCCAGAATGCGTGGCCCTGCCACTTCGAAACCCTCACCCAGCAAGTTAAAGCAGAGCAAAACCAATAGGGTAATAAACAGGGTGGCATGTGCATATTGTCAGTTGCGAAAGGCAAAGAACAGCACACCGCTGATAACAATCAGCGTGAGTTGTCCTTAAAGTGAGGGAACAAAATAGAGTACCGGTATCCCAATCAGGATGCCTGCCAGCGTCCCGATGATACGCAGCGCCAAACGCCGCCGCGTTGCATTGTAGTTTGGCTGACACACAAACAGGCTGGTGAGCAGAATCCAATAGCCGTGCTGCATGTGCGTCAGTTGAATAAGCGCATAACCCCCGCAGAGCAGGGCAGACATACGGATAGCGTGGCGAAACAAGGCTGAACGAGGTGTAAGATGACGACTGATGCGCAGCCGAATGTCACTCCAACCGGTCAGCCCATCATCAGCCAGACTTTTTTCCATCTGCTGCTGCGATTCCAGCCATTGCTCTGATTCAATATTCATTAACTGAGCATCAATGGCGCGCAGATTATTCAGCAGATGGCGCAGTGCTTTTCCTTGGACTGTATTTGCGCCATCTTTGGTAAAAAAAGCATGCAGTGCAGCATCTAGATAAACAAACGCCCGCTCGATACGTCCATCGTGCTGATATTTTTGCTGTAACAGAATGGATTGCGCCAATTGGCGACAGGCGCGTGCCTGCATCGTCAATAAACGTTGAAAGCGAAAAAGAATATCACTGTGGCGAAAGGTTTCTCGTAACTGAGCATATTGCACGTGTGAGGAACTGGCGCGTTCGTGAATATCTTGTGCTGCAAAATAGTAGTGCAGTGTGCGGCGGGTGCCACGCTGTCCGCGATCGCCGCGTAGCCGGGTTAACAAAGAGGCTTTGGCTTGATTGAGCGTTGCCACCACATCACTGTTAACCAGTGCCACATCGATTAATGGGTTATCGGTCGAATCATCAATATCGGGATCAAACAGTGTCGCCTTGGCATCCAGATAGTGGGAAAGCTGCTCAAAGCACCGCGCCAGACTGTCCTGCAAAGGACGAATGGGAAAGACAACATGCCCCAACAATGTAAGCAGGTTGTACCACAACGCACCCGCGAGCAGCAAAAGCGGCTGTTGATACCAATTGTCATACAGGGACACGCCCAGCATGGTATAAATGGCAATGAGCAGAGCGCCAAAAGCAATCGTGGCGTAGCGCTGACCCAATGCACCGAGCAGAATAAAACCTGCCGTTGAAAAGGCCAGACCGATGCCGAATAACCACGGGTAAGGAAAAAGCAGTTCTATGGATACCGACGCGATAAAGAAACAAAGTAGCGTAATAAACAAATTGCGTAATCTGCCGGTTAGCCGATCGTCGAGATCGGTCAGCGCAGCAGCCGCCACCCCGAGCGTTAACGGAATGGTAGTGGTTGGTTGACCCATCCACCAGGGCAGTAACGCAGTGCCGGCTAAGGCAATAAAAATACGCGCGTTGTACAACTAACCGCTATTGTATAGGTAACGCCGGAATCCTGAGATGAATGTCAACAACGTCTGCTCCTTACCGACGGTTAGCGATAGCGACGGCGCGCGTTTCTTTCACGTATCGCCTGTGCCTCTTCAATGGAAACCACGCGACGACCTACAGGCCACAGCGCGATGACCGCCAGTTTGAAGTTGGCGATCCCGACAGGAATACCGATAATCGTTAGGCATTGCGCAATGCCGCTGGCAATATGCGATATACACAGCCACCATCCGAAAAGAATAAACCAGAAGACATTGAGGACTGTCCCCCCCGCGCTCAATACGGCATTTTTACGCTCAGGCTCTACCTCATCGATGTGAACAGCCTCATTGCCGTAAGGGAACAGTGATAGCTTGGTGATTTCCCAGCATGATCGGGTCAGTGGCAATGTGAAAATCAGAACAATGCTGATTAGCGTTGCAATAAACCATGCCAGAGTAGTGAAAAATCCACCCAGCACAAAATTAAGAATGTTCAATACGGCTCGCATTGTTGCTCCATGATGTCAGGCGTAGCGAAGGTCTCGTAAATAGGGCATCTATCATTACAAAATACAGACATCTCATGGCATTGCTTCAGCACACATCGCGTATGATGTCATCAGAAAGAATATTACATCAAGCGCAGGGATATCTTAACGTGTTTTAACACTGGAGAAAGGGTCTGTGTCGCAGGTAAACTACCGAAAAGCCTTTTTTTTCATGGCGTAACGAAAATGGAACTGAAAGCAACCTCTTTAGGCAAACATCTGGCGCAACACCCCTACAATCGGGTGAGGCTGCTCAATGCGGGCGTTCAGGTGAGCGGTGAGAAACACGAGTATGTCATTCCCTTTAACCAGTTGCTGGATATTCAATGCAAGCGTGGGCTGGTATGGGGGGCGTTGGAGTTTGTGCTGCCAGAAAACCAGGTGGTGCGACTGCATGGCACCGAATGGCAGGAAACCCAGCAGTTCTACCGCTATCTGATGAAAATGTGGCGTCAGTGGAGTGACGACATGAGCGCGGAGTGTGCCGATGCGTTGCTGCGTCTGGTCACCGATATCGAGCAAATGGCGAACCTCCATGGGTGGGCTTCACGTCAGGCGTTGACTGAGTTACAGACAGATATTCGCGCAACGTTTGCTTCCTTGCCGCTGCCTGTGGCAAGGCTGACGGAGTTTGTGAACTGTTATGACAGATACACCCTCTGTCAGCAGTGGCTCGCTGAGGGGGAGTCGTGTCGAACCGCCTGTAATCAAGCCTGGATGGAAAAAACGCTTTCCTCAGAGCAGGCGTTTTTTGACAGCGTAGAAACGACTCCGCTTAATGTTTCGCAGTGTCGCGCCGTCATCAATGGTGAAGATTCCGTATTGGTGCTGGCGGGAGCGGGCAGTGGAAAAACGTCCGTACTGGTAGCGCGCGCTGCCTGGTTGCTGCACCAAAACGAAGCGATGCCGGAACAAATCCTGTTATTTGCCTTTGGCCGCAAAGCCGCGCAGGAGATGAACGAACTCATTCAGGCGTGCTTACACACGGACGCTGTACAGGCCAAAACATTCCATGCGCTGGTCCTGCATATTATTCAGCATGCTACGCATAAGGCGCCGGTTATCAGCCGATTGGAAAGCAATGGCGCGCTACGACATGAGTTGCTGATTAAAACCTGGCAGCAGCAGTGCGCGGAGAAGAAAGCGCAAGCCAAAGGATGGCGGGAGTGGCTGAGCGAGGAGATGGCGTGGGATGTGCCTGACGGCGAGTTCTGGCTGGATGCGCGTCTGGCTGCGCGCCTGAGTGGTCGTTTGGATCGCTGGCTCGGACTAATGCGTATGCAGGGCGGGAGCCAAAATGACATGCTGGCGCTGGCGGATGATGAGAAGCGCCCGAGATTGCAGCGTGGTTTACGCTTGATGGCCCCTTTGCTTAAGGCGTGGAAAGCAGCATTGAAAGAAGAAGGCGCGGTGGACTTCTCCGGCCTGATCCATCAGGCGGTAAATTTGCTGGATAAAGGACGCTTTATCAGCCCATGGAAGCATATTCTGGTCGATGAATTTCAGGATATTTCTCCCCAGCGTGCGCAATTGTTGGCCGCGCTGCGCAGGCAAAATCTGCGTACCCGCCTTTTTGCTGTTGGTGATGACTGGCAGGCGATTTACCGTTTCAGTGGCGCGGAACTGACGCTGACCACCGCGTTTGAGCATCACTTTGGGCTCGGTGAGCGTTGTGCGCTGGATACAACCTATCGCTTTAACGATCGTATTGGCGAGATTGCCAATACCTTTGTGCAGCAGAATCCGCATCAGTTAAAGAAACCTCTGAACAGCCTGCAAGCTGGCGATAAAAAAGCGGTCATTCTGCTGCCTGAAACACAGTTGGAAGCGTTGTTCGATAAGCTCAGCAGTTACGTCACGCCTGATGAGCGTATTCTTGTGCTGGCGCGTTATCACCATTTGCGGCCAGCCATGCTGGATAAAGCGAGTGTGAGATGGCCAAACCTGCTTATTGAGTTTATGACCATCCATGCCAGCAAGGGGCAACAGGCTGACTATGTGGTGATTGTGGGATTGAACGATGGCAAGGAAGGTTTCCCTGCCTTGCCGCGTGAAAGTTTGCTGGAGCAGGTCTTGTTACCCCAGCCGGAACCTTTTGCTGATGCGGAAGAACGTCGTTTACTTTATGTGGCGCTAACCCGTGCGAAACACCGGGTCTGGTTGCTCTACGATCGTGACGCGCCATCTGTCTTTGTTGAGCAATTACAGCGTATCGGTGTTCCGCTTCAGAGGAAACCTTGATAACAGCGCTGCCAGCAACCGGGTAGCGCTGATGCGCCGCGTTACTTCAGACGCTCATTCAGATAGCGTTGATAGTCAGGAATGGCGATCTCAACGGGCTGTTTAAAAAGGGCTGAGTTAACCAAAAAATCAGCGGTGGAACGGTTGGTTACGACCGGAATATTCCAGACGGTAGCCAAGCGAAGCAGTGCCTTGACGTCAGGATCGTGCGGAACCGCATTCAGTGGGTCCCAAAAGAAGATCATCAGATCGATTTTTCCTTCCGAAATCAAGGCTCCGACTTGCTGGTCTCCCCCCATCGGGCCGCTCAGCATGCTTTTAACTGGAAGCGCGGTGGTGCGTTGGATCAGGTTCCCCGTGGTGCCTGTCGCGTAAAGGTGGTGTTCAGACAGCGTGTTCTTGTGTGTACTCACCCAATCCAGCAGAGCCTGCTTACAGTGGTCGTGCGCCACTAAAGCAATGTGCTTATGTTCAGGAATAGTACGGGTGGTGAGTTCCATGTTACGTCCTTTCATCAGAATAATAAACACAGATTACGAGAACGCTATTTCCCTGAAAAGATGTAGATGAAAAAAATGCGACTAACAACCAACGCATTGATGCAACTGCGGTTAAAATAATCAAAACAGCGGTGCGATTTTATTACTTGTCCTTTTCCTTAGCCCATTTCATAAAGCGATCCTGCGTGTCTTTGTCTGCCTGCCGAAACCAGTATTTGAGGATAAGAAAGGGGTCAATGCTGTCCTGAGCATTGTCTGCGTTATTTTCAGGCCAGGTTTTCGCGCTTTGCTTGGGTGAGGTAAAGGCAGTCACGGATGCATTTTTATTGGCGGCATTATACTGTGCCAGGATGGGTTTCAACTGGTGAGTGAGCTCATTATTACTCAGTTCAAGCCTGTCAAGGCGTGCGCTGATAGGGTTATTGTGGTTATCCACGAGCTGGTAGTGGGCATCGAGGTCGAAACGCTCTCGCGCTTTTGGTGTGTCGAGTACGGGCAACTGGATGGTAATGACGTCCTGATTACGCATATTGAATGCTGCCAACAACAGCGGCGATGAATAAGTGCGTTTTTCACCGCCAGAGGCGGAAATAATTTTCACCACCCGAAACAGTAATTGGTGCTGACCGTTGTCCAGTTCCAGGCTATCTGCGTCTTTTAACAGTGAACTGGACACTTTTTGCCCATCGACGGCGAGCAGTTCAATATCCTGATGTAATTTTAGGGTGGTGGCAGCGCTGGTTATACTGCTCGTGACGAAGAAAAGCAGCACTAAAACACGGTACAATTTCATCAGCTTTCCTCCGGCATCATTTAACGCGCCATTGTTGAGTATTTGGCTAAATGTGTCAAAGTTTTCATTTTTTAACAGTTTTTATCGCTGTTGTGATTTGCCCCCTTGTGCGTTTAATGCTTTGTTTATTTGACGATTCTACGTTTAGGTATGCTAGATTGAATACCCGATTTATCGGCAATGTAAGACAAAAATAAGGTGGCGCAGTGGTGTACACTGTAAAAGAGTTCATGCAATACGAGGTAACAGCAATGAAGGATGCAGAGATTAAATCGGTGTTGGAGAGGGTAAAAACGATTGCTTTGGTCGGTGCCAGTGAAAAAGTCTCTCGTCCCAGCTATGGTGTGATGGCTTATTTATTGGAGCAAGGGTATGACGTAATCCCCGTCAGCCCTAAATTGGCAGGGCAAGAGCTTCATGGCCAACGGGTTTATGCGTCACTTGCCGATATTCCTGCCAAGGTGAACATGGTTGATGTCTTTCGCCAGTCAGAGGCTGCTTACGAGGTGGCTAAAGAAGCCATCGCTATTGGTGCAAAAGTGCTGTGGTTACAAATTGGCGTTATAAACGAGCAGGCGGCGGTGTTGGCAAAAAATGCCGGACTTGAGGTGATGATGGATCGCTGTCCCAAAATCGAGATTCCACGCTTGGGTCTTGCCAAGTAAAAGGTCTGCACTTAATGCCTGTCACCTCGGCCGGTATTAATGCTGTAAGCGAGGCGCTCGCTGCTTGATCTCTTTAGCAAGCTCATCCAGAGAAGAGTGTCTGTCATTATCGGGGGCTTCTTGCATCAACTGTGCTTCCGCAAGATAGGTATGAATGTCTTGTCCTTGTTCATCTTCCATCACAACATGATACCAAGGTGCAGAGCGCAGCGTATCGTGGGCATACAGTTCCTCCCACACCGGGCTTACCAGCGAGTATTCAGGATCGATATCAATCACGACACCAGGGTATCCCAGTAGTTTATGACGAATCTGTTCTCCAATACCAAATTTACAGATAATCATAATGCCTTCTGAGATAATCTGACTCTGTAACCTTACTTCTAATATGGGCGCGAACGCCCAAATTTCAAGTTGTATGTGGAACGTCGATGTAGCGTATTTGCTACCGGAACGAAGTTATTTTACTGTTAATAGTATGATGCATATTGTATTGCCGTGCAGGAAATAAAGGTGTCTGCCTATTGATGATTGAGGAGGCGTTTAGATGTCTGAACACTGTGTGACAGCCTATGTATACGGTGTGGTGCAGGGTGTTGGTTTTCGTTATCACACACAACAGCAGGCTCGACAGCTGGGCGTAAAAGGGTATGCCAGAAATTGTGAGGATGGCAGTGTGGAAGTAGTAGCCAGTGGTGAGTCGCAGCAGGTTGAACAACTTATCATTTGGCTAAAAGCGGGTGGGCCGCGCAGTGCTCGTGTTGAGCGAGTTCTTGTCGAGCCCTGCGCGATGATGGATTACACGGGTTTTTCAATCCGCTATTAGCCGAATATCAGATACATTTTACCGGCTTAGGTAGCCCTGCAATTTTGGTTGCCTGTTTGGCTGGGCTTTTCGGGAAGAGCCGATACAGGTAGCGGCTATTACCTTTTTCTTCGCCGTACTTTTGTGCCATCGCTTTTACCAGCATGCGAATCGCCGGGGAGGTGTTGAACTCCAGATAGAAGTGGCGAACAAAGCGCACCACTTCCCAATGCGCATCTGTTAACGCGATATCTTCCTGCTTTGCCAGTAGTGGCGCGAGAGACTCACTCCAATCAGCGCTGTTAAGCAAGTATCCCTGTACATCCGTTTCTATAAAACGCCCTTCAAACTCCAACATAGTGCCTCGTAACCCCTGTTTTAAGCGAAGTGTAGCAAAGAAAGTCAGTCGGAAGAATGGGGGATAAGGGGGAATAAAAAGGCCTGATCGGCAGAGACGCCAAACTCAGGCCCGTTACATCAGTGGAATGATAAAGGCACAAGCCTCAATCTGCTTAGTCGTTGCGCATGATGCCTAAAATGCTCAACAAGCTCACGAACAGGTTATAGATGGAAACGTACAGGCTAACCGTGGCGCGAATATAATTCGTTTCACCACCGTGAATGATGTTGCTGGTTTCCCAGAGAATGGCACCGGCAGAGAACAGAATGAACAAGCCGCTCAACGCAAGATGCAACGCTGGAAGTTGCAGGAACAGATTGGCAATCACCCCGACGATCAGAACAACAAATCCTGCCATCATCATCCCGGACAGGAATGACATATCCTTGCGCGTTGTTAGAACATAGGCAGAGCAGCAGAAAAAGACCAGGGCCGTGCCGCCCAATGCAAGCATAATAATGTCAGAGGCGCCGGAGGCAATTAGTGAGCTCAGAATTGGGCCCAACGTATACCCCATAAAACCAGTGAGCGCAAATGCTGCCAGAATACCTGCTGGACTGTTAGCGAGTTTGTGGGTCAAAAACATCAGCCCGTAAAACCCTATCAGCATCAACAACAAGCCAGGGGCGGGGAGGTTTAGCACGGTACTGACGGTTGCGGTAAGCGCGGAAAAGCCCAGAGTAAGTGATAAAAGGAAATACGTGTTACGCAGCACCTTGTGAGTGCTGAGCAGTGAGCTTTCCTGTCTGGAAGAGACAACAATACGATTCATGGCAGCGACTCTCTCTCTGTTAAGTGATTATTATGACTCAGGATATCAGCATAGATAGTTGCATAGGGTTATTAAAGACGTTTTACCCTTCTTTACGCTGTGAAGTGCTAATTTTATAAGCATTATGATGATATTACGTCCAGTTAACGCTAAATAGGTTATTTTTAGCACAGTTGAGCGTTATCGGGCTTTACAACCTTTCGGGCTGTGTTTATAGTTCGCTTCGTTGTGGAGGGGTGGCCGAGTGGTTTAAGGCAGCGGTCTTGAAAACCGCCGAGTGTAACAGCTCCGTGAGTTCGAATCTCACCTCCTCCGCCACTCATTCAATAGAATCAATTAGTTACAAATGGTTTTTGATTCTGTACAGCATAAAAGTCCCGTATAAAAGGACTTTTTTTGTTTCTAGCCTACCTGTTTTTTCATCTAATTTCCCCTGATTATCCGCTCATCTCCTCTTGTCCATATCGTCAAAAATTCCTCTTTAGCTGTTGCCAAGCGTTGAAATCGATAGAAAATGTCTTGAGAGATTTCTGCTAACAATTAAGAAGGGACGCGAGTGAAAGCCAGCGAAGTCATGAAAGCGGTAAAACAGTGGTTCAAGCTGAGTAACTATGATGTTTTACAGGAGATAACAGTTAGTGACCTGAAGAGGGAGTTAGTTACTCGATTAGAGCTAGCTGAATATGACTTTAATTTAGAACTGGATGATAGCGACAGGGTGTATCGTCAAATTCATCATTGGTAATGAGGCTAAGATTTTAGCCGGACAGCCTTTGCTGGTTAGCCCTAGCGATAAACCTGCTGCTGTGTATGGTAAAGATTACCCATTACGACAAGCTGTCGAAAATCCACTTTCAGATGCCAAAAGACATATCAGGCATATAACTGTTATGGATGTAGCGAGATATGCACATCGATTAAAAGATCTCAATATACTTAGAAGCTTGGGACGTAATGATAGTGGGCCGCTTACGCCTACATCAAGCAGTGTAGGCATGTGGCGTCTGACAGATGTTGATACGCTGAATCTTTATAAACCGCTTTATCTTGAACTCAACATCCGCGTTCTTACGGATGACGAAGTTATCGAACATATGAAGCTTATGCTTCCTGAATGGCGCAGGACTCATGATCTCTAGAAGCCGCGAACAGCTTCATTTAGGTTTGGACTGAGCACGATCAAAAAAGTGATCAACTGGAGGATTATCCCAATGCTGGATCTGCTGCTTTGGGCGAAGAGAAACAACGAAAAAATCTCCTACGAACAGCTTTCCAGACTTCTCTACCCTAATGACGCTGAAGTCATCAGGGGCGGTGCTCAAATCAAGGATACCGATAAACCGTTCGCTGAAAAAGTGCTCACGGGCGAATTCGATCGGCTGTTTAACCTCTACCTGAGCAAGAATGACCACATGATGGATACCAAGGTCGCTGACGCCATGAAGATGAACGAAAAAGAAGAGGAAGACGAGAAGAAAGGGAAGTAACCCCCCTTCCTACGTGCTGGGGACTATTGCCAAGGCTGGTCCCCATTCTTCAAAACCAGCGAAATCCGCAAACTCCCATTTTCCCCGAAAACCGCTTCCTGCCACTTGCTCAAAAAATCTTGTCTGTCAATCCCTGCATCTTGTGATCTCAATTTTTCCTACTATAGCTCCTGTCGAAACAACAGAGGAAAAGACAAATGAGAAATGAAATCGTAGGAAAAAGATTAATCCGTGTTCCTGAAGTTCTGAGAAGAGTCGGTTTTAGTAGAACCAAGATGTATGACCTTATCAAAGAAGGCCGTTTCCCAGATAAGGTGAAAATAGGGTTAAGGTCTGTGGCATTTGTAGAAAATGAGATTGACGCATGGATTGATAACGCTATTGCTCAATCACGTAATGTATCTAAATAATATAAATAAAATAAAATGAAATAAAAAATATGATGTTGCCAACAATGCAAATGAATGTCAGCAATGACGCCACAAAGTTTTTTATATTGAAAAGCGCAGAGGATTATTATCTTTACCTACAACGTATGCAGGAATACATGGGAAAAAGATTCTATCATAATATTGAAGGCGATGATTATATGGAAGGTGTTTTAAAATCTATAATAGAAAATGGCAATAAAGATTATAACAAATTCTTGAAAAAATATAAGTATAAAACATTGATTAATCACATTTATTTTGATGAAGCGCTGGTTAATTTAAGGCAGATTCATCAGGCAATGAGCTATCTTGCATGTCTAATCAGTATCTTTTATCTATTCAGCCCCGAAAGGGGCTAATAATAAATATGAAAAAGGAATGTGTAAATGGAAAATGATATATCAGTAATAGTAAGTATGTTATGTAAAAGAACGCCTAAAACATTGAGAACAATCCAAGAGAACTTTAATGTTTTTGTTGCTCTGAGTGGCTATTCTATCGAGGAAATCATGGGGGATAAACACTTGTTAGATGCGTTGAATAGGCAGTGAATGAAGCGCTACTTGATGAGGTGGATTTAGAATATGGATCTGTAATCATAAACCTAGTTTATAAGAAGTAGTTTTTCTGTTTCCCCCATTCTGGGGGCTAAAATAAAATGAATTTCAAATAATCATATAAAAGTGAGGGTTAATTATGTCTAAAAATAATGAAGTTAATAATAAATCTACAGTGTTGTTCTTCGATCTCGCTAAAAGATCGTTTGAAGCAAGCTGGAAAATCTTTCAGGAAGTCAATGGTGATGGAGACACTAATGACTATCTGGATGATCCAGATTTTATGAGTCCATTCATTATGAATGTGATGAATCATATACAGAACAACTTTGAGAAGTTCACCGCTCAAGAAGGGAATAGTGGTGATATTAGAGAGGTTAACTTTGAACAAGTTGCAGAAAAGTTGGTGTGGTATTCGGATAGCTTTAGGAAGTAAGTTTTAACGTTGCCCCGCGAGGGGCTAACAACAATCAACCTAACAGAAGAATTAAAAATGAAAGAGATGGTATTAAATGAAAAGAGTGAAACAGCAATATATCTTATTTCAACAATATTACAGGGCTATTGTAAAACGATTTATAGCATATATGAAAAGGAACCTGAAACTGCAATGAATGTTTTAAATGGGGAAATACTGTCAGAGATACTTTATGATGTTTTGATTGCGTATGAGGTTGAAGAGTGTGAAAAGGATGGAATATATAAGGACTTATCAGACATCAACGTTGATGAGATAAAAGAAATGATTTTATATTGGCATAAAGAACATATCATTAAGCTGGTTTTAAAAAACATAAAGCAGGATGACACTGATGGTCCTATTTATTGGAAGTTAAAAATGACAGTGAATCGTCATTAAATAGTGAATATATTCCCTCGTTAAGAGGGAAATAAAATAGATAAAACTGAGGGGTTAAAAATGATTGATGAATTCCATGTTATGTTTATGTATAGAAAAATCCAAGCTGAAGCCGCTACTACTGACATCAAAACACTGAACCAACTGTTGAAGAAGTTCCGCAAGGTAGCAGCGGAGCGGCGTGAAGAATACTATCAGGAGATTGGGGAGAAGAAGGCGCGTAAGCTGAAGATGAGAAAAATTCTCAAGCAGATGGAGCGTGATCGGGTATCACCATAGGATCTACTTGACTGGCGGTAACTCAGATTTGATCTGTATTTTTGTGGATGGGGCTATACTATCATCTGATAGGCAGTTTTGAGTCATAAGAGAACATTACAAACTATATAATGCGTTAAAAACTGAGAAACAGATCACTCCGCTTCCTGCTATACCACCAGCAGGGCTAATTAATTGCTATTGATTGTTTTATATCTTAACTATAAAATATAAAATTCGGTTGTAGTTTCGTTAGATACAGTATTTATTACATCTGTATATCCGTTCGCTCGCTGCACAGTTATCAAGGGGCGTTAGTGAAAAATTTTCTACAAGTCTCAAGAGATGAGTTCTTAAACGATTTATACACCGTTGTCCGTCCGGCAGAACCAATTGATACTAATGAGTTTCTGTTCGGTCGAGGCGATCAGGTGGATACACTCGAAACAGCACTACATGCGCCGGGTCGGCATGCTTTTATTTATGGTGATCGCGGAGTTGGAAAGTCCTCTTTAGTGCATACCGTTGCTTTCAATATGCAAGAAGATAATGATCCTATTTTTGTGAGCTGTGTTCCAGAGTCTACGCTTGCAGGGATCATTGCTGATGCTTTTCGGGATGCGGTCGAACAGATTGATGCTAGTCGTTCGGAGTGGTCTGCGAGCGCATCTATAGGTATTAGTGCCACTTGAGTTAAGATAGAAAACAAAACGCATAAACAACAGCAAGAAAAAGTGGAGATCAATGATGTTTCTTCTGCTGTGTATGCACTGGGCTTATTAACAAAAATTTATTCAAAAGCCCCTTATATTGTCATTGATGAGTTTGATCGGATAATCTCACTTGAAGAAAAAGAGAAATTTGGCACGCTATTAAAACAGCTTGGTGATAAGAAAAGCCCTGTAAAACTCATATTTACAGGTATAGGTGATTCATTAAATGAATTGCTGGGCGGCCATGCTTCAAGCTCACGCCAAATCCAAGAGTTAAATCTTGAGCCACTGTCGTGGAGTGAACACTACGCTATTATTGATAGGGCATTTAGGGAGTTTGATCTATCAGTGCCCGACGATATTCGTTTTAGAATTGCTGGTCTTAGTGATGGTTATCCGCACTACGTTCATCTTATCTGTGAAAATATGTTAATTAAAGCTCATCAGAGTAACACAGATGAAATAAATTTTCATTTGTTTTTAGAAGGTTTAAAAGATGCTGTTAGTTCCGTCGCTGAGTTTTTGAAGAAAGATTATAACTTAGCTACAGCAGGTAGAAGCCCGGATGTGGCGTATCTTCTTTAGGCTGTGGCTGATTCGGCAGATATGCAGCGTAAAAAAGTGATATTTTTATTTCTTACTCTGACGTGATTAATCAACTTGTCTGGAAAAAATTAATAACTAATGTTCCACCTGATGAGAAAAAATTTGGAAGGATATTGTCTCTGTTAAGCAAGGCTGATTATGGAGAGATTGTTATTTCAGTTTTCGGAAATAAAAGGCGTGGCTTTTATAAGTTTAAAGAAAGCATGGTTAGAGGGTATGTAAAAATGCACGCTGAAATGAGAACCATTAAATTAGATTTTGAAAAAAATTTCACAAGCAACGAACCAACTGTCAAGGCGAAACTAAGTACACGTGGACGTAAAACATTTTCGCAAATTGAAAAAGAGATTGAACAGGAAGAAGAGAAGCGAACGCTTCAAAGTGAACGTGATAATAAGCTGTTGAAATCTCTTAGCAGTGAATATGCAAAGCGTTCAAAGTATTAATCATCTTAGTTGATTGAGAATTTACAAGTCTATCAATATTATTTTCTTATGGTGCGAGCGTAACGTCCGCATTTCGCCACTGTCAGGTTCAATCATGATAAAACTCAGAGCTCTGTCAGATAATACTACACCGTATTGTTGGTGCTGCCAATATTGTTGTTATCATTAGTATTTAAACAGCCATTTTCCTTTGTTTATCTGTATACTTTTTGGGGTTTATCGATCTGTATACTGTTTTTAGCATTAAGAACAGCGTTATTCTTTTTCTTCTTACTAAAAACAAAAGCATCAGTATAGATCTCTTTAGTTTCAGTTTCTAAAGCTAAGCTTCATCTTTCTTTTTTTAAGTAATCAGCATAGTTCTTTGGATATTATTCAATCTCAGCATTAAGGCTTCTGGCATTACCTAAATGCTCTTTACGTGTCTCATCAAGTTGATGACTCATACCCTTGGCGAAAATATTCGAGTTAATATACAGGTGTCCATGATGTTCAACGAGAATGCCTTTCTGTTTTAGCTTTTTGAATATGTTGGACATGTTTCCAGATGCGATATTCAACGCTTTACAGAGTGATGACTGTGAAAGGTTGATAAGGTTTCCGAACTCCATGTATTCTAAGATGTAAGTTAATACACGGAATTCATTCTTCGATATATCTAAATCAGAAAAAACACGAAAGTTGGAAGTAAAAGCAAAAACATAGGGCTGTGCAAATGAGATCGCTCTATCTTCTTCTGTTGCAATAACGGTAGTTGATTTTATATCTTTGTTTTGCAGCAAGTGTCTTGCGATATCAATCTTTTGTTCGGTGGTTAATGTTTCAAATAAGCGAAGTAGTTTAGTGTCATTAGTATTCATATTATTCTCTCTTATAGTTTTTATTTTGTTGTTTTTAATACTATGCAGAAAAATAAAAGTCAATAGTTAAACTATAAATAAAATAGGGCTTTTATTATTATGATATTGCTATATGTTAAAAAAACTATGTTCAAACATAGATCTTGCTATGTTCGAACATAGGACGGATCTATGTGCGCATATAGGTATCTGCTATGTTTGAACATAGCAAAAAAAGGTATGAAGCCTTTATTTTATTGGGTTGGGATAGTGCTTATAATTAAATAATTAGTAAGAAGTTAAGAGAGTCCAGTTTACCTTTATTTTTATGTGCGGAGAGTTTTACGTGGGAACATGTGGTTTTCTTGATGCTTATTTTCAGCGAAGTGATTGTTTCGTACAATCACGAAGCGCTGCTTTCTGTTATTAAATTCATAACGATAGTATGGTCGTAAAGAATGAAATTTACTTTTAACTTTATTAGTGGCTGTCGCCGCGATCTTTTATGGATAAATCCATCACTAACAGGGGCAAGTCCTGTTTCAGCAATGTGATTGTTTTGGACAATCACTAAGTGCTGCTTCTTTGAATATAGTTTTCCTATAAGTTTAAGAGCAAATGCTATATGTTATCGCGGTAATGCTATGTTCAAACATAGGATCAATTTTGTTATTTTATGATGGAATGATCTGGAAAAGATCTTTCCTCTTTTTACTATCAATATTAAAAATTAACCTCATCAATATGAAAATACATATCTTAGAGTTAGGGCTTAGCCGTGCGCCAGCACATGAGCGTTAGCTCATAAGATAAATATCTTTTCAAAAGAAAATTAAATTATCACGGAAAACGTTATTATCCAAAAATTAAATTTGATTTTCCTAAAATAAATATGGTATTAAAAAATAAAAAGGAAAATCAAAAAATGAATAATATTAAAATCATTACGCTCTTTCATGCAAATGAAAACATACCATCTATGACCTATATAGTTAAAGACGTTGAAGAAAAAAAACACGGGATAAAACTTACTCTCGAAAATGACAATAACATCTATATTAAAGATTACGATTTTTTTTCCTATCAGAATCAGCAAATGCTTGTGATAAGGAACGTATGGTAAATATATATAGGAGATTAATTTCTGAACTTAGTCAAGTAAGCGAAGAAACAGTAAAATCTCTGATGTCAGAGACCAAAGCCTATAACAGTTAGCATCCCAACACGCCCGTAAGTGTTCTGGATGATGATTATTACTGCGGCAGGGTAAAAGCCAATGCTCCAGATGAGTCCAAACTGATGAACGCGCTTGGCCTACAGGATCTACGTGAAGCCATAGCTGAAGATAACTTCTTATCCGATCTGGAAGCCTCTGGCGGTATCATGCTTCACACCGACATGGGCTATCCAGTAGCTGAATACAAAGGTACAGACATCAGAATAGCTATAGAACCGATAAACCTTGCCCATATGCGAGTTCTGACCAATGGCTATGTGGTAATGTTCAGGAACTGTGAGTTTGGGCATGAGATTGAGGGCGATCTCTATGAGGCGTTATCTCAAGCGGTTGATAGGATGAAGATCGCTGTTGTATTGTACTGAATAAGATTGAAATGCGTGCTTACGTTTTCGATACATTCTTATTTTATCTTTTAAGTTATACACTTATTTTATCTTGTTTTTTATAGGTAAAAATGAATTGATAATGGATTTTAATTCTACAGATATTTTCGATAGTATCAGGATAAGAAGTAAAATAGGTGAGAAATATGTTTTATAATTCAATGTGATAACTAATGACTTTCCTGTTAATTGCATTAATTTTAATTATTAAATTGAAAAATATGTCGTTTTTTTCGAAATCATTAAAAATTTCCGTGGTGAGAGCAATAACTATATGTTGTCTGGTAGGGGGTGATTTGTCAATACTAAAGATAATCACCGCTAGTAAAACTAGGCAGCTTCTACGCTAATTTATGATAAATTATTATTCAATCATTGCTTACCCATGAATATTGAATTCTTTTCTTATTTTTGTATTATCACCTGTTGTGACAATAATCTCATATCTTAACGAGTTCTTATTTTCATGTGTGAAGATAACTCCCCCTCCATCCAAAGTGCGGGAGTTGACTTTATTATCCATCATGTCAGTATTCTTTGAATAATAGCAATGTTTAATACTATCAAAATATTTATCGTACTCGCTTATAAATCTAGTTGGATGGAAACATTTTCGGAATCTATCATCATAGATAATTGGTATGTTTAAAAATATTTTCAGCCTTTTAACGGAATAAGCTTCATATGGAATAGGGGTATTTAGTATATTTCTATCAAACTCAGAGTATATCATGTCATTATAATATATTGCATTACCTTCATTTATAATGAATTTTATCTCAATAGCCTTGATGCTAACGGTTCTATTTAAATTATTCGTTATTTCAAGAGTTACATCATATGAGCCTGCAAGACTTCTTGATTCCTCAAAAAGTTCTGTAGGCAGATTCCCCTCTTTAAGATAGAAACCCTTATTCTTGGCATTACTTGTCGTGGCGATTATATCTAATGCATCACTCTGAGGTTTCAATTGCATGAAGGTGCTGAATGCTGCTAAACCTAGACCAATTACAGCAATGAATGTATTGATGCTTTCGTGCTTCATCAAGGCCTGCTCTTAAATGGTTGTGTAAAAGATATATGTAATATAACTCAATGGCCCATAGAATTAATAGTTTTAATTTCAAAAAATGATGATATTTAAATAGCTGTTCTTAATACTGCTACATTCTGTGCAAGCCATATAGCACAAGGAATCATCAGTTTTACATCTCGAAAGCCTCTGATATCAAGGTTCCATAGCTGTAATGATAAGAAACGGAATTATTAATATCAGTTACTAAGTGATCTACTATTCGGAACAGCTATTTAAAAAATGACGAGAAAGCATTCTCTTTGAGTGATTAGGTATTAACTACTACCATTATATGGCATGTTTGTTCTGATTGTATTGATTAACTTAAAATTCGTATATAAAATATAAAATGGCTCAGATTAAAGATGAGAAGATTTTTATCCTATAACAATCCAGTCTAGATGTGAAAATTTAGATGTATCTACTTTAATCCGCTTATGTGAAGCCTAGGTCAAAATAGTTAGTTTTCCTTGAAAAGGAAATAGGGTCTTAACGTATGCTGAGGCCCATTGTGGATATTTGTATTAAAAAGTTTTTGAAGTTATATGACGTCAGATAAATACTAATTAATCCAACAATCCCTTCGAAACCTTACTCGTCGTTTGGCTGAAATTGTATCGGTCAACAACATTCCCTTTGAACCAGATTTCGAGGGAGTTTATATGCGCCGTGTTGCTGTTCTTCAGCAGGGCTAGACCGGGAATGTAGTTTGAGATCTGAGTCTCGCCTGAGATGCTGGAGTAGGACCACATTTCCTGACCGTCATTGGTGGCTCGCGTTTGTGGTTCCCCGAATGCGTTAATAACATCTTGCTGGGTAGTTTTCCCTTTAACGATTTTGTTTTTTACGTTTTGTTGGGATTCGTCTTTAAGGGATTTGTTACCATAGGTGGTGCAAGCAGTAAGAGGCAGCATCACCAACGCAGCGATAAATAGTTTTTTCATGTTAACTCCATATAAACAGTAAACGTAAAAATAGGCGTAAAAATGCCGGAGCCAGATGCGATATACCTCTGGCTATTTAAATTTGTGTTAATGACTGACGAAGAGAGCCGCTTATCAGAATCCTATGAATTTTTTTATCTAATCAGCTAACGGCATCCTTCATGGTTGTTTTCCCTGATGTTGCATTGATAACAGCAACGTGAAGGCTATAGAACCGCTTTTGTAGCAGGTCTTGCGGCCTGTAGCCTCATCTGCCTGAACCTGCGTATAAATCGGCCTGTAGTCCTATCGTTCACTTTATCCAGTAACGTTTCATCTAGCAAGAAAATGATCGACAAAAAGGATCAATAAGTTTATATTAATAGATATTAGCGATTAATGATGCTCTTTCGAACGGCGCTTTAATTGTTTTAATCGATCGAAAAATAAAACATGGCAGTTAATTTCTATCATTGCTTTGATTTTGATCGGTACAAACGATATGACAGACCTAAAAAATGATTGAATTCTATCAATTGGTTAATTAGGTGGCTTTGCCGTGTTATGCCAGTAAGAACAAGCAGGAACGCTTACAGGCAACCAGAAAGGCATCAAAACATAACAGCATTTTTGATTATCAGGATGGATAGGAAGATGATGAAGACGATTTTACTCGTTACTTGCACAGCTCTTGTTCTGGCGGGATGTGGTGAGAAAGGTGATTTTGAGAAGGCTATCAACGCAAAAATTTCAAAATCAAAGGTGTGCTACTCACTGTAAAACAATGATTTTGCGTTCAACAGAGGTTTTCCGGTAAAGATTAATCATGGCTACCGTTCTGCTGGATACAATGTCAGCGATGAAATCCTGAATGGGCTTGTTGAACAGGGGCTGGTCAATGTTTCACAACAGTCTAACGGCTTTAGTAGCGTTGATGTTCTGGAAGTCACCGACAAAGGCCAGCAAGTTGATTTTTGGAACCGTGAGGAAGGTGCCTGTGTTGGTCATCGTGTTGTAGTGGAGATCAAGTGGAGATCACAAGCTGGACTGAACCGAGTGATGGCGCTGGCGCTAAAACCACACAAGTGACCTACACGTGGAAACTGGATGGCCTGCTGGGCTGGGTTGATAAAAATGCGTTCTCCGGTGTGAAAGGGATGACTGAACCAGAAGAAGCCAAAATTGTTCTGGTGAAAACCAATAACGGCTGGGCCGCACGGTAGATACAGGATAAACGCTATGAACTCTATCTATTGGGTGTTTTTCATTGGCCTGCTGATGAACATACCATCACTGGTCCCGGTGCTGTTTCTCAGGAAGGCATCAAAGAACGTAAAGGTATCGCTGGTGTTCAGACTGTTTCTGCTAAACGCCTTCTTGGTGCTATCGCTGGTGACGGTATCGCAGAACACCACACGAAAATACGGACTGTTCCCTATATGGCTGGTTATTACTGCTATTGTGCTGTTTGTGGTCATTCTGCTACCAACAGTGAAATTTATGCGTAAGCATTTAACCGTAGGTAAAAGTAGGGCTGTGACTATGTCATCATTCCTGATTGTCTACACCAGTAGGTTTCATAGTGTGTTTTTAGATGTGAATGGCAGTGAATACACGCTTAATGGATACAATGTGGTGTGGACGTTGTTCTTCATGTTTGCTTGTCTGTTGGCTTATCTCGGTTGTGCTGGAAGTAAAACATATTCTGGCTCTTATGCGCCGTCATCTGCATCGCACTCCGATTATTTTAAACCTACCAAAGAATATGAAACGCAATCTCAAATTGATTACGATATTGCTGTTAAAGGACGGAGTGTTTTGTCTGATCCCAATCTGAGTATTGTCGAGCAGAGGTGCTATCGGGATGCTCTAGAGAATAAAGATGAATTTTAAAATGCTACTATCAGCTTGGTTAAATTTATAAATCATATTTGCATAGCATGGCAACGTTCATATCAGATGTTTTTAAAAAATATGAATGTTGCACATCGAGTTATAATTTCTTAACGCATGATGCAATAAGGTGGTTTATAGGGGATGCTTTTGAAAAATAATCAAGAATGTAATTTCTTTCTCCGGGTTTTAGGCTTCTTGAGCCTATTGCTGATGACCATGACAACCAATCTGACTGGCCTGTTTTAAGGTAGTCATTTCTTATTTCCTTTAAACCAAATCCCTTTTCTGGTATCTCTAATATTTTTGCTCGTGAAATTTTAAAATCACCGGATAGTTCAAATAACTTCAGTAAAACAGAGTCATATTCGCCTTCACCTAATAAATAATCTTCAACAATAGCACCAATCTAGAATAACTGATATTCTAAAAAATTACTGTTTGCGTTTAGATAATCTAGTAATACATTTACTAATTTTTTTGTCTCTGATGCCAGAGCAAACGGTATAAATATGTTTTATTAAGTTGGGAAACCTTGTCAATAGCATAGGTATCTGGCTAAGCAAGCTATCGTTATGTGTTCTCAGAAAGCCAAGTATTAAATCTGCATCTGCTTCTTCCAAGTTCTCATCTTTCAGAAGCTCAATTAATGCGTTAACCTGAGTGATATCAAGATTCTTGATTACTTCAATATTCATTTCAACTAGTTCAACACCAGAGGCGGTGGGGATTTCTTCGTATTCAGTCACAATCTCTTTTAGTGATGCTTTTATCTGGCTTAAGGTGTCTTTAACATCACCTACTGAATTATCAAAGAAGGTCTTGGATGGATTAACATTAAGTGAAACCTGTCCAAGCAATTGTTGGATTTTAATAAAATCACTGTTTAATACATTTATATCATTATCAAATAGTGTAAAGTCATCCATAAATCTCACTATTTTTTTCGATTTAATTTGTCAATGCAGATCAATGAATTTTAAGAATTCATTACCTATCATTTTTGTCGAATAAATACCACGTGGCATAAAGTCAATGCTTCTACCAGCATTGATTTCTCTGAAAAACTGCCCCAGAGCAACTACATCGGTTGCTGCGACGGTATCTTTTGATTCAAACCAATGAACCACGTCATGGTGATATAAACTATTAAAATAAGATGCTATGTCAAAATGAATGTTGTGTGCATATGCTTGAGAGCAAGAACGCAAATGTTGTTTATATTCATTGTACGATATATGAACTGGTATGCGACTACCATCTTTAAATCTATAACCGAAACTTCTTCTATCACTTACTTCTGGTCTAAATATAACTCGGTTTCGATAAATTACATCATAAATAAAATATTCAGCGATGGGGTCTAATTTTATAGTTCTACGAAGATGACATTTCGGTTTTGTTGCAAAAACTTTATGTTGAGAAAGAAAATTATCTGCCGGGTACGATGGGTTTATTACTTTTTGATATATATATTCAGACATATCAGCCGCATGATTTTTGAATAAAATTAAATTCGTTTTTAATGGGTAAAGTGTCGCGGAGAAATCTGTCTCAAAAAAATCTACTGTTGATGTCATTGGCTAAATCCTTATCAAGCGATCCATGTCTTGCTGAATAGGTTAAAATAACTTCAAGTGAACTCTGATAAATTAATAAATTGTATCTTATATATACTATATTTTTTTAAATATGGAAAATATTTATTTTGTAGATCATGCTAATAATTAATGCTATTAACTATGTCGCTAAGGCACTCAAATTATTTCCAGCCGGGCGGAAAACTTGGTGGTACTAACTTAGGTGCTTTTGGGGGGTTATCAGCCGAGAGTCTAGGCATGTAATCCAACTTGTTATCTGCTTTCTCAGGTATAACCTGACGACTTGGAAAACGTCTGATCTCATCCTTGGTTGGCTTGTAGTCATCGTTGTTAAACCTTGCGCGTCTTTCATACTCAGCGCGTGGCACATAGATCCCCTGCACCTCGTAAAAGACCTAGTTTTCAGCAATACGTTTATCGTGTTCAACATCAGAAGGAACCACAGCGGGCTTCTTCTTGGCCCAGATGAATTTCTCCCTTATATATTCAACCACCAGTAGGGTGAAACGCTTGAACACATTACTCTGACGGGGTTTAACCTGCTTTTTCTTACTTTTTACAGGAGCGCGTTTAATCGCTCTGGAAGTTGAAGAGGATGGGGCTTTCAAATTAGTGCGTGTATGAGGCGTAGGGGCAATCAGAACAGGTTTTTGGCCTTCTGATGATGCCGACTGCGAACCTGTTTCAGGCAATACGATTTCAACAGGTTCAGGAAGCTGCGACACTGTGAAACTTCTGAGGTCAACAACGTCTGAAGATCCAACTCTTTGAAGGTGTTGTATGTGGCCTGTGCTTCCTGTTTCATCTCATCACGAACAGCCTGTTCAGCAGCACGTTTTTGCTGAACGCTCTTACTGTTCCACTTGGCACGATGAACACGTTGCATAGCTGGACGGCTGGTCAACGTCGCCTTGGCAAGCAATAGCGCTTTTTCTTCCACGTCTAAGGTAATAACGGCGTTTTCCAGTGCTTCAGTGTGCTGGGTATCGATAGAACGGTGATCAATACGTTCCTCAGTCCCTGCGGCTTCAAGATAGTCGTTGGCAAGGGTAGACCACGCTTCATGCCAAAGGATTACGTTTTTCTTGTCATTCCAGTTTCTTTCTTTTTTGCCAAAGCCATCAGCGGTGATCGGTTTTAATGTCAACATCACATGAGCATGGGGATTTCCACCAGTGAGATCATGAAAGGCAATATCGGCAATCATCCCCTCATCAGCGAAATTTTTCTGGCAGTATTCAACGACTAATTTTATCTTGTCGTCATAGGGTAGTTCACAGGGAATAGCCACATCAAAATAACGGGCTGTTTGACCATCCTTTTGGCGTTCAACCCTTTCGACTTCATTCCAAAGGGCTGTTGAGCTTTCAATAATATGAGAAGGAGCTGAAACAGGCGCTAATATCTGATGATGGCATAAATCTGTTCTGTGGCTGAAATCGTAGGTATTGCCAGTGCCGTCATTTGTTATTCTGCAACGCGCATGGTAGGCAGCTTTTCTACAGGAATACATGCCCTCTGAGCGCTTCACAATTTTAAACTCCAGATGAAAAATAGCCATAAAATACACACCTCAAATATAACCATGCTGCTGTTAGTTTTTCGCAAGAAAAACTTTATGTTGACCTTGATTTTGTTTTTCGTAGGAAAACGGTTTTGGTTTTAGCCTGCGGTAGGCAACCGTCGGTAGACCCCACACGCTCACGAAGTGAGTGTATAAGTGGGCATTGTTTTTTCTAACAATGTAAAAACCGCTTACTTAATTGATACAAAATATATTAAGGACTGTAAAATGAAGTAAGAATAAAACGCCGAATTCAGCGGCGAAATCTGGATGAAAGGGCGAAGTGTTCCGCGATATTACATTGATGGGTTTTAAATGGTGTCCGAAGGACAATATAAGTATTAATTTATTCCGCCTGAAGGAGTGAAAGTACTAAAACAATAATAGTAACTATGTTGTTAGATGCTTTTCTCTGTTGCACAATTCACAGGTTAACGTGTGAAATCAGAAATGAAAATTAAGAGATAATAACAAAAGCACTAACAAAAAAAATTTAAGTAACGTGGTGAGTATTAGATGAAGTTATTAGTGAATGTTATCATGCCATATGGAAAAATTTCAACTTTTCTCCAATATTAGATTTTTTTAGAATGCACCGATTAATAAAATACATAGCGACGACAATCTGTTCTAATCTTTAGTGAGTATGCTTTTTTCGGATGATTTTTTGTAATGAAAGAGTAAGATTGACAGTGATATATAAATTAATAGGCATTAATGATACTCTAATATCTATAATCAAATTAAAGGTTTTAATATGACAATTTCAATAGAAGGCTCACTCTGGAAAAGTCTGGTTATTTCACTAGTGCCTTTAATTATTGGTACACTTCTCTTCGGTATGATTCTTGAATCTTATAAGAATGAACTTACTTTTCGTAGTGATATAATGAAGGATTATTATAATCCCCTGATCAATAAAAAACGCCAGTGTAATAACATTTCAAGAGGTTTGTCAGCTAATTATTATGCCATGACGGCGAATTACACTGTTATGTTTAATCAATACCAAACTATTGTAAATGGAACTGGTCCTCGTATTACTGAAGAGTATAAGATATTCTTATCAGGGTTGTTACAAAAGGCTAGTGAGTTAAATGAAAAATCTAAACAGTATACTTTAGACTTGAATACTTGTCGTAGTGAATTATATCAACTTCTTACGAATACTTCTTTAGTTACTGGTACCTTTGATGATTATCAACGTATAAATAAAGAGAACGAAGTAGTCTTAGTGAAACTAAATTCAGATATTCAATATCGATTCGATAAATATAAAGAAGTCATTGATGGTGTTGATGTGAATAAAACTCTGAACTCTTTCTTTATTTTTGGTGATATTAGTGATTTACGGAATTCAGGAAAATATACTGATGAGATGATAAATACAGTTCTACACCCGATGCTAGATATGTTTACATATATAGGGCAAAGTGAAGAAAAAATAGTAAGTATTTAGATTTATCGACTAAATATAACTCTATACTTGAAAAAGAGATAAGTGCTAGGTACAAAAGAAACTTTATTTCTCGTATGCTTTTTTGATGGTTTATTCAGAAGATGCCAAACATTAGCATAAAGCGTTCAACTTAATTTGTTAAGTTGCCATGCAGTCTTGAGATTATAACTTAAATTATGAAAAGCTTTCAATCTTAAAATTATATTTATACCATATTTTATCATAATAATAAACGGTTAATGGTTTGGGAATAAATATGAGAGCAATATGTTTATTTAAATAAAATCATCTTGCTGTATTGATAATTATCCAAAATGTGGTAAAGGAAAATATACAACAAATACAAGGCGGTTTAATGTACAAAAACAATGATGAAGCCATTGATTGGGAAGCAAAGCGACTTCTTGATGATGGTATCTATACCGATACAGAACAAGCCTATTTAGAAGCTGAAAAAATAGTAATTAATATGCGGGAACAAGCAAAACAGCACCAGATTAAACAACAGTTCAAGATGAAAATAAAATCAATCAAGAAACAAATTGGTAATGGTTATGCTGACATCCCTTATGTCAACAAGAGAAAACATTGGGGAGAACATAAATAACCAGAAAAGATATTAAACAACAAATTGCTTCAGCACAAGAACGTCTATACTTCTTGGAATCCCAAAAGAAATAGCAAACAAAAAAAGAAAACACACGTCAGAAAATTATTTTCGGTGCAGAGGTTGCCAAAGTCTTAGGATGTGATATTGGTTATGTAGATAAGGAATTGGTCTTTGGGATTTTACTTAACATACCCAATCTTCATGAGAGTGATGTTCAGGTTTATAGAGCACAGGGCCAAATCTATATCGAAAGTGTTATAAATAAATCCAAGACCTAATCATGTTTTTCACGTCAAAACGGTGAACCGGGCTAAAACTTGCTTTTAGGTCGGTGAACTGTTGAGCAAGCCCCAGAGGGCGCGGTAGTTAATTTCCTGAGTGCTGCCGATATCTAAGATGGATCAATGGATAAGGTCGATCCTGACTGTCAAATTCGGAGTGTCCAACCTGGTCAAACCCAATGCGTGTATAGAAGCCTACTGCCTGTTGATTTTGTTTATTTACATCTATAGTTAATTCGGGGGATTGGGCCAGAGCTGTGTGTACCATCGCTTTGCCTACTCCTTGTCCGTGATAATCCGGATCTACAAAGAGTGCTTCCATATGCCCGTCGTGCAAATACATGAACCCAATGATACACCCTGAAGATTCACAAGCAAGTGTGAGTTCTACTGTGGGAAAGAAGGTGAAAAGTTCCTTTTCTATAGCCAAACGATCTTCAAATGCTAAAAAGTGATGAGTAGCATTAATAGCCTTATTCCATATTTCCATTATACATGAAATATCTTGAGGGGTGGAGATGCGGAATTCAATCATAATTTAATAAACCATTTGATTATAGATTATATCACAACTACGATTTCAATTAATAATTTTTTGTTAGCTCATTATGAATCTGTCCATAAATATTGTGGATTCATTTTTAAAGTATATTAAGCTCTTGACCACCTCTTTATTTTTGCTAATTAATATTTACGTGAAAATAAAAATAACAAACAAGAAAGGATTTTCCTTACTGGAAATAACATTGGTTTTAGGCATTGGCACAGCAATGGCATTCATGAAGTTTCAGGACATGAAAAGCGATCATGAAAATATCATGGCGAATACCGTAGGTTCACAAATGAAACAGATGGGGGAGGCGGTTAATCGTTATATCAGTATCCGATATGAGAAACTCTCAACGCTCTCATCTAGTAGCAGCCAGACCAGCGATCCGGGACCAAGAACCTGTTCGGCTAATGGATGTGAAATCACTTACCAAACGTTGGTTAATGAAGGGTTGCTGCCAGCAGGGTATACCGGTATCAACGTGCAGAAGTCCTCTTACAAGATGCTATTAAAACGCGCTAGCACCACACCTAACTATGTCATTAACGGGTTAATCATTACAACGCTGCCGTGGTCAGAAGGAAACCGTATTCGTTATGCCTTGTTAGGCAAAGCCATGCAAGCTGCTGACATTGATAGCGGTATGACGCAATCAGCATCAGTTGCATCTGGCACGGGTGGCCAATGGACCGAAAACCAAAGCAATCACGCCAGAATAAACGCTGCGGGTTTGTTGGCCTACCGCGTTGGATAAGATTCCTCAATGTATTCTGTTTATCTGCGTCGTGATGGCATATTGCCAATGACGGGCGATCTCAATATGGGAGGGCAGAGTATCAACAACGCCAAAAACATTAACGCGTCAGGTGATGTCAACGCGGTTTCGTTCAACGGTTCTTATGGACGCTTTGCCAAGAACGTCACCGTTTCGGAAGATTTGACGGTGACGGGTTTCTCTGCTTTTGGCAAAAACGTATCTATGAACAGCTACCTTACCGTTAAGAATGGCATTGATTCGAACAGCTATGTTGCTGCCAAGACTAACAGAAGCAGTATCCAAATTGGCTGCGGTGGCTCCAGTAATCAGAATGCGGTGCTGATTAACGTAGCAGGCGGGGCCGGTGATGGTTATCTCTCCCTCAATGGTGATAATAACTCATCTGTTAAGCTGGATGTATGGGGAAGTCAAAAGATACGCGGTGATCTTACTGTGTCAGCATCGAATGATGGGAAAACCTCTGGCGCAATCAGCGCATCAGGCAATATAGCAGGCAGATACATCCAACCTACATCAACAGCCACTGTCGGGGATACATGCACACCTAATGGACTCATCAGCAAGGCTGCTAGCGGTTCGCCTGTGTGCTGTATTGATGGTAAATGGAAGGGCAACGAGGGCAATACGGTCGTGTCATCAGGCAACATTAACAACAATACAGCGTTTACCTGTAGAAGTGGTGCTTCCGGTAAAATATTGGTTCACGCTTACGTCAATTGGGTTGTCTATTACGCTGTGTATTAAATGACCGCAAATCTCTATGCTAATGGGGTTCTGGTTGAATCTGATAAAACGGCGGCCTTTGAATACGACCATGGCAGGGCATCCGGTTCTAGTGTGACGCTGTTCCATGCCGTAGACACTACTGCGGGCAGTGATTACACATTTTCTGTAGACGCATCGAGTGATAACCTCGTTAAGATAAGTTATTCGTGCGTGAGTGCTTAATTAATATTTGAGCATAATAAAAATCCTTCTGTTAACCACTTGCTAGAAATGAATAAATTAATTATCTCCTAAGTATGATTTAATAAACTTCAGGAGATATTATGCCATCCAACAAAACAAAAGTATTATGCCTATTAGTAGCCAATGGTTTTACTGCGCAAGCATCATCAATCGATAGTGTTTTTAAGGCTCAGGTAGGCAGTGTATATTAATTGAAATATAACCCAATTTATAGTGGCGCTAACGTCCTAAAACTAACGCTAAGCCATGTGCCAGATAAATCATGTGCGACATTAGCAACGCAGTTAGCAGGAAAGTATTTTGAAGTGTTAATTAACAGTCAATATGTGCCTTTGACTCCGCCTGCTTCTGGAACTACATGGAATAGAAACACTGTCGTGACGGATAAAACAACAGCGTTATGTAAGTCAGCGAAAGATAACACAATTGTAGTCAATCACTTTGTTTATCCGAAAACCTACGCACTTTATCAATCTGATGGGGACATCGTTCATTCCTCTGGTGGTTCTACTGAAAAAGAAAAAATCGTTAATGACAGCTATGAGATTTATAGAAAAACCATGCAGACCAGAGAAAACCATCAGCTATCGACTAAATAAGGATAAATGTTATGATAAGAAACAAAAAGGGATATTCAGTATTGGAAATTATTTTAGTTCTTGGAATTGCTTCAGGGATTGCCTACACCGCATTTAGCTTTTATCGCAATGAAAAGCATGATGTGGCAGTCAGGGAAACAGTTCAACAGGTTCGTACCATCTTCGATACGGCAGATGCTTACCTAATGAGTGCCAAACCGGATGGAAGCGTTCAGGAAATCTACCCTATCTCCATGCAGATCTTAAAAAACACGTTGGCTTTTCCCCTTAACCTTGTGGAACTGCGAGAAGGTTCAGAGGCAGAAGTAGCAGCAAGCACGGCAATATCGACCTCTGCATCCAAATCTGCCAGTACGTCAGCACAGTAAATCAGCATCAACATCGGCATCTGTGAGCGCCAGTAAGTCGATATCTTCGTCTATCTTAAATTCGGTGTCGGCATCACAATCAGCGTCAACCAGTGCGTCATTATCGGCTTCAAAATCAGCATCAATTTCTACAAGCACAAGTCAGTCAATAAGTGCTTCAATGAGTAGTAGCATCAGTGCCAGCCAATCAGCATCGATCTCTGCATCAACATCGGCAAGTTTGAGTGCTTCAACCAGTGCGAGTATATCGGCGTCAAAATCAGCAAGCACAATTGCCAGCCTAAGCGCTTCTCAATCAGCATCATTATCTACCAGTAGGTCAGCGTCAGTATCAATTTCAACAAGTGTCAGTGTTTCATCCAGTATCAGTGCGTCAATATCAGCGTCTGCTGCTGTTATAACGCCACCGGATGGATAGTACACGTTAGATCAATTAAGTATTTACGTGGCAATGATCGGCAGTGACAGGGCAATGTCTTATGTCGAGTTCCCCAATGGAGACTTTCTTGAACTTCATATTCCTTTTTCTGTGCCAAGTCAGGTTAATAACCGTGTGCTTGATTTTAGCAATAGAGATAACATTGAAAAATATAGCGTATTAAAACCCGTAGTGGCTTATATTTCATCACTAAAATATATTTCCAATAGCCAACTAAAAAGCTGGGCTATAGGTCAGTATGGGCTTGGTTGGGTTTATGACCAGAATGATCCGATTTGGTGATGGAATTTATTAATAGATTTGGTAACGATAATTTAATCAGATTAGTATGACGCTCTTTCATGAGCGTCATACTAAATTATGCTACATTTTAACTGGATTAACTAAGTTACCGCTGTCGGTGCCGTAGTATTTCTTTGTAGTCATTCCTTGTTTGTAGTAATCATTCAGAATTCTTAGGACGTTTCGACCTTGCTTTTCGTCTTCAATGACAATCTTCCCATCTGGATTGATAGTGAATTCCTCATCTTGAAACATTTTAAGCACACCATTCATTGATTGCACTTCGCTTTTGTTCAATGTTGTGTGATTACCTTTTTCCGCTATATGAGCAAGTGTTTTTCTTAACGATGGTTTATGAAGAATAGCCTGTTCAATAACATCCAAACCCTCTACCAAACTAAGCCCCTTGATTGTATTTATAGTTTTTTGTGCAGCTTCGGTAAACTCTGCCTCTAACCCTACGATAGCCTCAAAACTCTTTTTGTGGAATACATAGAACTGCTCATTTATATATATACAGTCAATTTTATCGTCAAAATTTATAGCGCTACCATCAAATGCTCTTAACTCTTTATCTGATTTGTCAAATAGCGCAAATATACGCTGAGTAATATCTTGCGGCTCATTAATAGTCACTTTCTCTTTACTTATTTTTCTGAATGAATAAGTAAGTTATAAGCCATTTTGAACTTTGATAGAGTAGGCCCACAAGTCATCCTGAATATCTGCTAGAGAGGTAAGAACACTCAGTTTATTACTTTTATGTCTTCATTTATAATTTTTGAAAATGAAATGGCATTATTCATTGCATATGCATAAATTTTATTATCAATATCATCGTCAATTACAGTATAATTTTTCATCCCAATGTCATCTTTAGATGCATGAGTAATTATTTGGTTTGACAATGTACATTTGAAAAAATTAGCAATATCAGGAGCTATAGGGGCTTTGATAACTTTGAAGTCATTTTTATCGGTGACTTTGGCACTTTTACCCATGCCCGTTTTAAGATGTCTAGTGACAAAATATAAAGTTATTTTGGCTTTTTTGTCATTTTTGAATTGCTCCGCATACTCTAATAAATCTTCAATCTTCAACATTTTTATTCCTTGTGGGATTTAGCATAAAAAGTTTGGGGCCTACATCTTCTATGTCAAGAAGATCATCTTCTTCTAAATACTTCGATTTGGTTAAAATCATTCCACTTCGCTTCTTATTACTCTCAATATCTAAGTAATTAATTTGATATAGTGTGTATTTGATGCTTATTGTTGGGTTGATAAGTATCATGCTAGAGTTTATATATATTAATGCTGTAACTATTAGCAGGGTCGCTATAGGGACAACATTAGATAACTTGGATAAATCTTGAAAGACGAATGGTATTATATATGTGAAAAGATAACTAATTGATTTATTGCTTTTGTTCTCTATGTCCAAAATTCTAATAGTTCTTCCACTTGTTTCGCATCGACGTTTTATATTTTTTAAGAAGATGCTAAGACCTACAATACCAAATAATGATAATGCAATTAAAACGCTTACGGCACCGAAGTACTTTAAAAAAATAGTTACAGATTTAATACTTATATCTTTCCAATTTAAATATTTTCTGTAGGTGTAAAGTTGTACAAAACACATGATAAAAAATAAGGGAAGATAAGATACGATGAATAGAGAAATTCTAGCACCTAAGTGTAATTTGTTTACTCTCATTACTATCCCGTGTTAATAACTAATCGCATAAAAATCTTGGTTCATACAGTATGATAATGCATCAATTTTGGTGTATCCCTATCACGCAGTTAATATAAAACACCATGTCTTATGAATCTTCACCGCTCACTGGCGTGGGACTTAGAATGTCATATGAATTGCCATATGTTAAGCTGACTTGCTTCGGCAATGTTTGCTCTGACATCACTGCGTGACCTAGAGCCAGAGCTATGAACGTCAACTTTTGAAAAAATAGTCAACTATCAGGTCTAATTAAGAAGTTAGATTACGCGCATTACAGTGAAAATACCAGATTGGTTATGAACCATCCTTGATTTTTTTCCATTTATCCCTTCCGCGTAAACTCAAACGGCCTAACCATCCCGTTGCTGTTAGCATCCAGAAAATCAGCCCACCATTGCAGCATCAGGCGGCGTTGCTCAAGGTGTTTGGCCTTATAGGTATAGGCTGCACGGACGTTGTTCTTTTCCATGTGGCTCATCTGAAGTTCTACCACGTCTCCAGGCCAGATACCTGATTCAATTAACGCACTACATGCCAGCGTTCGAAAACCATGACCACCCAGATCGGTTTTGGTGTCATAGCCTGTTTTGCGTAGTGCTTTGTTGACGACGTTTTCACTCATTAGGTTCATCTCATTATAACAACCAGTCAGGATAAACATCGTTCCCCGCTACGCGTCTGGAAAGCCCTTACCTACACAATAACACGCCCAATTATCCATCAGAGCCACACTCTTAGGCCACAATGTCCCACGCTGATAACCGGCTTCCGCTTTGTCTGCCAATTGGTGTGCTAATGCATGTTCGATAACTTCTCGTTGGTGCTCTGTGGTTTCGTCTGCCCAATCTCGAAAGGTGAATCTGAAACCATGCTGTGTCAACCCTCTATGCCCCATACGTTTTAATACCGCCAGTAAGGACATATCTGAAAGCTGTCCACCGCGCGAGGAAGGGAAGACGAGGTTATTCTCTGCATCTGCAAACCGTGGCAGTTCATTGAGTAGTTGGATCGCAGCGTCAGATAGAGGGACACGATGCTCTCTCCCGGCTTTCATCCGTGTGCCGGGTATGGTCCATGTCTTACTATTGAGGTCGATCTCATCCCACTCTGCGCCACGTATCTCACCTGACCGAGCAGCCGTTAGTATTGAAAACTCAAGCGCTCGTGCTGAAATGCCATGTCGCTGGTGAAGGTCATGCATAAATGCGCTAATGTCGCTATAAGGCAATGCGGCATGATGTTTTTGGTTTTGAACCTTGCTTGGCTGGGGCAGGAGCGGTTTCAGCATGCCTTTCCATGCTGCAGGGTGAAAAACTCCTTGGCTTTCGCGTAATCCATTACAACTTCAAGGCGTCCACGAAGGCGGCTTGCCGTTTCATTTTTGGTTAACCAGATAGGCTCCAGTATTGCCAAAATGTCCGCTTTGGAAATATCAGAGATAGTTTTTTGACCGATCACGGGATAGGCATAGGTTTCCAGTGTCGAGCGCCACTGATCGATATGTTTCTTGTTTTTAAGCTCACTATTTTTGATTTCCAACACATCTTCGCAACAGTCTGCGAACGTCTTTTGCTTATGAGCAACTTGTTCCTGTTCGGTTTTGACTCCATGTTTTTCTTGTAAGGGGTCGATACCGTCACGGATTTGCTTACGCAGTTCACGCGCTTTGTCTCGCGCTTCTGCTAATGAGACTTCAGGGTAGGGGCCAAGGCCCATGTTCAAGCGTATGGGAACCGTTCTGCCAAGTGCGTTAACCCTGACGCCCATTGCCACGCAAAGGATCCATGAGCGGGACTGGCCTCTGATGCGAAGATATAACCCGTCAACCCCGCCGACAGCATAGCTGCCTTCTATTTTTAATCTGGAAACGACAAGTCCTGGGAGTTCTTTGGCCTTCTTCGGCATAATGCAAAATCCTGTCATACAGCCCGCCATGCATACGGTACTGCATAAAATGTCTGATTGAGAAGAATCTAGCAATACGTCTCTGAACAAAAATAAAATGACAACACATTGTTTATATTAATAAAAATTACCCTTAATGGACGTCTCAGAACGTCAAAAAAACGGACACCTCATCCGCCACTTTTTCCAAGCGCTTATCTGTATTTCCTCACATTGTTTTTCCCTGTTGCTATCCACTTGATATATCTCATTTTGTCGGTGAATTATTATTCATTTTTATTGATTAGCGGCAAATCAAGTGTCATCTAGTTTGTATTTTTCTACCGTAGTACTGCTACGGCTGCTACAAATAATAGATAAAGATCTAAAAGATATCCCCCATTCCCCCCAAAAGAAACGAGCTCAAAAATTCGAACCACTTGAGGCTGAACTGCCTGAATGGATATCGCCTGACCTGTGGCGTAAGTGGGTTGAGTTTCGCCAACAGATCAAGAAATTCATCAAGACCGAGCAAGGGCTGGCCAGGACGCTCCAAAACTCGACGACCTGCGTATGGCCGGGGCTGTTTGAGCCCCGGGGAAAAACGCATGCAGGAAAAACTAACGCAGCAGAATCGCAAACTGTCAGAGACATTCGCGCAGCCAGGTAACAGCAAGGTTAAGGTCTGGACCCTGTGGGAAACCATGGGGGAGATATATTCAAACCGCTGGACCGCCAAGAACGGGCTTACCCCCTCGAACCTGTAGATGGCCCAGGCAGGAGCCTTGAGCTGACAGCAACTGGCCAGAATTTGCCGCCTGCGTGCAGAACGCTGTTCCCAGGGAAAAATTTGGCCACCGGACCTTGGTGAGTTTATGGCACTGACCGTAGAGAGCGGGGCAAACCCGTTTGGGGTGAACGTTGCTGACGTACTTGCGCAATACAAACGCTGGCGCAACGAGTCATACCTTTACTCAGTAGTGCAGAATACCAGCCAGTGCTGTATCACATTTGTATCAGGAATGCCTGCGTTGTAAGGCGATAGGGCTGATTTAACGAACCAATCGAGTTATGACCAACGACCAATTTGTTAAACACAACCATATGGATAATCAAGCCTATTCCATGGTCGACGCGAGGGAGTATTAAACCGGTAAACCTGACGTTTTGAGAATGAAAAAAATCTTAACGTAAAAGCAGCCTTGGTTTCAGACTGCTTTTTACTTTAATTTGAAAATCAGGTTTTAACGAGAGGGATTATTTCCATTCCATTTCGCCTTTGGCGACTTTAGCACTTAGTTCGAGAGAACTTTCCCCACCCAAACCAGGATAGTGTTTTTTCATAGCCTTGATCAGTTCTTCTGAGTTTTTAGCCTTTGGGTTTCTTCATCAAACACACGAATGTAGTTTGCAGTAAAATCAACCGCGGCAACGCCCTCAGGAATTTTCCCTGTGAAATGCCCTGGGATTACCTTGGCAGGGGAAAGTGATTTAATCTTTTCAAGGGTTGTCAGCCAGTCTGCGTGCGATTTTGCTGTCTGGGTATCAGCCATCCAGACATGCTCTCCAGATACGACAGGGATCCCGCCTGCAACAGTTTTGATTGACGGTATCCACACAAAAGTACGGTCAGGGGTAGGGCCATCGAGACCTATAACTTGCAGTTCATGCCCCTCAAGTTGGAGCGAATTGCCTTGAAGAGGTTGAGGTACAATAATTTTACCGGTGCGTTTGAGCCTAACTGTGGCCCCCATACCTTAAGTTTCTAGTCTTTAGTTTCCTGAATATGCGCGATGGTTTGTGGTGTGGCAACGATTTTTGCCTGTGGGAAAGCCGCCTGAAGAGTATCAAGACCAAAGTAGAAATCTGGATCTCCATGGCTGATATAAATTGTCGTCAGGTGCTTCTGGGATGCCTTGATTTTGTCCACCAACTTACGGGCCTGCTCTGCTGAAAACTGAGCGTCAATCAAGATAGCATCATTTTTTCCTTCAACTAGAACGGAGAATATGGCAAAAATAGCCTGCTCCCCGGGATTAAAAACAGAGGTTGTGAGAGCTCGATGTTCCTGTTTGTTGGCTGAAGCCGATGAAGTTTCTGTTCCTGCCGATTTAGATACGGCAGCATGACTTTGGAACCCTACCATCGCGGTCGCCAGGGCGAAGGCACATGCTGGGAGTGTATATTTCGATAACGTCATATCAATTCACCTTTTTCAGTGTAGGGAAATTATTCAAAAATTGCTTTCAGGCCATGTGATTCAGCTATAAATGATTCTTTTTCAAGGCCATAAAATTTGATGTAGTAGGTCTGTCCACCGTCAGAGGCGCTTTAGTTGCGTGCATTATCAATCACTTTTCGCTTTAGAAGTGATATGGCTGTGTATGAGGCAGTACAACAGTAATATTATGAAGAAGTATTAGCGCTTACTTTTAGGTTAGATCATATTTGTAAGCTTTGCTTAATGTTGGCTTTCTAAATGTCGCTGTATGTCTCTTGATAAACGCTGCTGCTGTTCCAAATCATGAGCCCCAAATTTATTATCCGGGAAATTATTATCAGTGCTAAGGATATTACCACCGCGCTTTATCTCTATTCGTGACAGAGCGTAAAACCGCTCTTGATCGATGCCCGAGCCCCGTTTGTTTATCTCTTCGGTTATGCGGAGTACTGTGTGTCCATTACTATTGTATGTGCCTAGAGCTTTACACAGATCGTCATTGTTGTACGCAGATATTTGCTTGGCAGCACATCCGGATAAAACCAGTGTCATTGCTAAGGCTAATTTCATGAGCGTCCCTTGTTGCAAGAGCCTTGGGCAAATGCAACTAATTGGATTGATGTGACTGATATGGCCATGGTGAGTTCTTCTACCGTTATCTTGTTCATGTCTTCAAATGGTATCTGGATGTCTGTTTTCACAACAGAAACAAAGGGTAAACCAACTATTTTTAGTCAATAACGCATCATGAGCTATGACATTAATTAGTATATCTTAGCTACTTTGACGAAAGGAAAGAACATCATGCAGGGCATTTTCAGCGGCACTGGCACTCAGGTCAAACCAGTGTTGTGGGCAGTGGATACGGGCATGAGAGACTGAGAAAAAGGCCTGCGCCCGCGTTCGGATAAGAGGGCGTTGAATGCAGGAGCTTAGCGATGTCATCCTATGGAACCAGTAGATCCATACAGTCGAGAAAAGCGGATTAACAGGAAGAATAACGAGAAATGGCTGGCATCATGAAAAGGTCATTACAAATAAAGAATTATATTCTCACAAGTGAGGATTAAATCGTATCTTCCTTAATCAAATTATTGATTGTAAGCCCAGTGCTGTACTACAGCGCTGGGTTTTTAAGGAGAATAATCAAAAATACAATGTCCATTGTCACAATCCGTAATAACATAGATTGATAATTAAACTGTTAAGTTGATACTATTCTCGATGAAACTTTGGCATTGAAATAATCAGAAGAACTTGTTTGAATGCTTCATCAATAATAGGATGGTTTTCAGATATTTTCCCCTTTTCCCCTTTTGTTCTTCCGCCACTAATTTGAGGACTTCAAATACGTGACCTTTGGGAGATAAAACATCAACGGTTCTCATTATTAATAGCAAGCTATTAGTGACTTTTTGCACCTCAAGTGCGTGTTTTAAGTTTTTAATTTCATTCTCAACGTCCATCTATTTCCTCAGTCCGAAGGTCATCAGCCACTCCTTCGGGGTAAGCGCTTGTGCAAAACAATAGCTCAAGCGGGCTGATATGTTTCCTGTGGTGTTTAAAGTTTTTATTTTTACGTTAGTAGCTCAACTGAAGTCTGTACAAATTGATATGCCCATTTTGTGCGGGCTTTCTCATTTATGGCGCATACATGATAATTAATGGTCGAAAAGGTGGCAGCGGCAATGCCCGGACGACTGTTGATTCGCCGGATTCTATTCAGTCAACGTCCTACGCAAAAATCCTGTTGGCGCTGGGTGAGGGAGCGTTTAATGGCGGGCTTGATGGCACGCGTGTTTTCATGGACGGTACACCGATCACTGATGCCAATGGTAACGCTAACTTTTCGGGGGTTACGTGGGCGTTTCGTTCTGGTACGCCCGATCAATCCTCTATTCCCAGTTTGCCTGGCGTTGAGCATGAAATCGCCGTCAGCACAGTATTAACGGCCAGACAGACTGGGTGTATTACGACATCCAGATCAGCGATCGCTTTGGCTTTGGCTTTGGCAACCGCATCAAGGCTGAAAACCTCTCTGTTTCGAAGTGGGCGATGTACCAAATTGGGCAGTATTGCGGCCAGTTGGTTCCTGACGGCGCGGTGGTGACAGCACGGGGCCACGTTTTTTGTGTGAGGTGTATATCCAGTCGCAGGAAGAAGCCTGGACCGTGCTGAACGATTTGGCCGCAATTGGCACTTTATTTGGATTCTAGCATTATGCTTGATAGGAGGTTAACGCGTTGAATGATCGTACGTAAACTCAAACAAATACTGTGCTCATATTATAAGAGAAATAAGGAACCATTCTTGGAATTTTAGGATTTAAGCCGCTTCCTGACATTATCATGAAAAGTGCTAGCAAGTCACCATAGAGTGCTGAGCTATGATGAAGAATAAAGGGTTCACCTAGGATGCTTTTAAACTGACTTAAAGTATCAATGAAAGCCGTGTAAGGCTTTTCATTCCCTGAAACTCCAGAGCGATTGTGCAGCGAAGCGCTAACCTCATCAATTATTTCATGTAAGTTGACTAAGCCTTTAATGTAGTTGTCTCGGTCATTGGTTGTACAGTTATCAGCTAAAGTCCCATAAACATCTTTTGTATGCTTATTATGTATGATAAACGTTTTTCTCTTAACTCACTAAAATAATTGATAATTTCACTCAGCATATCTTTCATTCTTCCTTGTGATGCACCTCGCTCTTCTCCGCTATTTGCATGCTTCAATTTAGATAATGTTTCAGAAATATCCCTTCTTTGGGGATCATTCTGATCTGGCTTATGATATGCATTTAATTCGGTAACGTAAGAGTTGGTGATTCCTTTGTTGTATATTGCTGCTTCAGGATTTCTTGATACATCTTCACGCATTGCACGCATAAATAAGCTTTCATTAAACGTTGAACCGATTCTGTCCATTATATTATCCTTTATTTTTAGGGGGTTATATACACGGTAATTATGGTGTATGGTATTTAGTGAACGTTACTATAACTTATTTCTATTACTAATAGACTTCCCTGATATCATGTCAGAAAAAAATGATAATAAATATCAAAAAAAACATTATGCTAGCAAGTCGATATCAGAAAATGAGGAATCCAATCCGACGGTAATGTACCGTAATGTTTACTGCTACACAGTAGCAAACTAAATGAAAAGTCCACACGGGCCGACTATAAGATTGGACGTATATTCAGGTGTAAAATCGTTTTTATACCATGATTTATGTCAATGAAACGTTGGTGTTTGAAGAAGGTGCATCTTGTAAATTATTGATATATAATGGTTATAGATGCTTTTCTATACCAATGAATGATGTTAATTGAGTGGTTTAAATAGGTTATTGTGGCGTCCTTGAAAACTGCTGAGTGTAACAGTTGCGTGAATTCGAATCTCATCCCCTCCTCCTCTCATTTAATAGAATCGATGCGCTATGAATATGTCCTCGGTTCTATCCTGCATAATATGCAGCATCAAAGCGCCTTGGCAGGGACTTTTTGGTTTGTACTTTATCTGCTTTTTATCATTACCTACTCTGATTATCTATTTATCCGACCAGAGCGCGGTGTCTAATTATTTGAGTTTACTACGGCTGTCCCGTCTATCATGCACAGGTAGTTTTCGTTGATAAAATCAGTAAATACCGTCATTCGTGCTGGATAGTGTCCGGCAGTGAAAAATTCGCGAAAAATATCCCGGACCGCGGGGAAATCGTGTCGGTGTTTTAGGTAAAGCGTCAACTGAACCATATCATCCAGGTTTGCATCGACCGACTGAAGTGTTTTTTGCAAAGCTTTCAGGGATGCGTTTGCCTGAAACACCGCATCCTCTTTCTCATGACCGCCACTGTGGTGCGCCAGGAAAATAAAACCTCCTGCCACCACGCATGCCGGGCAAGTATCATCCTTCGTATGGGATGCTGCTCTTAAAATCATCACTCTGTACTCATGATTAATTGTGTTAAAACTGTATGTATATGGGTCTTCCCCTATCATGGTGGCACACACCCTCAATCAAGTATAATTATCTACACTTGTACCTTCCCAAAGGAGGTATTTATGCGCCCCACATCCCTAAACCTAAACTTATCACCGC
>NZ_PEHF01000095.1 GCF_015762685.1 Candidatus Symbiopectobacterium sp. 'North America' | reverse complement strand
AAGACGCCGGATAGATTTAAGCAAGCCCAACATCAATCGAAAATCAGTGTTGCAAAAACGGGGGGTGACCATAGATTTTATCACCCACAGCCCCGAATTGGACAAGGTACCGTCGTCGCTGAAAAGGCGCTGTTCCATCAGCGCGTTCATCGTGTCGCCCTGCTGTGGCGGTGAAGTATAAAACAGGTTGTAATTAAACAGCAGGCCGGTGCTGCTACGTGCAGACAGGCGCGGTGTGCCGCTGCCATCACCTGCGTTGAGCTGCTGCTGTGGCAGCCACTCTGTAGGTATTGTCAGTTGGAGTTGCTGCACCTGGCTGTCATAGAACACCGTCACATCGGGCAGCGCGTTGATCTCTACCTGTCCTGTGGCACTGGCTGGCAGTTTTATGTGCCTGCGGGCGAGTTCGCTGGCTTCCGCGGCGTAGCGATCGCCATTGACGCTAACGGGAACGACCAGATTATCACTGTATCCGTTTACCGCCAGCGTCAGATAATAAAGGGCTTGTTGCTGAGCGGGGGGGGGCGGTAGGCGGGGGCGGTAAGTCGCCGAACTTCTCGGTGGCAAACACAGTTGATGCGCACAGCATAACGCCCCCCGCAAACAGAAATACGCTTGGGCAAACACGCTGTGCTAAATGCTTCAACCTTCCTGACATCAGGCTTAGTCGCGAGTGATAACGACAGGATCAGGGGCATCCGTTAAATGGGTATACAGAATGGCATTTGCGCCGGGGGTCGCCGCTGATGCTGAAAGCGGCCAGAGCATTTCCTGGCCCTGTAGAACATACCCTAAAAATCCCTCACTGATGATAGTACGAGGGCCTTTTCCTTGTGGTGAGGTGGACCAAAACACATTATTCAGGAGGGCATGCGTTTGGCCCTCATTACGCAAATAGAGGTAGGGCTTTCCGTCGACCGGGGCAATGCGCCAGTGCAGTTGCAAGGGAGCCGCCACAGTATTAGGCTTATCGTGGCCTGAGCCCCGTAGAAACAATGGCAACAGATAACGCATCTGGAATTGAACGCCAGAGGGAGCGTTATTGGTTTGCGGCAGATAAGGTGTGGCTATCTCATCAATCACGATACGGAAAGCACGTTCCTGAGTTGTTGATGACGAGGCAACACGCATTAACCTGATCATGCTACGCTGACCCGGTTCAAGTTTAATGAAGGGCGGTGTGGGTATCACTTCGGTTTGATCGGCGTAGCGATCTTCATACTGCATCTGACGCCAGGCCATAATGCGAATTTGCAAACCTACGGTGTTATTCCCCCTGTTTTCCAGCCATAGTGCTGAACTGCTGTTATGGGCCTCGATGATTTGGTAAATCGGCCACACCAGTAAAGAACTGGCGGCAAATGTGCCTGAACAGACAAACAGTACGGCAATAGATAAAAATCGACTCACACTACTTTTCGTTATTTTCATGCCAACGCTTTATTATTTTTAAAAACGCCGTAATGACTAACACTTCTACGCCTATCTCAATGACCGCCGCTCGCCTCATACATTGCGGTTAATACGTCACGTTGATGGTGACGCTGTCGGTATATTGCCCGGCCGCAGGCAGCGGCGTTGCGCCAAAATAGCGTGCATATACCGTATAGGTTTGTGACGTGCTGGGAAAAGAGGACACGGTGAGCGCCAGCGTGCCAGTACCCCATACCTGAGAACGAGCGGCATCACGGTAAAGTTGATAGGGCAGCGTGCGTGTTCCTGCGCTGTTTTTCAGGTAGCGCTGTGCACTGCTGCCGCCGTTTGTGCCGTAATCGAGCGCAATGGAGACTGATGCGCCGGGCGTGCAAGTGACGACGATTGATCCGCTGCCTGCACTGCTGGCCACATCCACATTAGTGGCGGTGGCACTTTGTGAACCGAAACTGAGGGTTCCCATATTGCTTGAGCTACTGCTGTTAACGCCAAACAGACAGCCATTTTGCAAGGTGGCCGTCACGTCAAAGGACGCATTGACCGTTACCGCCAACACCGGATTAGCAAAACTCAGCAGTATTGCCAGCAGCGGCATAAGGTCACGGAAAAACCGCCATGCGCTGATGCCCCTGGTTTTCCCTGTGCAAGCCTTCATGGCAATAGGGTTCTCCTGTTTATCAGTTCCAGGTAAGCGTTGCTGTGATGGTGTCTGTATAGTTGCCCGCAGGGGGATATTTGAACGTTTGCTCGGACGCAACAATTCGACCATAGATAGGCACTGCTTGTGCTACACCGGTTCCCGCAGGAACGTTAATAGTGCCACCGATAGCAATTTCCGTTGAGCGCGCACTGTTGCTGTAAAGCCGATAGGAAATCAGTGTGGGGGTACCTGCGCCGTTGGTAAGACGGCGTACGGCACTGGCGTCATTTGCGCCAGCCCCGATAGTGAGTACGGCGGCGGTGCCTGACGAACACAGCATCGAAAGGCCAGTAGTACCCACCTCCGCGTCTACGTTGTTGTTTAAATCCGCTACCTGGCCAAACGCTAACGTTCCGAATGTGCCACTGCTCACGTTGTTAACCAGACGTGTCGAGTTTACCGTCAGGGAAACAACGATATTGCCAGTAATGGTGGCGCTTTCGACAAACGTTGTTGGCATAAACATAAATAAAGAGGAGAGTGCGGCGAGCGCTGCTTTTTGCTTATTCATTGCCCTTCCTTCATACAAGCACCGCGCACGATAATTCCGTTAAACGCAATGGCGTTTTTAAAATAGGAAAGCGTGGCAGCGCGCAGATTTTTCATTCTCACCGCAACACACTGGCGCGGAGAAAATGGACAAAGCATGCAGGGTATAAACCTTCATCCCTTTTTTAAGCATCGCTTTCTCTGGTGGGCAATATATCCCTGTTATACTTCACGTTGCCTATGGGTTGGCTGTGTTCATTTACCCGAACCACTTACTCAAGTAAGCCCCTCACTTTCCGCCTTCCTGCAACTCGAATTATTTAGGGTATAAACAGTGAAAATAAAGGTGCAATCGGTGCTTTTGCTGTTATTGTCAGCAGCACTGAATAATAGGTTATGGTGAGCTTTTAAATAAATTTAATAACAACTTACATAAAACACTCTTCATAAAGATAGATGCCTCCCCTTTGTTTAACAATGTGAAGAATTTGATAAAAAGGAAAAAGAAATGAAAAAGCCAAATTACGTTCGCTGTTAGTTTTAAATTTTAACTTGGTTGGATTTAATGGATTTTTACTCTGATTTTTAATCCTGCCGTGGTGGCAAAAATGTTGTTTTTCGCTTTTTTTTGTTCTGTTGCCATACGCGATCGTGACAAGGCCGTCACTTAACCTGATGATTCATCTGTGTAATCTTGTCACAATGCGTGTTCTGGTGATGAAGTAAGGTATGACCATGCCTTAGCAGCCTACCCGAATCGGTTGACTCCAGCTTCCCATCTAAGGTAAAAAAGCGGTTCGTGCTTCGGTTAAATTTGCAACAAAATGACACGTGTTTCCCCTGTCCAGACCTTGTATACATGGCGGTTTCTTTATCGGGGATTATGTGTTAACAGCATAATATAACGAAGTTTTTTACTATAACGGTGTTATATGCAAGTTTTGATTATGCGTCATGGTGATGCGGTACCTGACGCAGCCAGTGATGCGCTTCGCCCGCTCAGTGCGCGTGGTGTTGAAGAGTCGCGTCAGATGGCTTTCTGGCTACATGACCAGAGTATGGCCATTACGCGCGTTTTGGTGAGTCCTTATGTCCGCGCCCAGCAAACGCTGTCCACCTTGCGTGATATCCTTTCCCTGCCTGATGAAGAAGATTGCCTGCCAGCGCTGACGCCGGGCGGCGATGCCGCATTTGTCAGTGATTACCTGCTGGAGTTGGCCGGTGAGGGGATCGAATCGGCATTGATCGTCTCGCACCTGCCCTTGGTAGGGTATCTGGTGGCGGAACTCAGCCCGCAAACCGCTGCGCCGATGTTTGCCACCTCGGCGGTGGCCTGCGTTACTCTGGATACGCAGTCGGGGGCTGGTGTGTTCGACTGGCAAATCAGCCCGTCGCAGTTGGCGCTTAAATCCTGATCTGGGCTTGCGCCGTCGCAAATGTCAGGCGACAGCGCGCAAGCCGGGTGCATTAGCGCGACGGTTCGGTGCCCGCTTTTATCTGACCGTACGCCGCATCCAGTTCCACCAACACCAACAGTGCGGCGTCACCGCCGAACTCTTTGGGTGCCTGATGGAAAGCCAGTACATCCGGATGTTGTGATAGCCAGAGTGGCGTTTGCTGTTTGAGAATATGCTTACCGTGGCCGTGCATCACACAGGCGCAGTAAACGTGTTCACGGCGACAGGCCGCGAGCAGGGCACCCTGCTCTTGCTTGGCTTGCAACTGGGTTAATCCGTGCAGATCGAGAAACAGATCTGGGGAATAGTCGCCGCGCCGCAGTTTTTTTAGCTCGTAATGGCTGCTGCCGGGGCGCACGTAACGCGTGGGGCCGCCGCTGTCCAATTGGGGCTGAAATTCGTCGGAAAAATAAAAGCTGGCATCTACTTGTTCCTGCAACGCCTTGCGCGGCGGCAGCTTCCCTTCTACCTGATGGCGCTGGGGACGGTGTACATAGGTATCCTGGTGCAGCGTTTTGGTGCCGGCCACGGAGGCGTGGAATAGCTGGGCGTCGCCATCATTCAACGCGTGTTTTTTACTCATTCGGTCACCCCGTTGTGTCTCTCACGGTCCTTATTACGTCGGCGTATCTGCTTCCCGATGGGGCGGCCTGGCGTTAGGGCATCAATTCATACGGCATTTGCCATAAATGACATGGGCCCCAGTGTAACCTGTAATAGTGCCTGCTCTACCTTTTTAATAGCAAACCCGAAATTGCCAAACAATAGAAGGGGAGAATCGATTGATAGGCAACGCAGAGAATTTCTGCGCGGGCGGGGTGATATCTGCTGATTTGTCGTTGGCTTCATGGCAAACTAAGCGGCATTTCCGGACAGGAGGGGTCTGTGGAGGACTAACTTGGATAAAATTTTCGTCGACGAGGCGGTCAAAGACCTGCATACCTTGCAAGACATGTTGCGCTGGGCGGTAAGCCGTTTTAACGCAGCCGAGCTCTATTATGGACATGGCACCGATAACCCGTGGGATGAAGCGCTGCAACTGGTGCTGCCCACCTTGTATTTGCCCCTTGATTTCCCTGTGGATATGTATGGCTCGCGTCTGACGGTATCGGAGCGCCAGCGTGTGGTTGAGCGCGTTATTCGTCGCGTTAATGAACGTCTGCCGGTGGCTTATCTGACCAACAAGGCATGGTTTTGCGGGTTGGAGCTTTTTGTTGATGAGCGCGTGCTGGTGCCACGTTCGCCAATCGATGAACTGATTTCCCAGCAGTTCGCAGGATTGATCGTCGATGAGCCGCAGCATATTCTCGATCTCTGTACCGGCAGCGGCTGCATCGCGATAGCGTGTGCGCATGCCTTCCCCGACGCAGAAGTGGATGCTGTCGATCTCTCCAGCGATGCGTTGGCCGTCGCCGAGCAGAATATCCAGCAACACGGCCTGGAACAGCAGGTCACGCCGATTCGCTCCGACCTGTTCCGCGCGCTGCCGCCGCTCGCGTATGACCTGATTGTCACCAATCCCCCGTATGTGGATGCGGAAGACATGGCGGATTTGCCACAGGAGTTTCGCCGCGAGCCGGAACTGGGCCTTGCGGCGGGCAATGACGGGCTGGATCTGGTACGCCGCATTTTGGCCTGTGCTCCAGATTACCTTAATGAGCAGGGCGTGCTGATCTGCGAAGTGGGCAACAGCATGGTGCATTTGATGGATCAGTATCCGGATATTCCGTTTACCTGGCTGGAGTTCGAGCACGGTGGTGATGGCGTATTTATGCTGACAAAAGATCAACTGGTGGATTGCCACAGCCATTTTGCGGCGTATCGGCAATAAAAACACCGGTTATGCCGGGCTTGCCCCGGCACTATAAATCATAATGCAGTACAAAATAGCAATGTTATACAGAAAGGAGCCGTGATGGCAGGCAACAGTATTGGCCAGTTCTTCCGCGTCACCACGTTCGGCGAATCCCACGGTATTGCGTTGGGATGTATCGTTGATGGCGTACCGCCGGGCATTCCGCTGACTGAAGCGGATCTGCAACGCTATTTGAATCGCCGTCGCCCTGGCACCTCACGTTATACCACGCAGCGCCGCGAGCCGGATCAGGTGCGTATTTTATCCGGCGTGTTTGAAGGCATCACCATGGGCACCAGCATTGGCCTGATCATCGAAAATACCGATCAGCGCTCTCAGGATTACAGTGCGATCAAAGATGTATTTCGCCCCGGTCATGCCGATTATACCTACGAACAAAAATATGGCGTGCGTGACTATCGCGGCGGCGGCCGCTCTTCAGCCCGTGAAACCGTAATGCGCGTGGCCGCTGGTGCGATTGCCAAAAAATACCTGCAAATGACACACGGTATTCAGGTGCGTGGCTATCTGTCACAAATGGGCGATGTCACCTGCGAATTGAAAGAGTGGGATATCGTCGAGCAAAACCCGTTTTTCTGCCCCGATGCCGACAAGATCGATGCGCTGGATGAATTAATGCGTGCCCTGAAAAAAGAGGGTGACTCCATCGGTGCTAAAATCAGCGTTGTCGCCGACTCGGTGCCCGCTGGTTTGGGTGAGCCGGTGTTTGACCGCCTGGATGCCGACCTGGCCCACGCCTTGATGAGTATCAACGCCGTAAAAGGCGTAGAAATCGGCGATGGATTTGCGGTTGTCACCAAACGCGGCAGCGAAAACCGTGATGAAATTACCCCGCAAGGGTTCCAGAGTAACCATGCGGGCGGCGTACTGGGTGGCATCAGCAGCGGACAGGCGATTGTCGCGCATCTGGCGCTGAAACCCACCTCGAGCATCACGGTGCCGGGGAAAACCATCAACCGCCAGGGTGAAGCAACGGAAATGATCACTCGTGGACGTCACGATCCCTGCGTGGGAATTCGTGCTGTGCCGATTGCGGAGGCAATGATGGCGATTGTATTGATGGATCATCTGTTGCGTCAGCGTGCCCAGTGTGCGGACGTCGTGAGTCAGGTTCCTCGTTGGTAAACTAAACATGAAAAAAGGGTGGGTGGGGGCCATTGCCGTGCTGTTAAGCGCGTGCGTATGGGCAAAAACCCCGTGGCAAGAGATCGCACATCCGGTGCCGGGTACGGCGCAGGCCATTGGTGCGTTCTCTAACGGTTGTATTATCGGTGCGCAGCCGTTGCCGTTGAAATCCGTGAATTATCAGGTGATGCGTGTCGATCAACGCCGCTATTTCGGTCATCCGGATTTGCTGGCGTTTATCACGCGACTGAGTGCCAATGTGAAAAAGCAGACGGGCGGTATTGTGCTGGTGGGCGATATGGGCATGCCGGCAGGCGGTCGATTCAGCAGCGGCCATGCCAGTCACCAGTCCGGTCTGGATGCGGATATTTGGTTACAGATGCCGCTGCAACGCTGGACGGCACAGCAACTTCTGAAACCGCAGCCTATCGATTTGGTTGCCGCCAACGGTCGTCAGGTCAACCCACGCTTGTGGCAACCGCAGGTGACGGCGTTGATCAAACTGGCCGCGCAGGATCAAGAGGTCACCCGCATCTTTGTCAACCCGGCCATCAAGAAACAACTGTGTCAGGAAGCGGGACAGGATCGTGACTGGCTGCGTAAAGTGCGTCCTTGGTTTGCGCACCGGGCGCATATGCACGTGCGGTTACGCTGTCCGACAGACAGTCTGGAATGTCAGGATCAGGACGCGCCACCCGCAGGTGATGGGTGCGGTGCCGAGTTGAGCAGTTGGTTTACGCCACGCCAGCCGAGCCCTGAAGCGCCAGTGAAAACTCCACCTCCGCTACCGGCCTCGTGCCAGGCATTATTCGATAAGCATCTGTTGGTGAACTAAGTCATGGAATGGTTTTTGGTCAGCCCTGAAATGCTCGGGGTGTTGTTTGCTTTTGCGGCGCTTGCCGGTTTTATCGATTCTATCGCGGGGGGAGGCGGGTTACTCAGTATTCCTATTCTGCTCTCGGCGGGGTTAAGCCCAGCGCAGGCGCTGGCAACCAATAAACTGCAAGCGGTCGGTGGATCTTTTTCTGCCAGTCTCTATTTTGTCCGTCAACGCGCAGTGAAGTTAAGTGAACAGAAGCTGCCGATCGCGTTGACCTTTTTAGGTTCAACGTTTGGTGCCTGGTTGATTCAGCAGATTCACGCGGATTTTTTGCGCCAGATCCTGCCTGTTCTGGTGATCGGTATTGGGCTCTATTTCCTGTTAATGCCGAAAATTGGCGATGAAGATCGCCAGAAACGCTTGTCAGGCCTTCCGTTTGCCTTTTTGGCGGGCGGGTGTATTGGGTTCTATGACGGTTTCTTTGGCCCCGGCGCCGGTTCTTTCTACGCGCTGGCGTTTGTCACGCTCAGCGGTTTCAGCCTGCCTAAAGCCACGGCGCATGCCAAGGTGCTCAATTTCACTTCCAATTTTGGTGGGTTGCTGTTCTTTATTCTGGGCGGTCAGGTGGTCTGGGACGTTGGTCGGGCAGGTGTTGGGTGCCCGTCTCGGAGCTCGCATGGTGCTCAATAAGAGGCAAAAGCTGATCCGCCCGATGCTGGTGATTGTGTCTGCTTGTATGAGCGTGAAGTTGATTTATGATAACCACGGCAGCGATATTGCTCAATGGATAGGACACCTCTGGTCATGACCACCTCTAGCGTAAGTGCTACGCACGATTACCGCGATCTCATTACTTTGTTCGCACAGTGCTTTGAGCAGGACTATAACACTCGGCTGGTGAAAGGGGATGATGAGCCTATCTATCTGCCTGCTGATGAACAGTTTTCCTATCATCGTATTGTGTTCGCGCATGGGTTTTATGCCAGCGCATTTCATGAAATTTCGCACTGGTGTATTGCCGGTGAGGCGCGACGCAAGCTGGTGGATTTCGGCTATTGGTACTGCCCGGATGGCCGCGATGCGGCAACGCAGGGGCAGTTCGAGCAGGTAGAAATCAAGCCACAGGCGTTTGACTGGCTGTTTTGCGTGGCTTCGGGCTTTCCCTTTAATGTCAGTTGCGACAATCTGGAAGGGGATATTGAGCCGGATCGCATCGCGTTTCAGCGTACCGTACATGCACAAGTGATGGCCTATCTCGAGCAAGGTATTCCGGCGCGTCCATTGCGCTTTATTCGTGCATTACAATCGTTTTACAATACGCCGCCGTTGACGGCGGAGCAGTTCCCGTATCCCGCCGATCTCAACTGATGCGGATAAACGTTAATAGTGAGGATGTTAGATGATCGCAGAATGTGAAGCGCGTATTCTTGCGCTGATTGATGATATGGTAGAGCATGCCAGCGATGATGAACTTTTTGCCGGTGGCTACCTGCGCGGTCATTTGACACTGGCAATGGCAGAGGCTGAAGAGCAGGGGGAAACCTCGGTTCAGGCGCTCTATCAGCGCGTTTGCGACAGCATACAGCAAGCGATTAAAAACGGTGAGCTTTCACCACCGGATCAGATATTGGTCAATGGTATGTGGGATGATTTATTTCAGCGCGCCTCGCAGATCAATTGATAACTCACTTGCACTGACTCGGTAAATGAGAAAAAGTATTATTTAACGCGTTATTGTTATTCCCATGAAAGCGGGAATAATTCATTAAAACAATCAATTGCCTAATTGTTTGTGTTAATTGATAAATAAAAATATCAATCCCGAACTCATCTTTACACTACTCTGATTAAATTATACACGCACGATAAACTTCTCTGCATAATATCCGGAATAATAGCTATCAACGAGAGATGCTACAGCAGCAAGGAATTAAAACAGCTGCCTGACCTGTTAATCTGACAGGTTATATTCTGCAAGGAATCAGAGTTAATGATGCGTTATCTTGTTATATATTTACCCTAGCATTGAGGATAATACATTAACTTTGATGACAGAGAATTGATAAATGATGCTGAATAAATATGCTGTAGGTTTTGGTTTTGTTGCTTCACTGGTTGCTGTTCCGGGAATGGCGCTGGCTTCTGGCAATACCATTTCTTTTCAGGGTGAAGTCGCGGACGAAACCTGTGAGGTTTCGGTCAATGGGAACAACGCATCACCTGTCGTATTACTGCCGACAGTCAGCGCCAGCCAACTGAATGCCGCGGGTCAAACCGCTGGGCAAACCACCTTTGATATCGGTGTGAGCGGCTGTACAGGTGATGCCGATGGCATGAAGGTTTCCACCGTATTTGTCGGCAATCAAGTAACCAGCGCAGGCAATCTGGGCAATACCGGTACGGCAAAAAACGTTGAGCTGCAAATTCTGGACACCAAAGGGACTGAGATCAACTTCACCAACGGGTTTACCGGTAACGGTGATTTGGAACTTGGCCCGAATGAAACCAGCGCCAGCTATACCGCACAGTACCTGGCTACCGGTAGCGCTGCACCAGGGTCTGTGACCTCAACGCTGCAATACGCTATTTCCTACCAGTAATCCTGTCGGGCCTGTTTTTACAGGCCCGTTTGCCATTCCCGCTTCTCCCTCTGTTACGTAGCTACCAGAAACGCATGTGGATAATCCGGCAAATTTCTATTTCTGAATTATAATTACGACGATCGCTAAATTCTGTCCCGCTTAATCTCGTTTTAGGGGCTGTATATGACTGCACGCAACGTCGTATTTCCAGGTATTTGGGCTGCTCTGCTGGTATTATTGGCGATGGCTAGTTTTTCCGCTTGGGCCAGTGTCACCATGACGGGAACGCGAATTATTTATCGCAGCGATGCACGTTCGGTAGATGTTCAACTCGCGAACCGCGGTAATGTGCCTTATATCGTTCAAACCTGGTTTGATGAAGGGGATATGAATGATGGGCCAGAGAGCAAACGCAATATCCCCTTTGTGGTTTCTCCTGCGTCTTTCCGTATTGCCCCGAATGCCGGACAGGTTGCCCGTATTTCCTATACCCGCTCGCGCGCCTTGCCGGAAGATCGTGAATCCATTTTCTACTTCAATTTCCAGCAAGTCCCACCGTCCAATGTGGGGGGCGATGCTGCCGCTGGCCAGAATAAAATGCTGGTGGTGCTGCGCAACCGCGTCAAAGTATTTTTCCGCCCGTCCCGGCTGGGAAACCCTCCCGCCAATGTTCTTTAAACGGTAAAAGTGACGGCCACCCGTGAGGGGCAACGTAGCGGCGTGATCGTGTCCAACACTCTGCCGTTCTATCTCAATGTGAGCAAGATAGCGCTAAACGCGTCGGGCGCAACCATCCCGGCGACAGCAGATATGGTTGCGCCATTAAGCCAACGCACGTTCTGGTTTACTCGCGCCGTGCCGTCAGGACGTCATACCGTCACGGTAACGATTATCAGCGATCAGGGAGCCAGACTCAGTGCCGACTTCCCGTTATGAGCGGCTTGCGTATCCATTAACGCCTGCTCCTTTGTGGCTGGCGGCGGCAGTAGCCGGGTTGACATCGTCGGTACACGCTGAAGACTATTACTTCGATCCAGCGTTGTTACAGGGGGCGGCCTATGGACAGGATCTGGCGCGCTTCAATCAGCGCGATGCACTGATTGAAGCCGGTGAGCACGTGCTGGACGTATTTGTTAACGATCAGATGATTGCCTCCAGTGAGACGGTGCTGTTTATCGCCACTGCTGACGAGGGCGTGAAGGCCTGCCTCTCTCCGGCCTTGCTGGAAAAAACAGCGATACGCGTGACCCGCGACGCACCGCAGCAACCGGCAGAATGTGTGTTATTGAGCGATACCGGCCAAAGCGTGGCTGAAGAGGTGGATCTCACCGCCTTGCGCCTCAATCTGGTGGTGGCCCAGCAGGCCTTGTTGCGCACTCCACGCGGCTATATTCCGGTTTCGGAGTGGGACAGTGGTATCCCTGCGCTGTCGTTACGCCATAACACCAACTACTACCGCACGGAAAATCGTGACAACAATTATCGCTACGGCTATTTGTGGAGTGCGTTGAATGCCGGTTCCAATATTGGTTTGTGGCAGGTTCGCCATCAGGGAAACCTGCGCTATTACGACAGTAACGTTAGTGGCAGCCAATATAAATACAACGCGGTGCGCATCAGGGTGGACAGGCCCATCCCCGCCATCGAAAGCATGCTGACATTGGGCGACAGCTACACCAGTAATAGCTTGTTCGGCAGTTTGTCATTCAATGGCGTCAAGCTTGCCAGCGATCAGCGTATGTGGCCGCAGGGGTGCAGAGGGTTTGCGCCCGAAGTGCGCGGCGTAGCGGGGACTTGCAGGTAGAGGTAGTCGAGGCCAATGGGCGGATATCAACCTTTACCGTACCCTATGCCTCCGTCCCCGATTCAGTGCGTCCCGGTAACTGGCAATACGAAGTGGCGATGGGGCGCGTGCGCCATTTGAATAGCATTAATAGCAATTGATAACCAATTTGCCGAAGGCGTTGTCCAGCACGGTCTCAATAATGTGTTAACGCTCAACGGCGGTGTACGCGTTGCGGATGACTATGTCGCGGGATTGTTTGGCACGGTGATCGCCACCCCTATCGGAGCAATAGGGACGAATGCGATCTGGTCGCACGCGGATGTGAATGGCCATACGGAATCGGGATGGCGCAGTGAGCTTAGTTACGGTCGCACTTTTACCAGCGGCACCAGCGTGGTACTGGCTGCCTGGCACTATTCCACCACCTGTTTTCGCGATCTGCAAGATGTGCTCGGCCAGCGCCGCCAGTATCGCAATGATGCGAACTACTGGTCAGACAGTCTGAACCAAAAAAACCGTTTCTCCGCCACGGTAAGCCAGGCGATGGGCTCGTGGGGCAAGCTGAACATGTCGGCCAGCACCAGCAGCTACTACGGTGAATCGTCACGCATTACTCAACTGCAACTCGGCTACAATAATTCCTGGCGAAACATCAGCTATAACCTGAGCGTGGCGCACCAGCGCACCGTGTGGGAAAGCGGACGTAATTTCGTCAGCGTCAGTGATGGAGACTATGACAATACCAGTCAGCAGCGCTATACCGAAACCCTTGTCGCGCTGGGTTTCTCTGTGCCCTTTGATGTCGGGAGCACCCGCTCTACGGTCTCGTTGGACATGAATCGCACTGGCGCGTCACGTTCAGGCACGCTGAGTGTGGCGGGGTCTTCAGGCGACGGCAGGCAGTTCAACTGGTCCGCCTACACCGGGGTAGAGAATTATCAGCAGGGCGGTAATGCCATGACATTTGGTGGCAGCGTGCAGCAAACGACTTCCGTTGGTGCGTTGCGCGCTTCGGTGGCGCAAGGCGACAACTATCGCCAATTTGGTGTCGGGGCCGCCAGTACGCTGGTGTTGCATCAGTGCGGAGTAACGCTTGGGCCTTATGCCAGCGATACCTTCGCGTTGATCCGTGCGCCGGGTGCCGAAGGGGCGATGGTGCGCAATGGTCAGGGGGCAACGGTCGATCGCTTTGGCTATGCCATCCTGCCGTCGCTGGCCCCATACCGTTATAACACCATTACGCTGGATGCCAGCACCATGAACGATGAAACTGAACTGCAAGGTGGCAGCCAGCACGTGGTTCCTTACGCGGGGGCTTTGGCGCAGGTCAGTTTTTCCACCTTGCAAGGTAGGGCGGTGCTGATCGCCACGCAGCTTGAGGACGGTAGTTTTCCCCCAATGGGAGCTGATGTGGTAACGGCGGCGGGCAACACTGTTGGCATGGTCGGGCAGGGGGGCAAATCTATGCCCGCCTTGCCGAAGACCGCGACACCTTACAGGTGGTATGGGGCCAGCAGGTTGGGGAGCAATGTGTGGTCAGCTACCGTTTACCGTCACGCGGCAGCGACGCTTCCACCCATCTTGATTTGCCCTGTCAGCCTCGGAGGCCGCCATGACATCGCGTATCATATTCTGTCTGGCAGTGCTGTTACTCGGGTGCCAGACGGCCTACAGCGCCTGTATTCGCGTCACCAGTGCCACCTCCTTATCGCAGGCAGCGCGCAATGCGGGCTATACCGCGACCGCCTGGAATGGCGCGTGCGATACCTGTAACGGCAGAAACATTGGTATGCCCGGCGTTATAAGCCTGAGCAGCGGCACCTTTCAGCCCTCAGGTACTTTGCTGGCGAGCAGCTCAATCAGCTTTCTGAGTCAGGGCGCGCAGACGGCGTTTACCGCTAATCAGATCTTGTTTCGCTGTGCGGTCGCGGATGCCAGCAGACTGTTAGAGATGTACGCCACCAATGGCGATAGTGGCTATGCCGGGATGTATGCGGCCAGTGAGATTGACGGCGCTTACTACAGCTATGTGCGCAATGTTGCGGTCAGACTCACCCATTTAAAGAGCGGGGCCTACTTTTCCCGCTATTGGCAGGGGCGGCAACTGACGCCGTCCGACTGGTTCTCCGATGGCACCTATATCTATATTCCGGCCAGCGCCTTCAGCGATATTTTGATGGAAGTGTTCCGTATCGACAGCACCACGTGGTATGGCAACGCCTATAATCGCTACACCTACCTCTACAGCCAGCCTCACGGCTATACCGCGTTCAAAGGCCCGGGGCTCAGCGCGAATGTGACTGAGGGCGCTGATTCGGCAACCAAATATGGAGGATGGCCCTATGACTGGCCTGGTACCTGGAGCCTGTACGCAACGGGCGTGACCTTTGTACGCGGCGCGTCTTGTCGCGTGGATGATTTTCCGAATGTCGTGATGCTGCCGTTGATCACCGCCAATCAGTTGCGTCAGGGCGGCACCAGCCGTGCGGGGTTCTCCGTCACCATACAGTGTGAATCCGGGGCACTATCCAGCACCAATGTGTCAACCCTCACGGCGGCGAATGTCTCAATGGGCTTTTTGGTGAACAAGCCCGCCGCAGTGGCGGCGGCGCAGTCGTTGGGGTTGGTCACCAGCGGCGGCGGCTTAACCTGGTTGCTGGATAATCAGTACGGTAGCGGAGCGGGCGAGGCGTTTGGCGTCGGTATCCGTATTTTCAACAGCCGGGGGCAAGCTATCAACCTGCTGCCGGATTTAACCTCATACGGCACCGGCAATCCGCGCGGGTGGTTGCCTTTAAAGAATTAACCACCAAGGTCTCTGCGGGTAGCACAGAGATTTATGCCGGAGATTTTACCGCATCGCTGGAAGCGATTAATCAACAACCGATTACGCCGGGGACAGTCAATGCACAATTGCAGATCATGGTCAGTTTCCAGTAGCGTGCAGAAAGCCATCAGCGGGATGCTGTGTGTGCTTTGCTTGATGGGCGCGATGCCTGCATTCGCTCGCGTGATTCTGCATAACAGCGAGATGTCCACATCGCTCATGCTGTCCAATTCAGAAAAACAGCCCACGCTGGTACAGGTCTGGAGTGATGCGGGCGATCCGCTGATCCCACCCGAGCGTGCTACAACGCAGCTGATCGCCGTACCGCCGGTATTCAGTATGAAGCCAGGTGAGGAGCGTTCTTTGCGTTTGCTGCTCACCTCACGTCAGGGGTTTGCCAATGACAAGGAATCGCTGTTGTGGCTTAACGTCTATCAAATTCCACCGAACACAGCGGAGATGACGCGCCGCACGCAAAGCGTGGTGTTGCCGTTGCGCTTGCGCCTGAAGGTGTTTATTCGGCCAGCCGGGTTGGGCGACCCCAACGAGTCTGATGGCGAACAACTGCGTTTTCGTTTGCTGCAAACGGGGGACGGGCAACAGTTGCAGGTCGCCAATCCCACCCCCTGGCATATGACGCTGACCGACATCAGCTATGCTGAACAGCGTCTGGGCAGCATGATGGTGGCTCCGGCGTCCAGTGTAAACCTGCCGGTAAATCGTTCGGTCGTCGGACAGACGCTCAGCTATCAGCTCATCAACGATACCGGCACCCACTGGCGCTATACCGCGACACTCCTACCTTGATAGCAACTGATTACACCGCGCGACCTTTCAGCAACTTTCTCACCCAAAAACGATTCGGGTTAAACGCGGCAAGCGTTGGCGCATCGAGCGGTAACGGTTCGCCGTACAGTTCCCCGGCCAGGATTTCGGCAGCCAACGGGGCAGAGCACAATCCGCGCGAACCCAGCGCTCCGATAATGAACAGATCCTCATGAACCGGTGCCGCGGCCACACGTTGCGGCGTGTGCTGCTGTACGTCAAGTGACGCGTAGTGATGTAGCGTCAGTGCGTGATTCGGTGCGGCACCGAGCAGCGGCAGGTGATCGCGCGTAGCACAGCGCACACCCTGACGTGCTGCGTTGCCGCTGACGTCAATGTCATTCACCCAGGTTGCATCGGGCAAGCAGGCCGCGAGGCGCTGGTGGTTTTCCTGCTGCTCGTCTGCGCTAAACGTGGTGGTAACCACGCCTCGCTGGTAGCTGGCACCGATACAGTGCTGCTGGTGACGAGGGCTGACGGGAGTCAGATAGCCATCGTAACATAAGACGCGTTGCAAGCCTTGTAGCACCGGCGTGGTCGGGATATGACTTACCTGACCGCGCACCGCATAGCTGGGGAGATGCTGAGTTTGCGACCAGTCGCTGAGCTGGTGTCCATTCGCCAGGATCACCACAGGATGGGCTTTTTGTTGCCCGTTTGCCAACCTCATTTGCCAGCCGGATGCATTTTTTTCCAGCGCAGAGACGCGAGTAGCAAAATGCACGACCAACCCGAGCGATTGTGCGTGTTTCAGCGCATGGGTTGTTAGCTCTACCGGGCACAGTCAGCCACCTTCAGTATAGCTCACACCTGAGAAACCTATCGCTACTCCGGCCGTTGCATCCATCTCATCAGCGCTGAGCGGCGTAACCAGCTCTGTCGGCCAGTTACCGTGCAATATTTGCGTGATTTTGCGCGCGCTTTTTTCATCGTAGGCAATCTGGTTCACACCAGTCATGTTCATAGGCGATACCGGCTTGCAGCAGTGAATCGTACTGACGGCGGGCAAAACCAAAAGCGGTGGCGGAAAAGCGGGAAAGCGCATCGTGTTTGTCATTGAGTAACGGGTAAAGCGCTCCCTGACGGTTACCGGATGCGCCTAACTCCGGTGCCTCATCTTCACAATAGAGTGTCACGTGCGCGCCGCGTCGCAGCAGCGCCAGTGCTGTCAGTACGCTGGCAATGCCACCGCCAATAATAGCGATATCCTCTATCGCGCTCGCGGCCGGGCGTGAATACCAGGGGGTTACCGCCGGGGCCAGGATGGCGTTCGATAATACGCCGCGCAGCATTTCGCGTTTTTGTCCGTAGCCCTTGATCTTTTCCACATCAAAGCAGGCTTGCTGTAGCCCCCGACGCACAAACCCTGCGGCAGTGAATGTCGCAAAGGTACCCTGCGCCCGGCACACACGTGCCATGGTGTGAAACAGGTTCTCTGTCCACATGTCCGGGTTTTTGGACGGGGCAAAACCATCGAGAAACCAGGCGTCAACCTGATGCGTCAGGGAATCGTCCAGCGTTGGCAGCAAGTCATTGATATCGCCAAACCACAGGTCGAGAGTGATGGCACCGTCAGCCAGAATCAGGCGATGACAGCCCGGCAGCGCCGACGGCCATGCCTGCCGCAGCGCTTCGGCGTAAGGGGCGAGTGTCGGCCAGTGGGCGTGCGCCTGTTCCAGATCGGCCACGCGCAACGGGAATTTTTCAAAGCTGATAAAGTGCAAGCGCCGCAGCGTGACCTGCGGATGCTGCGCGCGAAAATGGGCGAATGCTTCCCATAGCGTCAAAAAGTTCAGGCCAGTGCCAAAGCCGGTTTCCGCAATGATGCACTGTGGGCGTGAATGCTCAACAAAGCGCGCCGGAAAGTGATTGCCTTGCAAGAAAACGTAGCGGGTCTCTTCCAACCAATCCTTATTTGAGAAGTAAACGTCATCAAACTGTTGCGAAACAGGTGTACCCTGTTCGTTCCAGGAGAGCGTACCGTGCTGAATAGCATGGTCTTTCACGATAATTGACTCATTTTTAAAGCGATAGCGCGATTTTACTCAGCCAGTGTCCAGCGCGCAAATTTTGTAAAAGGTTGGGTGATCGGACTTGTTCAGCTTACATCTGTACGCTAAAGTGCGTGACGAAATCCCAAAATACATTTATGCGGAAAGAGGTATTGAATGAAACGTGCAGTGATTACTGGCCTGGGGATCGTCTCAAGCATTGGTAATAACCAGCAGGAAGTCCTGGCATCGTTGCGGGAAGGTCGCTCGGGTATTACGTTCTCACAAGAGCTGAAAGATTCCGGTATGCGTAGTCACGTCTGGGGCAATGTGAAGCTGGATACTGCCGGCCTCATTGAACGTAAGGTCGTGCGTTTCATGAGCGATGCCTCTGTCTATGCTTTTTTGTCGATGGAACAAGCCATTGACGATGCCAAGCTGGCACCTGAGGTTTACCAAAACAACCCGCGCGTCGGTTTGATTTCCGGTTCCGGCGGTTCCGCGCGTTCTCAAGTGTTTGGCGCGGATGCCATGCGCAGCTCACGTGGCCTGAAAGCGGTTGGCCCGTATGTGGTGACCAAAGCGATGGGTTCTGCTGTGTCAGCCTGTCTTGCAACGCCCTTTAAAATTCAGGGCGTGAACTACTCCATCAGCTCTGCCTGCGCCACCTCTGCGCACTGTATTGGTAATGCGGTAGAACAGATCCAACTGGGTAAACAAGACATCGTATTTGCTGGTGGCGGTGAAGAGCTATGCTGGGAGCTGGCCTGTGAATTTGATGCCATGGGTGCGCTGTCTACCAAATATAACGAAACGCCGGAAAAAGCGTCTCGCACCTATGATGCCGATCGTGACGGCTTTGTTATCGCCGGTGGCGGCGGTATGGTGGTTGTGGAAGAACTGGAACATGCGCTGGCGCGTGGTGCACATATTTACGCCGAAGTGCTGGGATACGGTGCAACCTCTGACGGTGCCGACATGGTTGCGCCGTCCGGTGAAGGCGCAGTGCGTTGCATGAAGCTTGCGATGCAGGATGTGGATACCCCTATCGATTATATCAACACCCATGGTACTTCTACGCCGGTGGGTGACGTGAAAGAACTGTGGGCGATTCGTCAGGTGTTTGGCGACGCGGTGCCGCCCATCTCGGCAACCAAGGCAATGACCGGGCACTCCCTCGGCGCAGCGGGCGTACAGGAAGCGATCTACTCTCTGCTGATGCTGGAGCACGGTTTTATCGCGCCGAGCATTAACGTTGATACGCTGGATGAGTTGGCGCAGGACATGAACATCGTGACACAACCGACTGAGCGTAAGCTGACCACGGTAATGTCCAACGGTTTTGGCTTCGGCGGCACCAATGCTACGTTGGTGATGCGCAAGTTAGCGTAATCTATATACCCTAAATCGTCTGTTTTGCTGAACCGGGGCCTTGTGCCCCGGTTTTTTTGTTTGTTAAAACAGTACCCACAGCAAAAATATCACCACGCAAACGCTGACAATGGGCCAAAACAGCGGTTTGTTGAACACGGCCTGGAGGGCAGGCGGTAAGGCGGCAACCAGCGGGTTGGCAATCGGCTGCGGATGCGGGAACAGGCTCTGTATCTTCAGTTCCCCGTCGGAAGCGCGCTGCATGCGGTGAGCGAACAAAAAGGTCACCAGTTCGTTGAGCTGCGGTTGGGTGAGCGGTGTTTGTACCCCGGCATTGAAACGGTTTTGACTGTAGTCCAGCAACAACTGTCGCTCATTGGCTTCCAACGCGTGTTGAAACAGCGTGTACAAGGTGGACTGAGTCGCAGTCATTGGGGGTTGTGCCGCATTGCCCGCCGCAGTGGTTGCGGTCTTGGTTGTTGCTAGAGTTGCGGGTGCATCGCTGCGCCTATTGCCGGTGGTCAGCAGATGATGCAGGTCAGTTTGCGTTTGCAAATATTGCATCAGGAGCGGCAAATGACGAGCGGGGATCGGCGTGCCCGGCGGATGGTGTTGCATTGCCGTCAATGACGTCCAGATTTTTTCCGTTGGCTCGCCCAGCAGCGCGGACAATCGCACCACCATCTGATTTAGGCTGTTCTGTTCGACGCTGGATAACGGACGTTGCAGCAGGGCCGTGGTCGCGGCATTGGTCGCAACATTGGTGAGCGCATTTTGCACCAGCGTTGTGGCAAGCGCGGGTGATCTGCCTGACGCGGCATTTAGCGATGCCGCATCGGGCGGTGTTTGCAACATGGTCAGCACCCGTTGTAACTGTGGCTGCGTCAGCGCTTTGAGTCCGGTATGACCAAATTCCTGACGTAAAAACTGAGTGACGCGCTGGCTGTTGTTTCCCTGCGGCAGCAGATCGGTCAAGCGTTGCAATAACGGATGGCGGGCGCTGCTTTGCTGTGTTTGAGCCTGTACCAGTTGATTCTGCAATGACTGTTCGGCGGTGGTAAAATGCTGTCCAAGCAAGGTCTGGTTTGGCGCCAGACCAATGTCCTGACGTAGTGTGGTCCAGATGGCATTGTTACTCAGCGACGTCAGCGCCTGTAGCTTGACCACCAGCGTATCCAGCGTGGCGCGCTGGGTAAAGCTGAGCGGGGAGTTCGCCGCCGCCGTATTGGATGAGGAAGAGGCAATGGCCGACGTCGGCGATGCGGGGGGGCGATCTCCCGGCGTCGGGGTTCCCGGACTGCTGACAGGCTGCATGATGGACTCCTCATTGCGTGAAAGGCACCCTGCATTCCCCGGGAGCCCTGAATAGGCAACGGAAATCATAGCAAGGTGTCTGGTGCGAGAATAGTCAGATCATAGGGGAAAATGCCTTCTTATTTGCGGTTTACTTCCACTTCATGGATTTGGTTGCGAGACGTATCGCTATCCGGTGTGCGAACTGCGTTGTGCTGAGCGCGCGGAGTACGCATATACTGCGCCATGACAACCCCGAGTAATACCAGTATCCCGCCCACGATGTGGTAGCTGTGCAGCGTTTCATGCAGCAACGTCACGGCGATTCAGTGCGGTAAATACCGGTGTCAGATTAATGAAAATACTGGCGTTATTGGCCCCGATGCGCATCACCCCGACGATCCACATCCACGGAGCGAGGATCGAGGCGAAAATACCGGCGAACAGCACCAGCGGTAGGTTTTGCGCGTTCAGGGCAATACTTTCTGCCAACAATAAGTTCGGCAGCAACAGCACGATGCCAAAGGCAATTTGCACGTAGAGCGACACCCAGGTGGGCAGAGCAATGGACCAGCGTTTGGTTAATACGCTGTACAAGGCGTAGGCTAACGCAGCAATAAACATCATCACCTCGCCGCGCCCGATGCCCTGAGCCAGAATCAGAACCGGATGTCCACCGCTGATAAGCCAACTGATGCCGAAAAAGGAGAGCAGACTGCCGCACAGTAAGCTCAAGGTGGGTACCACGCCGAGCAACGGAATGCTGATCAATAACGTGAGCAAGGGGATCAACGAAACTAGAATGCCCATCATCAGCGCACTGATGCTGTGTGCGGCATAGTAGGCCATGCTTTGGTAGAGCACCATGCCGAGAAACCCCAGAAACAGCAATTTTCCCCAGTGTAGCCTGATGGTGCCCGCATGGCGTTGTAACTGAGGCAACATAAACGGCGTCAGTACCAGCAGAGCCAATAGCCAGCGGTAGAATGACATCGCTGCTGGATCGATGACACCAACGGAAAGTTTGTTAACGATCACGTTAAATGACCAAAACAAGACGGCGATAAGGGGGAATAACAGATGCATGATAACAATTCTCATTAACGTGGTGAGTCAGTTTACGACAGGCGGATTCGTTCTATATAGTGAAAACAAGACATCCTGAATGGCAAGACAGACAACATGACGCGACAACGATCTTACTACCGCCCTGAAGGCATACCGCCGAACGGGGTGTTTTTGCGTACCGAAGCGGTCAGCGCGGATACGGAATACCTGCCTCATCGTCATGAGTGGGGGCAATTGTTGTATGTGGTTTCTGGCGTTGTGGTGCTGCGTCTCGCACAGGAGCGTTTTTGGGCACCGACCCATTTTGCTATCTGGTTGCCACAGGGGATTGAGCACGCTTGCTACAATCAACGTCAGGCCACCATTCGCACCATCAATTTCGATGCGCGCTGGTATGCAGAACTTCCCGAAACGCCGTGCCTGCTTGAGGTCGGCCCGCTGTTTAAGGCGATTCAGGATGATCTATTCGCGCGCGACGTGCTAATCCCTCACGATAAACCCGACCTGCGCTTGTGTCGTGTGCTGTGCGATCAAATGACGCTGGCGCAATGGGCAACCGAGGTCTACAGCACGGAACGCACGCTGTCGAGGCGCTGTCAGGCATTACTCGGTATGTCGTTCAGCGAGTGGCGACAACGACTACGCTACCTGCAAGCGCTGGCATTGTTGCGTCAGGGCATGAGCGTGCAGTCTGTCGCATTGGAAGTCGGCTACAGCTCTTCATCGGCGTTTATCGCGCAAAGTGGGTCCACGCCGGAAGGGTATCGAACCAGACCTTAATCGATAGGGATAGCGTTGGGATTCTTCATCATTCGGTGGCAAAATAGTGCCCCTGTTTTTCTTGCAAACGTTGCCTGACCGGGGTCGTACATGAAAATTGTGGTTGATGAGAATATGCCGTATGCGCGCGAGCTGTTCAGCCGCGTGGGCGAGGTGGTAGCTGTGCCGGGAAGGCCGTTGCCCGTTGAGACGCTAACACAGGCACACGCCCTGATGGTGCGCTCCATCACGCCGGTTAATGCCGCCCTGTTAGCGGATTCGGGCGTGACCTTCGTCGGCAGCGCCACGGCGGGCACCGATCATGTGGATGAAACCTGGTTGCGCGAGCAGGGTATCGGATTTTCCGCCGCGCCGGGCTGCAATGCCATCGCGGTGGTGGAATACGTTTTTTCTGCGCTGCTGATGCTGGCGGAGCGAGATGGCTTTCAGTTGCGCGACACAACCGTCGGCATTGTCGGTGTGGGCAACGTAGGGCGGCGTTTGCAGGCACGCCTTAACGACTGGGGAGTGAAGACATTACTGTGCGATCCCCCTCGCGCGCGCAAGGGGGATGTTGGTCCCTTTTTGCCGCTGGATGCGCTACTGCGTGACGCGGATATTGTCACGCTGCATACGCCCTTGACCAAGGGTGGCGCAGATAACACCCTGCACTTGATTGATGACGCGGTGCTTGCCGCCTTGCCCGCTGGCCGTATTTTGATCAACGCGTGTCGCGGGCCGGTGGTTGATAACGCAGCTCTGCTGCGGTCGTTACAGCAAGGCAAGGATCTGCGCGTGGTGCTGGATGTGTGGGAACCGGAGCCGGGACTTTCGCTGGATTTGCTGGCGCGTGCAGACGTGGGTACCGCGCATATTGCTGGCTATACGCTGGAAGGCAAGGCGCACGGTACCACGCAAGTGTTTGAGGCCTTGTGCCAGTTTATCGGGCAGCCTCAGCAAGTGCCGCTGTCATCGCTGTTGCCTGCCCCGGATATCACGGATGTTCACGTAACGGCCCCTCTCGATCAAGCGTTGCTTAAGCGTCTGGTGCATCTGGTGTATGATGTACGCTGCGACGATGCGCTGTTGCGCCAGTCTGCGGGTCAAGCTGGCGAATTTGATCGTCTGCGTAAACACTATCAGGAGCGCCGCGAATGGTCTTCGCTGCGTGTCACTTGTTCTGATGAGGCCAGTGTGGCCTGTCTGAATGCATTGGGTTTCACTGCCGTCTTGCCGTAATACGGTGTGAGGGTGTCATCAAATACGACGTTTTTAGCGTAGGGTATTCGGGTGGTGATATACCGCCCGAGCAAGAGGTATTGACGAATGGGAGAACACCACATGTCTGACGGCTGGAATATTGCGCTATTGGGCGCAACGGGTGCGGTGGGTACGGCGCTGCTGGAGTTATTGCAAGAGCGCGCGTTTCCCGTAGGCACGCTCTATCCGCTCGCCAGCGAACGCAGCGTGGGGGAATCCGTGAGGATCAACGGCAAATCTTGGCAAGTCGAGGATGCGGCCGAGTTTGATTGGTCTCAGGCTCAGTTAGCCTTCTTTGTCGCGGGTAGCGAAGCGAGCGCACGTTACGCGGAAGACGCCGGTAACGCGGGCTGCCTGGTAATTGACAGCAGCGATCTGTTCGCGCTGGAGCCGGATGTCCCGTTGGTGGTGCCGGGGGTCAACACCCATGTGCTGGCGGATTACCGTAATCGCAATATCGTCGCCGTGGCAGACAGTCTGGTGAGCCAACTGCTGCTGGCTATTAAACTGCTGATCGAGCAAGCCGGGCTGTCACGTCTTCACGTCACCAATCTGCTCTCTGTGTCTGCGCTGGGCAAAGTGGCGGTAGACGATTTGGCCGGGCAGAGTGCCCGTTTGCTGAACGGCATACCACCGGAACCGGGCTTGTTTGCCAAACAGCTGGCGTTTAATGTGTTGCCGTTGCTGGCGGATGTGCAAGGCAGCGTGGCACAAGAGCGTCGATTGGTGGATCAGGTGCGTAAGGTGTTACAGGACGAAGGGCTGCCAATCTCCGTTAACTGCTTACAGGCCCCGGTGTTTTACGGCCATGCACAGGTCGTACATCTTGAGGCATTACGGCCGCTGTCTGCGGAGGAGGCCCGAGATGAACTCTCACGCGCTGAAGATATTCAACTCAGCGATGAAGACGACTACCCGACGCAAGTGGAAGATGCTGCTGATAACGTTCAGCTCAAGATTGGTTGCCTGCGCAATGATTACGGCATTCCCGAACTGCTGCAATTCTGGTCGGTGGCGGATAACGTACGCTTCGGCGGCGCGTTGATGGCGGTGGAAACGGCAGAACGGCTGGTGCAGGAGTATCTGGGGTAATGTCAGACAGTCATTTGCCGCAGCAGCCTGCTGGTATCAAGGTGGCTCTGGGCATTGAGTATGACGGCAGCCTCTATTATGGCTGGCAGCGTCAGGCTGAAGTAGAGAGCGTGCAAGGGCATCTGGAACATGCGCTGAGTAAAGTGGCCGATGAGCCGATTACCGTGTTTTGCGCCGGCAGAACCGATGCCGGCGTGCACGCTACCGGGCAAGTGGTGCACTTCACCACCCAGGCTCAGCGCAAAGATGCCGCCTGGACCATGGGCGTCAACGCCCATTTGCCAGCGGATATCGCCGTGCGCTGGGTGAAAACCGTCGATGATGATTTTCATGCACGTTTCAGCGCCACGGCACGTCGCTATCGCTACCTTATCTATAATCATCGCCTGCGCCCGGCGGTATTAGCGCGTGGCGTAACGCAGTTCCACTTCCCGTTGGATGCGGCGCGCATGGAACGCGCCGGGCAAAGCCTGCTGGGTGAGAATGACTTCACCTCGTTTCGCGCCGTGCAATGCCAGTCGCGCACGCCGTGGCGCAATGTAAATCATTTAAAGGTTACGCGTCATGACGCTTACATCGTGGTAGATATTAAAGCCAATGCGTTTGTTCATCATATGGTGCGCAATATCGTCGGCAGCCTGATGGAAGTCGGATGCGGTAATCAGCCTGAATCCTGGATAGCCGAATTGCTGGCGGCTAAAGATCGCACGCTGGCGGCCGCCACGGCGCGCGCCGACGGTCTTTATCTGGTGGCGGTAGATTATCCGTCACGTTTCGAACTGCCCGTTGCGCCAATGGGCCCGCTGTTTCTGGATGATTGACCCGTAGCGGGCGGTTGTATCGCACCACGCTAAACACTAGACGATTCTCACGGCATTGCGCCGTGAAACATGCACATGATGGAACTTGTCGCGTTTATACGCTTTATCATCGATTTTATTCTGCATATTGACGTTCACCTTGCGGAACTGGTTGCGCAATACGGTGTCTGGATTTATGCCATTCTGTTTTTAATCCTGTTTTGCGAAACAGGTCTGGTGGTGACGCCATTTCTGCCGGGGGATTCCCTGTTGTTTGTCGCTGGCGCGTTGGCGGCATTGCCCACTAACGATCTGGATGTGCACACCATGGTGGCGCTGATGGTCGCGGCGGCCATACTCGGTGATGCGGTCAATTACACCATTGGGCGTTTGTTCGGGGAAACGCTGTTCAGTAACCCCGATTCGAAAATTTTTCGCCGCAGTTATCTGGATAAAACGCATCAGTTTTATGCCCGTCACGGCGGTAAAACGATTATTCTGGCGCGCTTCGTACCGATTGTGAGAACATTCGCGCCGTTTGTCGCCGGTATGGGACATATGCGCTACCCCCATTTTGCTCTCTATAATGTGGTAGGGGCATTGCTGTGGGTATTACTGTTTACTTACGCAGGTTACCTGTTCGGCGACCTGCTGATTGTGCAAGAAAATTTTAAGTAATTGATTGTATTAATTATTTTTATCTCTATTTTGCCGGAGATCATTGAAATCTGGCGGCATAGACGAGCGGCGGCCCGGGCGAATAGCCCGTCGCGTTCACAAGAATAAACGCGGTAATCGCTCCGGTTTGACCAGTTTTCTATCCACAGTCCCGGAGTGTTATGGTTTAATGAGCGGCATTTATGGTCTGTCCCTGATGACGAGCTGCGTTATCAGCGCCTTGCAATACGGGTGTAAACACCGGTTCAGGTTGCGGTAAACGGGCGTAGTGACGGGACAGAGCGGACTGGCCACGGCCAGGTTCAAGCAGAAAGGTTATCAATGAGCTGGATTGAACGAATTCTTAACAAGAGCAACATTACACCGACCCGCAAGGCCAATATTCCTGAAGGGGTATGGACCAAATGTGACAGTTGTGGTCAGGTGCTTTACCGCGCTGAATTGGAGCGTAACCTTGAGGTGTGTCCCAAGTGTGACCACCACATGCGACTTTCCGCCCGTGCGCGCTTGAATGCGTTTCTGGATAAGGACAGCGTGGTTGAGCTGGGTAGTGAGCTGGAGCCCAAGGATGCGCTGAAGTTCAAAGATTCGAAGAAATACAAAGATCGTCTGGTTGCTGCACAAAAGCAGTCTGACGAAAAAGACGCGTTGGTGGTGATGAAAGGCACGCTGTACGGCATGCCGGTGGTTGCTGCGTCCTTTGAATTTGCCTTTATGGGCGGTTCCATGGCCTCTGTCGTCGGCGCGCGTTTTGTGCGTGCGGTTGAGCAGGCGTTGGAAGATGGTTGTCCGCTAGTGTGTTTCTCCGCCAGCGGCGGTGCGCGTATGCAGGAAGCGCTGATGTCGCTGATGCAAATGGCGAAAACCAGCGCAGCGTTGGCAAAAATGCGCGAGCGCGGTCTGCCCTACATTTCGGTGTTGACCGACCCGACCATGGGCGGTGTTTCCGCCAGTCTGGCGATGCTCGGCGATTTGAATATTGCTGAACCTAAAGCGCTGATCGGTTTTGCCGGTCCGCGCGTTATCGAACAGACGGTACGTGAAAAATTGCCGCCGGGTTTCCAACGCAGTGAATTCCTGCTGGAAAAAGGGGCGATTGACATGATCGTGCGCCGCCCGGAAATGCGCTTCAAGTTAGCCAGCATACTGTCTCGGCTGACCAACCACCCTGAGCCGGTGGACACCGCTGAGGTTCGTCCACCGGAAGTGACCACTGAACCGCAGGATGATGCGCAATAAGTGACACATGAACAGGGTGCGACAGGATTGTGCTTAGGCCGTTTTGTGCACCCTGTATCAATGAACCGTAAGCCAGTGAACGGGACTCATGGAAAATCTTCTCATTCCCCAAGCCACGTCGCCTTTGGCCGCGTGGCTTCATTATCTGGAGCACCTGCACGCCACTGCCATTGATATGGGATTGACGCGTGTTAAACAGGTTGCCGACCGTCTTCACCTGCTGCGTCCGGCCTCAACGGTGTTTACCGTCGCGGGTACCAACGGAAAAGGCACTACCTGTTGTACGCTGGAAGCCATTTTGATGGCGGCGGGTTTACGCGTCGGCGTTTACAGTTCACCCCACCTGCTGCGTTATACCGAGCGTGTGCGCATTCAGGGCCAGAAATTGACGGAAACCGCGCACATTCTGGCGTTTGCCGAGATCGAAGCAGGGCGTGGCGATGTCTCATTGACCTATTTCGAGTTTGGCACCCTTGCGGCACTGCACCTGTTCAGGCAGGTAAATCTGGATGTGGTGATTCTGGAAGTCGGGTTGGGTGGGCGTCTGGATGCCACCAATATCGTGGATGCCGACGTGGCGGTGGTGACCAGTATTGCGCTCGATCATACTGACTGGTTAGGGCATGACCGCGAAAGTATTGGTCGCGAAAAGGCCGGTATCTTCCGCCGCAATACTCCCGCCGTGGTGGGTGAGCCGGATATGCCTGCTTCTATTGCGGCTGTGGCTGAAGAGAAAGGGGCATTGTTGTTCAAGCGCGATCGCGATTGGCACTTTGCGCTTGAAGGCGAAGGCTGGTATTGGCAATCGACCGATGGCGAGCGCATGACGCTGCCGTTGCCGAACGTGCCATTGCCCAACGCTGCTACGGCGCTGGCGGCGCTGTGCCAGGGGCCGATTAACGTCCCTCTGGCTGATATTGAACAGGGGCTGCGCTGCGCTGCGTTACCGGGCCGGTTTCAAACGGTGAGCGAACAGCCGAAACTGATTCTGGATGTCGCGCACAATCCCCATGCGGCGGCCTATTTGGCTGGGCGATTGGCGCAGTTGCCAAAAACGGGCAAAATACGTGTGGTGATTGGTATGCTGGCCGATAAAGATATTCCCGGTACCTTAGCACACCTCAAACCCGTGGTGGATGAATGGTATTGCGCCCCGCTGGAGGGACCACGCGGTGCCAGTGCTGAATTGATAGCGGCACATCTGGATCGCTGCCGGTCGTCTGGTGATGTCGCGACCGCCTGGCATCAGGCGATGCAAGACGCAGATACGCAGGATACCGTCGTAGTGTGCGGATCTTTTCATACGGTAGCGCATGTGATGGAAGCGCAGGAGAAGAGGGGGTCGAATGGCAAGTAAGTTTCAAAACCGTCTGGTCGGCACCATTATTCTGGTGGCGTTGGGCGTTATTGTGCTGCCAGCGCTGCTGGATGGCAAAAAGAAACATTACGAAGATGAGTTTGCCGCGATCCCTCTGGTGCCAAAGCCGGGCGACAGCACGGAGGCCAAATCGCTGCCTTCACTGAACCAGTCGTTGCCCAGTCAGCCGCCGGAAGGGGCACAGCAGGCGATGCAAGGGCAACCGGCCCAAGGCGGTGTGACCGCGCCTGAGGATGACGGTGCCATGCAGGCACCGCCGAGCAGTACGCCACCGCCTCCTGCCGCACCGATAGAAATTGCCCCGCCCGCCGTGGCGGCGCGCCCGGTAACCCCTAAAGTGGACGTGAAGCCGGAAACCAAGCCCAAGGTGAAGCCAGAAATTAAACTGGAAGTGAAACCTGAGCCGAAACCGGAAAGCAAGCCGGCAACGCCTACACCGCCGCCCGCAGCGCAACCGGAAGTGAAGCCGGAAGCCGCGCCCGCAGGACAAGCATACGTGGTGCAACTGGGCGCACTGAAAAATGCGGATAAGGTGAATGAAATTGTTGCCAAGCTGCGCCTGTCGGGATACCGCGCTTACACGGTGCCGTCGACACCCGTCGCCGGGGAGATAACCCGAATTTACGTCGGGCCGGATGCGTCAAAACAGAAATTGCAGTCTGCCCTCGGCGAACTGCAACAGCTGAGTGGGCTGAGCGGGCAGGTCAGGAACTACAGCGCACGTTAAGATTGCCAGAGGGCTAATTCCGCTGAGGTTGTTGGCAAAACCGACTAAAACGGTCATCCCCGCCTACCACGTCATTCCCACGTAGGCGGGAATCTCTTGCAGAAGAAATGCGTTCGTTCTTGCAGAGATCCCCGGCTTTCGCCGAGGATGACGAGGAAGAAAAGTGACTTTGCCATACGCTGCCAGCAAATTCACCTATCGGTGAAATCGTTGGGAAATAGGCTACGCAAACGTTTTTTTTCTGTTAGAATCCGCCGCGAACAGTATGATGAGCGGCGCTACGCTCTCTTGAACTGGCGGTAATGACTGCTAGTGCTAGAAAGATTATGTTGGCATCGTTCGTAAGTGAGAGAATTAATGGTTTGGGTTGATTACGTCATCATTGGCATTATTGGTTTCTCTGCGCTGGTCAGTTTGATCCGCGGCTTTGTTCGTGAGGCGCTTTCGCTGATCACCTGGGGCAGTGCATTATTTGTCGCCAGCCATTATTACCCATACCTGTCGGTCTATTTCACGCGTTTTGAAGACGAGCTGGTGCGCAACGGGGTTGCCATCGCCATTCTGTTTATTGCGACATTGATTGTGGGAGCGATCGTCAACTATGTGATTGGTTCACTGGTTGAACGAACCGGGCTTTCAGGCACCGACAGAGTACTGGGCATTTGCTTTGGTGCGCTGCGCGGTGTGTTGATTGTCTCTGCATTGTTGTTCTTTTTGGATACCTTTACCGGTTTTTCACAAAGCGACGACTGGAAACGGTCTCAGCTCATCCCGCAGTTTAGCTATATCATCAGGTGGTTTTTCGACTACCTGCAAAGCACGTCAAGTTTCTTGCCGCAGCACATAGAGCTGCGATAGCGCTGATGAGGAAAAGACAACATGTGCGGTATTGTCGGTATCGCCGGTTTTACACCGGTAAACCAGTCGATTTATGACGCGTTAACAGTGTTACAGCACCGTGGACAAGATGCCGCAGGCATCGTCACCATCGATCCCATGAACTGCTTCCGCCTGCGTAAGGCGAACGGCCTGGTGAAGGACGTATTTGAGGCGCGTCACATGCAGCGCCTGCAAGGCAATATGGGCGTGGGGCATGTGCGTTATCCTACCGCGGGCAGCTCCAGCGCATCGGAGGCCCAGCCGTTTTATGTCAATTCCCCGTTTGGCATCACGCTGGCGCACAACGGTAACCTGACCAACGCTCATGAACTGCACAAACAGCTGTTTGAGCAAGGGCGTCGCCACGTTAACACAACCTCTGATTCAGAGATCCTACTCAATATCTTTGCCTGCGAGTTGGATCGTTTCCAACACTACCCGCTGGATGCCGACAACGTGTTTGCTGCCGTTGCCGCCACCCATAAAATGATTCGCGGTGCCTATGCGTGCGTTGGGATGATCATCGGGCACGGTTTGTTCGCTTTCCGCGATCCAAACGGTATCCGTCCGTTGGTGATCGGCAAGCGCGAACTGGCCGATGGCCGCATCGAGTATATGGTGGCCTCGGAAAGCGTGGCGCTCGATACCCTTGGCTTTGAGTTCTTGCGTGACGTAGCGCCGGGAGAGGCGGTTTACATCACTGAGAAAGGGCAACTGTTTACCCGTCAGTGCGCCGAGAACCCGAAAAGCAATCCATGCCTGTTCGAGTATGTCTATTTTGCTCGCCCGGACTCTTTTATCGACAAAATTTCGGTCTACAGCGCCCGCGTGCGCATGGGCCAAAAGTTGGGCGAGAAGATTGCCCGCGTGTGGGAAGATCTGGATATCGATGTGGTCATTCCTATCCCGGAAACCTCCTGCGATATCGCCTTGGAGATTGCACGCATTATCGATAAACCGTACCGCCAGGGCTTTGTGAAAAACCGCTACGTTGGCCGTACCTTTATCATGCCGGGTCAGGAACAGCGTAAAAACTCGGTGCGCCGCAAACTGAACGCCAACCGCGCCGAGTTCCGTGACAAAAACGTGCTGCTGGTGGATGACTCCATCGTGCGCGGCACGACCTCGGAGCAAATTGTCGAGATGGCGCGTGAAGCCGGTGCACGTCGCGTTTATCTGGCCTCTGCCGCGCCGGAAATTCGTTTCCCTAACGTGTACGGCATTGATATGCCGAGCGCCAATGAGCTGATTGCCCATGGTCGCGAAGTAGAAGAGATTCGCCAGATTATTGGTGCCGACGCCCTGATTTTCCAGGATCTCGACGATCTGATCGCCGTCGCGCGGGAAGAAAACCCGGATATCGTGCAGTTTGAATGCTCGGTATTTAACGGTATCTACGTGACAAAAGATGTCGATCAGGGGTATCTCGACTATCTGGAAGGGTTGCGTAATGACGATGCCAAAGCGTTGCGTGGTCAGAACGAGGTCGAAGATCTGGAACTGCATAACGAAGGCTGATGTCATTCCCGCTTGCGCGGCAATGACTGACTTGTGAGCAACATCAAAGGGAGGTGCGTAAGCGCCTCCCTTTGTTGCTTATTGAGCGGGGATAAGGCAAAGTCTGCCCGTTATCCTTTTTGTACAGCAGCATTTCGAGGTTTGGCATGAAACGACTCATCATTGGACTCTCCGGTGCCAGCGGCGCGATTTATGGCGTGCGCCTGTTGCAGATGTTACAGCCGTTGGCCGACGTGGAAACCCATCTGATCATGAGCCCGGCCGCCCGACAAACGCTGACGCTGGAGACTGATTTCAGTGTGCGCGATGTGCAGGCATTGGCGGACGTGGTGCATGACAGTCGTGACATCGCGGCCTCGCTGTCATCCGGTTCGTTTCGTACCGCGGGAATGGTGATTTTCCCCTGTTCCATCAAAACCCTTTCGGGGATTGTACACAGCTACAGCGATAACTTATTGATTCGTGCCGCAGACGTGATATTAAAAGAGCGTCGCCCGTTGGTCTTGTGCGTGCGTGAAACCCCATTGCACCTCGGGCATCTGCGTCTGATGACGGCAGCCGCAGAAATGGGGGCCGTGATCATGCCGCCCGTTCCCGCGTTTTATCACCGTCCGCAAACCTTGCAAGACGTGGTGGATCAAACGGTCAACCGCGTGCTCGATCAGTTTGATATTGCGTTGCCTGAAGCGCTGTTCACTCGCTGGCAGGGTAGTTAACGCCGCCCAATCTCTCAGGGGGATGCAAAACACACCAATCAGGTGCAATTCTGCTCATCTTTTCTCTCGCCTTCTTGCCTGTCTGCGCAAGGTTTGCACTACTCTTAAGCTATGATGCGTTGTTATGGTGCAAATGTTGGTTGATTTGCACCAAAATGTTGCCGGGAAAGCGCGCCGTCTCTTTCCTGATCAACACACGCATCATCACCCTCATCAGGGTGTCCCTATCACTACGCGCCTGCGGCAGATTTCGGATTTATCCGTATTCTGTAGCGATTATGGCGCGGATTTTGCAGGGGTTCTGCTGATGAGACTGGCGGCGCTGGCATCCCTTTCGCGCAAGAGCGTGCAGGCGTCTGACCGCCCCTTTACGCTTAGTGATATTCATTCTTTTTGATCATCATTCCATCAAGATAAGGGTTGCGAAATGAAAAAATTATTCAGAATTCTGCCGTTAGCCTTAGTTATTGCTGCGGGAAGCGCGCTGGCCGATGTTCCTAAGAATCTCAAAATCGGCACCGACCCGAAGTATGCACCCTTTGAGTCCAAGAATGCTAGCAGTGAACTGGTAGGGTTTGATATTGATTTGGCTAAAGAGCTGTGCAAGCGCATCAAGGCTGAATGTACTTTTGTGGAAAGTGATTTCGACGCGCTGATCCCTTCACTGAAAGCGAAAAAGATTGATGCCATCATCTCCTCACTCTCCATCACTGAAAAGCGCCAGCAGGAAATTGCTTTCACGGAAAAACTCTACGCTGCCAACGCGCGTCTGATTGAGAAGAAAGGGGCGAACATTCAACCGACGCTGGAATCGCTGCGCGGTAAACGTGTCGGCGTGTTGCAGGCCTCTACTCAGGAAGCCAATGCCAACTGGCAGCCGAAAGGCATTGATGTGGTGGCTTACCAAAACCAGGATTTGATCTACGCCGACTTGACCGCAGGCCGTATCGATGCCGCGTTCCAGGATGAAGTGGCGGGCAGCGAAGGCTTCCTGAAATTACCGGCGGGTAAAGACTACGTCTTCGCGGGTCCGGCAGTTAAGGATGACAAATTCTTTGGCGTCGGTACCGGCATGGGGCTGCGCAAAGACGGCACCTACGACACTTTCGCAAAGAAATACTTCGATTTTGACGTATACGGCGGCTAATGGCGTGTTGCTGGGATCTGCCTGCGTCATGCAGGCAGAGTGTGCCTTTTTAGACGGAAACACGCGATGCTCTACGGCTATACCGACCTGATTCTTGACGGGGCGCGCATGACGCTGCAATTAGCGGTGTGCTCGTTGCTGTTGGTCATTGGTCATTGGTCATTGGTCATTGGTCTGATTGGCGCAGGGACCAAGCTCTCTGCCAATCGCCTGCTGTCCGGTTTTTTCTCCGCGTACACCACCCTGATCCGTGGCGTGCCGGATCTGGTGTTAATGTTATTGATTTTTTATGGCCTGCAAATTGCGCTCAACAGCGTGACGGAAACGCTCAGTGTCGCGCAAATCGATATCGATCCGCTCTCAGTGGGGATCATCACGCTCGGGTTTATCTACGGCACCTATTTCACTGAAACCTTTCGCGGTGCCTATCTGGCTGTGCCGCTAGGGCAGATTGAAGCGGCCGTGGCCTATGGTTTTACGCCACTGAAGGTCTTTCGTCGCATCATGTTTCCTTCCATGATGCGCTTTGCCTTGCCCGGTATCGGCAATAACTGGCAGGTGATCCTCAAGGCAACGGCGCTGGTGTCGTTGTTGGGGCTGAATGACATTGTCAAAGTGACCCAGTTGGCGGGCAAGGGGGCGCATAAACCGTTTTATTTCGCCATTGTTGCCGGGGTGATGTATCTGATTTTTACTACAGTCTCCAACGGGGTACTGTGGTGGCTGGAACGCCATTACTCGCAGGGCGTGAAGAAGGTGAATTATGAGTGAGATCCTGCAACAGTACTGGCAACCTTTACTATGGAGTGATGGGTATCGTCTCACCGGTTTGGCGATGACGCTATGGCTGCTGATTTCGTCGGTGGTGATGGGCGGCCTGCTGGCGATCCCGCTGGCCATTGCCCGCGTTTCTCCACGGCGACGTTTCAGTTTTCCGGTGTGGGTATTTACCTATATGTTTCGCGGCACGCAGCTTTACGTGCAGTTGCTGGTATTTTACTCCGGTGTTTACAGCCTGGAGATCGTGCGCGGTACCGACATGCTGAATGCGTTTTTCCGCAGCGGGCTGAACTGTGCGGTGCTGGCACTGGCGTTGAACACCTGCGTCTATACCACAGAAATTTTGCTGGTGCGATCCGTTCGGTACCTCATGGCGAAATTGAAGCTGCCAGAGCCTACGGTTTTTCCCGGTTTAAACAGTATCGCTGCATTATTTTGCCCGGTGCGTTACGTATTGCACTGCCCGCGTACAGCAACGAGGTGATTTTGATGCTTCACTCCACGGCGCTGGCGTTTACCGTAACGGTGCCGGATATCTTGAAAATTGCCCGAGATATTAACACTTCCACTTATCAGCCGTTTTATGCCTTTGGCATTGCTCCGGTGATCTATCTGGTAATCTCTTTTGTGCTGATCGGCCTGTTTAAACACGCGGAACGGCGCTGGCTGCGGCATATTATACCCGTTCATCTCATTAACATCAGGAAAAAACAGCATGTCAGATCATAAACTGATGGTGACGGAACTGCATAAGCATTACGGGGAACACGACGTACTGAAGGGCGTTTCTCTTCAGGCGAAAGCGAGCGATGTCATTTCGATTATCGGGTCGTCAGGGTCAGGAAAAAGTACGCTGCTGCGCTGCATCAACTTTCTGGAAAAACCGTGCGAGGGGGCGATATTCGTCAACGATGAAGAGATTCGCATGGTGCGTGACACTGACGGACAACTGAAAGTCTTTGATAAGAAAAAACTGCAACTGCTACGCACGCGGTTGACCATGGTCTTTCAGCATTTCAACCTGTGGAGCTTTATGACCGCACTGGAAAATGTCATGGAAGCGCCAGTGCAGGTACTGGGATTGAGCAAAGCGGAAGCCCGCGAGCGTGCGGTGCGTTATCTGGATAACGTGGGGATTACCGGCGAGGCGCAGAACAAATACCCGTCCAATCTCTCCGGTGGGCAGCAGCAGGGTGTCTCCATTGCCCGTGCGCTGGCGATGGAGACACCCTGCTGTTTGACGAACCCACGTCAGCGCTGGACCCTGAACTGGTGGGGGAAGTGCTGCGTATCATGCAGCAACTGGCGGAAGAGGGCAAAACCATGGTGGTCGTCACCCATGAGATGGAGTTTGCTCGTCACGTATCAAGCCATGTGATCTTTTTGCATCAGGGCGTGATTGAAGAAGAAAGCCCGCCAGATCGCGTATTTGGCAACCCGACGAGTCCCCATTTGCAGCAGTTTCTCTCCGGTGCATTGAAATAGCCGATACCGTTGTCAGCAGGGCGTATTTTGCGCTGTTCAACGATACGCCCTGCGGCTATTTCTTTCCGGTGACGTCTTTGAGCGCGTCTTCCAGTTCGTAATAGCGAAAGCCGAATCCAGCGGCCTCCAGCCGATGTGGAATGGCGCGCTGTCCACCCAACACCAGCGTGGCGGCTTCTCCCATCAGCAGTTTGAGTACAAATGCGGGCACGCGCATAAAACATGGGCGATCCAGCACGTGGGCCAACATGGCGTAGAATTGCTCATTGCGCACAGGATAGGGCGCGGTCATGTTAAAGGGCCCGCGTAGAATCGGGTTATCCAATAAGTAAAGAATGGCATTGACCATATCGTCGATATGAATCCACGGCATGTACTGTTTGCCCGAACCTAAGGGGCCACCCAGCCCGACGCGGAAGGGGGGCAGCATTTTTGCTAATGCACCGCCGTTAGCAGCCAGTACGATGCCCGTGCGCAGCAGGCAGACGCGTGTGCGATCGCTCTCCGCACTCAGCGCCAATTCCTCCCAGCGCGCGCAGAGTTGATGAGTAAATTCGGGCGTCGGTGATTCATCTTCGGTGACTAATGCCGCCCCTTGATTGCCGTAATAACCAACCGCAGAACCGGAAATGAATACCGCTGGCAGCGAGGCGCTGGCTTTAATCAACGTAGCTAACTGCTCGGTAAGCTGCCAGCGACTCTCGCTCAGTTTCTGCTTTTGTTGTGGCGTCCAGCGTTTATCCGCAATCGGTTCTCCGGCCAGATTGATGACGGCGTCGATGTCATCCAGTGAGGTGCGATTTTGCAGCGTTGACCAATACTCTACGCGCTCGCCGAGTACCTGACGCGCGTGCGCTGTATCGCGAGTGAGTACCGTGACATGGTGAGATAAAGACAGTAATCGAGCAACCAGGTGACGGCCAATCAGGCCGGTGCCGCCCGTAATCAGTAGTTGCATCGTTGCCTCACTTATTTCCTATCGGTTCTGATGGCGCTTTAAGGATGTAACCCAGGACGTGTCCGTATTTTTATCATGAATGATAATAATAATGAGTGATTCTGCGCGAGATATCGTGACGTTCAGGTAAAAAATCGCTGCATTTCAGTACGCCACGCTGCCCTTGAGATTGGCAAAACCTGCTGCATTATGGGGCGAACTGCTGCAAAACAGCGCAGGCTAAATGGCGGCGATTGTTGACTTACCTGCGCAATGTCAAGTTGTGTAAGGCCTTTTCGTTTTTGGTATGTGCTTTGCACTGTAACTCCCATAGGTTATTTCTACGGGATAAACAACATGCAAACCAACAGTGCACAACCAGGATTAAAAAGGATGCTCGGCAGCTTCCATTTATGGGGCATTGCTGTCGGGTTGGTGATTTCCGGTGAGTATTTTGGCTGGAGCTACGGCTGGGCGCAGGCAGGCACGCTGGGCTTTTTGATCACCTCATTGGCGATTGCGGCCATGTATTGCGCCTTTATCTTCAGTTTCACGGAACTGACTACCTCCATTCCCCACGCCGGTGGGCCTTTTGCCTATGCCTACCGCGCTTTTGGCCCAACCGGGGGCTTTATTGCCGGTTTTGCCACGCTGATTGAATTTGTATTTGCACCGCCGGCCATTTCCATGGCGATTGGTGCTTATCTCAATGTGCAGTTCCCGGCTTTGGACCCCAAATGGGTAGCGGTCAGCGCCTATCTGATCTTTATGGGGTTGAATATTCTTGGAGTTGGCATTGCTGCCACCTTTGAACTGTTAGTCACCTTACTGGCGATTTTCGAACTGCTGGTGTTTATGGGCGTGGTGGCCCCTGGATTCGAATGGGCAAACTTTGCTCGTGGCGGTTGGGCGGGGATGGACAGTTTCAGCCCGGTTGCCTTATCCGGTATTTTTGCCGCCATTCCCTTTGCTATCTGGTTCTTTTTCGCCATTGAGGGGGCGGCGATGGCCGCTGAAGAAGCGAAAGATCCTAAACGCACCATTCCTCGCGCCTTTGTCGGTGGCATACTGACCTTAAGCCTGCTGGCAATGGGGGTGATGCTGTTTGCCGGCGGGGTGGGTGATTGGACGCAGCTTTCTAATATCAATCACCCGCTGTCTCAGGCAATGAAAATGATTGTCGGCAGCAACAGCGGTTGGCTGCACATGTTGGTGTGGCTCGGGTTGTTTGGCCTGGTTGCCTCATTCCATGGCATCATCATGGGCTATTCGCGTCAGATCTTTGCCCTGGGACGCGCGGGGTATCTCCCCGCTTCGCTGGCGCGAGTCCATCCGCGTTTCCGTACGCCGCACCGCGCCATTCTGGCGGGTGGTGTCGTCAGAATTGCCGCCATCTTCTCCGATTCGTTCGTCACCATCGGCAGGCTGCCGCTGACGGCAAATATCGTTACCATGTCGGTATTCGGTGCGATAGTCATGTACATTACGTCGATTGCCGCCTTGTTTAAACTGCGTCGCGGTGAACCGGCGCTCAGTCGTCCGTTCCGTGCGCCCTGGTATCCCTTTGCCCCGGCATTTGCGCTGGTGATGGCGGTGATTTGTCTGGTTGCCATGGTGTATTACAACACGTTACTGGCGCTGATTTTTACTGCCATGATGTTGCTGGGATACGGTTGGTTTCGAGCAACCCGCAGTGCGCGTGAGTTCGAAGTATTCGATCCCCAATTGACGGCATCCAAATAGCAGGCAAGGAGGGGTATGTATCATACGACACTGGGGCACCAGCGTTACACCTTTGATTCTCTGCGTACGCTACTGGCCAAAGCGTCACCGGCGCGTTCCGGTGACTATTTGGCGGGCGTGGCGGCCCTGAGCGCTGAAGAGCGTATGGCGGCGCGTATGACGCTAGCTGCAGTGCCATTAAAGACCTTTTTGCAGGACCTCTTGATTCCCTATGAGCAGGATGAGGTCACGCGACTTATTGTTGATAGCCACGATAAGCAGGTGTTTGAACCCATTTCACATTTGACCGTGGAGGATTTTCGCAACTGGCTATTGAGCGACACCACCAGTAGCGAACTGTTGACGCGCGTTGCACCGGGTATCACGCCGGAAATGGCGGCAGCGGTGAGTAAGCTGATGCGCAATCAGGATTTGATCCTGACAGCAAAAAATGTCGTGTCGTCACGCGTTTTCGCAACACGATTGGCTTGCCGGGGCATCTCAGCGTGCGCTTGCAGCCGAACCACCCTACCGATGATTTGAAAGGCATTGCCGCCAGCATGCTTGATGGCTTGCTGTATGGCAGTGGCGATGCGGTGATTGGTATTAACCCAGCCAGTGACAGCCTGCCGCTGCTGGAACAGCTGAATTACATGCTTGATGATGTCATTCATCGCTTTGAGATCCCTACGCAGTCCTGCGTGCTGACGGATGTCACCAACACGTTGAAGCTGATTGAGCGGGGGACACCGGTGGATTTGGTGTTTCAGTCGATCGCCGGTACTGAAGCCACCAATGCCAGCTTTGGCTTCAATCTGGCGACACTGGAAGAGGCGCATCAGGCGGCATTGAGCTTACAGCGCGGCACGTTGGGTAACGACGTGATGTATTTTGAAACCGGGCAGGGTAGTTGCCTTTCTGCCAATGCTCATCACGGCGTCGATCAGCAAACCTGCGAGGCGCGCCCCTATGCGGTGGCGCGGCGTTTCTCTCCGCTACTGGTAAACACGGTCGTGGGCTTTATCGGGCCTGAATACCTGTATGACGGTAAGCAAAGATTGGAAGATCACTTCTGCGGCAAACTGCTGGGTGTCCCGTTGGGCTGTGACGTGTGCTACACCAACCACGCTGAAGCGGATCAGGACGATATGGATACGTTGCGGACGCTGTTGGCCACCGCCGGATTGACCTATCTGATGGGTATTCCGGGCGCGGATGATATCATGCTTAACTATCAGAGCACCTCGTTTCATGATGCGCTGTATGTGCGCGAGCTGCTGGGATTGAAACACGCGCCGGAGTTTGGTGAGTTGCTGGCGCGCATGAAGATTCTCGATACCCAGGGGCGACTGTGTGATGCCAGCCGTCAGCATCCGTTGCTGCAACATCAACCGTATTTGGAGGGGCGCGTATGAAGGACCTCGTTCACGCCAACCCGAGGGAAATGCTGCGAGAATACACCGCAGCGCGCATTGCCTTGGGGCGTACCGGCGCAAGCCTGCCAACCGAAGAATTGCTGAAATTCGGCCTGGCACATGCGCAGGCGCGGGATGCGGTGCATTAGGCGTTTGACAGTGAACCCCTTGCAGAGGCGTTAGCGGCGCAAGGGCTGAAAACCTTTACCGTGCACAGCGCTGCAACGTCGCGTGAGCAGTATCTTTGTCGACCTGATTTGGGACGGCGTTTGTCGGAGGCCAGCCGTGAGGCGCTGATGGCGCTGCATCAACCGTCAGCCGATTTGCTGATCGTGGTGGCTGATGGTCTCTCGTCCAAGGCGGTGCCGCTCATTACTCAGGCGCGTCCTTATCTGGAGCAACTCGGTTTGTCGCTGGCACCGGTGGTGCTGGCGCATCAGTCGCGCGTGGCGCTGGGCGATGACATTGGCGAGTGTCTGCGGGCCAAAGCGGTGGCGATCCTGATCGGCTAGCGCCCTGGTTTGTCATCACCGGACAGTTTGAGTATTTATTTAACCTGGGGGCCTCACACGCGTCGTTTGGAATCGGAGCGTAATTGCATTTCCAATATTCGCCCGGAAGGGCTGGATTATCCACAGGCCGCGTTTAAATGGGCCTGGTTGCTGGAGCAAGCGTTTCAACGCCGGCTGTCGGGGGTCGCGCTGAAAGATGAGAGCGATAACCCGGCGATGCACGGCAAGATTCACCCACCTGCCGCAGGGCATTTAACAACACAATGATGGTGACTCGCCTTCCATTGCGCGCTGCATCGTGCAAAAGGGGCGAGATTGTTCAATTTGCTTTTATCCGCGTGTCTCTGACACGGATTCTGCAACTCAGGATCGTACTGAACAGGGAGTGTTCAGTACGTTTTTTTATACGGTGCTTATCGTTGGTTTAGCGGCGGCCTTTATCCTATATCCCTCCGAGCACTGATGTGTGTAATCGTGCGACACCCATCTGCCAAATGAAAAAAGGACAAGAGTTGAGTACGGTAATTTTGTTACACTTTGCCGTATTGCGACGTATTTTTTCGGGGATCACGATGAAGTTGATGTTTGCCTCAGATATTCACGGCTCGCTAACAGCGACGGAGCGGGTACTCGATATTTTTACCCGCAGCGGCGCCGAGTGGCTGATGCTTTTGGGGGATTTCCTCAATCACGGCCCGCGCAATCCGCTGCCGGAGGCTTATCAGCCTGCCGAGGTGGCGAGCCGATTGAATGCGTTTGCCCGTCAAATTGTGGCGGTGCGTGGTAACTGTGGCAGCGAAGTGGATCAGATGCTGCTCGACTTTCCGATCACGGCACCGTGGCAGCAGGTGCTGTTGCCGCAGCAGCGTCTTTTCCTGAAGCATGGTCATCTCTACCATCCTCAGCATCTTCCGCCGTTGCAGGCAGGCGATGTGCTGGTGTATGGGCACACCCACCTTCCTGTGGCTGAGCGTCAGGGGGAGGTCTACTGCTTTAATCCTGGCTCCGTCAGCTTGCCAAAAGGGGGCAATGTGCCCAGCTATGGCATGCTGTCACAAGGGGAGCTTCAAGTTTTACCGTTAATGGGTGGCGAGCCTATTGCACAGGTGATTATTAGTCACTAAGTTATCAACGATCTTGCACGACTAACGCTTAGTACGTTTAAAACAGACGCGCGTCGCAACGCGCCAATACTGAAGGGTTCAGAGGATGGTGGAGCAAAGTCAAGCGGCAGGGACCGAGTGGGTGGATATTGTTGACGAGAACAATGACGTTATCGCCCAGGCCAGCCGCCAGCAAATGCGCGCTCAACGTTTACGTCACCGCGCCACCTATATCGTTGTTCATGACGGCATGGGAAAAATACTGGTTCAACGCCGTACCGAGACAAAAGATTTCTACCCCGGTTGGTTGGATGCGACAGCCGGGGGCGTAGTGCAAACCGGCGAGCACATGCTCGAGTCCGCCCGTCGTGAAGCGGAGGAGGAACTGGGCATTGCCGGTGTGCCTTTCGCCGATCATGGCCTGTTCTATTTTGACGGTGACAATTGTCGTGTGTGGGGGGCGTTATTCAGTTGCGTTACCCACGGCCCGTTTGCCTTGCAGGAAGAGGAAGTGGCTGAGGTGTGCTGGATGACACCGCAGGAGGTCACGGCGCGCTGCGATGAGTTCACGCCGGATTCGCTCAAAGCCCTATCGCTGTGGATGAGCCGTTACAACGAGCAAAGCTACGGCAAACCCATTACGCGTGAGCCAGTGAAAACCGATGACGAGGTTGCCGCATCGGACGACGCTGAAGAGTAATCGGCTTACGCTGTGCTGCGGGCTGTCAATGGTGGCCCGCAGCGCAGACCATTATGCGGTAACGACAGCCTGTCGTGAGCCAGGACACACCAGTTGACGGCTCTTGATGTGGTACATCTCCAGATCCTCACGCAGGAAGAATGCCATCTCCCACGGATTTTTGTGAATGAACGCCTCGCGTACCTGTTCGAACAGCGGATTGTGTGGCGGGATCAGATAGGCATCGCCCTCAATCAAGGTGTAGTTCCACTCAATAGCGCGTTCAAAGGTGTAGTGTGAGCGCTCATCCATAGCAAAGAAACAGTGTGGGTTGCGTTTGAGCTGCCGGGATTTGAATGTCTCAGGGAAAGTGATAAGAAACACATCATTGTTCACCGAAGAGAGAAACGCCAGAATCGTGGTATGGGGCTGTTCTTGCGCTATGGTGACCAGCACGCCTACCTTGTTGGTGAAATCATGGTGTTCCGTCTCTGGCAGAGCATTCAGAGCCGTAAACGGCACCGCGCGTTCTTCGCGCGTATCCTGAGGATAGTCATAGTCCGGTGCGCGGATATCCAGTACGCAGCTAAGTCCATACATCACCTGGCACTCACGCGACTCCAGCAGCACCCAATCTTCATCCACCTCCACCACGCGCCCTTTGTAAGAGGCGCGATAAACGGAAATGTTGGCATCAAACTGATCCACCCCGGTGCGGTTATCAAGATGCAGCGTGGCGAAATCACCGACGGCCAGCGCGTGGCCCTTGGGGAAGAAAACCCGCAGTGCATTGTTGGTGCGCGGGTAGACGCCGCAAATGTGCATCACCACCTTTCCCTGCTGGTAGCAGGCTAAAACCCCGAGAGTCTGCTTGCCGAGATAGTGAACCAGACTCATGCTGTGTGTCCTTGCGTGTTGTTTTAATCGGTAGCTGTGTTTTGGCAAATAAGGATGTTTTTTAACAATTTACTATGACACAAAAGCAAAAGGACGCGAAAGCGCGGCCTTTGGATAATTCAGAAACCCTGGATTACTGCTGGGTAGCCTGAATAGCGGTCAGGGCCACGGTATAAACGATATCGTCTACCAGTGCGCCACGGGACAGATCGTTCACTGGCTTGCGCATGCCTTGCAGCATCGGCCCGATAGAGATCAGGTCAGCAGAACGTTGTACCGCTTTGTACGTGGTGTTACCGGTGTTCAGATCCGGGAAGATGAACACGGTAGCCTGGCCAGCAACCGGTGAATTCGGCGCTTTGGATTTCGCTACGTCGGCCATTACTGCGGCGTCGTATTGCAGCGGACCATCGATCACCAGGTCCGGGCGTTTTTCCTGTGCCAAACGGGTTGCTTCACGCACTTTTTCCACGTCGCTGCCCGCACCAGAGTTACCGGTGGAGTAGGAGATCATGGCAACGCGCGGATCGATACCAAATGCGGCGGCGGAATCGGCGGACTGAATCGCAATTTCGGCCAGTTGCTCTGCGGTCGGATCCGGGTTGATAGCGCAGTCACCGTAGACAAACACTTGTTCCGGCAGCAGCATAAAGAACACGGAAGAAACCAGTGAACTGCCCGGAGAGGTTTTGATCAACTGCAACGGCGGACGGATGGTGTTAGCGGTAGTGTGAACGGCACCGGAAACCAGACCGTCAACTTCGCCTTGTTCCAACATCAGGGTGCCCAGCACCACGTTGTCTTCCAGTTGCTCACGCGCAACCACTTCGGTCATGCCTTTGCTCTTACGTAGCTCAACCAGACGCGGGACATAGCGTTCGCGAGCGGCATTCGGATCGACAATTTCGATGCCTTTGCCCAGTTCAACACCCTGTGCAGCAGCAACGCGTTGGATCTCTTCCGGGTTACCCAGCAGCACGCAGTGCGCAATACCACGTTCGGCACAGATAGAGGCGGCCTTCACGGTACGCGGTTCGTCGCCTTCCGGCAGCACAACGCGCTTGCCCGCTTGGCGTGCCAGTTCGGTCAACTGATAGCGGAATGCCGGCGGAGACAGACGGCGAGAACGCTCGGATGCGGCGCTCAGGGATTCAATCCACTGGCTGTCAATGTGGCGAGCCACGTAGTCTTGGACTTTCTCAACGCGTTCGCTGTCGTCAGCCGGTACTTCCAGGCTGAAGCTTTGCAGGCTGAGCGAGGTCTGCCAGGTGTTGGTGTTCACCATAAATACCGGCAGGCCAGTCTGGAAGGCGCGTTCGCACAGTTTGGCGATGCTGGCATCGATTTCATAACCGCCGGTCAGCAGCACGGCACCGATTTCAACTCCGTTCATGGCAGCCAGGCACGCGGAGACCAGTACGTCAGGACGATCCGCAGAGGTCACCAGCAGGGAACCCGGACGGAAATGTTCCAGCATGTGTGGAATGCTGCGCGCACAGAAGGTCACGGTTTTCACACGACGGGTCTGAATTTCGCCTTCGTTGATGATGCGGGCATTCAGGTGTTTTGCCATGTCGATAGCGCGGGTGGCGATCAGATCGAAGCTCCACGGCACGCAGCCCAGTACCGGCAGCGGGCTGTTGGCAAACAGTTGTTTCGGATCGACGTTCGGCACGTCTGCTTTGCTGGAATCATCGAAGATTTCAGACAAATCAGGACGGGTACGACCTTGCTCATCCACCGGGGCATTCAGTTTATTGATGATAACGCCGGTGATGTTTTTGTTCTTGCTGCCGCCAAAGCTGCTGCATGCCAGCTCGATACGCTCTTTCAACTGGTCCGGAGAGTTGTTGCCCAGTGCGATAACGAACACAATTTCAGCGTTCAGGGTTTTGGCGATTTCATAGTTCAGCGCGTTGGCAAACTGATGTTTGCGCGTTGGAACCAGACCTTCTACTAACACCACTTCTGCATCTTTGGTGTTTTCGTGGTAGTTGGCGATGATCTCTTCCATCAGCACATCTTGCTGGTTGGAACTGAGCAGCGCTTCAACGTGGCTCATTTTCAACGGCTCAGCCGCAGTGATGGCTGAGTTGGCGCGGATGATAGAGGTGGTTTGATCCGGCGTATTGTCGCCAGAACGCGGCTGCGCGATCGGTTTGAACACGCTCAGGCGCACGCCTTTTTGTTCCATGGAGCGAATGACACCCAGGCTGACGCTTGTCAGACCAACGCTGGTGCCAGTGGGGATCAACATGATTGTACGGGACACGGCTAAACCTCTTTACAGTTGCTCGCTGAGTCAAAAACAGCTTGGTCAGAAACGACACCGTCAGCCTTGGCTGACGGTGTCGGATTACTTGTCTTACGCGGTGAGACGCAGGGCGTCTTGCGCGATAACCAACTCTTCGTTGGTCGGGATCACAAGTGCAGGGCGGCAGCCCTCTTTGCTGATGTTGCCGCCGTTGCCGAAGCGAGCAGCCAGGTTGCGTTCGTGGTCGACTTCAAAGCCCAGCAGGCCCAGTTTGCTCAACGTCAGTTCACGCACTATAGCCGCATTTTCACCGATACCACCAGTGAAGATAACAGCGTCCAGACGGCCTTCTATCAGCGCACTGTAGGCACCGATGTATTTGGCCAGACGGTGGCAATACACGTTCATGGCACGTTTGGCATCCGCTTTGGTGGTGTAGTTGTCTTCAACATAGCGGCAGTCGCTGGTGACTTCGGTCAGGCCCAGCAGGCCAGATTCTTTGGTCAGCAGTTTGTTGATCGCCTCAACGCTCATGCCCAGAGAATCGTGCAGGTGGAAAATGATCGCCGGGTCGATGTCACCGCTACGGGTACCCATGACCAAACCTTCCAACGGGGTCAGACCCATGGAGGTATCAACACACTTACCGTTACGCACTGCGGTTACGGAACCGCCGTTGCCCAGGTGGCAAGTAATCAGGTTAACTTCATCAACCGTCTTGTTCAGCGCTTCTGCGGCCTGTTGGGTCACAAAGAAGTGGCTGGTGCCGTGCGCGCCATAGCGGCGAATGTGATGCTCGGAGTACAGTTTGTACGGCAGGGCATACAGGTAGGATTCTTCCGGCATGGTCTGGTGGAATGCGGTGTCGAATACGGCAACGTTTTTGTCTACCAGCGCGGGGAACGATTTCAGCGCTTCGTTGATACCGATCAGGTGAGCCGGGTTGTGCAGCGGCGCGAACGGCACGGAATCTTTGATGCCTTGCAGCACATCGTCGTTGATCACGGCAGACTGGGTGAATTTCTCGCCGCCGTGTACAATACGGTGACCGATAGCAACCAGTTGCGCGGAGAGTTCCGGTTTCTGTGCCAGAATGGTGTTAACGATGAAGTTCAACGCTTCGCTATGTGCAGCGCCTGCGCCCAGCGCAGCTTCCCGCTTGGCACCATCCATTTTCCACTTGAGACGGGCTTCAGGAAGGTGGAAACACTCGGCCAGACCTGACAGGTACTCTTCCCCGTTAACAGCATCGATGATAGCGAACTTCAGGGATGAACTACCGCAGTTAAGAACCAGTACTAACTTACTCGACATGGAAGTACCTACTTGTTATACATGGTGAACAAATGTCAAACAGCGCGTAGCGTAGCCTAAACAGCAGCTGACATTTATGACTAACGTCATGGCACGGTGTGATTTCCCTGACATGACCATGAAAAAGCGCCGATATGGCCTATCCGCATCGCATACTGGATGCACGGCGTGCGAAGATGACATATCGGCCCTGAAAAGCATGTGGCGAAAAATAAGGCGATAAATGTCGCGCCCGCACCAATGGTCCCCTGTTTTTTGCCTATGCTGTAGTTAATACAGTTGAAAACGGCATTCATCATCAAGCACGATGGTGAAAGGATCGTTATTCTGGCATGCAGCATGACCACGTTGGTTTAGTGACATGAGTACTTTAGTATAGATGGCGACCTACGCCGAGGTAGGATACCGATAGCGTCAGGCAAATACAAAATATATTTTAAATTTATCAAATAAAGTTGCTAGCTTGTTTTAGAATTTTATTTTTTATCTGTTATTTTGATAATGCAATTGAAAATGGTAATAACTGAAACGGTAACAAAGGAGTCGCCATGAAATCTCAACCAACTGATAAACGCGGGGGATAGCGTGTACTCCATTACGGGCAGCATTATATGAAAACCTGGCCGCTGGATAAACGTCTGGCGCCTGTTTTCCCTGAAAACCGCGTAGTGCGCGCTACGCAGTTCAGTATTCGTTTTATGCCGCCGCTGGCCGTGTTCACCTTAACCTGGCAGATTGCGCTGGATGGCCAACTGGGGCCAGCCGTTGCGACCGCACTGTTTGCCTGTAGTCTGCCCTTACAGGGGCTGTTGTGGCTAGGCCGCCGCTCGGTATCGCCGTTACCCCACACGCTTTCCGAATGGTTTCACGATCTTCGCCTTAAACTGCAAGAGGCAGGGATGGCGCTAGCTCCGATTGAAGGTAAACCCACTTACCAGATGCTGGCCGACGTGCTGAAACGTGCCTTTAACTTTAAACAGCTGGACAAAACCTTTTTGGATGATCTGTGACCCTTTTCACCCTTTGCGTGTGAATAGCATTACTTTGTCCTTCCCCTCTGTTTTAAATCAAAAAACCGGAGGCTAGCGCTATCTTCCTACTTTGGGGTATGCGATTCTGGTATCAGGTTAAACGAGTCAGCGGCGTCAGGCCGGTACTATAGAGGTTCAGGAGAGCACGATGGAAATGACGAATGCCCAGAGATTGATCCTTTCGAATCAATACAAAATGATGACGATGATGGATCCGGACAATGCAGAACGCTATCGTCGGCTGCAAACCATCGTCGAGCGCGGCTATGGGCTGCAAATGCGTGAGTTGGATCGAGAATTTGGCGAACTCAGTGAAGACGTGTGCCGCACCATCATCAATATTATGGAAATGCACCACGCCTTGCAGGTTTCCTAGGATAACCTGAAAGAGCGCAAGGATCTGGATCAGCGTCGCCTTGCCTTTTTGGGCTTTGATGCCGCGACCGAAGCGCGCTATCTCGGCTTTGTTCGTTTCATGGTGCATGTTGAAGGGCGCTACCCGCATTTCGATTCCGGTACTCACGGCTTCAACGCACAGACTAAAATGTGGGAAAAATACAACCGCATGCTGCCAGTGTGGGTGTCCTGTCCGCGTCAGTATCATTTAAGCGCCGTAGAGATTGCGCAAATCATCAATGCCTGAACCGGTGAAATAAAACAAAGAGGTGGTTGTGGAGTGTAAAGGTTTCCTGTTTGATTTGGATGGTACGCTGGTGGATTCACTACTAGCCGTGGAGCGTGCCTGGGTTAATTGGGCGGTAGCCCATGATATCGAACCCCAGGAGGTGCTTGATTTTATCCATGGCAAACAGGCGATCACCTCGCTGCGCCACTTTTTGCAGGGTAAAAGCGAAGCGGAGATCCAGCGTGAGTTTGATGAGCTGGAGCGCACCGAAGCGTCTGACACGCAGGGCGTGCAGGCGATGCCGGGCGCAAGCCAACTCCTTGAACGTCTCAACGCGCTCGGCATTCCCTGGGCTATCGTGACATCAGGCACCGTACCTATCGCCCATGCGCGCCATCGTGCCGGGCAATTGCCGCAGCCTCAGGTGTTTATCACCGCCGAACAGGTGGCTCGCGGTAAGTCGCAGCCGGATGCTTATCTGCTGGGTGCTGCAAGCCTGGGTCTGGAACCGCATGAGTGCGTGGTGGTAATGGTCGCAACAACCTCGGGGTAATCAGCCTCAACCTGCCGCGCATCGCGCTGGAAGCGGAACATAACGAAGAGCGTTTCTGGAACCTGCTGGATAATCGTCTACAACTGGCGAAAAAAGCGTTGATGACGCACATCGCACGTTTGGAAAACGTCAAAGCCCGTGTCGCTCCAATCCTGTATATGGAAGGTGCCTGTGGTGTACGCCTGAAAGCGGACGACAACGTCGCTGAGATCTTCAAAAACGGTCGGGCATCGATCTCATTGGGCTATATTGGGGTTCATGAGACCATTAACGCGCTGTTTGGCAACCAGACACACGTGTTCAACAATGAGCAACTGCGTGAAAAGGCGGTCGCCATCGTCGCACGCCTGAAAGCCGCGACCGATCAGTGGAAAGAAGAAACCGGCTACGGTTTCAGCCTTTACAGTACGCCGAGTGAAAACCTGTGTAACCGCTTTTGCCGTATCGACACCGCTGAATTCGGCGTGATACCAGGCGTGACCGATAAGGGTTACTACACCAACAGCTTCCACCTGGACGTGGAGAAGAAGGTGAATCCTTACAAGAAAATCGACTTTGAACTGCTCTACCCACCGCTGGCAAACGGAGGCTTCATTTGCTACGGCGAATATCCGAACCTGCAACATAACCTTAAAGCGCTGGAAGACGTTTGGGATTACAGCTATAGCCGTGTGCCCTACTACGGCACCAATACGCCGATCGATGAGTGCTATGAGTGTGGTTTCACCGGTGAGTTTGAGTGCACCAGCAAAGGCTTCACCTGCCCGAAATGTGGCAATCACGACTCCGCACGCGTATCTGTGACGCGTCGGGTATGTGGCTATCTGGGCAGCCCGGATGCACGTCCGTTTAACGCTGGGAAGCAGGAAGAGGTCAAACGCCGGATCAAGCACCTCGGCAATGGTCAACTGGGCTAAACAGCCCGCGTCGAGCCTGATGGTCGCAAGGATGCGGCCAGCTTTACACGCTTACCGGCGTCAACGGACGCCGGACACCTTTACTCAGAAAACCATTATTTATCAGACCATTATCTAGCAAACAATGCCATACCATGAATTATCACCAGTACTACCCGGTTGACGTGGTCAACGGGCCCGGCACGCGCTGTACGCTGTTTGTTTCCGGTTGCGTGCATCAATGCCCAGGTTGCTACAATAAAAGCACTTGGCGGCTCAATTCCGGCCAGCCTTTTACTCAGGCGCTGGAAGACCAGATCATTGCCGATTTGCAGGATACGCAGATTTCGCGCCAAGGCTTGACGCTCTCCGGTGGCGATCCGCTCCATCCGCAAAACGTACCGGATGTGCTGCGTTTGGTGGAGCGCATTCATGCCGAATGCCCCGGAAAAGACATCTGGATGTGGACAGGCTACCTGCTCGCTGAGCTTACGCCCGCACAACAACAGTTTGTGGCGCTTATCAACGTACTGGTAGACGGTAAATTTGTACAGGATCTCAAAGATCCTGCGTTAATCTGGCGCGGCAGCAGCAATCAGGTTATCCATCGTTTGCGATGACAGTCGCAGACTTAACCGTGTAGCTCCGGCGCAAGCGGCGGACTGCCCCAGGCGCGTAGTTCCTCAGCTTCGAGCACCGTCACACTGGCTTTTGGTTCGGGTGAAAAGGCGTGATTCATCAGTGCACGGGCCACGGCTTTTCCTTCAATCGCTCGCCATTTAGCAGGCAGCCACTTGAGCAGCGGTGCGGAAAAGTGCTCCAGCGGCCGTCGCGTTGTCCGTTCGCCCAACAGCAGTGAAGGGCGTACCAGTGTCAAATGTCGCCAGCCCTGCTGACGCAACGCAGCTTCCATCTCACCTTTGATGCGTGAATAGAAAAACGGTGACGTAGCACTGGCACTCATCGCACTCACCGTGAGCAGGTGTGTAGCGCCCAGCGCCTTGGCCCGCGCGGCACTGTCGACCACCAGCGTATAATCCACAAAGCGAAACGCCGGCTTACTGCCCGCCAGCTTGCGCGTGGTCCCCAGGCAGCAAAACACAATATCGACCGGCTCATACAATTGCGCCAGCGCAACGCGAACATCCTCATGACAAGGATTGACCAGTTTATCCTGAGCGGGCAGCGGCCTGCGCGTGGGCGCATAGATAACCTCTACCCGGCTATTGGCTTGCAGCAGCTTCAGCAATTCCTGCCCAATCAATCCTGTCGCGCCTAGCAGCAATACTCGACTCATGGCTCCTCCTGTTGCCAGATGCATTCAGTTATCCGTCGTTTTCCTCATCGCGGTACCAGTGGCGTTTGGTGCCAAAACCCAGCGTATTGTCCGACATCTTCAGGGTATCGATCCGCAAGCGCCAAACGGGTGAGGTCGCCCCCCGGGCGATAGGAAAACGCTGCGTGTAGCGCTCGCAGGCCGAAACGGTCTCTTCACCCTGTAGCAGTAATGCCTGACCGCTGAACTGCACGCCTTTGATCAACATGACGGTTTTAGGTTGCCCGGCAATCGTCCCGGCAACCGCCGGGTAACGCAGCATCATTTCACCATGGCGCGTCGAGGTTTCTGTCATGATGTAGAAAGCGACCTCATTTTCGTCATAAGTATAGAAGCAGCTCGCACACCATAATTCCGAATTTCCCCCTACGCATAGCGTCAACACATGCAGCTTTTTCATATAGCGGGAAATAATAGACAGCTCATTTCCTTTGCTCATCAGGCCTCTCCTGGTGCTATGACACGCATGACACACCCGCGCGCGTTAAAACAAAAATCAGAATATTACGCATTACCGATTCCACCGCTATATACCCTGTGCTATGCGTGATTGCACGGTAAAACCTTATCCTAGTTCGATAAGTTACTCGTAACTTCTCATAATGCGTTATGGCGGTGAAAAATCAACCTATTGTAATCATTACACCGTGCTGCAATGCAAACAGGCTACGTCACCGCTGCCGAAAGCGCAGGCCATGTCTTCAGGGTAAAAAGCCAGTGTGAAATCGCGAATGACGGATGCGCGTTGCTGACGGCACACTTTACACGATGTGTTGAGGAGAGAGTTTGACGTTGATGGGGTTATACAGGGACGCCGTAGGCAAAGGGGCAATATACGCGTTTTACCTGAACGCACAGTATGAGAAGCCGTCGCGCCAGAAGCGCGGGACGGTCCAGGCAATTATTTACCGGCTGACTCCATACCCACCAAGCCGACCTTCAGATAGCCCGCCTTGCGCAAGGTATCCATAACACGCATCATGGTTTCGTAATCGACGGTTTTATCTGCCTGGAAGAAAATGGTGGTCTCTTTGTTGGCACCCGTTTGCTCATCCAACAGGTTGGTGAGTCCTGTCTCACTCACGGCAATATCACCCACATACAGCTGTTTGTCCGCCTTCACCGTCAAATACACCGGCTTTTCCGGACGAGGTTGCGGCACCGCCGTGGATGCCGGCAAGTCGACACGAATATCGACAGTCGCCAGCGGCGCTGCCACCATAAAGATGATCAGCAACACCAGCATCACGTCAATGAACGGCGTGACGTTGATGTCATGCATCTCGCTGTCACCGCTCGTATCATCGTGCAAAAGTATCGCCATAACTTAACCCACCGGCAGTTTTTGATTAGCCGCAGTCAAACGGTTACCGTTACTCACGGCCACATCCAAATCGCGGCTCACCAGCAAAATAACCTGTGCCGCTACATCACCCATTAGCGCTTTATAGCTGCCAATTCCGCGAGCAAACACGTTGTAAATCACCACTGCCGGGATGGCGGCGACCAGACCAATCGCGGTAGCTAACAACGCCTCGGCGATCCCTGGTGCGACGACGGCCAGGTTGGTGGTTTGTGTTTGTGCAATGCCGATAAAGCTGTTCATGATGCCCCAGACCGTACCGAACAGCCCGACGAAGGGGGCTACCGCACCGACCGTTGCCAGATAGCCGTTACCACGCCCCATTTGGCGACCCACTGCCGCCACGCGACGCTCCAGACGGAAAGCAGTACGCTCTTTGATGCGATTATTGTCATCAGAACGGGCAGAAAGGGTTAACTCATTTTGCGCATCGGCCAGCAATACCGCCGCGGTGCTATCGGCTTTAAAGGCCTCAACGATATCTGCCGCGTCATCCAAAGTGCGCGCCTGCTCCAACGCCGCATATTCACGACGTAGGCGACGTTTGGCACCCACCAGTTCGACGCTTTTACCAAAAAAGATCGCCCAGGTAATCACGGAGGCCAGCAGCAAACCGATCATGACGGATTTCACCACCAGATCCGCATGCTGATACATGCCCCAAACGGAAAGATCGGTTTTCATAATGTTGCCTGCACTGCCTTGCGGCAGAGCCAACGGCGATGCAGGCACCGCAGCAGCAGCTTCTGGTGCAGGTGCACTGGCGGCAGCGGTGTTGGCAACAGGTGTAGAAGCAGGTGCTGCGAACGCATTTCCACTTAGTCCTGCTGACGTGACTAGCCCCGCCGTTAAAAACAGAGCCGTCAACATGCTACGGGAAAATGCGCTGAACGCGCCGCGTTGTGTAAGCCAGGCGGGCAATGCCTGGGAAGAAATATGACCGACAGCCGTTTTCACGCTGTGCCTCCACCTATACCAATGAATAGTACAACACCAATGAGTAGTGCATCGAATCGACGGGAAATGATATCAAACCGAGCAAGAATTGATAGTAGTTCTCATTACTATTTATGCGTTTTGAGCACAAAAAACTACAATATCTATAAGGCAAAACACGGGTTTGTCATGCCATCTTTGATGGGTCTGCCAATTTGCCAGTCCTGAGACAACAAAAGTCGCGTTCTGTGATCGACTTTGAGTTATTACACCATTGTTGAGTAAAGCACAGTAAGTTGTCTTACAAGAAAAACCTTATCAGTAATAATTAATAGCAATAAAAACAATACTATAGACAGTTAAAGGACATCTTATAAATCAATTACCATCAATTGTTTCATTCAGTTACCTGCATTGCGCTTTTGTGATACGAGTCATTCCGCAAAGTGGTATAATAGATTAGTTTACCCCTGAATATGAGGGGAAATTATTTTGACTTAATTTTTTAATTCCCTTCATTACGCACCGGGTTTTATTTATAGAACAATAATAGTCGCACCACGAATATATCCTCGAGACTTCTGGAGACCCGAATGAAGCTATCCAAAACACTGATAGGCATCTGCCTAAGCTCCGCCACGCTGTTTATGAGTTATTCAGCCAGTGCATTGCAAATCAAAGCATCCGATGTTCACCCCGAAGGCTACCCCAATGTGGTAGCCGTACAAAAAATGGGAGAGAAATTAAAAGCCGCCACGGATGGAAAACCGGAAATAAAGATCTTTCCAGGCGGGGTATTAGGCGATGAGAAGCAAATGATTGAGCAGGCGCAATTGGGTGCCATCGATATTATTCGTGTATCCATGACCCCTGTTGCTGCCATTTTGCCAGAAATCGAAGTGTTTACCCTGCCCTATATTTTCCGTGATGAAGATCATATGCACAAAGTGCTGGACGGAAAAATTGGTCAGGAAATTGGTGACAAGATTACCAATAATAGCAAATCCAAGCTGGTGTTCCTTGGTTGGATGGATGCCGGTACACGTAACCTGATCACCAAAGCCCCGGTCGCCAAACCAGAAGACCTCAAAGGCATGAAGATTCGTGTCCAGAGCAGCCCGGTAGCACTGGCCACGCTGAAAGCCATGGGTGCCAACTCTATCGCCATGGGAACCAGTGAAGTATTCAGTGGCATGCAAACCGGCGTTATCGATGGTACGGAAAACAATCCGCCCACATTCGTCGCGCATAACTACATGCCGGTCGCCAAAAACTTTACCTGGAGCCGCCATTTTATTATTCCGGAACTGTTCCTCTATTCAAAAACCAAATGGGATAAACTCACCAAAGATCAGCAGGAATTGATTCTTAAATTAGCCAAAGAAGCGCAAATGGAACAGCGTGAATTGTGGAATGTCTATAACCAGCAGTCGTTGGATAAAATGAAGGCTGGCGGCGTGAATTTCTACGACATTGATACCGATTACTATTACAAAGCGACACAGCCGGTACGCGATCAGTTTGGTGCAAAATACCAGGATCTGATCAAGGCCGTGGAAGCGGTGAAATAGTCTATTGTTAATAATGCGGGCCAGTGTCAGGCTGGCTCGCCCATTATCCCTAATAGCATAATTAACCCCGGCAGACATTATTACGTTGTACAGTCTGAGTTTTGTCATGGGCTAAAGGCACGGACGATATCCCAATAATGGCACAAGATAATGTGCGCAGGATCGTACAGGTGGAAGCAATGGGCCGTATTTATATTTCTGCAATGGATATTCTCTATCTTATTGCCATGTGGATTTCCGGGCTAACGTTATTGGTCATGACGCTGATCATTCCCGTTGGCATTTTCGCACGCTATGCCTTGAACTCCTCCCTTTCCTGGCCGGAGCCGGTCGCCATTATTTGTATGGTGACCTTTACCTTTGTCGGTGCCGCCGTCAGTTACCGCGCCTGTTCGCATATTGCGGTAAGTATGGTGACCGATCGCCTGCCCGAGGGCGACAAGCGCGTGTGCAGTTTTCTCACCAACATGCTGATGTTACTGATCAGCCTGTTTATTCTCTATTACAGCACGCAACTTTGCATCGAACTGTGGGAACAGCCCGTGGCTGAATTTTCGTTACTGACAGCTGGCGAGACCTATCTGCCGCTGCCGATCGGCTCTCTGATCACACTGCTGTTTATTGTCGAAAGAATATGCTTTGGTCCGCAGGATAAACGTCCTGTCGTGATACTGGGCAGCGCTTAATTCGGAGGCATTACCATGGATGCTTTTATTTTAGTTGCCACGTTGGCGTACCCGTCGCCTATGCTGTGGGGCTCAGAGCCATTGTCGGCGCATTCTGGATTGATCTGCCGCTTGAAGCGGTGATGATCCAGATAACCAATGGAGTAAACAAATTCTCCCTGTTAGCCATTCCGTTCTTTATTCTGGCCGAGGCCATTATGGAGGAAGGCGGTATTGCCCGACGGTTGGTGAACTTCGCCTATATTTTTGTTGGATTTATTCGTGGCGGCCTGTCGCTGGTGAACATTGTGGCTTCCACCTTCTTTGGCGCCATCTCCGGTTCCTCGGTTGCCGACACGGCCTCCATCGGCTCAGTGATGATTCCCGAAATGGAGAAAAAATGGTATCCGCGGGATTTTGCCGCCGCCGTGACCGCCAGCGGTTCGGTGCAGGCGATCCTCACACCGCCTAGCCATAACTCGGTCATTTACTCGCTGGCCACTGGCGGCACGGTGTCCATCGCGTCGCTGTTCATCGCGGGTATCATGCCCGGGCTGCTGCTGAGCTTTACCATTATGGTGATGTGCGTGGGCTTTGCCCATAAACGCGGATATCCCAAAGGTGAGCGGGTACCTTTCAAGCAGGCGCTGAAAATCTTTTTAGATACCCTGTGGGGCTTGATGACCGTGGTCATCATCATGGGAGGGATCCTCTCAGGGATCTTCACCGCCACCGAATCTGCGGCGATTGCCTGCGTATGGTCGTTCTTTGTCACCATGTTTATCTACAAAGATTATACTTGGGCAGAACTGCCGAAGCTGATGTACCGCACGGTGAAAACCGTCACCATCGTGATGATCCTGATCGGTTTTGCTGCGGCTTTCGGTGCCATCATGACCTACATGCAGTTACCGAGCCGTATCACCGATTTCTTTACCTCTATCTCGGATAACAAGTACGTCATCCTCATGTACATCAATATCATGTTGCTGTTGCTCGGCACGTTGATGGACATGGCTCCGCTGATCCTGACGCCCGTATTGCTCCCTGTCGCCATTTCACTGGGTATCGATCCGGTGCATTTCGGGATGATCATGCTGGTTAACCTGGGGATTGGTTTGATCACACCGCCAGTGGGTTCCGTGCTGTTTGTTGCCAGCGCCGTGAGTAAACAGAAGATAGAACAGGTGGTAAAAGCCATGTTGCCGTTTTACTGCGGCCTCTTCTTCGTCTTGATGTTGGTCACTTACATTCCCGCCATTTCCCTGTGGCTGCCCAAGTTTTTCGGTGTTCATACTGGGTAACTCGGCTTCAATGCCGCCAGCCCTTCTGGCAAGAGGGGCTGGCACTTTCCTGATTTCTTCAGCATGACATCATTTCTACCTCTTCAAAAACAGTGACTCTGACCGTTTTTCTTTTAGATGAAAAAACATCATCCCTCTCTTCTTTACACCATGCTAACGTAGCCGTTTCCATTCTCTTTGGTGAAACAGACATGAGCAGCAAGAAAACAGCAACGGCGCTGGTCTCAGCAGGACGCAGCAAAAGATACACACAGGGATCGGTCAACAGCGTTATCCAACGCGCTTCATCGCTGATTTTTGAGACGGTTGCCGACAAGAAACAGGCCACCCTCAACCGAGCCAAAGGCGGTCTGTTTTACGGACGTCGCGGCACCCTGACACACTTCTCATTGCAGGAAGCAATGACGGAGCTGGAAGGCGGTGCGGGCTGTGCGCTCTATCCATGCGGCGCAGCGGCGATCTCCAATGCGATCCTCTCCTTTGTTTCAGGCGGTGATCATGTGCTGGTGACCGGTTCCGTCTACGAACCGACTCAGGCGTTCTGCGATAATGTGCTGAGTAAATTCAATGTTGCCACCAGCTACTTTGATCCACTGATCGGTGCCGGTATTGCTGACCTGATTCAGGAAAACACCAAAGTGGTGCTCCTCGAATCTCCCGGTTCAATCACCATGGAAGTGTACGATGTGCCAGCCATCGTCAGCGCAGTGCGTCGCGTTCGTTAACCCCGACATCGTGATCATTATGGATAACACCTGGGCGGCGGGCATTCTGTTTAAAGCACTTGAGTTTGGGATTGATATCTCCGTGCAGTCCGGCACCAAATATATCGTTGGCCACTCAGATGCCATGCTGGGTACCGCTGTTGCCAACGCACTCTGCTGGGATCAGTTGCGTGAGCACTCCTATCTGATGGGGCAAATGGTCGATGCCGATACCGCTTACGTCGCCAGTCGCGGCCTACGCACCCTCGGGGTTCGCCTCAAACAGCATCAGGAGAGCAGCCTGCGCATCGCCCACTGACTCGCTGAACGGCCAGAAGTGGCGGTCGTCAACCATCCGGCACTGCCGAGCTGTAAAGGGCATGAGTTTTATGCCCGTGATTTCACCGGATGTAACGGATTGTTCTCCTTTGTGCTAAAGCAAAAACTGAGCAAGGAGCAGCTGTCCGACTATCTGGATAATTTTGTGCATTTCAGCATGGCCTATTCCTGGGGTGGTTTCGAATCCCTGATCCTGGCTAATCAGCCGGAGGATCTGGCTTCGATTCGTCCCGCGGGTGGCGTCGACTTCACCGGCACACTTATTCGGTTACATATCGGGCTTGAAGACTGTGATGATCTGATCGATGATTTGACAGCCGGATTCAACAGAATTCACAAAGTGTGACGGCGATATCCCTTGATATGGCTGCGGAGGTGTGTGTAAAGCGTGTATGATGAACGGAATAAGCAAGACAAAAAAACCGCTTTACACGAATAACAGAGCTTATGTCTGTCGCCGAAAGGCGTTCGTATTGGCGACACTAAGATCTTGGCCCTACGATATTGCTTAGCGACACAGATTGATCCGTTCGACATTTGTGCGAGCAGTGTTGTACTTTGGGCCCCTACACCTGGCAGGAAGTAATATGAGTGTGGTTCACGACATCATTCAGGCGCTGTGGCAGCAAGATTTCAGTGCGTTGGCCGACCCCAATGTTATCTGGGTTATCTACGGCATTCTTTTCACAACATTATTTCTGGAAAATGGCTTGCTGCCGGCTTCGTTTCTGCCGGGAGACAGCCTGTTGCTGCTGACCGGGGCCATGATCGCCAAAGGCGTGATGAGCTTCGTGCCCACTATGTTCCTGCTTACCATAGCGGCCAGTCTCGGCTGCTGGCTCAGCTACCTGCAAGGTCGCTGGTTGGGAGATACGCGCATCGTGAAAGGGTGGCTGCTGCAACTGCCCGCACACTATCACCAACGAGCCTATCATATGTTCCATCGTCACGGTTTGGTGGCGTTGCTGATTGGCCGTTTTCTGGCTTTTATCCGCACCCTGCTGCCGACCATGGCGGGCATTTCTGGCCTCAACAGCCTGCGTTTTCAGTTGTTTAACTGGCTCAGCGGTTTTCTGTGGGTGTTTGGTATCGTCACACTGGGTTATGCCATTAGCCATGTGCCACTGGTCAAACGCTATGAAGACCAGGTGATGACCGCGCTGATCATTCTCCCCATTGTTTTACTGATCAGTGGATTGGTTGGCATGCTGGTAATGTTGTGGCACAGAAGGCGCTCCGCCGCCTAACGCAGGACCTCTCCAGGCTCTTCTTCAACGGTACCCGCTACCCTCTAATTTTCTTGATGTTACGCGCAAGAAAAGCAGGTACCGTTATATCTCCTCGCCGCTTTGCTGCTATTTTCGGCTAGACTTAACCGACATTTCCTGTCCATTACGAACAGGGTTGAAGGGATGCCATTCATCACCGTATCCGGTGGCTGAAATCCAACCGAGCCCTTGCCGACCTCGGCAGGGAGGATTCTCGAATAAAGGAGAATGACATGACAACGCAACCCATGATCAAACTGGCCGACGGCAACATTATGCCGCAGCTCAGCCTGGGCGTGTGGCAGGCGACACACGACCAAACGGTGGCCGCAGTGAGCGATGCGCTACACATCGGCTACCGAGCCATTGATACCGCCGCGATTTACAAAAACGAAGCTGGCGTCGGAGAGGCACTACAGGCCAGCACGCTACCCCGCGATCAGCTGTTTATCACCACCAAACTGTGGAATACCGATCAATCCGATCCGCAAAAAGCGCTGGAAGAGAGCCTGCAAAAGCTGCGGCTGGATTTTGTCGATCTCTATCTGATCCACTGGCCAGTGCCGGATCAGGATACCTATGTTGATGCCTGGCGCGGCCTGCTGCGTTTGCAGGAGCAGGGACTGGTGAAAAGCATTGGCGTGAGCAATTTTCATCCACACCATTTACAACGCCTGAAAGCAGAAACCGGCGTATTCCCGGTCATCAATCAGGTTGAGCTACACCCTTTGTTCCAACAGCGCCAATTACAAGCCTGGAATGCCACGCACCAGATTCAAACCGAGTCCTGGAGTCCGCTGGCATAAGGAGGAGAAGGGGTATTCGAACAGCCGCTGATACGTCAGCTCGCGCTGAAATACGGCAAAACGCCTGCGCAGATCGTGATCCGCTGGCATTTAGATTCGGGTCTGGTGGTGATCCCCAAATCCGTTACCCCCACGCGCATCCAAGAAAATTTCGATGTGTTCGATTTCCGCCTCGACAAAGACGAGCTGGGCGAAATCGCCAAGCTGGATGCAGGCAAACGGCTGGGACCAGACCCGGATGTCCCACGCACCACGTTTCCGACCAAAGACTAACGTGGTTTCCGCCACTGCGGGTGGCGGAAATCCCTTTTTTCGCTGCACTCGCCTACCCTCTCAAGATCGCTATCAAATAACAATCAGAATCCCCTCCAACATTAACAGACACCAAACGAGCTCCCCCGCATCCGTTGATCAGGTAAAGACCCTGCTTCATGGCGCAGTTCAGGCGTTCGAGTAATACCCAAACCCTATGAATGATGGAGATGTTACCGATGAAAAATGCAATCAAATATCTGCTCCTAGCGAGTATATTGAGCCTTACCGCGGGCGTTAACTCGCACATAGGCTACGATCGAATGTATTTCGACGACCCGGCAACAGGTCCGGATGTGGGCACACCCGAGTGGGTTCACTGCCAGGCCCGAGGCGGTTGTCAATAATCTGACGAGACAGCCAGCCTCAACGACAATGAGGCTGGCTGAGACACGGATTCAGCCCGATATCTGTATTTCGTAGATATCACTGCGACAGTAAATTTCACAATATTCGAGCAAGCCATTTTGCGCGTTGTAGGTATGCTGGCGATAAAACAGCAGCGGCATGCCTGGCTGAATGCTTAACAAACGCGCTGTTTCAGCCTGACATGCAATCGCCTTGATGCGCACCTTCTTTTTCGCCGGGAGAATTCCACGCTCCGCCCAGTATTGATAGAGCGAGTGCTCCAGAATCTCCGGCCCAGGCAATAACGCCAACGGGATCCATGTGGTTTCCAGCGACACGGGTTCACCGTTGATCAATCGTACACGCCGCAGTTTGGTCACGCGCTCACCTTTCAAAGCAGGAACGCTGCTGGCGACGTCATCCGGTAACAGCGTGGTGGTGCGCTCCAGCCAGCGATTACCGGCAATACCTCCGGCTTGCAACACCAGCTTAGTGAATCCGGCTTCTTCATCATCCAGTGAATAGTCAAGATCCTGGCTGATGCGCGTCCCGACGCCCTGCTGGCGCACAATCAATCCTTTTTCTTCCAACAGCGACAATGCGCGAGAGACCGTAACGCGAGAAATGTCCAACTGCTGCGCGATCGCACGTTCAGCAGGAAAAAACTGCCCCGCCAGCTCTTTATTCTGGTTAACACCCTGCTCCAAAACCATCGCCAATTGCATATAGCGCGGCGCTGTAGAGGGTTTCTCAAGTGTTTGCCTGACCCAACGAAATAGCTCCTGCATAGTACGGCCTTATAGTGTTTTTTTGCGCCACGGGTAGCATCCCCCCGACAGGTGTCAGCATGGCAAGAGCACATTACCACGAAACAAGACTCAGGACTCGTATTGGTATCTCAATGGCATTTTATTGGACTTGCTTTTGCATTGTGAATTGTATACATTAAATATAGACGTGCCAACACCAGGGGGTCATTTAGTTGACCACAAAACAGCATCTCACGACACAGATCACAATAATGTCCTTGTTATTTAAGTAGATCGTGCGATGAGAACAGCGCTCAGAGCAGAAAATGTGAACTGAGCAGGTATGCCAGCGGTTGTCTCAATGAGATACGAAAGGACTCTTAGCAACACCCGGAAAAATACGTAGCGAAAATGTCGTGCAGTAGCGAAGAATACAACCAGAAAGACAGTCCATTAACATGAAATGGCATAAAGACAACATACAGCAATAAGCAGTACTTGGTGCCAGACCCTTAGGCACATAACAACACCTTTAACAGTCGTTTTATTTTGTCACTCGGTATCACACGTTTCACCCACGCATGAGCTGAGAAAAGGGGCAGTCATTCTATTTTGGCTGCTCCTTTATTTTTCCACTCTGCCATCCAGGGCTCACCAGCGCCACGCGCACTCCTCACACCGCAATTCAACAAACGCATTAAATTACTGTCTGTCCTGCCGTTCCGCTGCTATGTTTTAGCATCGGACTCTCTCTTCGGCATGGCTGCCGTTATCAATAGTCACTGCATGCCTGCCCTTTCCGCCACCCGCTTCATTAAGGCCAACAAGGAGCCGCCGTCATGGGTGAAACACAGCAGAATAAGACTTGGCAAGTTGAAAATACGGGAATTGATATTGTTCCTGCTGCGGAACGCACAGGAAAACCATTAGAACTGTTCTGGATTTGGTGTGCTGCGAATATTGGTATTCTTGGCATCGTTTATGGTGCCATCATCGTCTCATTCGGATTATCGTTTATTCAGTCGCTGCTCGCTGTCATTGCAGGCGTTGCCAGCTTTGCATTAGTGGGATATACCTCGTTTGCCGGGCAGACGGGCCGCACGGCTACGTTGACCCTGTCGCGTGCGGTGTTTGGCCTGAAAGGCAATATCGCCCCTACCGCTTTTGGCTGGTTTACCCTGATGGGTTGGGAAGCCGTTAACCTCACCACCGGCACACTGACGCTAGTGGCGCTGTTTGAAGCCATTGGTTTTACCAGCAGCACTACGCTAACTGCCATCTGCCTTATTCTGTTTGGCGGTCTGACCATTGTGGTGAGTATTCTTGGGCAAAACACCCTGATCCTGATGCAAAGCTGGATCACCAAAATCTTCGGCACCATGACGCTGATCGTCGTGACTTATATCTTGTTCAGCACCCCGTGGGATGTGGTACTGGCACTGCCGTCTGGCAACTGGCTGACTGGTTTTCTCCCGGCCGTATCCGTGATTGCGGCGGGCACCGGGGTCGGCTGGGCCATCGCTGGAGCGGACTACAGCCGCTATCAAAGCCCTACCACCACGCGCGGCAGTGTCTTTTTTGCCGTGGTCGGCGGCTCGGCGTTACCGCTCGTCCTGCTGATGCTGGCAGGCATTTTACTTTCAGCCCAGTTACCGGAGTTAACCAGTTCGGCTAACCCCATCGCCCTGATCGGAACCGTATTGCCAACATGGATGTCAGTGCCCTATCTGCTGACGGCCACCGCGGGTATCGTCACTATCGCAGTGCTCAGCCTCTATTCTGCCAGCCTCAACCTGCTGGCTATCGGCGTAAAACTGCGCCAGTCGGTGTCGGTTTCTCTGGATGCCGTGCTGGTGGTGGGCGTTGCAGTCTACGTTCTGTTTGTATCGCAAGATTTCCTTTCGCCGTTTATCGCCTTTCTGATCTTCTGCGGCCTGTTTCTCAGTCCGTGGTCTGCGGTGTTTATTCTGGACTACATCTGTCTGCGCCAACGCAGTGGCTACGATAATGACGCGCTGTTTGCCGTCAACGGCAAGAATAACGGCGTGCGCTGGGTGCCATTACTGAGCTGGCTGTTGGGTGCCTTTGCCGGGCTGATGGTGACCAAAACCGGCTTTATCGATGGCCCGTGGGCAACCGGTATCTTCGAAAACTCTAGCCTTGGGCTGTTCGTCTCCTTCGGTGTCAGCGGTGTAACCTATGGCCTCTATGTCATGCTACAGCCTAAGGAGAATCACTAATGCATGAAGGAAAAACGCTTCGACACGTGCTGGTGATCGGCGGTGCTTGTGGCGATATGCTGCTGGGCGTTCCACGTATGCCGCTCAGCGGCGAAGACGTGGAAGCCAAAGACAACGGGCTGCAAATCGGCGGCTGTGCCTTTAACGTCGCGCGTGCGCTCACCCGTCTTGGAGCTCCAGTGCTCAACGGTATGCCGGTGGGCAACGGTACCTGGGGCAACGCGGTGGAAAGCGCCATGAAAGCGCTGCATCTGCCTGTGCTGATGCGCCACCCCGATATGGACAACGGCTGGTGTCTGGCGCTGGCGGAGCCGGGGGGCGAGCGCACGTTTATCAGTATCACTGGCTGTGAGGCCCATATCACTGCAGCAATGTTGCAACGTCTGCAACCCGCCGCTGATACGCTGATTTATGTGAATAGCTACGAGTTGTTTGGTACTGGCGGTGCCGCACTGCGCGCCTGGGTACTGGCGCAGCCCCAGCAAAAATTGATCGATTTCGGCCCTCGTCTACCGGGCATTCCACCCGGCTTTATCACTGCGCTGTTTGGCAGCCGCACGCTATTGACGCTAAACCGAGACGAGGCGCGTCACCTGCTGGGCGAAGGCGATATTATCGCGCTGGCACAGCAGTACGCCGCGCGCAGTGGGCTTACGCTGATTTGTCGACTGGATAAGGACGGGGCATGGATTTGTCCGCCGGACGCCACACCGCAAGCAGTGGCACCGTATCCAGTCACGGTAGTAGACAGCATAGGCGCAGGTGATGCGCACTGTAGCGGGTTGCTGGCTGGCCTTGCTGCGGGCTGGCCACTGACGCAGGCGGTCGATTTGGCTAATCGCGTTGCCGCTTGTATGGTTGCCGTTCAAGGCTCGTCACGGCCTCCCGACTGGAAAACGCTAGACGAGTATTTCCCCGACGCCGCCCCGCTGCCCATCTTCCCCACGCGTTAAGCCACAGGCAGGCTTATTCGGTACGTCCCATTTGGGGCGTACTGCGGCTGACGCGCCGAAACAGTGTCAGCAACGTTTTCACCTGTTCATCCAGCGGTGCCAGCGCCCGCCGGACAATCAGGTGCAGCGGCGTGGCGCAGCGCGTGCCGTGCCGTAATGCCAGCTTTTTTAACATTCCCGACGCCAGCGGTGCCGTAATCCACTCTTCCGGCAACCAGCCATAACCAACCTGATGCATTACCGCTTCAATCGCCGATTCTACGGTGGAGAACGTCCAATATTCAGTGGCCGCCGTTACCGCCAATGGCATGCTGTTTTCCCGAGAAGCAATTCGTACCAGCGGATAGCGCAACAGCGTTTCTTCACGTAACGGTGCAGGGAGTTGATGCAACGGGTGATCGCGGTGTGCCACGGCAACAAAATCGATGTTCATCAGCCATTCGCCCCGCCCCATCATATCTTCACGCCGCGTCAGTACAGCCACATCGGCATCCACGTCCCAGGATTGGTTCTCCAGTATCTCCGTCAGATGGAGATGGGTATCAGGATGCAACTGCTGAAATTCACGTAAGATGGCAAACAGCGTCTCACGGGGAAATACGTTATCGACCACCAGATCGAGACGCGTACGCACCCCTTTTTTAAGCGTGCCGCCTGCGTTTCCACATAATGAAACGCATTCAGTAGCGGCCTGACCTGCGCCAGCAGCAGCGCGCCGGCAGGGGTTATCTCCGCTTTGCGCCCTTTAGCTTCCAGCAATGCCACACCAAGGCGCTCCTGAAGCAGCGCCAGATTGTAGCTCACCGAAGACTGGCTGCGGTGCGTGGCCTGCGCCGCACGGGCAAAGCTGCCCAGCTCAATCACCTTATCCAGCAAGAACCATTGTTCCAGCGTTGTCTTGTGCATAATCAATCTACATTTTGGATGAATTAGATGAAAAATCAGCGTTATTAATTCACAGAGTGACGCAATATGATCCTGACATCAAGAACAAAAGGAGCAGGACCATGAGTACATTTGATAAGCACGATCTCAGCGATTTTGTCGGCAAACATCTGGTTTATACCTACGATAATGGCTGGAACTATGAGATTTACGTGAAGAACGACCACACGCTTGATTACCAAATTCACAGCGGCATCGTCGCTAACCGTTGGGTCAAGGATCAGTTTGCCCACAGCGTTTATAAAATTTCGTGGACGGAACCGACGGGCACCGATGTCAGCCTGATCGGGAATCTGGGCGATCTCCTGTTCCACGGCACCATCTTCTTCCCGCGTTGGGTTATCAACGATCCGCAAAAAATCGTGTGCTTTCAAAACGATCATATCCCGACCATGGAAGCCTATCGCGCTGCTGGCCCGGCCTACCCAACGGAAGTGATCGACGAGTTTGCCACCATTACTTTTGTGCGTGATTGCGGCCCCGATAACGAAAGCGTGATCGCTTGCCCGGCCAGCGAACTGTCGGCCAATTTTCCTGAAAATCTGAAGTAACCGATACCGCAGTCACGTAAGGAAAGTCATGAAAATAAAACAGATTGCCTTGATTGGCGCGATGGTGACAGGCATTGCCTCCACGTCCGCTAATGCTGCCCCACAGCAACTCCCCGGCTACACTCCCGGTGCCGAAGTCATTGAAATCCCAGTAGTCCGTGGACAAGTCGATACGCTCAGCAACGTCGTTTACTCACAAATCAAAAGTACACGCTCAGTGCGCCAACTGAAAATGTCTTTGTTGGTGCCTCGCACGAATGTCTTGAAACCGGCCATTGTCTACTTCCCAGGCGGCGGCCTGATTTCAGCCGACTGAGATGCGTCTGGCGCTGGCACAAGCCGGTTTTGTCGTTGCGGCAGCAGAATATCACGTAGTACCGGACACCTTTCCCGCGCCGGTGGTCGATGGTAAAGCTGCCATGCGCTATCTGCGCGCGCATGCCGCAGAATACGGCATTGATCCGCAGCGTATCGGCGTTTTAGGGGATTCTGCTGGCGGGTATTTGGCACAAATGCTAGGCACTACAAATGGTGAGAAAGCCTTCGATAAAGGAGAATATCTCGATCAAAACTCAGATGTGCAAGCTGTTGTAACCCTTTATGGTTTCTCGAATCTGCTCAACATCGGCGCTAGCTTCCCAGAGAATATTCAGGATGTACACCGCTCACCGGCGTCAATCGAAGCACTGCTGGTTAACGGTGCGGCCTTCCGCGATTTCCCCGGTACAAAGTGCTCAGTTGTTTAAGGCATTAAAACAGGGCGGAAATCCGGCAGAGTATGTGTTGCTGGAAAGGGCGAATCACGGCGATTTGCCGTGGTATCAAGAGCCGCTGATTCATCGTGTGGTGGAGTGGTTCAAACAGACGCTGAAGGTTTCTGCTGCCACACCTGCCGTGGCAACGCCAAGTAACCCAAACGCCAATCTGTAATACAAAACAAAGGAGAGCCATGCGCCCCCTTAGACCAATGGCAAAGTCACTTTACCCCTCGTCATCCTCGGCGAAAGCCGGGGATCTCTGTGAGAAGAAACGTGTTTCGTCGAGGGATTCCTGCCTGCGCGGGAATGACGGTGGTGGGCGGGAATGACAGTGGTGGCGGAAATGATGGAGGGCGTTGGGCTGTTTGTCAGCAACTTCAGGGGTCTACGCCCCCTTATCGTGCCGTTTTACTGCACCACCAACTGTCCGGTGGAACCACGATCTGCCATCTCCAGCGTGTGGCTATAGTAGAGGAACGGGAATGATGCCGATGACGATTGGGTGAAATAAACCAACAGTTCAGCATCGCCGTCCACCCACACCGTGTCTTTCCAGCCGCTTTGATCGGCAGCAGGAGCAGCGCCGTTGATGCTGCGCACCAGAAACATCGCCCCCTGAATGTGGAACGGCTGTGGTGAATCGGCGTGAACAATCCAGCGTTCACAGCGTCCTTCCTGCGTCTGTACATCCGTGCGCGTCATATCCCACATCGCACCGTTAATCCCCGGCAGGCTATCACCCAGACGGAACTCTCGCGTCCGACTGATATTGGCAGGCAGCACAATATCCGTCAGCAAACGGGCGGGAAGATTGTTCGTCACCAGTGGCAGCAAACCGGTGGGTTTTAACGTCAGTATCTGCGTTGACACCAGGATCCTGGAGGGCTCAAACAAGCCACGTAGTCGTTCCATCAACGTTGCCGCATCGCCTGCCGTCAAGGTCACTTCACCGCCCTGGGACATATCAATAAGAATTTCACGGCGTTCACCCGGCGCGGGGGAAACCTGATTCAGCGCCAACGGCAGCGGTAAAAAACCCAAATCGCTGGCGATAAGGTACATCGGGCGGCCGTCGCTCAGGCGCATCACGTAACGGCGCGCATTTGACGCATTCAGCAAACGCAGGCGCACCCAACCGCGTGAGACTTCGACAAACGGTTCTTGCACACCGTTTACCAGCAACGTATCACCGACGAAGCCTCCGCTACTGGGCGGGTTGTAGACCGGAACGCCAAAGTTATCCAGGCGCTTATCCTGAATAATCAGCGGAAAATCATCCACGCCGTAGTGATTCGGAATAGGCAGGCTCTTGCTGGTGCTGTCTTCTACCAGCCAAAGCCCGGCCAGCCCCTGATAAACGTGTGGTGCCATACGATTCGGCGTATTGGCGTGATACCAACAGGTAGCCGCCGCCTGCCGAATTGGTAACACAGGAGCCCAGTCGGTCCCCGGAGAGATCATACACCCAGCTCCGCCCATCAATGGGCCTGGCACCTGCAAGCCGCTGACGGTCATGGAGACTGGCTCATTCAGGCGGTTGCCGTAGATAAGTTTGACATCATCGCCGCTGAACACTTTTACCGTCGGGCCGAGGTAGCGTCCGTTAACGCCCCACACTGAGGTTCTACGGTCACCGGAAAACGCCCAGTGCGCGCGCTGCATGGTCAAAAAAAGCGGCTGCCCGCGGCGAGACTCCAACAGCGGCGGGATGGGTAGAGCATTTTGCTTACCCTTTGCCTGCGCCGTCGCAGGTAGCCCGCCCGCACACACCATAAGCCCCGATGCCTGAATAAACTGACGGCGGCTAAGTGACATAAAAACTCCGTAATCTTGCTAACCAACCGTGTACGCCCGCCAACGCAGAGGGCGTAAAAAACATTAACGCTTCGCCGCTTTCTCACGCTCAGCCACTTCAGCATTCAGTTCAACCAAACGCGCCGCCATCACATCATGACAATGCGCGGCCAGTTCTCGCACCTTCTCTTTACCGTATGCAGAGGCGTCAATCGGTGGCAGCATTTCAACGATAACATGACCGTTATTCCACCGGTTCAGTTTGACTTTATTGTGCGTGTCGGTCACAGAAATAGGCACAATCGGTACGCCTGCACTAATCGCGGCATAAAACGCCCCGGTCTTGAACGGCATTAGCCCACGACCACGGCTGCGCGTGCCTTCTGGAAACATCCAGACAGAAATATTGCGCTCTTTGATGTGTTGAACGACTTGCGCAATAGTGCCGTGCGCCTTGGCGCAGTTTTCTCTGTCAATCAGCAAGTTACCTGCCAGCCAGTAGAGCGGACCAAAGAACGGGATCCACACCAGGCTTTTTTTACCGACCGTAACCGTGCCAGGCTGCACCGCATTTGCCGCCGTCACCATATCGTAGTTGTTCTGATGGTTGGCAATGTAAATGCAGTTGCCATAGTTTCCCGCATCCGCAGGCACTCTGACTTCTACTTTTAGGCCAAACAGGGTCGAGAGCCGCCCAAACGCATGACCAAAAGTCGCCACGTGGCGCGGATTCTTCGGGCTAAACAGGCAGTAAATCGTACCGAACAGGCAAATCAGAATGGAAAGAATCACCACTACAACAAAACGGATAATGAATAACATAACGACCTCATAAGCCAACCGCCGCCGCTAGTATAGCGACTTCGGCATAAAACACACGGGTAATCCTTTGCCGTGGTACCCGCGCCATCGGGCAGGTAACAAAGGGGGAGATGCCTGATACCACCATCGGGTGATATCAGGCAGCGCATTACTCCTCGCTGTCATCCTTTGGCGCTGGAGGCGCATCAACCTCAATGCGGTCAATGTTTTGCAGCCCACGCAGCAGGGTGCCTTTACGGCCCCGCTCACCGTGATGTTCGCTTGCACGCACCACAATTTTGCGCTTACCGGAATACAGCTTCACCGTCGCTTGCGGCCACACCACCAACAGGAGAGCCAGGCGATCCTTGCCTTCCGCGAAGTCCGCCGAGGAGATGGAGATGATCTTGTTGCCTTTGCCTTTCGACAACTGGGGCAGATCGGACACCGGGAACACCAACACGCGACCCGCCGCAGTGACCGCCATCAGCAGGTCGTCTTCTCGCTCTATCACGATCGGTGCCAGCGCTTTGGTGTTGTCCGGCAGCGTGATCATCGCCTTACCGGCACGGTTGTGCGCCACCAGATCGTTGAACGTGCAAACAAACCCGTAGCCAGCATCGGACGCCATCAACAGGCGCTGTTCATCCGCGGCCATCAGCACATGCTCAATACTGGCACTCGGCGGCGGCGTCAGTTTGCCCGTCAGCGGTTCACCCTGACCGCGCGCCGATGGCAACGTTATCGGATCGAGCGCATAGCTACGTCCCGTTGAGTCGATAAACACCACCGGCTGGTTGCTCTTGCCGCGCGCGGCGGCGCGGAAGCTATCGCCCGCTTTAAAGCTCAACCCGGAAGGATCGATATCATGCCCTTTCGCGCTACGCACCCAGCCCATTTCTGACAACACGATAGTGACCGGTTCAGACGGTACGAAATCGTGCTCACTCATGGCCTTGGCTTCCGCACGCTCATGCAGCGGCGAACGGCGATCGTCGCCATACAATTCAGCATCCGACTGAATCTCTTTTTTCAGCAGGTTGTTAAGCTTGCATTCTGATGCCAGCAGCACCTGAAGCTGATCGCGCTCTTTTTCCAAATCGTGTTGCTCGCCACGGATTTTCATCTCTTCCAGGCGCGCCAAATGCCGCAATTTTAATTCCAGAATGGCTTCAGCCTGAGTATCACTCAGGCCATAGCGGCGCATCAGTTCCGCTTTGGGCTCATCCTCGGTGCGGATGATATGGATAACGTCATCAATGTTCAGGAACGCAATCAACAAACCTTGCAGAATGTGCAAACGCTTGAGCACTTTTTCCAGACGATAGTTAAGGCGGCGGCGCACTGTATCACGGCGGAACACCAGCCATTCGCTCAGGATCTCCACCAGCCCTTTCACGGCGGGACGGTTATCCAGACCGATCATATTCATGTTGATGCGGTAGCTTTTTTCCAGATCGGTGGTGGCAAACAGGTGGTTCATTACCTGATCGAGGTCGATCCGGTTAGATCGCGGCACCAGCACCAGACGCGTCGGATTTTCATGATCCGATTCATCGCGTAAATCATCGATCATCGGCAGCTTTTTCGCTCGCATTTGGCTGGCGATCTGCTCTAACACTTTCGCCCCCGAGACCTGATGTGGCAACCCAGTGATCACCACTTCGCCGTCTTCTTTCTTCCACAAGGCACGCATCCGCACGGAACCACGCCCCTGCTCATAGACGCGCCGCAGCTCATCACGCGGCGTGATGATTTCAGCTTCAGTGGGAAAATCCGGCCCTTGGACGAACTGCAACAGATCGTCGAGCGATGATTCCGGTTTTTCCAGCAGCGCAACGGCGGCGGCCGCCACTTCGCGCACGTTATGCGGCGGGATATCCGTCGCCATCCCGACCGCAATGCCGGTGGTGCCGTTAAGTAAAATGTTGGGCAAACGCGCAGGCAACATTTTCGGCTCCTGCAAGGTGCCGTCAAAGTTGGGCTGGTACTCGACGGTGCCTTGCCCCAACTCCCCCAGCAGCACTTCGGCATATTTGGAGAGACGCGATTCGGTATAACGCATCGCCGCAAAGGATTTCGGATGGTCCGGTGCCCCCCAGTTCCCTTGACCGTCCACCAGCGGATAGCGGTAAGAGAAAGGCTGCGCCATCAGCACCATTGCTTCATAGCAGGCGCTGTCACCGTGCGGATGGTATTTCCCCAGCACGTCCCCCACGGTACGAGCGGATTTTTTAAACTTGGCGCTGGCGCTCAATCCCAATTCCGACATCGCATACACGATGCGGCGTTGCACCGGCTTAAGGCCATCACCAATAAAAGGCAGCGCCCTGTCCATGATGACGTACATGGAGTAGTTCAGGTACGCATTTTCTGTAAACATATGCAGCGCAAGACGTTCTGCGCCGTCATGAGTTATCTCACTCATCGATAATCCTTACGCGGTGACTCAATGATCATGCCAAAACAGGTCATCTAAAAGGCTTAGTTCCCGCAACGCACGCGGTAATGTATGCGCAGATAGTACAGCATCTTGCCAGCCACTGTCACAAACCTCAGGTGTCTTCCTCCCTTAACACTTCATCAATCGTCGTTGAGTTCCTGCATTAAGAAATCTTAATGCCGCAATTGTTGTGATAATGATTATCATTTAGCTATACACGGCATCCTACCGCACCTATGACAATATCGGCACTGCCATTTTTACGAACCCAAACCATCGCGAACCCAAGAGCTCTATCATGTTAAATCATAAGAATATGAATAACATTTTGCTGACCGGCGTCCTGTCCGGCTTGGCATTTGGTGCCAATGCGGCGCAAAGCGCGCAGGGCAAATCGGATACTGCCCAGAAAGAGTCCCAGGACACCATGACGGTACTTTCTCCCCGCGTGGAGCGAGAAGCGGGCACGAAAACCACCCTTACAGCCAACGACCTCTTGAAAGAAGGTGGTAATACCTTCGGCAATATAATGCGCTATCAGCCGCTGGTGAGCGCACCGGGTGTCAGCGCCGGGGCTACCGCAGGCAAAAGCAGCTACGATCGCGGTGGCTACAGCGGCTACAACATTCACGGGCTGGAAAACAATCGCGTCTCTATCGATATCGATGACGTTGAACTTCCCGCAGGGACGCGGTACTTCAACGCCAAGCGGTCGCGTTCAGGCAGGCAGCACCGTTATCGGCCGCGGTGATTACCTAGATCCCTACCTGTACGGCTCGGTTGATATCGCCTCCGGTGCTACCGACGTGTCTAACAGCAATAATGCCTTTGGCGGCTCGGTTTCATTTATGCCTAAATCGCCGGATAACTTCCTCAGCAGCGATAAACACAGCTATTTTGGCTATCAGGTCGGGTATGACTCCGCCGATCGCAGTTTCCACAACGGGATTACCGCCGCTGGCGGTGACGACACCCTGCGAGGCGTGGTGGTCTACAGCCGCCGTGACGGTAATGAAACCGAAAATCACAGTGATGCTACCATCAACAGCAATCCGGTCAACTGGCACTCCAACGCTGTGCTGGCCTCTGGTATCTGGCAGACAACCGACCTGCACCAGCTAACCGGCACCGTGGAGTATTACGAGAAGTTTAACCACAGCAACTTCCCCACCTGGAATGTCAGCGCCTCTGGCAGTTCTTCTCGTGATGGCAGCACCTCATTTCAGGACAGCAAAACGCGCCGCTGGGGCGTGAGCGTTGCCGATCTGTATACGCCAACTGACGGGTTGCTGTTTGACAGCCTGAACGGCAAACTGTTCTTTAGCAAAACCGAAGCCCACGACTACACCATCAGCAATGCTGCGTCACCGACTCAGGTGTGGAGCGGCTACGATACCAACACCCTTGGGCTGGAAAGCAAAGCGACCAAAGAGTGGCGTAATCATCGATTTAGCTATGGTGTAAACATTCGCCAGTCTGAATCCGAAAGACCGCTGACAGCACAAAACATTGTGGCAGATGGGCTACCTATTCAATTGGGCCGCCCTCAAGCAGACAGCAAAATCATTAATGCTGGTGCTTTTGTGCAGGATAAGATGACCTGGGATGTGGCTGGGCGCGATTTCTCAGTGATCCCTGCGGTGCGTTTCGCCTGGCAACACGCCAAGCCAGAAAATATCGATAACCTGTTTACCAATATTAATGGCAACGTAACGGCAAATAACACTGCCAATATGTACGGCACCAACTCTGACGGCCAGATCTTGCCTGCGCTGACCTTCCAGTACAATCTGAAACCGGATCTGCTGGCCTATGTTCAGTATAAGCGCGGCGCTCAGTTCCCGAACGCCGGGCAACTGTATGGTGCCTGGTCCTTGGGTTATATGGGCACCTCAAGCTCTTATGCCACGATCGGCGATCCTAATCTGAAAACCGAAACCAGCGATAACTATGAGCTGGGGCTGAAAGGCCGTATTGTGGACGGGGTAACGCTTAGCGCTGCCGCATTCTATAACGATTACAAAAACTTTATCGCCAATGGCTACTATCGCCGTGCAGGAAATCCCGACCTGTTTGCCAATCTGCCAAACACCATCAGTACCCTCTATCTCACCGAAAACCGCGATAAAGCCTATATCTACGGTGGCGAGCTGAGTGCACGTTTCGAACTGGGCACCTGGTTTGAACAGGCCAAAGGGTTCAGCGCCCGTCTGGCTTACGGCTATACCCAGGGTGCCTCGAAATCCAGCGCCTCCGGTGACCGCTACGTCAATCTCGATACCGTCACGCCACAAAAAGCCGTGGTTGGGCTGGCCTATGACGATCCGAGCAACACTATGGCGCTGCGTTGATCACCACCTTTACCAAAGGAAAAACCGCCGATTATGCCGCAGGCCGTAAACGCGTGGGCAACGGTAATGTGCTTGGCTCCGACAATTACACCTTTTATGCGCGTGCCGGGCTATGGTTTGGTGGATTTGACCGCGTACTATCGCATTACCAAAAACGTGCGCGTCAACGGCGGTATTTACAACCTGACTGACCGTAAATATTGGGATTACCAGAACAGCCGCAACATTGAGGCACCGACCAATACCGATCCCAATAACGCACATTATTACGATCAGCAGTTGTCCATTGCACCGGGACGCACCTTCCAATTGGGCATGAGCGTCGATTTCTAATCAGCGTGTTTATTGCGTGAAGTGAGATAAACGCAAAACGCGTCCTTGTCAGGGCAGGAAAGCCGATACGTTGGTTTTACTGCCCTTTTTACTTATTGGTTGCCTGACTCACGGGGCATAACATCCTTGATTTATTGACTGCCAGTCAAGAGTGTTGTGCCATTACCCCCGTTTTTCATCCTAAGTCTGCGCACTACACTGCCTTACTTTCATTAAGCAATCGGGATCATCGTCACCATGCAAAACATTCTGCTGATCAACGCCAGCAAATACTTTGGTCACTCTAAGGGCCAATTGAACAACACGCTCGCGAATTTTACCGCCACCTTGCTTAGCGAACAGGGCCATAACGTAGAGGTGACTCACGTCGATCAGGGCTACAATCTGGACGAGGAGGTACAGCGCTTTCTGTGGGCAGACACCGTCATTTATCAAATGCCGGGATAGTGGATGGACGTGCCGTGGATCCTGAAGAAATACGTCGATGAGGTGTTTACTCACGGTCACGGATCGCTGTATGCCAGCGATGGCCGCACCCGCTCAGACGCCAGCAAAAAATACGGTTCCGGCGGTCTGCTGCAAGGGCGGAATTATATGCTGTCCCTGACTTGGAACCCGCTGTTGGAAGCCTTTACCGATCTCGACGAGTTCTTTCACGGTGTCGGTGTTGATGGCGTTTACCTGCCGTTCCACAAAGCCAACCAGTTTATCGGCCTGTCGCCGCTGCCGACCTTTATCTGCAATGATGTGATCAAGCAACCAGAGGTGGATCGCTATCTGGCTGAATGCCTAGAACATTTGACCCGCGTATTCGCCTGAACACCACCTAAAGCAACTGGTGCGCCATCTTCTCGCTGAGAAAATCGAGAAAACAGCTGATACGCGCCGTCAGCTTGGTGTTGCGGTATTAAACCGCGTTCACCGGCATGCGCGTTTCAATCGTCTGTTGCGCCAACACCGGCACTAATCGTCCGCTTTTCTGATCGTCCTGTGTCATAAAATCAGACAAGCGGACGATCCCCTCCCCGCGCAGCGCCAGTTGGCGCAGCGTTTCACCGCTCGAGGCCACCAGCGCGGGTTTGATGCGGTACAACTCACCGTTGGCTTTACGCACCGGCCAGACATTGAGCGCATCCACATGGGTGAAACCGAATAATACGTGATTATCCAGCGCTTCTACGGTCTGCGGCACGCTGTGGCGTTGCAAATAATCGGGGCTGGCCAAGATCCGCGTGCGCGTGCTGCCCAGCAAACGGGCATGGATACTGGAATCCCGCAGGGTGTCAATGCGGATTGCAATGTCAGTATGCTGCTCCAGTAAATCAATAAAGACGTCATCGGTGTTCAGTTGTAGCTGAATATGCGGGTAAATGTGGCGAAATTCAGGGATAAGGGGCAACAATGGCATGTTGCATAAACGGGAACGCAGCATTAACACGCAACGTACCACAGGGCTGCTCACGCCCGACGGCCATCGACTCTTCTGCCTGTTCAACTGACGCGATCCCTTCACGCGCCTGCGCCAAAAACAGCTCGCTTTCCTGTGATAACGCCAGACGGCGTGTGGTACGGTGCAACAGCGTAGTATCCAACTTGGTTTCCAGCCGACGCAGCGCACGACTGATACCGGAGGCTGTCTGCCCCAACTGCTCTGCCGCTGCCGTAATCGACCCGCTGTCGATGACCACTACAAACGCTTGCAACTCTTCCAGCGTGACTTTCATCGCTTCTCGCTGCCGTTTCTCTGCCTCAGATAACGTCATCATAACCGGTTATTTTAATAAATAAAAAAAACCTGGTCGGCACGTCCCCAGCCAAAAAGTTAATCAAAATCACAAAACATTAACGCAAAAAATTTTCGTATTGCGCATTGTTTTGCGCAAATGCTACACCATTTGCAAGGCGCACTATTTCATCAAGGGAAAACTGACGCAATGAGCAGCAACACCACACTGAACGCACAGTTAGATGCCCTGATAGCAGGCACTATCGGCCTGAAAGACGGAGGCCGTTTTCATGAGCCCAACCTGGATGGTACGCCGGGAGATTATATCTCTTTCAACCGTAAGGAATGGCCGCAGGGCGTGGGCCTGTACGGTCTATTCCGCCTGTGGTATCACGGCTGGAGCTTTGCGCAAAAGAGCAATTTTGCGCAAGCCCGCTGGGCGCGTGGCAACGCGTGGATCACCGTTGGAATTCTCGACCTGCTGGAGATTGCCCCTATCGACAACGGTGTGCGTCTCTATCTGTTGGAGTGCCTCAACGCGCAGGTGAACACCCTGATCGATCTGCAAGCCGAAAGCGGTGCCTGACATACCCTGTTGGACCACCCTGACAGTTACGAAGAGATTTTCGCTACCGCCGGTTTTGGCTACGGCTTGCTGAAAGGCGCACGCCTGGGCTTGGGTGATGAACGCTGGCTGGCGGCGGGGGAAAAAGCGTTACAGGCAGTGCGCCAGAATATCGATGTGCAAGGCACGGTGCAGAATGTCTCGTACGGTACTTGCATAGGGCGCACGCTTGATTTTTATAAAGAGATACCGCTGCAACCCACCGCCTACGGGCAGTCGCTTGCCATATTGTGTTTAAGTGAAGGCATCCGTATTGCGGAATAAATGATCTAAACGCATTGTGATCCGGGGAATAATAAATGAACACTAACAAGATGTATCGCCGCGCTTTGCAACAGGGTGACGCGATTCGTTACTGGCACTATTCCGATATCGTCAGCCAACGTTATGACGTACCCGATGTTCCCATGCAGGGTGACATGGACCCGTTTTTCTTCCTGAGTAAAAAGAAAAACTTCATTCCGCATACCTATCCTTGCCGGGTAGACTTCCAGCAGCGCTATCTGGAGAAGAAACCACAGCCGTTCGGCGCGTTCGAGCTGACGCGATGGTGGTTCCCCTTCGGCTCTGACCGCGTAGACCTTTCTGGTTTCTGGTTCCGCCCTACCCGCATCGGTGCCTGGACACAAACCTGGCTGGAAGCCGAAACCGCCGGTGAGGTGACCCTGCGTTTCACCACCTGCGGCGGCGGTATTGTGCAGGTTAATGGCGAAGATGTCGCCTGGAGCGCCGCCTACCAGCGCAATCTGGAAAACGCCATTGAGGTCACAGTTTCCTTAACATCAGGGCTAAACGATGTTAGGGTCTGGTTTGACGATCTAGCAGAACGGGATATTCGCTTTTTCTTCCAACTCGATTACGTGGCGGGCATACCGGTTAATGTGGCGCTGATCTCACCGATTGCTGCACAGGGAGTCGCTGAAATGGAGACGCTATTGGAAGGGATGTCCTTCGAATACTCCGCCTACAGCCACGGGGATATCAACCTCTGCTTCCCTGCGCCTGCGACCCGGCCGCTGACCATCGCCTGCCGCGTACTGGGCGATTTTATTTCGCTGGATAGACCTATTGAGTTGGAAACTGAATTGCGTCCGGGCCAACAGATAGCGCGTATCGCCAATACGGCGCAGCTCCCAGCGGATTTCCGCAACTTCGTGATTACGCTCTCCAGCGGAGAGTTATCAATAAGCCGCACCCTTGGCGTCGAGATTTGTCATGCCACCGCGCAGCAGGTTGTGCCAGAGACCTTAGCCGCGCGTATTGCCGAAGCGCTGCACACGGTCGCCACGCAAGGGAGTACAGCAGTGTTAAAGCGTTGGCCAGACTGGCCTGCGGCATGGCCGATGAGGAAACCCACGCCATGCTGGAAGGGGTATTGCCTTCGGTGCTGGATTGTCATGACTGTGCCGATTTCACGCTGGTGCCGTTGCTGTGGTGCCGCATCGCCTGGGGTGATGCCATCGCACCGGCCACCCGGGAAAAAATCGATGCCGCCATTCTGCATTTCCGCTACTGGATGGATGAACCGGGCAACGACGTGCAGTGGTACTTCTCGGAAAACCATGCGCTGCTGTTTCACACTGCCGCCTATCTGGCGGGTAGCTTTTTCCCACAGGCCACGTTCATGCGTGCCAACCGCAGCGGGAACCAGCAGGCTGCCGCCGGCAAGCAGCGGGTGCTCGATTGGCTCACCCATTTTGAATCCTGCGAGATGGCCGAGTGGAACTCTGCCCCCTATTTCCCAGTGTATTTGAAAGGGTTGACCGCGTTGGCCGCGCTTTCTCCCGACGCCGATATTGCCGCACGCAGCCGCCGCGCTATCCAGCGGTTGATTGAGCAAATCGCCCACTCCTGTCATCAGGGCATGCTGACCGCCTCTCAGGGACGCTCTTACGAACACACGCTGCGCGCCGGACGCTCATTGGAGCTGGCCGCAATTTCCCGCCTGCTGTGGGGCAAAGGCAACTACGGCTGCCGCTTCCACGCTTTGCCGCAGTTGGCGCTACTGCTGCGCGACCACGGTTTGACCCTCGATCCGGCACTGGCTTAGGTTGCGGTATGGCAGAAAGCGACGGCGCAAGAGTGGTGCTTTGCCCAAGGGGCTAACCGCATCGCCAAACTGTACCACTACAAAACCAACGGGCTCCATTGCTGGTTATCGCTGAGGCGAATGGGGATATAAGGAGACGCCGTTGCATCTGCGCATTGGTGATATTCCCGAAGCGCAGGTGTGGATCAACCATCCCGGCGAAACCATACACGGCGGATTCGGCAGACCCTCCTACTGGGGCGGTTGCGGTACGCTACCGCGCGTCCAGCAATATCGTGGGCTAGTGGTGCTGACTTTCACCCCCCACGAAGGGCAACCGACGTTCACCCACGCCTGGCTGCCGCAGCATATTTTTAGCGATGTGCGTATCAACCCTTAGCGCATCGCGTTGCAAAGTGAAACTGGCATGGCGCTGTTGTTCGGCTCTCAGTCTTTCCACATTGTGGAAACCGGCCCGACGCGCCACTGTGAAGTACAGCAGCACGGCAAAACAACCACCTGGCTGGTGCGTCTGAATGATGCCGCAGACATTCAATCGCTGGACAGCTTTACGCAGACTTTCGCTGATCTCACCGTGCAACACGAGGCCGATGACACCCTGCGCGTCCTCGATCCGGTCTACGGTGAAGTGCGCTTTCTGCCGGATGGCCGCGTGGAGGCGCAAGGCCGCACCCTTGACCCCGATGTCTGGAGCGTGGCTGGTACGCACTGCGAGCTGACGCTCTAGCCTTTTTTCATCACGCAATACCACTCTACCCTAACCATCAACCGCTCAGGCCACTGGCCTGAGCTGGAGAATCACTATGGACACTCAAGTTAGCCAAAAAGAAGCTGCTGTCCCTCACGGCGACAGCCAAACCACCGCCAGCTCGCCTCCCAAAGGCCGCTATCGCTGGACTATCTGCTCGATGCTGGTGTTCGCCACCACGGTGAACTACATGGATCGCCAACTGCTCGGGTTGCTGGCACCAATGCTGCAAAAAGATATCGGCTGGACGCAAATGGAGTACAGTTGGCTGGTCAACGCCTTCACCATTGCCTACGGCGCGGGCACCCTGATTTGCGGCCACGTCATTGACAAGTTTGGCACCAAGATCAGCTACGCCGTGGCGATGGTGGTCTGGAGCGCCGCCGCCATGTTGCACGCTGCGGTCGGCACCGTGGCCGGGTTTGCCATTGTGCGCGTCATCCTTGGACTGGGGGAATCGGCCAACTTCCCGGCGGCGATGAAAGTCATCGCCGACTGGCACCCCAAGAAAGAGCGCACGCTGGCTACAGGGATTCTGGGCGTCGCCGTTAACCTTGGCGTCGTCGTCTCTCCCGCTTTGATTCCGTTTATCGCCATTCATTGCGGCTGGCACGGGGCGTTTCTGATTCTTGGCGCGGTGGGTTTTGTCTGGATTATCCCGTGGTTTTTCCTGTTTGGCAAACCGCAAGATAAAGCCTCTGCCGAGGAACTAGCCTGGATCCGTCAGGACAAAGAAGAGCACGTCAGCGTTGAATCCATCAAATGGACGCACCTGCTGCGCTACCGTCAACTCTGGGCCTTTGCGCTGGGCAAGATGCTGACCGATCCCATCTGGTGGTTCTTCCTGTTCTGGCTGCCAAAATGGCTGAACGAAACCCGTGATATCAATATGGCCGGATTGGGTGTGCCGTTGATCATGATCTATCTGTTTGCCATTGGTGGCAGTCTGGGCGCAGGCTGGTTGCCCGGCAAGCCGATGAATATGGGATTCAGCGCGGCGAAAGCGCGCAAAACCACCATGTTGATTTGCGCCTGTGCGGTCATACCGATTTTTGCCGCTACGCAGGTGGAAAGCCTGTGGCTGGCCGTTGCCCTCGTCGGGTTGGCTGCTGCTGCACACCAGGGCTGGTCAGCAAACTTGCTGACGTCAGTGTCCGATCTGTTCCCCAACGCGGCGGTGGGTTCGGTCGTCGGCATCGGCAGCACCTTTGGCATGATCGGCAGCGTGATTTTCTCCACGGTGATCGGTGCCGTACTCGAAGCATCAGGTAATTATTGGGCGCTGTTCGCCATCAGCTCCGTGGCCTATCTGGTCGCCTGGGGCGTCATGTACCAGCTGCTGATCCCCACTATGGAACGGGCGAAATTCAAATAACCGCGTAACACGCGCTATACCGCATCGACTCCTGCCAGCCCTCATGCCGTTGTTCAATGGTTCGCCGACCGGGATGGGTCAAAAACAGGATATCGCGATGCCCGTGTGACACCAGATAGTCAGCCGCCATCCGGGTTGCCGAGCGGTTACACGGCATCACGCTGGAGATCCGCATCAGCGGATCTTCGCTGTTCACCAGTACCGCAGATTTTTTCAGGTTTACTACAACGTCTAAAATCGCCGGATCGTCGACGGTAAGTGCCAGCATGCCGCCGATATCCTCCTGGTTGAGCAGATCGGTCAGCGTCTGCGTGCCCTTGTCGGACAGCGGATGGGTCACCAAATCCAGACCCAGCACCTTGGCGCACTCTTTCAGCCCTTGCAGCACATACCAACTGAATTGATAACGGTGGTAATCCAGCATCGCCACCTGAGAGACGGCCAGCACGATACGGGAGCCCCCATTTCCACGGCGGGGCTGTAGCGCACCGCCCGCGCCACTTCCAGTATCTGCGCGCGTAGCGCCTGGCTCACCCCTTTTTCACCGCTCAACGCACGAGACACAGTGTTTAACGACGTACCACAGCGCGCGGCGATATCTTCCAGCCGTACACGGCACGCACCGCCATCAAGTTTTTCTGTGCCACCCGAGTCTTTTTCGTGATTGTTTTTCATAATCTTACACAGTCATCAAGGATTAAGATGCACATTTACTCTACTGTGAAGCCATGAAGCCTGTCAGCGTCTTTCAGATTGATTTGTTAGTCTTTAACGTGAATAAGGAGAAAAATCGCTATGATCGAGACGGAAAGATTGATCCTGCGCCAATGGCGCGATGAAGATTACCCCATTTTTGCACAATTGAATGCCGACCCAACGGTAATGCTCTATTTCCCCGAGCTGATGACGCAAGAACAAAGCAATGCGCAGGCCGGCCGTATCAGCAGACATATTGCCAACAAGGGCTGGGGCTTCTGGGCCGTGGAATTGAAATCAAGCGGCGAATTTATCGGCTTTATTGGTTTGCATAAGCAGCAGGAAGAGAGCGGAATTCCTCATGCGCCGCTTATCGAAGCGGGCTGGCGCTTACAAGCGCGACACTGGGGAAACGGCTATGCCACGGAAGGAGCAAAACGCGTGATCCGTTATACCTTTGAGCAACTTGAGGCACCAGAAGTCTACGCCTATACCCCGCTGCAACATATGGCTTCACAGCGTGTGATGATAAAGGCAGGCATGACCAACACCGGTGAAGATTTTAATTATCCCAAAATACCGGTGGGTCATGCGCTGGAGCGGTTCTGTTTATACAAGATTGCGCGATAGCAGCATCACACCTCAATATCCGCCCGGTCGCCCTTCTCTTGCAGCCAGTTGCGGCGATCTTCCGAGCGTTTCTTCGCCAGCAACATATCCATCACCGCCAGCATTTCGTTCACATCGTCTTCGCTGATGGTAAGCTGCACCAGGCGGCGCGTATTGGGATCAAGCGTGGTTTCGCGCAGCTGTAGCGGATTCATCTCGCCCAACCCTTTAAAGCGTTGAACGTTAGGCTTGCCCTTCTTGCGCTTAAGCTGCTCCAACACGCCAGCTTTTTCTTCTTCATCCAGCGCGTAGTACACCTCTTTGCCCAGATCGATACGGTAGAGCGGAGGCATGGCGACATATACATGGCCGCCCGCGACCAAAGGGCGGAAATGGCGCACAAACAGCGCACACAGCAGCGTAGCGATGTGCAAACCGTCCGAGTCGGCATCCGCCAGAATACAGATTTTGCCATAGCGCAACTGGCTGAGATCGTCGCTGTCGGGATCCATACCGATTGCGACAGAAATATCATGCACTTCCTGCGAGGCCAGCACTTCATCGGAAGAGACTTCCCAGGTATTGAGGATCTTACCTTTGAGCGGCATGATGGCCTGAAACTCACGCTCACGCGCCTGCTTGGCGGAGCCGCCCGCAGAATCCCCTTCCACCAGGAACAGTTCGGTTTTATTCAAATCCTGTGAGGTGCAGTCCGCCAGTTTCCCCGGTAACGCCGGGCCGCTGGTCAATTTCTTGCGCACCACTTTTTTGGCCGCGCGCATGCGACGCTGGGCGCTGGAAATTGCCAATTCGGCCAGCATTTCAGCCGCTTGTACGTTCTGGTTAAGCCACAGACTAAACGCATCCTTCACCACGCCAGACACAAACGCGGCGCACTGACGCGAAGAAAGGCGCTCTTTGGTCTGCCCGGCAAACTGCGGATCCTGCATCTTCACCGACAGCACATAGGCACAGCGTTCCCAGATATCTTCGGCACTGAGTTTCACGCCGCGAGGTAGAATATTGCGGAATTCGCAAAACTCACGCATGGCATCCAGCAAGCCCTGACGCAGGCCGTTAACGTGCGTCCCGCCTTGTACCGTGGGGATCAGGTTGACGTAACTTTCCGTCAACAGTTCGCCCCCTTCCGGCAGCCACAGCAGCGCCCAGTCCACCGCTTCGGTATCGCCCACGATAGCGCCGATAAACGGTTTTTCCGGCAGCGTCGGCAAACCGTTAACCGCTTCGCACAGGTAGTCGTTCAGACCATTCTGATAGCACCAACGCTGTTTGGTATTGTTGACCTTGTCTTTAAACGTGATTTCCACACCGGGGCACAGCACCGCTTTGGCTTTCAATAAATGCGTCAGGCGCGAGACAGAAAAACGCGGGCTGTCAAAAAAGCTGGCATCCGGCCAGAAATGTACACGGGTACCGGTGTTGCGTCGCCCGCAGGTGCCGCTCACCGTTAGCGCTTGCAGCTTCTCGCCGTTTTCGAAGGCAATGTCGTAAACCTGCCCGTCGCGCCGCACGGTCACTTCCACTCGTGAAGATAACGCATTCACCACCGAGATGCCCACGCCGTGCAAACCACCGGAGAACTGGTAGTTTTTGTTGGAGAATTTCCCGCCGGCGTGCAGGCGACACAGAATCAGCTCAACGGCTGGCACCCCTTCTTCAGGGTGGATATCCACGGGCATGCCACGGCCATCGTCAATCACTTCAAATGACTGATCTTCATGCAGGATAACGTCAACACGGCGCGCATGGCCCGCCAGCGCTTCATCGACGCTGTTATCAATCACTTCCTGCCCCAAATGGTTGGGGCGTGTGGTATCGGTGTACATCCCCGGACGGCGGCGCACCGGTTCTAAGCCGCTGAGCACCTCAATGGCATCAGCGTTATAACTTGATTGACTCATATTCGCGTTAGTCGTTGTTTAAATGTGTAAAACGGAATGGTGCTGAGAGGGTGCACAGCCCGCAGGCCACGCATTGCCGCTGTCCGTGTCAGTAAGGGCAGTGCAGTACAGAACGGATCAATCGTCGCTCAATCCAAGGAAACGCACAATGGGGTCAAAATACTGTTCAAACCCAACAAAACTGTGGTTCCCACCCGATTCCACCGTCTGGCGACACGCCGTGTAATACGCCACAGCCTGCCGATAATCCAGCACTTCATCCCCTGTCTGGAGCAAACACCACAGTAAATCCGGCGCCTCGAGTGATTCAATCTGCATCACTTTCAGGTCGTAAATATGCCGAGACTCTAGCACATATTCTTCACCTGTATAGGGGTTACGATATTCGCCGAGATGTTCCAGCAACAGTTCGAAGGGTTTTACCGCCGGATTGACGACCACGGCGGGCAAGGTAAAACATTGCGACAACCAGGTGGCATAATAGCCGCCCAGCGATGACCCCACCAGGCCGATGGGATGCCCCGCACGCTCCATCACCAACGACTCCAACAGGTCGGCCGCCTCCGCCGGATAGGGCGGCAGTTGCGGCACCAGCATCTCTATCTGGGGATGGTGCTGCGCCAGCCATGCGGTCAGCGCCGTCGCTTTGGCCGATTTAGGCGTACTGTTGAAACCGTGGAGGTAGAGTAGCGTAGGCATTAATAGCCGTCCGAATTCATATCAGGCAAAAACTCGCTGCCGTTCAGGCGGTAAACGCGCGTCTCCAGCGAACCATCCGATAACAGATCCAAATAACGCCAGCCGGGCCCGACATCGTCAATGGTAAAGTTAGTGCAGTGCGGTTTGAACTGTACACAGGTGGAAGGCGTCGCCATCAGCCTGCGCCCGTTCCAGTCAAGATCCAGCTCCTGATGAATATGCCCGCACAGCACATTTTTCACCTGCGGATAACGCGCCAGCACCGCATCCAGATGGTGCGCATTACGCAGGCTGTGCTGATCGAGCCAGGTACAGCCTGAAGCCAGCGGATGGTGATGTAACAGCAACAGCGTATGACGCTCTGGAAAACGCAGCAGGCTGCGCTCCAGCCACTCGAGTTGATATTCACTCAACTCGCCGTGGGGCACGCCAAACACCTCGCTGTCTAACAAAATAATCTGCCAGGCATCGCCCAACAGCACGTGCTTGGAAGGCGCGATGCCTGCCTGTGCCAGCACATCCACCATCGCCGGCTGGAAATCATGGTTTCCCGGCAGCCATACGCAAGGTGCGGATAACTGCGCAATGCCGCGCGTGAAGTGGTGATAGGCCTCGTGCGAATGATCCTGAGCAAGATCTCCAGTTGCCACAATAAGGTCAACATCCTGCCCCTGCGCCTGAATGGCAGACAGCACGGCATGGTAACTAAGGTATGTGTTCACGCCGAGCAGTGTCTCATGCTCGCCGGCAAACAAGTGGGTATCGGTTATTTGTAAAATCCTGATTCTGGCCCCACTCGCCACAGGAACTTTCAGCAGACTTTCCAAAAAATAGTATCCTTGGTTACTGAAATTTGTCTAACAGACTGGAATCGGCATTTCGCGGTGCCGATGTAAAACCATGCGCCAGGCAGTACCTTAGCCAATCAGCAAGAAACTGATTAATTTGATGCTTTTCATCACGTTGATGCAATTTTTTATTCGGGTAATCATAACGTGTTTTAAAACGGTAGATCTGCTGACTGGCACACACTTCCGCAACCAGCGCGTCGTGGTAGAGTCGCACGCTCAACGTTGGCAGGCTCCAATAGCTGACGGCGGGCGCAATCTGCTGGATTTCAACCAATGAGGTATAACGCGTCGATTCCACTATCGTTAAGCGATAGCTTGCACTATTTACATGATAAACCGCACTTTCTCCGACTTCATCCTTTCGCGGCAATAAACGGCGTAATTGTGCGAAATTCATTTCGCACAGCCGCATCATGGCCGGAAAATCCGGGGTGTAGCGTTTCATCCGTTTACTCCGTCCACGCCTGTCTCAATTGCGTATGGTGCAACGCCAACCATTGCAGCGCAATGACAGACGCCGCGTTATCAATAATTCCACTTTCCACCCAGGCGTAGCTCTGTTCGCGGCTGACGACATGCACCCGAATGTCTTCATTCTCTTCGGCCAGACCGTGAATACCCTGTGCGGCACGGGCATCGACTTCGCCCACCATCACCGCCAGACGCTCACTGGTGCCACCCGGGCTCGCCAGATAGCTGATAATCGGTTTACAGCGTCCGACGTTGAGACCTGCCTCTTCCTGCGCTTCACGTCGCGCCACCGCTTCCAGAGATTCACCTGACTCAATCATGCCAGCCACCAGTTCAAACAGCCACGGGGTCGGACTGGTGTCATAAGCGGCAATGCGGATCTGTTCAATCAACACCACTTCGTCCCGTACCGGATCGTAGGGCAGCAGCACAACTGCATGACCACGCTCCAGAATTTCTCGGCTGACTTCACCGCTCATCTCACCGTTAAACAACCGATGACGAAAACGGTAGCGCTCGAGCGAAAAAAAACCATCGTACAGCGACTCTCGTGCAATAATTTCTACATCGTCTTTATGGAAAGTCGCCGGATGGGACGCAGACACAGCCATACCTCAACTCCTTGCGAGCAACAGCAGGTACGGGGATGTGTCTCATGTATCAAGATGGACATCATACTTGCGATGCTTTGTGATAAATTGGATTAATAGAACACCTATTTGACCAAACGTTAGGGTATGAGAGCAAATTAAACCCCCTAATGGGGTCGGTCAGGGGGAAGATGGCACGTTCAGCCAACTTATCCTATTGGCACATTCTGATAGAATCTGCCGGATTCGTTTTTTGACAGCGCTATCTCCGCTACATCGTTGCCTTAGCTGCACAACAAGGAATGCACATGAAGAAATTGCTCCCTCTTCTTATTGGTCTGAGCCTGAGCGGCTTTAGCGCCGTGGGTCACGCGGAAAATATGTTACAGGTCTATCAACAAGCTAAAACCACCAACCCGGATTTGCGCAGCTCGGCTGCCACCCGTGATGCCGCTTTCGAGAAAATCAATGAGGCTCGCAGTCCCCTGTTGCCACAACTCGGGCTCGGTGCCGACTACGGTTACACCAAAGGTTTTCGCGATAGCAATGGCGTGAACAGCAACGTTACCAGCGGTTCCTTGCAGTTGACCCAGACCCTGTTTGATATATCGAAATGGCGCGCTCTGACGCTGCAAGAAAAGCAGGCGGGCATTCAAGATGTGACCTACCAGACCGCACAGCAGTCATTGATCCTGGATACGGCCACGGCTTATTTCAACGTGCTGCGCGCCATTGACGCGCTCTCCTACGTTAACGCCCAGAAACAGGCCATTTACCGCCAGCTCGATCAAACCACTCAGCGCTTTAATGTCGGTTTGGTCGCTATCACCGACGTACAAAACGCCCGCGCGCAATATGACAGCGTATTGGCCAGCGAAGTCTCCGCTCGCAACACGCTGGATAACGCGCTGGAAAATCTGCGTCAGGTCAGCGGCAACTTCTATCCGCAACTGGCGGGGCTGAACATCACCCGTTTCTCCACCGAGAAACCGGGTGCTATCGCCACCTTACTGAAAGACGCGGAAAACCATAACCTGAGCCTGTTGTCCGCTCGCTTGAGCCAGGATCTGACGCGTGAGCAGATTCGTTCAGCGGAAACCGGTCATATGCCAACGTTGGATCTGACGGCTTCCTCCTGCGTCAGCAACACGCGTAACACCGGTTCCAATAATACCTCAAGGGATCTTGATGCAGGCCAAAACAAAATCGGCCTGTCATTAACCGTGCCGCTCTACAGCGGTGGTGCCACCAGCTCACGCGTAAAACAGGCACAGCACAGCTTTGTTAGCGCCAGCGAACTGCTGGAAAGCGCGCATCGCTCCGTGGTGCAGACTGTGCGCTCCTCGTTTAACAATATTTCTGCCTCGATCAGCAGCATCAACGCTTACAAACAGGCCGAAGTGTCAGCGCAAAGCTCCTTGGACGCGATGGAAGCGGGCTATCAGGTGGGTACTCGTACTATCGTCGACGTGTTGGATGCCACCACCACGTTATATAACGCTAAGCAGCAGCTTTCTAACTCGCGTTACGACTACCTGATCAACCAGTTGAATATCAAGTCAGCGTTGGGCACCTTGAATGAAAACGACTTGCAGACGCTGAACGGCGCGTTAGGTCAGGACGTTTCCACGTCACCAGTCTTTACTGACAACAGCGCGCCGGAGCCGAGAGCACCGCGCGGCTAATGACGTCGTCCCCGTCAGGCAGTTAACTACCTTAAGGAGATACCCAGCGTATCTCCTTTTTGTTTGACTCTGATTTATTCCAAGCCATCCAAGCGCGCAATAAAATGTATAGCAACGTAAAGAGCAGGCATTCTGACAGGCGTAATGCTTTAAATTCAGCCAGCCATCCCCTATGCTAATGCACACTTGGCACACCTTTGGCATTGACGCCTTACCCTTTGGGATAACCATATGAAACGTACAGAAAACATACAGAAGGACGCTTTCCGAAAAGGGTGGCGCTCCTATCGTCTGGCACCGATCGCGCTTGCGATCGGCACTGCATTTATTCTGGCCGGTTGCGAACAGACTGACGAAACTGTGTCGATGTATAAAAATGCGGATGACTGCTCGGCGGCGAACCCGTCCATGAGCGCGCAGTGCACCACAGCGTACAACAACGCACTGAAAGAAGCCGAAAAAACCGCACCGAAATACGCCAGCAAAGAAGACTGCGTCGCAGAATTTGGCGAAGCGCAATGTACGCCAGTACCTGCTCAGGCAGGCACCGCCGCTCAACCAACGCAAACCAGCAGTTCCTGGATGCCGCTGATGGCCGGTTACATGATGGGCCGCATGATGAGCGGTGGCGCAGGCTTTGCCCAACAGCCGCTGTTCTCTTCCCGCTCTCCGGCAAGCCCGGCCAACGGCCAGTTCGTTGACGCCAGTGGTAAAAGCTACGGCGCTGCCACCTCCGGTCGCACCGTTACGGTCCCCAAAACAGCACTAGCTCCTAAACCCGCGACCACTAACACCATCACCCGTGGTGGTTTTGGCGAAAGCGTCGCCAAGCAGACCAGTATGCAACGTAGCAGCGCCAGCATCGGTTCCAGCTCATCTTCTCGCAGTATGGGTGGCTAAGGGACATAAGCATGAAGCGCGTTGATATTGCCGAACGCCCAGATTGGCGTGAAAAGGCTACAGAGTTTGGTTTCAACTTTCACACCATGTACGGCGAGCCCTACTGGTGTGAAAATGCTTACTACCAGTTCACATTGGCGCAGATTGAAGAGCTGGAAGCGGCAACCGCAGAACTGCACCAGATGTGTCTGCAAGTGGTCGAGAAGGTGGTCAGCAGCGATGCATTGCTGACCAAATTCTGCATACCCAAGCACACCTGGGAATTTGTCAGAAGCTCATGGCGCAGCCTGCAGCCCTCGCTCTACTCGCGCCTCGATCTGGCCTATGACGGAAAAGGCCCGGCCAAACTGCTGGAAAACAATGCCGATACGCCGACATCGCTGTATGAAGCGGCCTTTTTTCAATGGTTATGGCTGGAAGATCATAAAGAAGCCGGTAAGCTACCGCAAAATGCCGATCAGTACAACAGCATTCAGGAAGCACTGATCGCCCGCTTTGAAGAGCTGCGCCTTAATCACGGCTTCGGCCTGCTGCATATGGCCTGCTGTCAGGATACCGAAGAAGATCGCGGTACGGTGCAGTACCTTCAGGATTGCGCGCTGGAAGCGGGCGTGCCCACGGAATTCCTCTACATGGAAGAGATTGGGCTGGGTGAAAAAGGCCAGTTCACCGATATGCAAAATCAGGTGATCGGCAACCTGTTCAAGCTCTACCCGTGGGAATTTATGCTGCGCGAAATATTTTCCACCAAGCTGGAAGATGCGGGCGTGCGCTTGCTGGAACCGGCCTGGAAAAGCATCATCTCCAACAAGGCGTTGCTGCCGATGCTATGGGAAATGTTCCCCAACCATCCCAACTTGCTGCCCGCCTATTTTGCCGATGACGACCACCAGCCACTCGACAGCTACGTGGTAAAACCGCTGTTCTCACGTGAAGGTGCCAATATTCAGATCGTGAAAAATGGGCAGCAGATCGCCGCTGTAGATGGCCCTTACGGCGAAGAAGGCAAGATAGTTCAGCAGTATCATCCACTGCCAACCTTTGGTGACAGCCATACGGTGATCGGCAGTTGGTTAGTCAACGATCAGCCGTGCGGTATTGGCTTGCGCGAAGATCGCGAACTGATCACTCAGGATCTGTCACGCTTTTACCCGCATATCATTCTGGACTGATTCTTACTGCCAGGAAAAGCCGCTTTATTCCCTTCGTCATCCTCGGCGAAAGCCGGGGATCTCTGTGAGAAGAAACGCGTTTCACTTGCCAGAGATTCCCGCCTGTGCGGGAATGACGAAGATAAGCGGGAATGACGGAAGTGGGCGGAAAGTGGCGGTTTTAGATAAGTTTGTCAGCAGCTTCAATCACCGGAAACGATAATTATTTAGTGGCACAATGCTAATATCATGATTTAATTGAATTAATTTCTGAGAAAATTAAAGAACACGCTCTCTTCGCCGATATTCAATAGCGTTATTTACTTCATGGAAAAAGGACTTTTATGAAAAAGCGATTTCTGTCTGCGCTGCTGCTTTGCGCCGTCAGCACTTTGTTTACCGCCCATGCCGCCAGCACCGCTTCTCTGCCTCCCGATGTAAAGGCCATCTACGATGAAGATACCGACCTGGTAAAACGCGCAGAGCAGGGTGATCTGGAAGCGCAGAACCGCCTGGCTTACAACCTGACCACCAGCGGTTCAGATAGCCCCTGGAAAGAAGGGTTTGTGTGGCTGAAACGCGCAGCGGACGGTGGGCATCTGCCCTCGCAGTTTGCGGTAGGCAAAACCTACTTTACCTCGAAAAGAATTCCACACGATCCTCAGCAGGGGCAGGCGTACCTGGCCAAAGCGGCCGATGCTAATTTACCCATCGCGCAAATGGCGCTGGCAAGCCTGCTCGCCGATGGCAAAGCGTTGAAGAAAGATGCTAAAGCATCAGCATTTTGGGCAAACCGCCTGCTGAATAATGCCAAAGCGTCCGAGAGCCACAAAAAAACAGCGCAGGTATTTTAGACTCGCTTAAAAACAGGCTGATGCCACCACGGATAAGACAAGCCCGTGCTATGCACGGGCTTGATATTCAAACTTAACCGCCCACTTGTACCGACAGCATACTCAAGGCACCCATCACAATACCATCGACGGGTACCGTGATGGGTTCTTTGCCATCCCAACTGCCCAGCACATAGAGCAGCGGTAAAAAGTGGCCAGACGTCGGGTTCGACAACGCCGCCCCCTTATGTTGCATAAAGTCCACCAACGGGTGGTTATCGCCCTGATAGTTCAGATTGTCTTTGACAAACTGATTGAAGGAAACCGCCCAGTCATAAGGCGTGGCATCGCCATCCCATTTCACCATGCGCAGGTTATACACCACGTTGCCGCTGGCGACAATCATATAGCCTTCATCACGCAGCGCTACCAGTTTGGTCCACAACTGGTAATTATACTCTGCCGATTGCGTACCGTCCACGCTCAGTTGCACCACAGGAATATCCGCATCCGGGTACATTTTGATCAACACGCCCCAAAAACCGTGGTCAAACCCCCATTGCTCGTGGTCAGCAATCACCGGCAGCGGTGCCAGCGCCTGTTGAATGCGCTCCGCCAATTCAGGCGATCCCGGTGCCGGATACTGAGTATCAAACAGCGCCTTAGCTACTCATGTTCACACTGCCATCCCGTTTCCCGCCATTCGAGGCTGTGCGTAAGCCTCAAACCAGAAAGAAAGGCTTCATCGTGCGATACCACAATCATTGCCCCCGGAAACGTGGATAACGCAGCCTCAATCGCCTGCGTTGACGTAAGATCGAGATGGTTGGTGGGTTCATCCAGCAACAGCAATTGTGCAGCATCGCGGCGCCACAGCACACAAGCCAAAGCCGCCTTCAAACGCTCACCGCCGCTTAATGATGCCAAAGGTAGACCCACTTTATTCGCATCCAGTTGCAGTTGCGCCAACCGGGTACGCAAGACCCCCTCCTCCAGCGGCGTATCGTCGGCATTAAGGTGTGCCATTACCGACAACGAGAGATCCAAACTCGACAAATGCTGGTCAAGATAAGCCGTGGTGACTGAAACACGACAGTCACCCAATACCGGCGTTTCGTCTCCCATCATCACCTTGAGCATGGTCGATTTGCCGCAGCCATTCGGCCCACGCATCGCTACCCGCATCGGGCCATCTATCCTCCAGTTGAAAGGCGCATTCACGATGTGGGGCAATACGAGATCATCCAGCACCAACACCGGTTTATTGGGGGCGACATGGCTTCCTGGCAGCGTAAATAATATCGGGCTATCTTCCTCGACCCTTCCCCGCATCTCACAGACAGCAGCATTAAGCACATCATTTTGCTCACGGTGCTGTTTACGCAGCGTGCCTAAACGCGCTTTTGCCGCCGCTTTGTATTGCACCCGCTCAAATGAGGCGATATTCAGTGAATTACCGTGCGTAGGGTCTGTGCCGAGCGCTGCTGACTGGCATCATGCTATTTTTGCAAACGCATTCGGGTGCGCCGACGCTCGGTAGTGGCATGTTCCAATGCTGCCTGAGCAGCCTGCTGCTCAGCTTGGCGCTGCCGCTGATAGTCATCATAATTGCCGCCATAGTTGCGCAGACCCGTCGGGGTCAGTTCCAAAATGCGCGGCATCATCGCTAGTAGTTCACGATCGTGAGTTGCCACCAATGCGCCGCCGCGTCGCTGGGCAAGCTTATCGTAAAACCACGTTCTCGCCTGTCGATCGAGGTGGTTCGTCGGTTCATCAAGCAGTAAATAGTCAGCATCAGCCATAAATGCCGCGCACAACAGTGCCCGAACGCGTTCACCGCCGCTCAACTCAGCAGCACGTTTATCAGGAACAAATGCCGGCAAGCGGGCTTCGGCAAACGACGCCGCCAAACGCTCTTGTAAATCCCAGGCCCCCTCTAGAAGTTCGAGATCTTCCAACTGATAGTCGCCTGACTCGACGCGCTGGCGCGCGGCAAAAATATTCTGGTAACCCAGCAGATCAGCCAGCGTTGTAGTTGATAAAATCCTATGCTGCTGAGCAACATAAACCAGAGAGCCCGCGCGTTCAATATGACCGAAAGCGGGAACCTCTTGCCCTGCCAGCAGACGCAGCAGCGACGTTTTTCCGCAGCCGTTACGCCCGACAAGGCCGCACAATGATGGTTCAAGCAATAGATTAAGCGGACCGAAAAGTGTCAAGCCAGTCGCGAATTGGCAGGTGACCTGATGCAAAAGAAAAGCAGGGGATTGCGCACAATGAGCCATAAGCACTCCTGAATTAAATCAATAGTCATCCTCGATAACGCATTCGCAAGGATCCGAATTCATCAGTCGTGTTTGTTTGTTTTTCGTGTGTGCTCCGGTGAGACGAGAATTTTGTCGCAGCAAATGTTAATGGACAGCAGGACCTGATTCAAGATTAATTTTTATCTCGTTAAGAAACGAGATATACAAAGGCCAAGTATCATTATTCAGCGGGGATTTTTTACTTAAGTCCCACAATCTGCTGAGTGCTGAAAGAGCAAAACCTAAGCGTAAATATTAATCTGGTGACCGCGTTTGCTCGTCCTATCTTGCGATAAATCAGCCTTACGCGTTGTTGTCGCAGCAGAGACCACGCTGTTCTTCTCAGCGTCTTGCCTTTGTAGTCGAGAAATTTCTGCGTAAAGAGCCTGAATTTGCTATTGAATGACTTTTATTTGTTTTCTCAACGCATTGCGTTCTTCATATGATTCTGCCCCAGCCGCTTTCCCGGTTAACTCTTTCAGCGCTTTAACCAGTTTAACGATCTGTTTGTGCAATTTTTGAATCTTCTACTCTACCGAATTTCCGCTTGAAGGAACCTGGGTAGCAAGCCTTTTTAGAATTCCTGGAGTAATGCTGCCTAGGTTTACGCTCATTGTACCTCCATTCACAAATAGGGATTATTAGTCGATAGCGGCCTGCCGTCGTTAAACGAGTTAATCTTAGCGTGCATTTTGCACAGCAAATACCAAGAAAAGCTCCGGCCAGGTATGCCAGGTTGCTGTAACGAGGAGAGTGGTTAAAATGTAAAAACCCCGCCGAAGCGGGGTTTTTTAAGAGGTGAAGTCGACCGATAAGCCGGGTTCTGTCGTGGACAGTCATTCATCTAAGCCAGCACTCACGCACTGGCTCAAGCAGCCTACCCGGGTTCAGTACGGGCCGTACCATGTGAACCCCTATTTGGCCTTGCTCCGGGTGGAGTTTACCGTGCCGCGAACGGTTACCCGCCGCGCGGTGCGCTCTTACCGCACCCTTTCACCCTTACCTGATCCCACTTGCGTGGGCCATCGGCGGTTTGCTCTCTGTTGCACTGGTCGTAGGTTTTACCCTCCCAGGCGTTACCTGGCACCCTGCCCTATGGAGCCCGGACTTTCCTCCCCTCCACGCGTATCCCCCGAAAGGGACAACCATGAAGCGGCGACTGTCTGGTCAACTTCGGCGCGAATGATAAGCGAATTAGTCTCGATTGTCATCCTCTGCGTCGTCATCCGCCTCATTTTGCGCCAACGCATAGCGATACAGCGCGTTCTTTTTCACGCCGTGGATTTCCGCCGCCAGAGACGCCGCCTTTTTCAACGGCAATTCAGCGCGCAGCAGCGCCAGGGTACGCAGCGCTTCCGCTGAAAGCTCGCTATCATCCGGTTGGAAACCTTCTACGATCAGCACCATCTCACCCTTGCGGCGATTTTCGTCTTCTTGCACCCAGGCCAGCAGTTCACCCACCGGGGCCCCCTGAATCGACTCCCAGGTTTTGGTCAGCTCGCGCGCCAGCACCACATAACGTGATTCCCCCTGCACCGTTGCTATATCGGCCAGGCTGTCAATCAAGCGGTGGGTGGATTCGTAGAAAATCAGCGTGCGAGTCTCTTCAGACAGTTGCAGTAAGCGGTCCTGACGCGCTTTGGTTTTGGCGGGCAGAAACCCTTCGTAACAAAAACGATCCGAAGCAATGCCTGCCGCCGACAGAGCCGTGATCGCCGCGCACGGCCCCGGTAATGGCACCACGCGCACGCCCGCTTCACGACAGCGGCGCACCAGATGGTAACCGGGATCGTTAATCAACGGCGTCCCTGCATCTGACACCAGCGCAATGGATTGTCCTTGCTGAAGCTTGGTCAGCAGATGGTCGGCCTTTTGCTGTTCGTTGTGATCGTGCAGTGCAAATAAGCGCGCACTGATGGCAAAATGTTGCAATAACAGGCCGGTATGGCGCGTATCCTCCGCGACAACCACATCCACCCCGCGCAGTACGCTCAGTGCACGTTCTGTGATGTCGCCCAGATTGCCAATGGGCGTTGGCACAATGTAAAGCGTGGATGCAGAAATGTCTGCTTGTTGTTCATGATTCATTGTTTCATCCGGGTTGCCGATTTAATATTGAGCATCTTTATAAAAAAACCACTGGATACAGTATGCTTCCCAATCATTTCGTCCGTTCGCAAACAGGGCGTATCGCGTCTGTGTTATTCGCGGCGCTGCTTCTTGCGGGATGTCCAGGCCAGGCGCCACAGCCGCCTTCACCTGATGTTCAAGGTCAGGCCGGAGCTTCCTCTTACTACTACCTGCAACAAATGGAGCAGAGCCGAGATAATAACAAGGCTGGCTGGCAATTACTTGCGATTCGTGCCTTGGTTCAGGAAGGAAAGCTCCCTCAGGCAACCGAACAGTTCAACGCATTGCCTGCGCAGTTGGCACAACCGCAACAGCGTGAGCAGCAACTGCTAAAAGCGGAAATTGCCGCCTCCAACAATGACAGCAACGGCACAACCGCCGCACTGCAAGGGCTGGACGTCAGCGCACTCTCCGCCGATCAACAAGCGCGTTACTATCAGGCGCAGATCAACGCACATCAAGGCCAGCCCTCTGCTGACTTGCTGCGTGCCTATATCGCCCAAGAACCGCAGCTCAAAGGCGATGAGCATCAAAAAAATATCGACTGGGTTGCCCTGACACAGATGTCTGCGCAAGCAGCCAGTAGCGTGCTGATCAACGCCAATGAGAATGTGCTGGCCGGATGGATGGATTTGCTCACCACCTACCAGAACAACCGCGAGTCGAGCGACCAGTTGAAAGCCGCGCTGAGCGACTGGCAAACGCGCTATCCGCGCCACCCAACGGCACAAACGCTGCCAACGCCTCTGGCATCAGTCCAGACCGCCTTGCCGGTGGCTGGTGGTAGTATCGGCAGTGGCATCGCCCTGCTGCTGCCGCTCAACGGTCAGGCACAGGTGTTCGCCAATGCCATCCAACTGGGCTTTAATGCCGCGAAAAGCGGTCAGTCCAGCATGGCGTACAGCGCGCCTGCCGATACGGCCTCCGCAGCAACAGACAACGGGACGGTAACGTCAATCAGTGCCCCGTACGCCACGCCAGCTAGCGTGTCACCGACTTCTGAAGCCGCCAGCGGCGTGTCAGTGAAAGTCTACGACACCACGTCGCAGCCCGTAGCTAATCTGGTCGCACAAGCGCAGAAGGATGGCGCATCACTTATTGTTGGGCCATTGTTGAAAAACAACGTTGAGCAACTCACCAGTCAGCAAACTACGGTGAACATTCTGGCGCTCAATCAGCCCGAGCATGTGCAAAACACCCCCAACATGTGCTTTTTCGCCCTGTCACCGGAAGATGAAGCGAGCGACGCGGCGCAATTTATTCACCGCCAAGGCAAACAACAGCCGCTGCTGCTGGTGCCACGCGGCGCGTTGGGCGATCGCGTGATTAATGCCTTTGCCCAAGCTTGGCAAAGTCAGGGCGGTAATACGCTGCTGCAACAACGCTTTGGTAATACCGCAGAGCTGAAACAGGCTATCAACAGCGGTGCTGGGTTGAGCCTGAACGGTCAGCCAGTCAATGTAATGTCCTCAGCGGCACAGCCGGGCACAACCATCGGTGGGTTAACCATCCCGGCACAGATTGAACCCACCGTCAGCGGCAATGTCGACGCGGTTTACATTCTGGCGACGCCGGATGAATTGGCGTTGATTAAACCGATGATCGATATGCGCACCACCTCGCAATCACGCCCGGCGTTATACGCCAGTTCGCGTAGTTTCCAGGCAGGGTTGGGGCCAGATTTCCGTCTTGAAATGGAAGGCCTTCAGTTCAGTGAGATCCCCTTGCTGGCAGGCAGCAACCCAGCGCTGATGCAACAAGTGGTTAGCCAGTTCAAGAATGACTACTCACTGGTGCGCCTCTATGCCATGGGGATGGATGCCTGGGCGTTGGCGAATCACTTTACCGATTTACTTCAGTCGTCCAGCCAGCAAATTACTGGCGCAACGGGCACGTTAACGGCCAGCGCAGATTGCGTTATCAATCGCCAATTAACCTGGCTGCAATATCGCCAAGGCCAGTTGGTGCCCGTTCCCTGAATCGGCGAGCGACAGGCACACACTATGAGCAGCACGCCCGGCGCTATCTGGAACACCACGCCGGGCTGACGTTCGTTGCCGCCAACGTGAATTGTCGCGGCGGTGAGCTGGATTTGATTATGCGGGATGGACACACCTGGGTCTTTGTCGAGGTACGTTACCGCAAAAATGCGCAATTTGGTTCGGCAGCAGAGAGTGTGACGCCCCGCAAGCAACAGCGGTTATTGCATGCTGCTGCGCTGTGGCTGGCGCAGCGACAGCAGAGTTTTGACACGACAAGCTGCCGATTCGATATACTGGCGATTACCGGCGAACACTATGATTGGTTGCCAAACGCCTTTGGCGCGTAAACACCGCATCTGGACGGTGTCGTTGTCAGAGAAAAGATCGCATTGCTCAATGGATCGCTTGCAAAATAGGTTAATGTACCGTGCTGGATAGAATAAAAGTTTGTTTCACCGAAAGTATTCAAACACAAATCGCCGCAGCGGAAGCCCTACCCGATGCGATCGCCAGAGCAGCCACTGCGCTGGTGCACTCATTACTCAACGGTAACAAAATCCTGTGCTGTGGCAATGGGACTTCCGCCGCTAACGCACAGCATTTTGCCGCTAGCATGATCAACCGATTCGAAGCGGAGCGCCCCAGTTTACCGGCGATTGCACTAAATGCGGATAATGTGGTCTTAACCGCGATAGCAAACGATCGTCTGCATGAAGAAGTGTACGCAAAACAGGTGCGTGCATTGGGGCAAGCGGGCGATATCTTGCTGGCGATCTCCACCCGAGGCAACAGCCGAGATATAGTGAAAGCCGTGGAAGCCGCTGTGACGCGTGATATGACGATTGTCGCGCTGACCGGTTACGACGGCGGGGAGCTGGCCGGTTTGCTTGGCCCGCAGGATGTTGAAATACGTATACCTTCACACCGCAGTGCGCGTGTGCAGGAGATGCACATGCTGACCGTTAATTGCCTGTGCGATTTGATTGATAATTCCCTTTTCCCACACCAGAACGATTAAGGAGCACCCCCATGAGGATATGTTCTGCATTTGCCGTGCTGTCTGTCGCCCTGTTGCTGCAAGGTTGTATTGGCGTCGCTGCCGTTGGCGGTGCTGTTGCCACCAAGACTGCGACCGACCCACGCACGGTAGGCACGCAGGTGGATGATGGTACATTGGAAGTCCGTGTCTCTAACGCCATCAGCAAAGATCAGCAGTTATCCAAAGACGCACGCATCGTAGCGACAGCCTATCAGGGTAAGGTGTTACTGACCGGTCAGGCTCCCACCACCGACCTGGCCAGCCGGGCGAAACAGATAGCCATGGGTGTAGATGGTGCGACGGAAGTCTATAACGAGATTCGTAAAGGCACCCCGGTATCTATGGGCACCGCTTCCATGGATACCTGGATCACCACCAAAGTGCGTTCCCAGTTGCTTGCCACAGATACGGTAAAATCATCCAACGTGAAAGTGACGACCGAGAACGGTGAAGTCTTCCTGCTGGGTCTGGTCACCCAGCGCGAAGGCCGTTCCGCTGCTGAAATTGCCAGCAAAGTGAGTGGCGTGAAACACGTGACGACGGCGTTCACCTTCCTGGAATAATCGCACGTCGTAGCAAGAAAAAGGGTGCCTCGGCACCCTTTTTCATTTTCCAGTATCCGAATTACGCGCCAGGCGCACTGGCCAGCGAGGAGAGCAGCCAAACGTCGCGGCGCGTCTCTTGACCAATTTCGCCGCCGACATCCTGCTTGTCACGAGTCATACTGGACAGGAAGGTGGAAAACCCTGCTTTTTCAATGCGGTTACGGTAACGCGTATTGCCCTTGGCCTCATCCACCCGCAGCATCAGGGGAATTAACCGTGCGCTTTTCTGATCGAACGATTTGTAAGGCCAGCGGTTATCTTTGTCCAGATAAGGGGCCAGGAAATTAAAGGCGTTAGCGATACCGCTGCCCTGCGGCGTGCGATAACGCCACAGATCTTCGCCTACCTTGTCTGCCAATATCGCCATTTTGGTAATGGCTTGCAGGTTGAAATAGCTGTAGTGAAAGGAACGGGTGCGAGAAAGCTCTTCCGGCTGCGCGCCGTCATCCTGAATCTGGTGATTCAGCTTGGTACGTTGTAGCGCGGCCATCGCAGAGACCACGTCTTTCTTATCGAGATACCAGGCAATACCGGCCACCTGCGCGGCGTACCAGCTACCGTGATTGTTCTTCGCTTCCGATTCCCGCTTCGCCAGCTTGCTGGTCTGCAACCACCCCAGATAGGACGTCATCCACTCACGCATCTGCGAGTCATCCTCTTTTTTCCATCCCTGGTAGTCGCGCAGCATAATCAGTGCATCCACAATGCGGGTGGAGAAGTAACGTCCGTCGAGCACGCCTGCTCCGCGTCCTGGCGCAATGCCTGGCACGCCCTGAGCAAAATCAAGGTTGGGATTCATGCGGGTTTCAGGGTCGATAAACCAGGTTCGAATCAGCGAAATCGCCTTATCGGCATAGGCAGCGTTATCGGAGAAGTACCAGGCTAACGTCAGCGTGTACACCTGATCGGTAAAATCTTCCAAACGAACGCCGTCGATGTCATCACTCTTGCTGACAGGGTTTATAATGCCGTCACGGCGCACCCAAGGCAATCCATTAGATTTGTTGCTATCGGGCCACCAGTAGACGCTGAGGCTCATATAATCGTGTTTAGAGCCACTGGGTGGCGTCATCCCCTTTTCCGCCACGCTCGAGTTGGGTTTGTTAAGTGCTTTTTCTGCCTGAGCGACCAGTTCGGTGTAAGCGAGTCGCGTTTGCGGTTTCTCCGTGCCCTGCCGCAGTTGCTGCTTGACCGTCGTCAACACCGACTGTTGCAAAAACGCGTAAGGATCGTCGTGACGTTCCTGCGCCAGTGCCTGCATGACGACACCGCCAATAACCCACAGCATCAGCGCACACACGCGTGCCAGCCTGTTAAACATCACCACTCGCATAACTTCCCCTTTCAACGATAGTCAAACGCACGAACGGCACAGGGCAAGCCAACCTTCAACGCAGTCCGTTAGTCCGTAAAAACGCTTCGCCCCCTATCTGGGACATTTGACGCAATATCCACTGTTGGCGTTGGCTCACATAGCGTGATGGCGCATTAACCCGAAAGCGAATCGGGTTCGGCAACACTGCTGCCAACAGCGCCGCTTCACCAGCCGTCAAGCGGCTGGCGGGCTTGTTGAAGAAGTGCTGTGCCGCCTGCTGTACGCCGAAAATCCCCAGTCCGAACTCCACAATATTCAGGTAGACCGTCAAAATCCGCCGTTTGGTTCAGACCAGTTCAACCCCCACTGTGATACCTGCTTCCAGCCCTTTACGCAACCAGCTTCGACCATCCCACAGAAACAGGTTTTTCACCATTTGCTGCGTGAGCGTCGAGCCACCGCGCACCCGAGCACCGTCACGCTCATTGTGCGCCAGCGCTGCCCGGATGGCCGCCATATCAAACCCGGCATGTTCCGTGAATTTCTGATCTTCTGCGGCAATCACCGCCAACACCATCACGGCAGAAAACGGAACCGGCAAAAACGCGAACAGAAAAATCCCCGCCAGCCACAGGCCGAGCAACGAGAGGACGCCGCGAATTACTCAACGTTTTATCCCAACGGGATCACACCGCGTTTTTTGCCCCACCCTCTCATTCGGTAAAGCCCAAAACACGTTCAACCAGTTTATCAATGCCTTTGGCCGTCTCGCTAATGGAGTTCGCCAGCATGTAGGCCGGTGTCGTCACCACTTTGTGCTGCGCATCAACCACAATATCATCCACCGGACAAACAATGTGCGCACCGCCCATTTCTTCTATACATTCTGCGGTATCGATATCATTTCCAATTGTAACTCTTACCGACTCCCCCAGCAGTTTTGGCAACAGTGCCGGAGCGATGCAAATAAAACCAATTGGTTTGTTCTGCTTATAAATTTCTTGCGTGAGTAACGCCAATGATTCATCAACCTGACACGCTGCGCCTTCGGTCGCGAAATCACTAAGATTCTTCGCCGCACCAAAACCGCCGGGAACAATTAATAACGCGTCCAATTGGCTGGCATCCGCCTGCGACAGTGGCTGAATGTTGCCACGGGTGATACGCGCGGACTCGACTAAAATATTGCGATTCTCACCAGTTACTTCACCCGTCAGGTGATTAACCACATGAAATTGCGGCTGATCAGGGGCAAAGCATACCGCCTGAGCCCCCGCACGATCGACGGCAAGCAGCGTCAGCACTGCTTCGTGAATTTCGGTGCCATCATAGACGCAGCAACCGCTCAGAACGATGCTGACTCGTTTCATCATATTTTCCTTCATTTCATTACATCAACTAATTGATTTTTTGATTGACAAACACTAATCTATATGACACATTTTAATGATTCTTGTAACAAAGATTTCTGCATTTGCTATTTTGTTGCTTGAGCGGTTCGTCACCTTACGACGTTGCTAATACTCGCACCTGCTAACTGAAACTGCTGATAATTATCAAGTAGGTGCATAGTTTCCCTGGTGTTGGCGCATAATTCGCGCACCCCGGCCTCGGTCGGGGTCATTTTTTTTAGGCCCCTGAAAATCCTTTTCGACCACATCCTCACGATATCCACACCGCAATTTATCGCACCGCGTTGGCGTGCACCCGCTATTTGCGGGCGCGTTTTTTCTGTTCAGCCACCCAGGCTTTCAATACGTCAATATCGTGCCGCCAGTCGTGTTTCAGTTCGTCAATCCACTCCTGCAAGTTGTCCCACCAGGCGGCCAACGTCGTGGTCTGGATTTGCTGCGCCACCTGCTGTAGATGACGCAACCCAACGGAACCGGCGGCACCTTTGATTTTGTGCCCCTCTTCCGCGATGCCTTTCTGATCGCGCGCTGTCATATTGGAATCCAGCACGGCAAGATAACCAGGCATCATCTGCTCAAACATCGCCACGCTCTGATGGATCAGCGACGGTCCGACCAAATCCAGATATTGTTGCAACATGGGAATATCAAGCAACGCTTCTCGAACCGGTTCCTGCTCCGACACATCGGGGGTGGCTTGCTCAGGCTCATCCTGATAGTCCCAATACTGTTTAATAACAGAGGTTAATGCAGGCACCGCCAGCGGTTTGCTAAGCACATCGTCCATACCCGCATCGAGATATTCTTTTTTATCGCGCAGTACGTTAGCTGTTAAAGCAATCAGCTGCGGCACGTTCTGTCCGGCATATTTTTTGCGCAGCTCACGCGCCACATCCAGCCCGGTCATGTCCGGCAGTTGGATATCCAGCAGCACCAGATCGAATTCGTCCGGATCGAACATCGTCAGCGCTTCCTGTCCGGTCATCGCCACTTCCACGCTGCTGCCCAGTTTCTCCAGCACCGAACGCGCTACCACCACATTCAGCTCGATGTCCTCCACCAGCAGCACGTTGAGCGCGGGTAACGGCAACTCATCCTCTCCGCCGACAATCACCTCATCTTCCAACGCCGGGGCGGTAACGGTCAGAGTAAAGCAAGAACCTTTGCCCTGCGTGCTGGTGACATGAATATCACCGCCCATGTTCTGCACCAGACGCTTGGAAACCGCCAAGCCAATGCCAGTACCGGTCGCCGGTTTACCGCCATGTTTGTCTTTTACCTGATAGTACATGGCGAAGATTTTCTCCAGCTCATCTTCGGGGATGCCTATGCCAGAGTCTTCGACATCAAAACGCAACTGATCGCCCGAGTCGTGCCAGACACGCACCACTATGTTCCCTTTCTGGGTAAATTTCACCGCGTTACTGAGCAGGTTCCACAGAATCTGGCGCAGACGCGTGCCATCGGTAATCACCCTCTGTGGCAACGGCGGATGCTGTTCAACGACCAGTTGCAACCCTTTCGGCTGCGCCAGCAAACCGCCCAGGTTTTCCAAATCCGCCAGGAAGCCAATGAAATCAATCGGCTGATTATCCAGTTGCACCTTGCGGCGCTCCTGCTTGTCCATCTCGATCACGTCGTTAAAGATATTGCCCAGCGTGATGGCGCTGACATGCAGGGTTTTGAGGTATTTTTCTTGTTCCGCATCCAGGTGAGTATCGAGCAGGATGCGGCTGAGGCCCACAATGCCATTAAGCGGCGTACGAAGCTCGTGGCTGATCGTTGAGATGAAGGTGGTCTTCTCCCTACTGGCGTTCTCTAACGCGTCCTGATAGCGCTTACGCTCGGTTATATCGCGCCCAAAACCCATCAGCCCGTGTCGCTTGCCCATTCGGTCGTAGAAAGGCACCTTGCGCAGTTCAAAACAGGCTTTGCGCCCGTCAGGATAGACCAGCCACTGTTCATAGGTGAGTGACACGTTGTGACGGAACACTTTTTCATCCGTTTCCGTCACTTTTTCCGCCACATCGGGGGTGTAAACGTCTTTTGGCGTCAGGCCCACCAACTGTTTCTGGCTGCGACCCAACAGCAGTTCCATGGCGCGGTTACAGCCGGAAAACTCTTTATTTTCATTGCGGTAGTAAACCAGGTCTGGCGAGGCATCCAAAAACGATCGTAACAGCGCTGATTGTTGCTCCAGTTCCACCTGTGCCTGTTCGCGTCCGGCAATTTCCGCTTTGAGCTTGCTCAGCATCATCAGGCGCGCCTCTTCCGCTTTTTCGCGATCGGCAATCTCCTGATTGAGCTGGGTAATATTGCCCTTTAGCTGATCGTTCAGCGTCTGGTCGCGCAGGCGCATCTCCTCCAGCTTCGCCACCAACTTAGCCAGACGTTGGCGCGACTCCTCCAACTGATCCACCACCACGGAGAGGAAATAGACCGCCCAGGGGGTGATTAACAGGCCAAAAAACACGGAACGAACGACATCGATGTCTTCGACCTTGCCGGTCAGCAGCAGCGTGACTGCCATCTGCACGGCCATCGCCAGCAGCACCAGCACCGAGGCCAGCAACAGTGAAAAACGTACCAGTCCGAGCTTTACCATCAAATCGACGTAGTACTGCGCCAACAACCGGATCTGCTTCATAGAGAATTTCCTTGGATACCCACCGCACCATCATAACGTAAAACTCAGTACGATGCGGTGAGACAATCAGCACAACACGTTAACATTATCCTAAGATAACCGGTTGATATGGTTGACCGAGCGCGGAGCCTTGCACCCCATGTGCCTGAAGGTATAAATCCAGTTCTACCATCCCGGTCCAGCGGTTTTCGCACCATAGCGGTACCAGCAGCGTCGGCCGCCGGGCGCTGGCAGAAATACGATGGAACACCACCTCTGGTGGCGTATGGCGAATCATCTCTCCGGCCGTGGCGACGTAGGTGTCCAGCGGCAATTCGCAGAGGCGCCCGGCGCGCCACGCCTTAGCCATAATGCTACCGTCAACGATATGCAGAGGGTGAAGCTTGATGCCTTCAACGCCGGTATCCACCACGCGTTGCAGCGTCGTCATGCAGTGATCGGCAAGCTCGCCCGGCAATCCGACAATCAGGTGGCAGCACACGCGTAAACCGCGCTGATGCGCACGCTGCACGGTTTCCTGATAGCAGGCAAAATCGTGACCGCGATTGATGCGATGCAGCGTTTTATCCCAGGCGCTCTATAGCCCCAGTTCCAGCCACACCTCATAGCCTTGTGCATGGTAACCTGCCAACAGATCCAGCACGCTGTCCGGCACACAATCGGGGCGCGTACCTACGCACAGACCGACGATCTCGGCTTGTTGCAATGCCTCCTGATAAAGCCGGTCCAACATCTGCACTTCGCCATAGGTACTGGTATAAGCCTGAAAATAGGCCAGATAACGCTTGGCGCGATTGACCTTGCCCGCCTGCGTGTTGAGCTGTTCGGCAATGCTTTGGCGCTGCATGGCTTCATCGGCAAAAGAGGCCACATTGCAGAATGTGCCCCCCCTCCCGAGCGTGCCATCCCGGTTTGGGCAGTTAAATCCGCCGTGCAGCGTCAGTTTATGAATCTTTTCACCATAACGACGTTGCAAATCCCTGCCAAACATATTGATTAATTTTTGCAATTGCATATTCTAACCTAACCCCTGAGGGAAAGCAGACTACCCTTCTCTTTCCTGCGTTCGTTATGACCGCGATCAATCACGCACATCCCAATGAAATGCATTTTTATTCTCTTTTAGTGAAAATAAACTCACATCTACGCTGATTAAAGTTTCTAATCCCTTACGCGCGCACCATGAAAAGATGAAGCATTACTTAAAAAGAGTTTCATTAAATATAAAAGTGGATATCCACAGCAGAATATTCTATAACGTAGAGATAACGCAGCAGGGTGACGAGATGTTCACGCTTTTGCATAGTGATACAGCTCACACTTCATTCGGCCATCAATGCGTAGCCCAACGGAGATTTTTTTCAAAAAAATAATTTATTTTCATAATCATAACTAAAAATTATCCCTTAATCGCACATTTTGCATTGATATTTGACCTGAACTGGCTTTCTCGCTAATTTGGGAGTCCGCTGGAAGCTTTCCCAACGAGTCCGCGACTCGTTATATTTATGCAGTTAGAAAAGAAAGACTCCCTCTTAAAGCAAGTCATAGTCCACTTGTAAGACCGTCACGATAGGCCGAAGAAGAGAACGGCAGGATGCGCGACCCCGTCATACGCCACCGTTCAACGCCACGGTGCCGAACGAAGTAGGTTGTGAGAGTCACACAGAGCCTGGGGAGGTTCACTGAGATATGTTGTACGATGCATCCCAAGAGAGAGACAACTGTGGTTTCGGATTGATCGCCCATATAGAAGGTGAAACGAGCCACAAGGTCGTGCTTACTGCAATTCACGCACTGGCACGTATGCAGCACCGTGGCGCGATCCTTGCTGACAGCAAGACCGGCGACGGCTGCGGCTTGTTATTACAAAAACCCGATCGGTTCTACCGACTGGTAGCCGAAGAGCACGGTTGGCGGTTAGCGGTTAGCGGTTAGCGAAGAATTATGCCGTGGGCATGATGTTCCTCAATCAGGACCAGGATCTGGCCCGCGCGGCACGTCGCATTGTGAAAGAAGAGCTGCAAAATGAAACCTTGTCCGTACTGGGATGGCGTGAAGTGCCCACCAACCCGGACGTGCTTGGTGAAATTGCCCTCTCCTCACTGCCACGCATCGAACAGATTTTTGTCAATGCTCCTGCGGGATGGTCGCCGCGCGATATGGAGCGTCGCCTGTTTATGGCGCGCCGCCGTATTGAAAAGCGCATTCAGGATAAAGAGTTCTACGTTTGTAGCTTCTCCAACCTGATCAACATCTATAAAGGTCTGTGTATGCCGGCGGATTTGCCGCGCTTTTACCTGGACCTGGCGGATTTGCGTCTGGAATCGGTCATCTGCCTGTTCCACCAACGCTTCTCCACCAACACCGTGCCACGCTGGCCGTTGGCCCAGCCGTTCTGCTATCTGGCGCACAACGGTGAAATCAACACCATTGCCGGTAACCGTCAATGGGCGCGGGCACGTGCCTACAAATTTAAAAAGCCGCTGATCCCCGATCTGCAAGATACCGCACCGTTCGTTAACGAAACCGGCTCTGACTCCAGCTCGCTTGATAACATGCTGGAGCTGTTCCTGAGCGGCGGGATGGATATCGTGCGCGCCATGCGTTTACTGGTGCCGCCTGCCTGGCAGAACAACTCGGACATGGATCCGGAACTGCGTTCGTTCTTTGACTTTAACTCCATGCACATGGAGCCGTGGGACGGCCCGGCCGGCATCGTAATGTCCGATGGTCGCTATGCGGCCTGTAACCTGGACCGTAACGGCCTGCGCCCGGCGAGCTACGTCATCACCAAAGACAAACTGATCACCTGCGCCTCTGAAGTGGGGATTTGGGATTATCAGCCGGACGAAGTGGTGGAAAAAGGTCGCGTTGGCCCCGGCGAACTGATGGTTATCGATACCCTCGAAGGCCTCATTCTGCACTCCAACGAAACCGACAACGACCTCAAAGGCCGCCACCCGTACAAAGACGTCAAGCGTCTGGTGCCGTTTGAAGAACTGCCGGATGATCAGGTTGGCAGCAGTGAGCTGGATGACAGCCTGCCGGAAACCTACCAGAAGCAGTTCGGCTACAGCAGCGAAGAGCTGGACCAGATTGTGCGCGTACTGGGTGAGAAAGGCCAGGAAGCGACCGGCTCAATGGGTGATGACACCCCGTTTGCCGTGCTATCCAGCCGTCCGCGCATCATTTACGACTACTTCCGTCAGCAGTTTGCACAGGTGACCAACCCGCCTATCGACCCGCTGCGTGAAGCGCACGTGATGTCGCTGGCGACCTGTATTGGCCGCGAAATGAACGTATTCTGTGAAGCCGAAGGTCAGGCGCACCGTTTGAGTTTCAAATCGCCAATCCTGTTGTACTCCGACTTTACTCAGTTGCTCACCCAAGACCAGCAACACTACCGCGCTGAAACGTTGGATCTGACCTTTGATCCGCGCGAGAAGTCATTGCGGCAAACGGTTGAGGCGCTGTGTGAAGAAGCAGAGTGCAAAGTGCGTGAAGGTGCTGTGTTGCTGGTGCTTTCCGACCGTGCCATCAGCGAGCACCGTTTACCGGTTCCGGCGCCAATGGCGGTGGGTGCCATTCAGCACCGTCTGGTGGAAAAGAGCCTGCGCTGCGATGCCAACCTGATTGTTGAAACTGCCAGCGCCCGCGATCCGCATCACTTCGCCGTGCTGCTGGGCTTCGGCGCTACGGCTATCTATCCATATCTGGCGTATGAGTCATTGGCGCGATTGGTGGATAACCACACCATCGAGAAGCCTTACCGCACGGTAATGCTCAACTACCGCAACGGCATCAACAAGGGGCTGTACAAGATCATGTCCAAAATGGGCATATCCACTATCGCCCCGTACCGTTGCTCTAGGCTGTTTGAAGCGGTGGGCCTGCACAAAGAGCTGTCTGCGCTCTGCTTCCACGGAGTGGTGAGCCGTATTGGTGGTGCCAACTTCGGTGATTTCGAACAAGACCTGTAAAATCTGGCAAAACGCGCCTGGTTAAAGCGCAAAACGCTGGAACAGGGTGGCCTGCTGAAATTCGTTTACGACGGCGAATACCACGCCTATAACCCCGATGTGGTTAACAGCCTGCAACAAGCTGTGAAAAGCGGCGAGTACAGCGACTACCTGGAATATGCCAAACACGTCAACGAACGCCCGGTGGCGACGCTGCGTGACCTGCTGGCCATCAAACCGCAGGAAGGCGTAGCCATTCCGGTTGACGACGTAGAACAGGCCAGCGAGCTGTTTAAGCGCTTTGACACCGCCGCCATGTCTATCGGTGCGCTGAGCCCCGAAGCCCATGAGTCTCTGGCGGAAGCCATGAACACCATTGGTGGTAACTCCAACTCCGGTGAGGGTGGTGAAGATCCGGCACGTTACGGCACCAATAAAGTGTCACGTATTAAGCAGGTGGCCTCTGGTCGCTTCGGTGTAACCCCTGTTTATCTGGTCAACGCTGACGTAATTCAGATTAAAGTGGCACAGGGGGCCAAACCGGGAGAAGGCGGTCAGTTACCGGGCGATAAAGTGACGCCGTACATCGCCAGACTGCGTTATTCCGTGCCGGGCGTAACGCTGATTTCACCGCCACCGCACCACGATATTTATTTCATCGAAGACTTGGCTCAGTTGATTTTCGACCTGAAGCAGGTCAATCCGAAAGCGATGATTTCGGTCAAGCTGGTTTCTGAACCGGGCGTGGGCACCATTGCGACCGGTGTAGCTAAAGCCTATGCCGATCTGATCACCATCGCCGGTTATGACGGCGGCACCGGTGCCAGCCCGCTCAGCTCAGTGAAATATGCTGGCTGCCCGTGGGAACTGGGGCTGGTGGCTAACGGGTTACGCCACAAAATCCGTCTGCAAGTGGACGGCGGTCTGAAAACCGGCGTTGATATCATCAAAGCGGCGATTCTGGGCGCAGAAAGCTTCGGCTTCGGCACCGGCCCGATGGTAGCACTCGGCTGTAAATACCTGCGTATTTGCCACCTGAACAACTGTGCTACCGGCGTCGCCACGCAGGATGACAAGCTGCGCCGCGAATCACTACCGCGGCCTGCCTGAGAGTGTGATCAACTACTTCAACTTTATTGCGCAGGAAACCCGACTGCTGATGGCGGAGCTGGGTGTTAGTCAACTAGTTGATTTGATTGGCCGTACCGATCTACTGGTGGAACTGGATGGCTTCACTGCCAAACAGAACAAGCTGGATCTCTCTGCGCTGCTGCAAACCGCGCAGCCGCAACCGGGAAAAGCGCTGTACTGCACCGAGAACAACCCGCCGTTTGATGATGGGCTGTTGAACAAAGCACTGCTGTCTCAGGCACAACCGCACATCGCAGCGAAACAGAGCAAAGCGCTCTACTTTGATATCCGCAACACTGACCGTTCCGTCGGTGCAACGCTGTCCGGCGCTATTGCCGCTCAGCACGGCGATCAAGGGCTGGCAAGCGACCCGATCAAAGCCAACTTCTCTGGCACAGCCGGACAAAGCTTCGGCGTATGGAACGCAGGCGGCGTTGAACTGACGTTGACCGGCGACGCCAACGACTATTTGGGCAAAGGCATGGCTGGCGGCTGCATCTCCGTGCTTCCACCGGTTGGCTCCGCGTTCCGCAGTCATGAAGCGAGCATTATCGGCAACACCTGTCTGTACGGTGCTACCGGCGGCAAACTGTTTGCCGCAGGCCGTGCAGGCGAACGTTTCGGCGTGCGTAACTCTGGTGCCATCACAGTGGTGGAAGGCATCGGCGACAACGGCTGTGAATACATGACGGGCGGTATCGTCTGCGTATTGGGCCGCACCGGCGTCAACTTTGGCGCAGGCATGACCGGCGGTTTTGCCTACGTACTGGATGAAGACGGCGAGTTCCGTAAACTCGTCAACCCTGAGTTGGTGGAAGTGCTGCCGGTCGATGACCTGGCGATTCACGAAGAGCACTTGCACGGTCTGATCACCGAGCACGTGCAGCATACCGGTTCGCAGCGCGGCGAAGAGCTCCTCGCCAACTGGCCGGTCTGGGCGTCGTGTTTCGCGCTGGTGAAACCCAAGTCGAGTGATGTGAAGGCATTATTAGGGCATCGTAGTCGTTCCGCAGCCGAATTGCGGGTTCAGGCGCAGTAAGAGGGCATTATGAGTCAGAACGTTTATCCATTTATCGACTTACAGCGTGTTGATCCGCCGAAGAAGCCGTTAAAGATTCGCAAAATCGAGTTCGTGGAAATCTACGAACCCTTTTCCGAAAGCCAGTCCAAGGCGCAGGCAGACCGCTGCCTCGCCTGCGGTAACCCCTATTGCGAATGGAAGTGCCCGGTACACAACTACATTCCCAACTGGCTGAAACTGGCAAACGAAGGGCGCATTATCGAAGCGGCTGAGCTGTCACACCAGACCAACAGCCTGCCGGAAGTGTGCGGACGTGTTTGCCCGCAAGACAGGCTGTGTGAAGGCTCCTGTACGCTCAATGCGGAGTTTGGCGCGGTCACCATTGGCAATATCGAACGCTATATCAATGACAAAGCGATCGAAATGGGCTGGAAGCCGAATCTGTCTCACGTGAAACCCACCGGCAAGCGGGTGGCCATTGTGGGAGCGGGCCCGGCAGGGTTAGCGTGTGCCGACGTGCTGGCACGTAACGGTGTGCAGGCGGTAGTGTTCGATCGTCATCCTGAAATTGGCGGTTTGCTGACCTTCGGGATCCCGGCCTTCAAGCTGGAGAAAAAGGTGATGATCAAACGCAGTGAAATCTTCAGTGAGATGGGCATTGAGTTCCAACTCAACACAGAGATTGGTAAAGACATTGCGCTGGAGACCCTGCTCGCCGATTACGACGCGGTATTCCTGGGTGTTGGCACCTACCAGTCAATGCGTGGCGGATTGGAAAACGAGGACGCGCCGGGCGTTTACGACGCTCTGCCGTTCCTGATTGCCAACACCAAGCAACTGATGGGCTTTGAAACTACGCCGGATGAACCTTATACCGACATGAGCGGCAAGCGCGTAGTGGTGCTGGGTGGCGGCGATACCGCGATGGACTGCGTGCGTACCTCGGTGCGCCACGGTGCAACGCATGTAACTTGTGCCTACCGCCGTGATGAAGTCAACATGCCCGGCTCCAAGCGCGAGGTGAAAAACGCGCGCGAAGAGGGCGTGGAATTCCTGTTCAACCTGCAACCGCTCAGCATCGAAATCAACGGTGCCGGTAAAGCCTGCGGCGTAAGAATGGCGCGTACTGAACTGGGTGCGCCGGATGCCAATGGCCGCCGTCGTCCTGAAATCGTCGAAGGCTCCGAGCATGTGCTGGAAGCAGACGCCGTGATCATAGCGTTTGGTTTCCGTCCGCCTGGTTGCCGAAACACGGCGTGGATCTGGACAGCCAAGGACGCATCGTGGCCCCTGAGCAGAGCGAGAGCGCGTTCCAGACCAGCAACCCGAAAATCTTCGCCGGTGGCGATGCGGTACGCGGTTCCGATCTGGTGGTGACCGCCATTGCCGAAGGCCGCGGATGGCATAATGAACTATCTGGAAGTGTAATCGGCAACGCTATCCATCAAGGCGGCGAAAGCCGCCTTAACCTGATGATAAAATTACCGAAAGTAACGTCTTCCGGCCTATGTCATTCCCGCCACCTCCGTCATTCCCGCGAAGGCGGGAATCTCGTGCAGGTAAAACGAGTTTCCTCTCACAGAGATCCCCGGCTTTCACCTAGGATGACGAGGAGGAAAGTGGCTGTCATCAGTCCGAGGCGACGCAAGCCGCCTTTTTCTTGTGTGCACTATGTGGATGATTTAGCTATTGCTATTGAACTGATCGAGGATGTCCTGCTCTATCAGCATCGGCGTTTGCTGGGCAAAATCATAAAAATCCGGTTTGCTTTCAATATAAATCTGACTCACCAACCGTTTACGATCGTCTGGGAATATCCCCGCAGACAATTCATAGGTTTGCGTTTCCAGCAGCATATAATGCAGATAATAGAGATGGGTGCCGCAGATTCGGCAGAACGTACGCTCGGCCCATTCTGACGAGCGGTAATGGGTGACGTTCTCTTCACCGCGCAATGTCACATCGTGTTTGCACTCAACCGCCAACAGTGGTCCGCCGCCCCACTGGCGACACATGTTGTAATGGCACACGCTGACGTCATGCACACACGCTTCCGGTACTTCGACGGTGACTACGCCGCATAAGCACTGGCCTTTGGTCATTTTCATCACGCCCTCCTGCCGCAAACGGTAATCGATTTTTATCAACGCTGTTGCCATAAAAAAAGGGCATACCGACAGTTGCCCCTTTTCTGTGAATGTGGTTATTTCACCACGCGTAACGATGGTCGCCCACCGCGCGGCGCCGGTGGATCATTAGGCGGGTTAGTCTACGTCACGTTGTCTTGTTGCTCGTTATCCACAACCGACATCACCACACCCGGCGTCAATGCCTCACCCTGCGCATCCGTAAGGTTATCCAGCTCATAGGCGGTCTCAGGCTCAAACATGGTGCCAGCGCCGTTTTCACGGGCGTAAATAGCCAGCACGGCGGCCATCGGGACATAAACCTGACGCGGTACACCACCAAAGCGGGCGTTAAAACGCACGCTGTCATCAGCCAGCTCCAGACCACCTACCGCACGCTGTGCGATATTCAGTACTATCTGCCCATCACGGGCGAATTCCATTGGCACCATTACGCCCGGCAGCGATACATCAACCACCAGATGCGGAGTTAATTGATTATCCAGCAGCCAATTATAAAAAGCCCGCAACAGATACGGACGGCGCGGAGACAGTTGAGACAACGCCATACAGGTTTAACCTCGGGTGTGCAAACGGATTTCGCGCTCGGCTTCGGTCAAGGATGCCAGGAAAGCATCACGCTCGAAGACGCGCGTCATATAACCTTTCAGCTCTTTCGCCCCTGCGCCCGTCAATTCGATGCCCAGCAGCGGCAAACGCCACAGCAGTGGTGCCAGATAGCAATCGACCAGGCTGAACTCTTCGCTCATGAAATAAGGCGCTTCATTGAACACAGGTGCAACGGCCAGCAACTCTTCACGCAGTTGTTTACGCGCCGCATCCGCTTCTTGTGCATTCCCCTGCATGATTTTTTTCAATAGAGAATACCAATCGGATTCAATGCGGTGCATCATCAGGCGGCTGGTACCGCGCGCCACCGGGTAAACCGGCATCAACGGAGGATGAGGGAAACGCTCATCCAGGTACTCCATGATGATACGAGATTCATACAGCGTCAGTTCACGATCGACCAACGTCGGCACGGAGGCATAGGGATTGAGGTCAATAAGATCCTGTGGCAGGTTATCCATATCCACCAGCTCAATCTCGACACTCACGCCCTTTTCCGCCAAGACAATGCGAACCTGATGGCTAAAAATGTCGGACTGACCAGAAAACAGCGTCATCACCGAACGTTTGTTGGCAGCGACAGCCATGAAAACCTCCAAGTTTATCGAGAAATACGACTAATAACTAAACGGCGCTATCCTGCATAGCCCGGAATCACTGTACGTGATTGTCCACAAGAAAAACGTCTGGCGGCATCAACATTCGGGAAAATTGCCGACTGGCATACAGGCACAAAATCGGTAAATAGTTTACCAGATTTTGTGCGTTCTGTGGTGAAAGAAGCGCAATTTTATTACTAACCCTCAGAAAAGCAGGATTATTTTTTTATCTGAAGAGATGAAATGCGGGCAGAATTAACCCGATGAGACGAATGCAAGACAAAAAAACCGATGCAAGCACCGGGTTTTTTGCGTTGATTTGCAGCGATAAACGTCAGAAATTAACGTTTGGAGTACTGAGGACGGCGACGTGCTTTACGCAGACCGACTTTCTTACGTTCAACTTCACGTGCGTCACGGGTAACGAAGCCCGCTTTACGCAGTTCAGAACGCAAAGACTCATCGTACTCCATCAGCGCACGGGTGATACCATGACGAATGGCACCCGCTTGACCGGAAATACCACCACCTTTAACGGTGATGTACAGATCCAGTTTGCCAACCATGTCGACCAGTTCCAGCGGTTGACGAACTACCATGCGGGCAGTTTCGCGACCGAAGTACTGTTCCAGGCTGCGCTGGTTGATAACGATATTGCCGTTGCCCGGTTTGATGAACACGCGAGCGGCGGAGCTTTTGCGGCGACCAGTGCCGTAGTATTGATTTTCAGCCATTGCCTATAATCCCGATTAAATGTCCAGAACTTGTGGTTGCTGTGCCGCGTGGTTGTGCTCGTTACCTGCGTAAACTTTCAGTTTACGGTACATAGCACGACCCAGCGGGCCCTTCGGCAGCATGCCTTTAACCGCGATTTCAATCACACGCTCAGGACGGCGGGCAATCATCTCTTCAAAGGTCGCTTGCTTGATACCACCGATGTGGCCGGTGTGGTGATAGTAAATCTTGTCGTTACGCTTGTTGCCGGTTACAGCAACTTTGTCAGCGTTCAGAACGATGATGTAATCACCGGTATCGACGTGCGGGGTGTATTCCGCTTTATGCTTACCGCGCAGACGGCGAGCCAGTTCAGTAGCCAGGCGGCCCAGAGTTTTACCGGTCGCGTCAACAACATACCAGTCGCGTTTGACGGTTTCTGGTTTAGCTGTAAAAGTTTTCATTAAAAGCTTACCCAATTTAAGTTACACGTTGGTGAACACCCAAACGCTTCAATAAATTCAGAAATAAAGTGTTGAGGTTCACACGGCATCTAGTCCAGCAAACCTACCCCTTCGAATAGCCATGCCGTCGCGATTAACGTTTCGGGAAAAAAACGTTGTTGTAACGTGGGGGGGGGGGGTCGCAAGATTATAGAGAAGTCGATAGCAAAGATCGACCTCTTTTCCACCAAAGCGCGATAAATTCCCTGGTGTCCGCTCAGGCAAGGTGCGGTTGGCTCAAATATTCTTCACTTTGCATCTCTTGCAACCGCGACAGGCAGCGCTGGTATTCGAATTTCAGGTTCTCGCCTTGATACAGCGCGAACATAGAGGTTTGTGCCGCGATCACCAGTTTGATCCCGCCGCTCATAAAACTCATCCACCAACGCCAGAAAGCGGCGCGCCGCATTCTCCTCTTTGCTCCCCATCACCGTCACATTGTGCAGCAGTACCGTATGGTAAAGGCGCGATAGCGCAATATAGTCATTCTGGCTGCGCGCATCGAGACACAGCGTGGCAAAATCGATGGCCAGTACCCCATCGCCCGCACTGAGCGTCAGCATCGGTCGATGGTTGATCTCCAGCACTGGCACCGGCGCAGAGAATGCCCAGCCAGACAAGCGCGAGAACATCTGACACATCTCAGCATCGGTTTCCGGCGACAGTGGCGTCAGATAGAGATGTGCCTGCGTTAGCGTGCGCAGGCGATAATCGATACCGGCATCCACATTGCGCACCTCGCACTACTGCTTGATAAGGTCGATAGCTGGCAAAAAACGACTGCGTTGCAGACCGTTGCGATAGAGGTTATCCGGAGGAATGTTGGATGTGGCCACCAATGTGACGCCACCGGAGAACAACGCACGTAACAGTTCCGCCAGCAGTATGGCATCGGTGATATCCGTAACGAAAAACTCATCAAAACAGAGTACATCAGCCTGCGCCTTGAACCCATCGGCCACCTGTTCCAGCGGGTTCGGTTGCCCCTGTAGCTGGTTCAGTTCTTGGTGCACGCGCAGCATAAAACGATGGAAATGCAGCCGCAGCTTGCGCTCTGTGGGTAGACTCTGGAAAAACAGATCCATCAGCCAGGTTTTGCCGCGCCCAACCCCACCCCACATATAAAGCCCCTGCACCGGGGCCACCGGCGGTTTATCCGCCAGCCCCAGCCAGTGCCGCTAGCGGGTAAAACGGCCATCGGATGCTGGAGTCGTCTGCGATGCTTCACGCGCTTGCAAGGCCTGATAAATACCATGCAGCGCAGTTACCGTTTGCAGTTGTACCTCATCAGGCTGATACTCGCCCGCCGCTACTGCCTGCTGATAGTGCGCCAGTGGCCCAGCAAGCAGCAGCGTTGTCGGTTGTATCATCGGGTTCTCCCTTCATCCGTCATTTTCCGAAAAAAAGTTAGTCGTATTTTATCGCCCGTTAACGGCAATTCGCTCCGCGATCGTCGCATTTTTCCATGATATCACCTGAAATAGATCCCAATTACCTTACAGCGTCGCGTTTCGGGACTCCACTCGGGCGGCGTTAGCGGTTATAGTGGCTATTATGAAGTGAAAAAACCCTACGGGACAACGACGTCGAAAGAGGTGTCTTTATGACTTGGGAGTATGCGCTAATAGGATTAGTTGTCGGCATCATCATCGGTGCTGTCGCCATGCGCTTTGGCAACTCTAAACTGCGGCAACAACAAGCGCTGCAAAGCGAGTTGGAAAAGAGCAAAGCCGAACTGGAGACCTACCGTCAGGAGTTGGTGGGCCATTTTGCCCACAGTGCCGAATTGTTGGACAACATGGCAAAAGATTACCGTCAGTTGTACCAGCATATGGCAAAAAGCTCTAGCAACCTGCTGCCAAATTTGCCGATGCAGGATAACCCGTTTCGCTACCGCTTAACCGAGGCGGAAGCAGACAACGATCAAGCACCGGTGGGCATGCCGCCGCGCGATTATTCAGACGGCGCGTCCGGACTGCTTCGCGGTGAGCGCCCGCTGCGCAAATAAGCATTTTGCGCCCTACTGCGTGAAGGACAAGATCCTTCACGCAGCCTACATCCCCACTATCCCTTCCCTACACAATTTGACGATAGTTACATTCCCTTGACGAAAGAGCAGTGAACTTTACACGTTATTCGCTGGTCGACTCTTCACCAGCCGTTTAAGTTTATATATCATCATTTTATTCATAATCGACATTCTGTCGATGGTTAGCTGGTTGTGAGAGATAACGTCAAATGAAAAAATCATTATTATTCAGCGCACTGGCAGTAAGCATGAGCCTGGCATTGTCATCGCTTCCTGCCGCACAAGCCGCCCTGCCCGCCGTGGTGGAAGGTCAACAGTTATCCAGTCTGGCACCGATGTTGGAAAAGGTACTGCCTGCGGTGGTCAGCGTTCATGTGGAAGGCACGCAAACGCAGCGCCAACGTGTACCGGAAGAGTTTAAATTTTTCTTTGGCCCGAATGCCCACTCAGGCAAGCAGAACAACCGCCCGTTTGAAGGCCTCGGTTCAGGCGTGATTATCGATGCGGCCAAGGGGTATGTACTCACCAATAACCATGTCATCAACAACGCTGATAAAATTCTCGTGCAGTTGAATGACGGTCGGAAATATGACGCCAAACTGCTGGGTCGCGATGAGCAAAGCGACATCGCCCTGCTGCAACTGAACGATGCCAAGAATCTGCAAGAAGTTAAAATGGCGGATTCTGACCAACTGCGCGTCGGGGATTTCGCCGTCGCCGTGGGTAACCCGTTCGGTCTGGGCCAAACGGCCACCTCGGGCATTATCTCCGCGCTGGGTCGCAGCTGCCTGAATCTGGAAGGGTTAGAAAACTTTATCCAGACCGATGCCTCTATTAACCGTGGTAACTCCGGCGGTGCACTGGTTAACCTCAACGGTGAGCTGATTGGGATCAACACCGCGATCCTGGCACCGGGCGGCGGTAACATCGGTATCGGGTTTGCCATTCCCAGCAACATGGCGCAAAACCTGGCGCAGCAACTTATCGAGTTCGGTGAAGTGAAACGCGGCCTGTTAGGCATCAAAGGCAGCGAAATGACCGCCGACATGGCGAAAGCCTTCAAAGTGGAAGTGCAACGTGGTGCCTTCGTCAGCGAGGTATTGCCAAAATCCGCGGCCGCCAAAGCGGGCATCAAGGCCGGTGATGTGCTGACATCACTGGACAGCAAACCTATCAACAGCTTTGCTGAACTGCGTGCCAAAATTGGCACCACCGCACCCGGTAAAACGGTGAAAATTGGCCTGCTGCGTGAAGGAAAACCGCTGGAACTCTCCGTGGTTCTCGATAATAACACCTCTGCCGCCACCAGCGCCGAGAGCCTGTCTCCGGCCTTGCAGGGCGCATCACTTGCCAATGGTCAGGCGAAGGATGGCAGCAAAGGGGTACAAATCGAAGACGTCACCAAAGACACACCGGCAGCACAGGTGGGCTTGCAGAAAGGCGATATCATTATCGGCGTTAACCGTGAGCGGGTAGAAAACATCACCCAACTGCGCAAAATTCTGGAAAGCAAACCCAGCGTGCTAGCGCTGAACGTGGTGCGTGGCGAAGAAACAATTTACCTGCTGCTACGCTAATACAATATATTGTATCAATACTATAAAATCGGACACGGTACATGCCGTGTCCGGTAAACTCATGTTATCCTCCGCTTACCTATCCACTTCCCTGTACGTTTTATGCTCGCAAAACTCTTTCGCTCCGCCATTATTGGCGCGATCGTGGCGGGAATTCTGCTCGCGATCATGCCGTTGCTACGGTCAAATACCGCACTGTTTTTCCGCTCACACAGTATCCAGAGTGAGGATGTGCCGCTTAGCTACAATCAGGACGTTCGCCGCGCAGCGCCTGCGGTGGTTAACGTCTATAGCCGAGAATCAAGCAGCGAGAACAACGGAGAACTGAATATTCGTCTGCTCGGATCTGGTGTGATCATGAGTGAAAAGGGCTACGTGCTGACCAATAATCACGTGATAAACAATATCGCGCAGCTGGTTATCTCGTTACAGGATGGCCGAGTCTATGAGGCCTGCGTGATTGGCACCGACAAGCTGACCGATCTGGCGGTGGTGAAAGTGGAAGCCGCCAACCTACCGGTTATCACCATCAACGAAAAACGCACGGCGCACATCGGTGATGTGGTGCTGGCTATCGGCAACCCTTACAACCTGGGGCAAACCGTTACCCAGGGCATTATCAGCGCCACCGGCCGCGTGGGATTGAGTTTGATGGACGGTTCTGGTTCCGGCTTTGGAGGGCGTCAGAATTTCTTGCAAACCGATGCCTCCATCAACCACGGTAACTCTGGCGGTGCGTTGGTCAACACGCTGGGTGAACTGGTCGGCATCAATACACTGACCTTTGATAAAGGCAGCGGCGGAGAAACGCCGGAGGGCATTGGCTTCGCCATTCCGGTGGCGCTGGCAACCAAGGTGATGGGAAAACTGATTCGTGATGGCCGCGTGATTCGCGGCTATATCGGCATTAACGGCGCGCAGGCGGAAGGGTTGTCGCCCAATAGCACGCTGGACGGCAATAAACGGTTGCAAGGCGTGATCGTGATGAATGTCGAACCCAGTGGACCAGCGGATAAAGGCGGCATGAAAAAAGGTGACGTGTTGCTAACCATGAACGGCAAACCTGCTGTCTCAGTGATCGAAACCATGGATCAGGTGACTGAGATTCGCCCCGGTACCGCCGTTCTAGTAACCATTCGCCGTGGCGACCAGGAGATGACGCTGTCGGTGACGATTCAGGAGTTTCCTGAGAGCTAACGTTACCAGTATGAGCAGCACCGTCGCTGCTCATACTGAAAAAGAATTAGTCGTCGTTGCCGCTCACACGTTCGATGTTCGCACCCAGCCCACGCAGTTTGTCTTCAATGCGTTCGTAGCCGCGATCGATGTGATAGATACGATCAACAAGGGTTGTACCTTCCGCGATACACCCCGCCAGCACCAGACTGGCTGATGCACGCAGATCGGTCGCCATCACCTGAGCGCCAGAAAGCGTATCAACGCCGTGGCAGATCACGGTGTTACTCTCAATCTCTGCCTGCGCGCCCATACGAATCAGTTCCGGTACGTGCATAAAGCGGTTTTCGAAGATGGTTTCGGTGATAACACCGGTGCCTTCTGCCACCAGATTCAGCAGGCTGAACTGCGCTTGCATATCGGTCGGGAAGCCGGGATGCGGAGAGGTACGCACGGTAACCGCTTTCGGGCGTTTGCCATGCATATCCAGGCTGATCCAGTCTTCACCCACTTCGATATCTGCGCCTGCATCACGCAATTTTGCCAGCACGGCATCCAGCGTATCCGGACGCGTGTTGCGGCACACAATGCTGCCACGAGAGACCGCAACCGCCACCAGAAACGTACCGGTTTCGATACGGTCCGGCAGCACGCGGTAAACGCCGCCACCCAGACGCTCGACGCCTTCGATAACGATCTTGTCACTGCCGGCGCCAGTGATTTTGGCACCCATTGCGTTCAGGAAGCCCGCCGTATCAACAATTTCCGGCTCACGCGCGGCGTTTTCGATAATGGTGGTGCCTTCAGCCAACGTCGCCGCCGTCATGATGGTGACGGTTGCACCGACGCTGACTTTATCCATGACGATATGCGCGCCCTGTAAACGCCCGTCAACCGTGGCTTTGACATAGCCTTCTTCCAGCACGATCTTGGCACCCAACTGCTCCAATCCGGTAATGTGCAGATCGACAGGACGTGCGCCAATCGCGCAGCCGCCAGGCAGTGAAACCTGTCCCTGACCGAAACGCGCGACCAGCGGCCCCAACGCCCAGATAGAAGCGCGCATGGTTTTCACCAGATCGTAAGGAGCGCAAAATACGTTAACGTCGCGGGCATCCACATGCACCGAACCGTTGCGCGTCACGTGAGCACCTAACTGGCTAAGCAGCTTCATCGTGGTATCGATATCACGCAGCTTGGGAACATTTTGGATTTCTACTGGCGCTTCCGCCAACAGGGCCGCGAACAGGATGGGCAGGGCGGCATTTTTCGCCCCGGAGATAGTGACTTCACCAGTGAGCCGGGTAGGACCCTGCACACGAAATTTGTCCATAGTTAAAGGTTCTCAGCTTGCTAAAAGTATTCCAGGGCGCACTGCTCTCGCTTAAAAGCCGTTCAGCTTGCGATCGCGCTGCCATTCTTCCGGTGTATAGGCCTTGATGGAAAGCGCATGAATGCGGTTATCCGCAATGTACTCCATCAAGGGCGCGTATACGGTCTGCTGCTGTTTGACACGACGCATACCAGCAAAAATATCCCCCACGGCAACGACCTGAAAGTGGCTGCAATCGCCCGTTACGTGGACTTCTTGCAGTGCGAGTGCCTTCATCAGCACCTCTTCGATCTCGTTATTTTCCATCGCTCTCAATTCTGTGTTCAGGGGGAGGATTATCAGCCGTGTATCTTAGATGAATACACCGCTTTCTTAAACAAAGAAATCCCTCTTGGCGTAAGCTAAGAGGGCTGTTTTCATCTATTATACGCGGGAAAGGTAAAGAAAAAAATCAAACGACAGGAATAATATCGTTGAGGTTATACAGCGCAATCAACGTTTTTACCCGTTCACCGGCACCAGAAATCACGAAGGATGGCGTTGAACGGATCTGCTGTTGATAGAGATGCACCAACAGCGCCAACCCGGCAGAATCCACTCGCTCCAGCGCAGCGATATTCAGCGCCTGCTTGCTCTTCAATAAAGTCTCGCGCTGCTGCCAAAACGGCAGCAGGGAATCGCGATCCAAATCACCGGACAGCGCCAGCGTCGAGCCTTGCGACGTCCAGCGCAGTTCCTCAGCCATTCTTCTGCTCCAGCGTAATCGGCTGACGCGCAGAGGCTTCCAACTGCTTGGTTAACCCATCAACACCCTGTTGACGCAAAATAGCTGCCCATTCGTTTTGCTTGGTGGTGATCATGCTCACCCCTTCAGCAATCATGTCGTAAGCCTGCCAGTTACCGGTCTGGCTGTTTTTACGCCATTGAAAGTCCAAACGCACCGGTGGGCGTCCACCGTTATCGATAATGGTCACACGGATAGGAATGATATCAGCGCTGCCCAGCGGTTGTTCCGGCGCAATCTGGTAGTTCTGCCCATGATACAGCGCCAGCGCCTGACTGTAGGCCTGCGCTAAATAGGCTTCGAACGCCTTGAAATAGGCATCACGCTGCGCCGGCGTCGCTTCTTTGTAGTAGCGGCCCAGCACCAGCGCCCCTGCATAGCGAATCTGCACATACGGCAGCAGCTCTTCTTGCACGATTTGACGCAAGTAGTTCGGATCCTGCTTGATGCGTGGTTGTTCCGTTTTCAGACGCGTAAAGGTCTTCTCCGCCGCATCGTTCATCAAACGATAAGGGTTGGTTTGATCCGCCGCGCTGGCGAGAGGTGCCACGACCAGCAGTGCCACCATCAGTAAACGTTTTAACATGCAGATGTCCTCTTGATTATTGTGCTGAGCCCGGCGCAGGAGCAGATGGCGCTGGCGTCAATGCCGGTTCGTTTTGCGGCACAGATTCCGTTTTTCCCGTATTGTCGGCGATATCTCCCCCGCTCTTATAGAGGAATTGTCCGATTAAGTCTTCCAGCACCATGGCAGATTTAGTGTCCTGAATCACACCGCCATCGGCGAGGATCTTGGTGCCCATTTCTTCATCTTCGAAGCCGATATTCAGCGCCAGATACTGTTCACCCAACAGCCCGGAGGTGCGGATCGCCAGAGAACTGGTGTCAGGAATATGGTCGTACCGGCGTTGGATATCCATGGCAACGCGCGGCAAATAGGTTTTGGTATCCAACGAAATATCAGCAATGCGACCAATCACTACGCCGCCGACTTTTATCGGAGAACGCACTTTCAGGCCGCCGATATTGTCAAACGTGGCGTACAACCGGTAGGTCTGTTCGCTGCCGATAGACTTCACATCGGCGACTTTCAAACAGAGAAAAATAATGGCGCCCAGGGCAATCAACAGGAATACGCCAACCCAGATTTCACTTCGCTTTGTTTGCATCGACTCAGTTCCCAAACATCAGTGCTGTCAGCACAAAATCCAATCCCAATACCGCCAATGACGAATGCACTACCGTGCGCGTCGTCGCCCGGCTGATCCCCTCAGAGGTTGGGATCGCATCATAGCCATTGAACAACGCGATCCAGGTCACGGTAATCGCAAATACCACACTTTTGATCACACAGTTCAGCAGATCCTTGCGCCACTCGACGGCGCCCTGCATCGCTGACCAAAAGAAGCCATCATCGATGCCCTTCCAGCTCACCCCAACCAACGCGCCGCCCCAGATGCCGACCGCCACGAAGATGATCGTCAGCATCGGCATGCTGATAAGTCCCGCCCAGAAACGGGGGGCCACCACGCGCCGCAGCGGGTCTACCGCCATCATCTCCATACTGGAGAGCTGTTCGGTGGCTTTCATCAGGCCGATTTCCGCCGTCAGGGCCGAGCCAGCGCGGCCAGCAAACAACAGCGCGGTGACCACCGGCCCCAGTTCGCGCAGCAAAGAGAGCGCCACCATCATGCCCAGACTGGCCTCAGCGCTGTAGGTGGTCAGCACGAGATACCCTTGCAGCCCCAACACCATACCGATAAAGAGGCCAGACACCAGGATGATCAACAGTGACTGAACCCCAACGCTGTGCAGTTGCTTGAGCAACAGCGGGCCTTGCTTGCGCAGTTCGGGACGGCCCACCAGCGCATTAAACAACATGAGCCCGGCACTACCAAAGGCAGCACAAGACCGGATTCCCTGACGTCCCAACGACGCCAATGCTTCTCGTAGCATGAATTGATTAACTCCCGGAGCCTAACAGGCTGATTTTGTAGTCACCAGCAGGAAAGCGAAATGGCACGGGACCATCGGCAATGCCGTCAATAAATTGCCGTACCCGAGGATCGGTATTCGCACGCAGCGCCTCCACCAAGCCGTGCGCAACGATATGCTGATCCGCCACGATATAGGCATAATCCGCGATGCTCAGCACTTCCGGCACGTCATGGGAGACCACAACGCAGGTGATACCCAGCGCATGGTTCAGTTCATCGATAAGCTTAACCAACACGCCCATGGTGATCGGATCCTGACCGACAAAGGGTTCGTCGAACATGATCATTTGCGGATCGAGCGCGATGGCTCGGGCCAGTGCGGCACGGCGAGCCATCCCTCCAGAGAGCTCTGAAGGCATCAGATTAGCCGCACCGCATAACCCGACCGCTTCCAGTTTCATCAACACCGTGCTGCGTAACAGCGCTTCGGGCAGTTGGGTGTGTTCCCGCAGCGGCCAGGCCACGTTCTCAAACACCGTAAGATCGGTGAACAACGCGCCAGACTGGAACAACATGCTCATCTTCTTACGCGCGTCATACAATCGGGAACGGGAGAGCGTTGGAATATTCTCTCCGTCAAACCAGATCTCGCCGCTGTCCGGCTGAAGCTGGCCGCCAATCAGGCGCAGCAATGTGGTTTTACCGATACCGGAGGGCCCCATGATAGCGGTGACTTTCCCTTTGGGTACGGTTAATGAAACATCGGTGAAAATGGGCCGCTCGCCACGCGAGAAATTGAGCCCACGAATTTCAACCAGATGAGTAGCATCTTGGTTCACGCGATCTTTTCCTTCACTCACTCCCCTTGACGATCGTCGCTGTTATACGTCCATGACGTGCAACAACCGTTGCATTTCCTATCAAGCTTAACGGCAGGTTTCAGGCAAAGCCCGAGTTTTACAAAATATTACCGACAATTCTTACCGAAAAGGGCGGGCTCTGGCTGCCATAGGTTTTACTTTTTCTGCCCAGACAGTCAAAATTACCCCTCTACGATGCAACGCAATTTTTGCTCGACATTCGTCCGTGCACCTCTTCATTGCCTTATGAGCCGGTGATTATACCCGAATAAAGGACGCTGCATGCTTTTTGCGATAGTTCTGCTGGTTATTGGCCTGTTTCTCTTGGTTTATGGTGCTGACCGTTTGGTTTATGGCGCAGCCGTTCTTGCCCGTGTGTGGGGCGTTTCTCCTTTGATTATCGGCGTGATGATTGTTGGCATCGGCACTTCACTGCCTGAGTTGGCGGTGTCGGTGACAGCGGGTCTGAACCAGCAAATGGACATGGCGGTCGGTAACGTATTGGGTTCGAATATCGCCAATATCATGCTAATCCTCGGCAGTGCTGCCCTGATTCGCCCCTTGACCTTTCGCTCCGATCTACTGCGACGTGAACTGCTCCCCATGCTGTTGATCACGCTGTTCAGCGGCGGTGTGCTTTACAATGGCTATCTCAGTCGGCTTGATGGCGTCATGCTACTCGCGGCGGCAGGTGCCTGGATCATGCTAATGCTGCGCATGGCGCGTCAGGCGCAACAGAACGGTAATGACAGCCTGACACGCGAACAATTGGCGGAATTGCCGCAGGCACAGGCTGACGGTAACCAGACGGTTGCCGTCCTCTGGTTGCTGCTGGTATTGATTATTCTGCCGATGGCGGCGCGTATCGTGATTGACAATGCAACGGTGATTGCACGTCATTTCGCCTTTAATGAATTGACTATAGGGCTGACGGTGCTGGCGATTGGCACCAGCCAGCCGGAACTGGCTACCGCCATCGTCGGCACGCTGAAAAAAGAGGATGATATCGCGCTGGGTAACCTGATTGGGTCGAATGTCTTCAATCTGGTTATCGTGCTTGGTGTTCCGGCGCTGCTGTCACCCGGTGCGGTAAACCCACTGGCATTTCAACGCGATTACGGCGTGATGCTGGGAGCGAGCCTGCTACTGACGCTGCTCTTTCTGCGCAAAAAGCGCTCTATCGGACAAAGTGCTGGCGCGCTGTTACTGTGTATGTTTATTGCTTACCTTGCGACGCTGTTTTTGCTGTATTAGCGGCGCACGACTCGTTTTCTTGGAAAACTCAAATAGTCAGGATTAACCGTTATGTCCAACGTTGAACAACAGCCCGATTTCGATTTCCAACAGGCAGGCCGCCACGTGCTCGCCATCGAACGCGACGGGTTGGCCCATCTGGACCAGTATATCGATGACAACTTCACCCGCGCTTGTCGCACCATGTTCCATTGCCAGGGCAAAGTGGTGGTAATGGGAATGGGGAAATCCGGACACATCGGGTGCAAGATGGCGGCGACCTTCGCCAGCACCGGCACCCCCTCGTTTTTTGTCCATCCCAGCGAGGCCAGCCACGGTGACCTCGGCATGATCACCGCACAAGATATCGTGATCGCCATATCCAACTCGGGTGAGTCCAATGAAATTCTGGCGTTGATCCCGGTGCTCAAACGTTTGGGCGTATTTCTGATTTGCATCACCAGCACCCCGGAAAGCACCATGGGTAAAGCTGCCGATATTCATCTCTGTGTCCATGTGCCACAGGAAGCCTGTCCGTTGGGGCTCGCTCCCACTTCCAGCACCACGGCCACGCTGGTGATGGGCGATGCGCTTGCCGTTGCCTTGTTACAGGCGCGGGGTTTCACCGCCGAAGATTTTGCCCTTTCTCACCCCGGCGGCGCACTGGGCCGCAAACTTTTGCTGCGCGTTGCGGATATCATGCATACCGGCGACAAGATCCCCCACGTTACCCGAGAAGCCTCATTACGTGATGCGCTGGTGGAGATCACCCGCAAGAGTTTTGGTATGACCGTGATTTGCACTCCGGACATGGTGATCGAAGGCATCTTCACCGACGGTGACCTGCGCCGCATCTTCGATATGCAGATCAACCTCAATGATGCGCGTATCGCCGATCTGATGACCGCAGGCGGCATTCGGGTCACCCCTAATACGTTGGCGGTGGATGCCCTGAATCTGATGCAGTCGCGCCATATTACGTCGCTGCTGGTGGCACAATCCGATCGACTGGTCGGTATCGTCCATATGCATGATATGCTGCGCGCTGGCGTGGTGTAACAGTCAACGGGATCGTCTTTCTGGCGCTCCCTAAAGAAAGAAAGGTGACATCAAGGATATGTGTTTATGAATAACCCCCAAGCGCAAACCGCCACCTGCTACGGCCCCGTCGCGGATCGGGTATTGGAAAAGGCACAAGCCATCAAATTGCTGATTTGTGATGTTGACGGCGTGCTCTCCGACAGCCTTATCTACATGGGCAATCAAGGGGAAGAACTGAAGGTGTTTAACGTACGCGATGGTTATGGTATTCGCTGTCTGCTAACGTCCGGCATTGAAGTCGCCATCATTACCGGGCGCTCTGCGCCGCTGGTGGAAGACCGCTGCCGCACGCTGGGTATCACCCATCTTTATCAGGGACAGTCAGATAAGGTTTTGGCCTTCCGTGAACTGTTAGATACACTGTCGCTTAACGCCGATCAGGTTGCCTATATTGGTGACGATTTGATTGACTGGCCGGTGATGGCACAGATAGGCCTTAGCGTCGCCGTGGCAGATGCACACCCTCTGCTGCTGCCCAAGGCGGACTACGTGACCAGAATTGCCGGTGGGCGCGGTGCGGTACGCGAACTGTGCGACCTTATCCTTCTGGCACAGGGTAAGTTGGACGACGCCAAAGGGCTATCAATATGAAGGTATCGTCACGGCAAGGGGGCTATCGCCGCCCGCTTGTCGGGGTACAAGTTTGTTACGACATGAGTTTGCGATGACCATGAGTACGTTTTTATTATGAATAAGACGAAGCGTTGGCTAACCGCGCTATTGGCGCTCATTGTGTTGATTCTGATTGACTGGAACCTGACGGATCAGGACAGCGCGCCACAAACGGAAACCCAGGACAATGCGGTGCCGACCTACACCAGCGATGAAACCACCACGCGCGTGTTTAACCCGCAGGGTGGCCTGAACTATCGACTCGTGGCACAAAGAGTGGAGTATTTTAACGCGGAACAGCTCACCTGGTTTACCGCGCCTGTCGCTACGCTGTTTAACGAACAGGGTATCGCCACCTGGTCGGTACAAGCTGACCGCGCCAAGCTGACCAAAGATAAAATGTTGTTCTTATACGGGCATGTGGAAGTCAACAGTCTGACCAATGACTCACAATTACGGCAGATAAAAATCGATAATGCGCAAGTTAACCTGGTGACACAGGACATCGCCTCCGATGATGAGGTGACACTGTACGGAGCCAGTTTCCTCTCGAATGGGATGAAAATGCGCGGTAATTTGCGTAACAAAACTGCCGAATTGATTGAAAAGGTAAAAACCTCTTATGAAATTCAACACCAATAATGCCTGGCGTCATGCGGCCATTGCCAGCGCCCTGTTAGCAGCAAGCCTGCCTGACCTTGCTGTGACAGGAGACACAAGTCAGCCGATTCACATTGATTCCGCGCAGCAGTCATTGGACATGCAGGGCAATACCGTCACTTTTACCGGCAATGTTACGGTCAAACAAGGCACCATTGATGTGAAGGCCGATAAAGTCGTGGTCACGCGCCCACAGGGATCGCAGGGCCAGGAAGTGATTGAAGCCTTTGGTAATCCGGTCACCTTCTACCAGATGCAAGACAATGGCAAGCCGGTGAAAGGCCGCGCACAGAAAGTGCGCTATGAACTGGCGCAGGATAAGATCACGCTGACGGGTAACGCGTATCTGGAACAACTGGATAGCAACGTGAAAGGCGATCGCATCACCTATCTGGTGAAACAGCAACAGATGGAGGCAGTGGGTGATAAAGGCGGGCGCGTAACCACCGTGCTGGTGCCCTCGCAGCTACAGGAAAAGAACGGCAAGGCCGCCGCACCGTCGTCTCAAAAAGCCAAGCAGCAACCACAGGCAACTGAATAACCTATGGCAACACTAATCGCAGAAAACCTGGCGAAGGCCTACAAGGGCCGTCGCGTGGTCGAAAACGTAAGTTTAACGGTCAACTCCGGTGAAATTGTCGGGTTGCTCGGGCCGAATGGTGCGGGAAAAACCACGACATTCTATATGGTTGTCGGCATTGTCCAGCGCGATTCCGGGCGGATCGTGATTGATGATGAAGAGATAAGCTTGCTGCCTTTGCACGAACGCGCGCGCCGCGGCATCGGCTATTTGCCGCAGGAAGCCTCGATATTTCGCCGTTTGAGCGTCTATGACAACCTGATGGCCGTCTTGCAGATTCGCAAAGACCTGACGCCGGAGCAGCAGGACGATCGCGCCAATGAGTTAATGGAAGAATTCCATATTATTCATTTACGCGATAGTCTGGGACAATCCTTGTCCGGCGGCGAACGTCGTCGCGTAGAGATCGCTCGTGCACTGGCGGCCAATCCCAAATTTATTTTGCTGGATGAACCCTTTGCCGGTGTCGATCCAATCTCGGTGCTCGACATAAAAAAAATCATTGAGCACCTGCGCGACAGCGGCCTGGGCGTGCTGATTACCGATCACAACGTGCGTGAAACGTTGGATGTGTGCGAACGCGCCTATATCGTCAGTCAGGGGCAGCTTATTTCCCACGGTTCACCCAGCGAAATCCTGGAGGATGAGCAGGTGAAACGCGTCTATCTGGGCGAAGGCTTCCGACTTTGATACTGTAACGTTTGCAATGGGCGTTCCATTTAAGGGAAAGTGACACGAGTTATGAAGCAAGGTTTGCAACTCAGGCTAAGTCAACAACTGGCCATGACGCCACAACTTCAGCAGGCGATCCGTCTGCTGAAGTTGTCTACGCTTGAACTCCAGCAAGAGATCCAACAAGCGCTGGAAAGCAACCCGTTGCTTGAACAAACCGATAGCCACGATGAAATCGATGCTCAGGAAACGAGCGACAGCGAATCACTGGATACGCGCGACGCCCTTGAGCAAAAAGATATGCCGGAAGAGCTGCCGCTGGACGCCACTTGGGATGAAATCTACTCCGCAGGCACGCCCTCGGGCACTGGCACCGATTACCGCGACGAAGAGCTACCTGTCTATCAGGGTGAAACTACGCAAACCTTGCAGGATTATCTGATGTGGCAGGTGGAGTTGACGCCGTTTTCCGACACCGATGCAGCTATTGCTACGTCGATTGTCGATGCGGTGGACACCACTGGCTACCTGAACGTTCCGCTGGAAGACATTCTCGAGAGCATCGGCGACGATGACGTGACGATTGAGGAAGTGGAGGCGGTGTTAAAACGTGTGCAACGTTTTGACCCGGTCGGCGTGGCAGCGCGTGATTTGCGCGATTGCCTGCAAATCCAGCTGTCTCAGTTTGCCTCCGAAACCCCGTGGCTGGCAGAAGCCAAGCTTATCGTCAATGAATACCTCGATTTGCTGGCCAACCATGATTTTCGCACGCTGATCCGCGACAGCCGCATTAAAGAGGATGCGCTGAAAGAGGCGCTGGCACTGATTCAGTCACTCGACCCGCGTCCGGGCCAATCGATCAATACCGGCGAGTCGGAGTATGTGATCCCCGACGTGCTGGTGCGCAAACATCAAGACCGCTGGGTGGTGGAACTCAACACCGACAGCGTGCCGCGCCTGCAAGTCAACCAGCAGTATGCCGCGCTCGGCCACAGCGCGCGTAACGACAGTGACAGCCAGTTTATCCGCAGCCATCTGCAAGAGGCGCGCTGGCTGATAAAAAGTCTGGAGAGCCGCAACGATACGCTGCTTAAAGTCACGCGCTGCATTGTGGAACAACAGCAGGATTTCTTTGAGAAAGGTGAAGAATTTATGAAACCCATGGTGCTGGCGGATATCGCTCAGGCTGTGGATATGCATGAATCCACCATCTCACGCGTCACAACACAGAAATTTCTTCACAGCCCACGTGGCATTTTCGAACTAAAATATTTCTTCTCCAGCCATGTAAATACCAACAGCGGCGGTGAGGCATCATCCACTGCTATTCGGGCGCTGGTGAAAAAATTGATCGCGGCGGAAAACCCCGGCAAGCCCTTGAGCGACAGCAAGCTGACAACGCTGCTCTCCGATCAGGGGATCATTGTCGCGCGGCGTACCGTCGCAAAGTACCGAGAGTCTTTATGCATCCCGCCGTCAAACCAGCGTAAGCAGTTGGTTTGATTTCTACAGAGAAGGAAGACGCTATGCAGCTGAATATCACCGGACACCACATCGAGATCACACCCGCATTACGCGAGTTCGTTAACACAAAATTTGCCAAGCTGGAGCAATACTTTGATCGCATCAACCAGATCAACGTGGTGCTCAAGGTGGAGAAAGTGGAGCAAATTGCCGATGCTACTCTGTTCGTTAATGGCGGTGAGCTGCATGCCACATCCGAATCTGAAGACATGTATGCCGCCATCGATCTGTTGATCGACAAACTGGCGCGTCAGTTAAATAAACACAAGGACAAACTCAAACAGCACTGATCGTCATCTCCGCCTCCGGGCTTAGGGAATACGCCTCTGGCACAATGTCAGAGGCGTGAAGAGATGAGCGGGCCGTTAAGTGAACACACCATGAATAACGATCCCATTTTGCAACTCAGCGCAGTATTACGCCAAGAGTGCACCCGCAGCACCGTTCATTGCCAAAGCAAGAAACGGGCGTTGGAAATCATCAGCGAATTGGCAGCCAGGCAGCTAAACCTTCCGATCCCGCTGATCTTCGAGGCATTGCTGACGCGCGAGAGAATGGGCAGTACCGGTATTGGCGGCGGTATCGCAATCCCACACGGAAAACTCGATGATGATAACACCTTGGGTGCCACCGGTGTCTTTATCCAGCTTGAACAGCCAATATCTTTTGATGCTATTGATAATCAAGGCGTAGACTTGCTTTTTGCCTTGCTGGTTCCCGCAGAACAATGTAAAACCCATCTACATACGCTGTCGCTTGTCGCCAAACGTCTGGCTGACAAAAGTGTGTGTCGGCGTTTACGGGCAGCACAAAGTGACGAAGAGCTTTACCAAATTATGATTGAAGGGGATTAATCCCCGGTAGAAAGCGCGCGACATTCAGACATTCGCGCTACGATGTGCGTCATGCAGATGAATCACTCGGTCAGGGTGTAACAAAAGAAGGCTATAGCCGGAGGGGAGTCGTCGGATGGTGCTGATGATTGTCAGTGGTCGCTCAGGTTCAGGAAAATCTGTGGCCCTGCGCGCCCTGGAAGATATGGGCTTTTATTGCGTGGACAACCTGCCCGTGGTGTTGCTGCCGGAACTGGCAAACACGCTGGCACAGGGCGATATCTCGGCAGCGGTCAGTATTGACGTGCGCAACATGCCAGAATCGCCGGAAATCTTCGAGCACGCCATGGATCAGTTGCCGCCCAGTTTTGCGCCGCAACTGCTATTTCTGGATGCCGATCGCAATACGCTAATTCGCCGTTACAGCGATACGCGCCGTTTGCACCCCCTTTCCAGCAAAAATCTTTCGCTGGAAAGCGCCATCGATGAAGAAAACGACCTGCTGGAACCGTTGCGTTCTCGTGCCGATCTGATCATCGATACGTCTGAAATGTCAGTGCATGAACTGGCGGAAATGCTGCGTACTCGGCTCTTGGGCAAACGCGAGCGTGAACTGACCATGGTGTTCGAATCCTTTGGTTACAAGCACGGCATTCCCATCGATGCGGATTACGTGTTTGATGTACGCTTCCTGCCTAACCCCCACTGGGACCCGAAATTGCGTCCGATGACCGGGCTGGACAAGCCAGTTGCCGCGTTCCTCGACCGCCATACGGAAGTGCACAATTTTATTTACCAGACGCGCAGCTATCTGGAACTGTGGCTGCCAATGTTGGAAACCAACAACCGCAGCTACCTGACGGTAGCCATTGGCTGTACCGGCGGCAAACACCGTTCCGTCTATGTGGCTGAACAACTGGCAGACTATTTTCGCTCGCGCGGCAAAAACGTACAGTCCCGCCACCGCACGCTGGAAAAACGTAAATAATGACCGTCAAACACACCGTCATCGTCAAGAATAAGCTAGGCATGCACGCTCGCCCGGCGATGAAGCTGTTTGAACTGGTGCAAAGCTTTGATGCCGAAGTGATGCTGCGTAATGAAAGCGGCGTTGAGGCGAAAGCCAGCAGCGTGATCGCCATGATCATGCTGGATTCTGCCCAAGGTAAACACATTGAAGTGGAAGCCAACGGCACAGATGAGGCCGCCGCACTGGCTGCGGTGATTGAGTTATTCGAAGCCGGGTTTGATGAAGAATAAGACGCGACAATAATCCCAAAAATCGACAATGCCATAGGTAATAACGCTACCTTATGGTATAATTTCGTTACAAGTTATCTCTCATTTTTATCAACCCCCCCGCGTCGCTGGCGCGGGGGGTTGCTTTATAAATGCGGTAGACTTTTTCTCTTGATATTGTTTTTTCATATATGCAGCACGTGCTTATATCCCTATGAACCTTGATCTTATTGCCATGACGTAACGTTGTTTGTTACCGCTATGCGTTTTATCAAGGGTTATGTTTTACCAACCTATTGGAGAGGAGTATGACGAAACCTAACCTGACTATTAGCGAACTGGATGCGGAACGCCTGGATCGGCTGTTGGAACAACCTGCGTTTGCAGGCACACCGATTGCACAAGCGTTGAATGAGGAGCTGGATCGTGCCGAGATCTTGCCTTCAGAGGACATCCCGTCAGATGTCGTCACCATGAACAGTCGGGTACGCTTTCGCGATTTAAACACTAACGAAGAGCACATCCGAACACTGGTTTATCCTGCCGCCATGCAGGACAGCAAGGAACAACTTTCTGTGATGGCGCCGCTCGGCGCAGCCCTGCTGGGTCTGCGCGTTGGGAATACCATTAACTGGCAGTTGCATAACGGTACGGAAACTCGCGTGGAAGTGCTGAAATTGCTCTACCAGCCTGAGGCCGCTGGCGAATATCATCGCTAAGCACGCGCCCACTGCCCTGATTTCAGGGCAGTCATGTTGCCTGGTTATATCCCGGCGATCTTCATGCTAGGCAGCAGCGCCGAACCGCACTGGATATTGCTGCGGGTTTCAATATCATCTCACAACGTCACCATATCGCGCAGCATGGTTTTCAGGTTACCGGCGATAGTGATTTCACTCACCGGATACTGAATCTCGCCATTTTCTACCCAGAAGCCTGACGCCTCGCGCGAGTAATCGCCCGTTAGCGCACTCACGCCCTGCCCCATCAGTTCGGTCACCAGTAGGCCTTTATCCATCTGCTTGAGCATCTGTTGGAAATTAAGCCCCCTGCCCCGCAATACGCCAGTTGTGAATGCCGCCGGCATGGCCAGTGCTCTTCATGCCGAGTTTACGCGCCGCATAGCTGGTCAACAGCCAGGTTTGCAGCACGCCGTCTTTAACGATGTCACGCTGCGCGGTACGTACCCCTTCACTGTCGAACGGGGTAGACGCCAGCCCTGCAGCTCTTCAATGGTGAGCCAGTCCGGCAGGATCTGCTGGCCCAGTTTATCGAGCAGGAAAGTCGGTTTACGGTACACGTTGCCACCGCTGATCGCCCCCACCAAGTGGCCGAACAAACCGGTAGCCACTTCGGCGGCAAACATCACCGGCGCTTCCATGGTCGGCAACTTGCGCGGTGCTAAACGTGAGAGCGTGCGGCGCGCGCACTCTTCGCCGACCCATTCCGGACTTTGCAGATCGTCCAGCGCACGCCCTACGGTGTAAGCGTAATCGCGCTCCATATCGCCGTTCACTTCGGCAATCACACAGCTCGACATAGAGTGGCGACTCGACAAATAGCTTTGCAGCATACCGTGGCTGTAGCCAAACACTTTGATACCGTAGTGGCTGTTGAAGCTGCCCCCTTCGGTATTGGTAATGCGCGTATCGGTTTTCAGCGCCGCCTGCTCGGCGCGCGCAGCCAGTTCAATGCCCTTTTCCGCATCCAAGGAAGCAGGATGAAACAGGTCGAGATCGGGCGCGTCAAATGCCAGCAGTTCTTGTTCTGCCGGGCCAGAAAAAGGATCGGGCGAAGTATAACGGGCAATATCCAGCGCAGCCTGCTGCGGTGCGGGCGATGGCCTCCGAGCTCAAGTCGGTCGATGACGCACTACCTTTACGCTGCTGGTGGTATACGGTCATTCCCAACGCGCCATCGCTGTTGAATTCCACATTTTCAACCTCGCCGTAGCGCGTGCTGACGCTGATCCCTGTGGTTTTGGAAATGGCCACCTCTTCCGCATCTGAAGCGGCACGCGCCAGCTCCAATGCCTGTGCGACTGCCTGCTCTAATGCTTTACGCTGTTCTGCAACCTGAGTGATTATTGTCATCGTTCTGCCATACTGAGTTAAAAGCCGTTCAGAAGCCGGGAAATGGCGTCTGCCTTGCCCCTCTTCTGCGCCTAAAGGTGTATGCTTGAGTCTAACAGGATATCAGGATAATTTCGCAAAAAGCCCAAACCTGTTAAGATCGGCGTCTTTTTTATGGCGTTAATCGCGTCACATGCCCGAACTGTTACGGAAAGAGATGATGAACAAACACCCTGAAAAGTGGCTGGACGACGTACCGGACCCGCACGCCGAAGATGATGAAGACGATGAGATCATCTGGGTCAGTAAAAGTGAAATCAAACGCGATGCAGAAGCGCTGAAAGATCTTGGCGTGGAGCTGATTGAGCTCGGTAAAAATGCGCTGGAGCGCATCCCGCTGGATGACGATCTGCGTGCTGCGGTTGAGCTGGCGCAACGCATCAAAAAAGAAGGCCGCCGCCGTCAGGTGCAACTGATCGGTAAGATGCTACGTGCCCGCGATCCAGAACCGATTCAAATCGCACTGGATAAGCTGAAAAACTGCCACAACCAGCAGGTCGCTCTGTTTCACAAACTGGAACAACTGCGCGACAGGCTGATTGAGGAAGGGGATGATGCCATCCTGGATATCCTCGGGCTTTACCCGACCGCCGACCGCCAGCAGTTGCGCTCACTGGTGCGCAATGCGCAGAAAGAAAAAGCCGCTAACAAGCCGCCCAAATCTTATCGCCAAATTTTCCAGTATCTGCGCGAACGGGCCGAAGATCAGGCCTAGCCCCCAGAGGTAAATAGCCATGAGGTCAATCGCTCTGTGGTAAATCACCCCGTGGTGGAGTCGCCTTGGGCGTTACTCCACTAACGCATGCTGATAGCGGTGCAATATCTCTGTGATACGGCCGACCGATGCACCGATCTCCGGTGCTATCTGACGCTGACATAGCGCAATCTGATACTCATCCAATAAGGTCAGCAACTGAGTAAAGGCGTGACGCCGGGAAATTTCTCGTCGCGCGTCGCTGACCTGCTCTGCCACTTGACGAAGACGACGATGAAACGCCGACAGTTCACTGTCCATCGGCAACGGCAGATTCCGCATACGCTGGTGCAGAATAATCAGTGACAGCGCCAGACGGTATTTGGCAATGTCGTTGGGAAACAGGGTCAGCAGCAGGTAGAGCTGCTGATAGAGCGCAGGTAAGTGGTTCTCACGCCGTTTGGTTGGGTTGGTGATCGGTGCCGATACCGCACTGTAAACAAAGCGGTTAAGTAGTGCCTGCCCGGTGCGAGCCCGTGAATTATCTCGAATCAACAAGATAACCAGCCACGCCAGCAAGCAGCCGATAACCTGCCCAATCGCGCTGTCCAGAAAGTGGCTGAGATTAAACGTCATCGGGTTATCCAACACCAGAATATTGATGGTGCTGGCCAGCGCCCCCAGCGATCCCATACGCCGCTTTTGCACCTCAATACCGATGATGAAGGCCATAATGCCCAGACTGAGGCACAGCAGCAGCATGCTTTGCTGCGTGGAGGGCAACACAAACATGAACAGCAGCGATCCCAACGGCAAGGCATAGACCGTGTCGACCAGGAAATCGACCGCCATGCGTTTTGGGTTGGGCAGGCGCATCGCCAGCGCCGTCAGCACAGCAATCATCAGCATGCAGGCACTGCCTGAGGTCCAACCGGTGATAAGCCAAAATAAACACCCTACCGCCGTCGCCACGCCGGTGCGCCAGCCGTTGATCATCGCATGATGGCGCTCAGCGGACGCCGCTTTCACCATCACTTCATCACGCAGCAGTTCGCCCTCAACCTGCGTCAGACGGACGTTGGTCTGAATCCCTTTTGCCAGTAACAGATAGCCCGTTGCGGCCCCCACCTAGCCAATCAGCGTCGGCGGCACGGTCCTTCGCTCACCGGCTGCAATCGCGTGGCGCAGTTGCTTGACCCGTTTACGCACATCGGCCATCGACGCTACCGGTGCATGTATCAGCAATGCCAGACTGGTTCTGAGCGGCTCGGGTTTATCCTGTAGCACCAGATAGGTCTCACACGCCTGAGTAATCAGAGTAAATGATTGCGCCAGCAGCGCCTTGATGCGCCGATGGCTATTTTGCCAGCGCGCCGATTCCAGCAGTAGCGGATTGCCCATGCCAGGCAACGTCAAGCTCTTCACGCGATGCACCCCGAATACACAGTTGCAGTAGGCGATAGTGATCCAGCAGCAGCCCTTCCAGGCTGCTGTCGATATGGTGTTTGATGGAACGTGGGGTAAACAGCAGATCGGCCACAATGGCACAAACAATGCCTAAAACAATCTCGCTACAGCGCTCAACGGCGAACTGCGGCGTCAGCAACGGCGCACCCTGGGTGGATACGATGATAATTAATGCGGTATAGCCCGCCAATCCCCATACGTAGGCGTTTTCCACCTTAACCAGCGATGACACCCAGGTGCAAAATCCCGCCCATATGCAGCACAGCAGCAACATCACCAAGGGTGCACGAATGGTCGCGATGATAATCACCAGCGCACCGACACAGCCGATAAAGGTGCCCACAATGCGCAATATACCGCGATGCCGAATCGCCCCAGAAAAGGGATCGCCACCGGCAGAAAAAGCAGGACCAGCCGCGACGATGGCTGCAGTGAGCGCTTACCAACGTGACGTTTCCAACTGAAAGTGGAAACCGAGAAACAGTGACAGCACAACGGCAACGCTGAGTTTGCAGGCAAAACGCCAATGGGGAAAAGCAGGCATTTTCATCATGAACTCGTCTTAACCAAACTCACGCAGCCGATAGAGCAAACGAATCAACGGTGAAGGCTGCTTGTTTTGCGGGGCGTCTGCCTGCGCGATCACCACGGTGGCTGTGGTGCCCGCCGGATAAGGAATATCGCGCTGTTGATCCAGGTGGATTCTTACCGGCACGCGCTGTGCCAATCGCACCCATTCCAGATTGGCGTCCACCGTCGCCAGCCCTTTACTGTCTACGTTGGCGCTGCTGTTGGTGATCGCCGCCGCCACGCTGTCAACCGTACCGTAAAACAGCCGGTCGCTACCCAGCGGCGTGATCTCGACTCTGTCGCCAGCATGAACGCTTGCCAGCTTGGTCTCTTCCATATAGGCCACCAGATAGAACGAGCCCTTTTTCACCAGCGTCACGGCGGTTGCGCCGCGCGTAATGTATTCACCGCGCTGCACGTTGAGGTTGGTCACCCAACCGTCCGCTGGCGCGCGAATCAGGGTACGCTCCAGATCCAACGTCGCTTGCGCCTTGGCTAATTGATGCTGCGCGGTTTCCAACGCGCTGCCAGACTGATCGATCGCTTCCTGCGACATGACCTGTACGCCGAGGTGTGTGCGACGTCCAGACTCACGCCGCTTTTCATTGACCAGCGCCAGGTAGTAGTCCACATCTGCCTGTGCTTGCTGAAAACGAGGTGGATCGACCACAAAAAGCACATCCCCCTTTTTCACCTGCTGATTGTCATGCACCAACACCTCTGTCAGCAGACTGCTGACATCCGGTGCGATCGCCACAACGTCTGCGCTGAACTTCGCGTCTCGCGTCCACGGCGATTCGGTATAGAACGCCCAAACACGCAACAGCGCAACGGCAGCCAGCAACAGCACGCACAGCGTGATACCCACGCGCAGCAGCTTTTTGGTTATCAGCGAGATAACAGGAAATTTTATAGCAAGGGTTTTCACAGTGATCTCAAAGGGAGAAGCGAAAGATCAGATAAAACAGGCAGCAAAACAGAGCGGTGTTAAACAGCGCCGGATGCCATACCACATCATAAACGCCGGTGGGCTGTAAAACACGGTTCAACACAAAGAATACGGGCGGGAAGGACAGGCCAAACAGCACCATCACCGGGAGTGAACTCATCCTCTTTTCCTTTTCATTTCAATTGACGAATAAACAATACCGACCGTGTCACCGTAGACACAGGCATGAGGGTTCATTACCAACGACTACACAGGCCTTTCGCCATCAATGCTAAAAGGCATGAAGGGCATTACACTGATCAAGAGAGATAGCAGGTTGTTTAGTAGAAGCGAACGCAGCCTGTTACCTGATGGAAAAAAGTAGCACGAAGCACACCGGTATTCTTCCCGCCCGATTCGTTCGAATGCGGTGTATTATGGATGTTTATTTGCGTTTCATCTACGATGTGTGATCTAAATCACTTTTAAGCCAGAGTGAATAATGGAAAGACTAAAGAGCATGTCGGTCTTTGCGCGCGTAGTGCAGTGTGGCTCGTTTACCGCCGCAGCCCGACAATTGAATATGAGCGTTTCTGCCGTCAGCCAAACGGTGACCCGGCTGGAAGAAGAGCTACAGATCAAGCTGCTCAATCGCAGCACGCGCAGCATTGGGCTTACAGAATGCGGCAAGATCTACTACCACGGCTGCCGGCGTATGCTGCATGATACGCACAAAGCGCACGATCAGCTCTACGCCTTCAACAACACGCCGATCGGCACACTGCGCATTGGCAGTTCCTCCACCATGGCGCAAAATGTGCTGGCGGCCATTACAGCAGAGATGCTGCTAAAATACCCGGGGCTCTCGGTCAATCTGGTCACCGGAATTCCCGCCCCCGACCTGATTGCAGACGGGTTGGATATCGTTATCCGCGTGGGTGCCTTGCAGGACTCCAGCCTGTTTGCCAAACGTCTCGGTTCGATGCCAATGGTGGTGCGCGCCGCCAAACGTTATTTGACCCAGCATGGCACTCCGGAAAAATTGTCAGACGTGGAAAGTTTCTCCTGGTTGGAGTACACCGTGCGTGCAGACAGTGAATTCGAACTGATCGCCCCAGAGGGCATTTCCACCAAAATCGCACCGCAGGGTCGCTTTGCCACTAACGATCCGCAGACGCTGGTACGCTGGCTCAAAACCGGTGCAGGCATCGCCTATATCCCACTGATGTGGATCATCGACGAGATTGCGCGCGGCGAAGTGGAAATTCTGTTCAGCCGCTATCACTGCGATCCGCGCCCGGTTTACGCGTTGTATACACGCAAGGATAACTTGCCGCTCAAAGTACAACTGTGCATCAACTATATGACGGAGTATTTTAAGAACGTTGCTCAAATTTATCAAAGCCATAGAGAAGAGACGTTGGGAAAATAATTATTTTCACACTACGGTATTAACCTTAAAATTAAGTTTAGTATAGATTATCTTCACGTTCACGCTGTTATACTGTGCTTTCTTTAACCAAGGGGGCATTTATGACAACAGTATTTAATATTTCAGGGAGTTTGTTTTCAAAAACAATTTCATTGAATGAAATAGAAGAAATAAAAAATGCCAAAAACCCAAGTGAAATAAAAAGATTGTGGGATAGAATTGCAGACTGGTTTTGTGGAACTGATAAAGAAAATGCCAAAAAAGTGTTATTTGAACTGATCAATAATGATGATGCCAATATAAGAATAGACGCCTTTAATCAGTTAAAGGCCATGGCGTCACCCGCGTTTAAAGATGCATTCACCTACACGACGACAGCGATAAATGATACCGCGTTTACCGTCAATCTGTCTATTGGTGCTTTATTTTCTACGGGTGAGATCTCTACGGCGGGAAAAAGCATCAGTCTGAATGAACACATCAAGACCTTCACTCCAGAATATTTCATCAAACGAGACATTCATCTGGAGCAAGTAAAAAAAGACATACCAAGAAGTGAAATCTATCTTTGTCATACCACGACCCATCATGAACGCATTACCGTCGACATGCTGCCACAGATTATTAATAAGATATCAGAAAAACAAAAAGAATCGTTAAATGTTGCACTCTCTCAAATTGGCATTATCGATATCAAGAACCAAATTAATCATCATACCAAAGCGATGTCACTGCTCGGCGACCCCAGTAAAAAATTTTTTCTTTCTTTAGAGAATCAGGGAAACATCACCGTTGAAATACATATCATTAATAACCTTGACGCTGAAAAACATCGAGTTTATCAAGAAATTTATCCTGAATCTAAATATCCCTGTTTATACGCAAAAGCGCGGATTGATATCGACACTAACGGTAACTGTCATATCTCTGACATTACCCTCTCACATCCCGGCATTGAGTAGTCACCGTCATGCATTTTCATACTAACATGACGGTGACAAAGCACGGGAACTTATGCCGTACCGCCTACTGTCATACTGTCCAGTTTCAGCGTCGGTTGCCCAACGCCAACGGGCAGGCTTTGGCCCTCTTTACCGCATACGCCAACGCCTTTATCCAATGCCAAATCGTTACCCACCATCGAAATCTGCTGCATGGCTTCGATACCGGACCCAATCAGGGTTGCGCCTTTAACCGGCGTAGTGACTTTGCCATTTTCAATCAGATAGGCTTCGGAGGTTGGGAACACGAACTTGCCGGAGGTGATATCCACCTGGCCACCGCCAAAGTTGGGCGCATATAAACCGTATTCCACGCTGGAAATAATCTCTTCCGGCGTCGATTTACCCGCCAACATGTAGGTATTGGTCATGCGTGGCATCGGCAAATGGGCATAAGACTCGCGGCGACCATTACCAGTCGGCGCTATCCCAATCAAACGCGCGTTGAGCTTGTCTTGCATGTAGCCTTTCAGCACACCGTTCTTAATCAGCACGTTGTATTGTCCAACCACGCCTTCGTCATCCATCGCCAGCGAACCGCGGCGTCCTTCCAGCGTACCATCATCCACAACGGTGCACAGTTCAGAGGCAACCAGCTTGCCATCTGCCCGCTGAACACCGACGTGCCACGGCGGTTAAAATCCCCTTCCAGTCCGTGTCCGACAGCTTCATGCAGCAGCACACCCGGCCAGCCCGCGCCCAGTACCACCGGCATCGTGCCCGCAGGGGCAGCAACAGCGGAAAGGTTGACCAACGCCATACGCACCGCTTCTTTCGCCCAGGCCTCCACCCGCACTTCTCCGTCCACCACTTGCCAGAAGTAGTCGTAACCCACGCGCGCGCCACCGCCGCTGGCACCGCGTTCACGTTTACCATCCTGCTCAACCAGCACGCTGATCGACAGGCGCACCAGCGGACGCACATCAGCGGCCAGCGTGCCGTCTGTTGCCGCCACCAGCATGTCTTCATAGACACCGGTCAGGCTGACACTCACTTCCTGCACGCGGGCGTCGGCCGCGCGCGCCACAATGTCTGCGCGTTGCAGAAGTGCCAGTTTCTCTTCACGGCTCAGGCTATCCAGAGGATTGAGCTGCGGATACAGCGCACGATGAGCGTTTTCCCCCAGCGCGGCCAGTGCCCTGCTCGTGCATGATGCTAGGCGCTGCCTGGGCACTTTGGTGCAGCGCATTGAGCGTGATTTGGTCTGCATAGGCAAACCCGGTTTTTTCCCCGCTTACCGCGCGAATACCGACCCCTTGATCGATATTGTAAGAGCCATCTTTAATGATGCGGTCTTCCAACACCCAGGATTCATGGTAACTGGATTGAAAATAAAGATCGGCATAATCCAGGCGACGTTCATTCAATACCTCTAACACTGAGAACAGGTCTTGCTGGCTCAAGTTGTTAGCAGTGAGTAACTGTTCACTGACAAACGAAAGACTCATATTTTTTCCACTTTAGTTCACATGAAATCGATGAATAAACGGCACGGAGCCATCACTATGCTGGCGTATTAACGCCGCTCCTGCGCCGCATTTTTTTGCGGCTCGCGCAGGACTTCCTTAATCGTAGGCTGATCCAGGCTGCCATGAATCTGGTAGCGAATCAGCGAGATTTTGTTCCAGAGCGGTGCCAGCACCTTGCTGGCCGCAAACACGGCAGCACCAATCACCGGGTTGACCACAAAGGCGGTAGCCACACCCACCGTGGCTGATATTTCCGGTGCAATCACCGCTTCCATGGCAATTTGCCGGTTAGCCAGATCGACACGGCCCTTCATGGCGATATCGGCTTCCAACCCGTCGACCAGCAGATCGTCGGTATGCAACACGCCGTCTTTAATCCAGGCTGTGCTGCGGATAGAATCGAAATAGAAGCCTTTACCAAAGGTATCGCTGAAATCAAACTGCAATTTGCGCAGTAACGCATCAAAGCTCACCAGGCGCAGCAAGCGCCCCGCCTGACCGGTGCCCGCATTGACGATGTCGCCCTTGCCAATACGCGTGTGCAAAATACCGCTCAGGCTCGCCAGATGCGGTACCCACGGCGAACCACGCCAATAGAGATCATAGTCAACATCAAAGGTTGCTGCGCGCAGCGGCGTATCAATACCAAACCAGTCGGCATTTTGCTCCAGCGTACCGCCCCTCAAACGCCCTTTTAGTGCGGTGCGAACCCCTTCGGCATTCTCCTGCCAGCTACCGCTGGCAGTCAGCTTGGCTTTGCCGGTATCGATCACACCCTCACTGAGCGTCAGCTTATCTTTTTCTGGTTGCAGCGTCGCCGTGATTTGGCCTAGGTTCTGCCCGGCAATCCAGCATTCCCGGCAGGCAAGCTGCAACGCGGGCCACTCTTCAAAGCGGATGCTGGGGTCATTGAGCGGTGATTTCTTCTCCGCCAGCGCTACGGGGTTGGTTGCTTCATCCCCTTTCCACTGCGGGTTGTAGTAGAGATAGCGAATATCCGCGCGCCACATGCCGTTCTGTGGGACCGTCAAATTAGCATCAATCTCACGCCCGGTAGTGTGAATTTCATTACCCTGCGGCGTATTGCGGCTATTGAGTACCACGTCATGCCACTGCTGACCGAGCAGTTGCAGCGCGGGCGTACGCAGCGTCACGCTTTCCGGCACATGGATATTGCTTTGCGCCCCTTTTCGCAAGGCGGTATCGCCACGCAGGGCGGGCAATAATCCCAACCAATGCTCCGCATCAAGCGCGGGCAGAGCCAACACCAGTTCAGACTGTTCCGGCAACGTGAGAGGCGTTTGTGCCCCCTGCTGCCAGATTGCGCGCGCTAACGTCAGCACATCGCCACGCAATAACCACTGGCTATTAAACTGTGCCGTTTTTCCCAGACTACCTGAAAGCGTGAACCCTTTGAGATCCCCTTTGGCGGCAATCTTGAGCGGCACCATCGTCCCCTGTGCTTTATTGAGCGGCTCAGGTAAGCGAGTGCTTACATTTTTTAGGTCGGCATCAACGCTGACCTCATAGGTCTCAACGCCTTTATAGGGTAGATTCACCGTTACATCGCTACGCCAGGCGGCGGTTCCCGACAGTGCGGTTTGCAATGTTTTTGGCAGACCGGGGAACAGCGCGGGTGCCCATTCCCCCTTCAGCCCCACCTTTACCAGAAAGGCTTTTTCCTGCTCTTCGGTATTGAAACTGAACGTGACGGGCTGCCCTAACCAGTTAGCCGCAATATCATCGCTGTTCAGGGTACCATTGCGATAATGGAAGCGTCCTTTGAGCTGTTTCAGCGTGCTATTCAGCGGTTTGATATACAGGCTATTGTTATTGAGTTGAATATCGCCACTGGCCTCTACCGCGCCGTGTGCCAGGGGAATATCGAGGTGCAGCGTACCATTGACGTTACCGCCAATTTGCAGTTGCTTTAACGCGCTCCCCACGCTGTCCTTGAGCGGCGTTTGTTCAAAATAGTGTCCGACATCGGGCCCTTCCCCTTGAAGTTCGCCATCAATCAGCAACTTTTCTTTGCTGTAGTCAGGGATGGCGGCAAGAATATTTCTGCCAGCGACATTCCCTAACTGCGTTGATGGCGCGGACATCCACAGGCCGTTTTTGGCAAAATTGAGATCGATATCCAACGGTGACAGCGCGGGCCAGCCTGCTTCAAATTCAAAGGTAGCCGCACGTAGCGGCACCCATACTTGAAACTGGCCTTCGTTATGCTCAAAAGGGAAATGCGACGGGTTACCGGCAAAAATCAGCGTGGCGTTGTCGACGTGCCCCCCTTTTAACGCACAGTTCAGGTAGTTCACCAGTGGCGCACCCATCAGCGGTTCTGGGAAGTAACGCCAGGCTTCAGAGGCATCGGCTAGACGAATTTCCGCCAGAATATCCAGACGTGGCTCCCCATTCACCGGGTGACGGTATTGAAAATCGCCCTGAACCTGTAGCGCACGTGCCTGTACATTCAGCCCTTTACTCCACACTTCCCAGGCGTCGGCGACATTGCTCCAGTCTATAGCACCGTTTGCCTGTTGAATCTCGAACGGAGCCCGGAACTGATTACCGCTGGGCAGTACGCTTTGCGGCAACGCAAAGGTGACGCGTCCGCGTTCGACGCTACCGCTCAGCGTGCCAGCCAGCTTTTCGCCGCCCGGCAACCATTCCCACGCTTTCCAGTGCAGATCGCGCCATGCCGCTTGAAAACGACTTTTTTCCGGTTGTTTTAAAGGAATATCAAGGGCTAGTTGTGTCAGCAGCCCTTCCGGTTGCAGCGCCTCCCAGCGCGTTTTAAGCTCGGGCGTCACCGTGGACAGCAGCGGCAACAAATCACGCAAACGTGCCAAGCTCAGCTCACTGGCACGCACCCGCAGCATATCTTGTTGCTCTGCCGGCGACGCGGGGATCCAGCTCGCCGCCAGACTCCCTTTCGGCCAGGCAACGCCGTCCGTAGCCAGATTCAAGACAGGCACGGCAACCTGCCAGCCTTCACCTTCCCGCGTGGCATGCAGTGCCAGTTCGTCAACGCTCAGACGATGGATGTTGTCTCCTTCTTTCCAGGCTGCCGAGCCCTGGGCCAAAAAGACATCGCTGGCAACCAGCGCTCCGCTGCGCACCTGCAACCAGGCTGCAAGATTGAAATTGGCGCTCTCCAGCCCGGTATTATTTTTTAGCCATCGGCTGATCCAGGGCTTCATATCAATATTATCAGCCTGTAGGTACACCGTGCCGTCATTCAGATGACCCTGAATAGCCTGCAAATCCATGCGTACCTGCACCACGCCGTGCTGCCCATTGAAACTCGACAGGCTGATTTGCCCTTCGGCACGGTGTCGGTTGTTGCGGTTCAACCAGGTCAATTGCGGGATGGCGAGCTCCGCACGATCGCCAGAAGGCGTGAGGAAAGAGAGGCGGCTGTCGCGCAGATCGAAATGATCGAACTGCTGGAGGAACAGCGTACTTAGACGATCGGTTTCGATCAGGCTACCGTCGGCCCGCTGCCCGGTCAATGTGGCATCCAGCGTCAGGTGCATGCGGTGGAACGTCAGATCGCGAAACTGCCAGCGCGCATGCAGCAATGACTGCCACACATCCAGCGCGAGCGTGATGCGCTCTGCCTGCCAGCGCACAGCAGGCGACTCGCTCGTCAGGCCATCGATCGAAAGCGTCGGCCCAAAAGAAGCCCAACTGCCAGTAAGGCGTTGCGCGTCAACCGATACGCCCGTCGTCGACGTAACCCACGCCATGATTTGCGGCCGAAAACGATCGAGCTGCGGCATCGCTAATCGTAAACCACTGACGATCAGCGCCACGACAACAACAATCGTAGCACCCGTCATCAGCAATAGGCCGGGCAGTCGCCTCACACTATTCTCCTTGATCTTCGTCGCAGGCGACGCGGGGAAGTCATTCTGTTCGGTTTATCATCGACATGGGGATTACATCATCACCACATCAAACTGTTCCTGACTGTACAACGGCTCAATCTGCACCTTGACCTGTTGACCGACAAAAATTTCCACTTCTGCCAAGGCGTGAGATTCTTCGCTTTTCAATACCTCAGCCACCGCAGGCGATGCGTACACCAGGAAGCGATCGGTGTCATAGGCATGGTGCATCCGCACAATTTCACGCATGATTTCATAGCAAACGGTCTCGACGCTTTTCACCCTGCCGCGACCATGGCACGTCGGGCACTGATGAGACAGCACATGTTCAATGCTCTCACGAGTGCGCTTGCGCGTCATCTCCACTAATCCTAGTTGAGAGAAGCCGTTAATACTGGTTTTAACCCGATCTTTGGCGAGCGCCTGCTCCAGAGAGTGCAGCACCCGGCGACGGTGGTCCTCATTACTCATGTCGATGAAATCGATAATGATAATACCACCCAGGTTGCGCAGCCGCAGTTGGCGGGCAATGGCCTGCGTCGCTTCGATATTGGTGTTAAAGATGGTCTCATCCAGATTGCGATGACCGACAAAGGCCCCGGTATTGATGTCTATCGTCGTCATCGCCTCGGTTTGATCGATGATCAGATAGCCACCGGATTTCAGCTCAACCTTTCTGTCCAGCGAGCGCTGAATTTCATTCTCCACGTCATAGAGATCGAAAATCGGCTGGCGTCCGGCGTAATGCTCCAGCTTATTGGTGGTTTCCGGAATATAGTCCGTGGTGAACTCCAGCAGCGCGTCATAAGTCAGGCGGGAGTCGATGCGGATGCGATCCAACGCCGCACCGGCAAAATCACGCAGGATACGCTGCGCCAGCGCCACTTCACCGTACAGCTTACATTTGGTCTGGTTACGTTTTTTACGCTCGCTGACTTTGGTCCACAGGCGTTTGAGGAACGCGGCGTCAGAAGAAAGCTCATCTTCCCCAATGCCCTCTGCCGCTGTACGGATAATAAACCCGCCCTGCTCGTCGCAGTATTCACTGACGATTTTCTTCAGGCGTTCACGTTCCACTTCACTTTCAATACGCTGTGAAACCCCAACGTGGGCCACGCCGGGCATCAAAACCAGATAGCGTGATGGCAGCGTAATATCGGTGGTCAGTCGGGCACCTTTGGTACCGAGCGGGTCTTTCACCACCTGCACCATCAAATCCTGCCCCTGGCGCACCAGTTCAGCGATATCGCGCACGTGGAAATTTTTCTGTTCTTCCCCGGCCACACATTCAGTGTGCGGCATGATGTCTGACGCGTGCAAAAATGCCGCTTTATCCAGCCCGATATCCACGAACGCAGCCTGCATACCCGGCAATACCCGGCTGACACGGCCTTTATAGATATTGCCCACGATGCAGCGTTTCGCTTCGCGCTCAATGTGGATCTCTTGCAGTATTCCGCCGTCAATGTAGGCAACGCGCGTTTCCGACGGCGTCACGTTGACCAGTAACTCAGCTGTCATTTTCTGCTCCTGCCGTTCGTAACGCTATAATCTGATTATACAATTCATGGGTTTCCACCAGCGGCAAACCGACAACCGCGTGGTAACTGCCAGCGATCGCTTTGACGAAACAGCCGCCTTTACCTTGAATGCCGTAGGCTCCCGCTTTATCCATTGGCTCACCGCTGGCAACGTAGTGGGTAATGTCCTGCGGCGTCAGAGCGCGAAACGTCACGTCGGTCACCACCAGTGCACTGCACTGGGTGCGACGATCGGCCAACGTGACCGCAGTCATCACCTGATGCTGTTGCCCTGAAAGCATCGATAAGATGTGCGCAGCATGAGCTTCGTCGCGCGGTTTTTCCAGTAACTGCCCTTCCAGCACCACGATGGTATCGGCCCCCAACACCGGCAAATCTTGCGGTGCGGCAGCAACCCCTACCTGCGCTTTATCCTGCGCCAGACGGCGTACGTAGACCTCTGCCGTTTCATGTGCTGCCCGCTGCTCAATAACATCAACACGCAACAGTTCAAAAGGGATGTCCAGCAACGTAAGCAGTTCGAGGCGGCGCGCTGAACCCGAGGCCAGATAGAGCGCAGTCATATATCCTCGCTACGTATTCTACTGTAGGCGCACCGGTTAAGGACTACGCCCTTATTGATTATTGTACTGTGAACTGACGGCGAATTTTGCGCATCAACAGGAATAGCCAGGGCCACAACACGCCATCGACCACACAGTTCCACAAATTTTCCGGCCTGAATGACACATTGCTTACCAGGAACTCCGCCCAGAAGACAATCAGGTCCATTACCAGCGAAAGCACCATAACGATCAGGGCTTGTTGCCAGAGCGCCATATTGCGGAACAGTTGAAACTTGAAGGCCACCAGATAGGCGACAATGCTGAGCGCCAGCGCACGCACGCCGAGCGTGGACCCTAAAATAAGATCCATCACCATTCCCAGCACAAAGCCGGTACCAACATTAACCCGATGCGGTAACGCCATTACCCAATAAATCAGAAACAGCGAGAGCCACGATGGCCGGAAATGATAGAACTGATCCGGCCACGGCATGATTTGCAGCACCATGGCGATCAGGAACGATAACCAGATGATCCAGTTGCCGTGACGGCGATAGCGGTTCATTGGCGTCCTCCCTGTGCTGGCGTAGCAGCAGGCGGCGTATTACGTTGAGGTTGTTGACCTTGAGACGCACTGCGCGCAGGGGCGTTTTTCGTCTGTGCATTGCCCTGCGGCGGTGCTGCGGCAGCAGGCGGTGCGGGCGGGCCCATTTCATCGGGAGAGGGCAGAACCTGCGGCATCATCTGCATCAAGCGTTCGTTGGCGACGCGATGCACTTCTTGCGGCGGCAACCCTTTGTCCGACACATCGTCAACGCCCCACAGCAACAGCAGATAGCGTAAACGTTGCAGGCCAGCAGTCGGATGCGCCTTGATAACGGTGTAGGCGCGTTGCGTATCCACCTTCACTTCGGAGACGACGCCCACCGGATACCCTTCAGGGAAACGACCACCCAGTCCCGATGTCACCAGCACATCACCGACGCGAATATCGGTGTTGTTGGGCAAATGCTCCAGTTGCAAATCGTCAGTGCAACCATTACCGGCAGCAATCACGCGGATATCATTGCGCAGCACCTGAATCGGCAACGCATGGGAAACATCGCAGATCAGCAGCACACGGCTGGTCAACTGACCGACCGCGACAACCTGCCCGACCACCCCTTTATCACTGATAACCGGTTGCCCTTCGTAGACCCCATGCGCCGCCCCTTTATCAATCACCACCTGATCGCTATAGGGGTCTGTGCCTGCGGAAATCACCTGGGTCACCATCTTCTGCTCGTCCTGACGCAGCGGTGACCCCAACAGTTCGCGCAGACGCGCGTTTTCCTGTTTCAACTGGCCGAGCAGCAGCAGATCGCTGTTACGCAGTTGCAGTTCCTGGCGTAACGCACGGTTTTCCAGCGCCAACTGATTTTTGGTCGCCAGCGATTCAGAAACATTATCTAATACTTCACGCGGCCCGTTGGCGAGAAAATAGAACGGGCTGACCGCCGTATCCATATAGGTACGGATCTTGAGAAACGTCCCCAAGCGGCTGTCGGCGATAATAATCGCCATCGCCGTGAAGACGGCAAGAAAAAGTCGCAATTGCAGGGAAGGTCCCCTGCTAAAAATCGGCTTCATAAAGGTTGCGTATTCCTCAACGCGAATAAAGAACGCCCGACACGCTCGAAACGAAAGCTAACATTCGTGTTATTCACCGCCGTCATGCCCGCAGAAATGCAGGGGCAGAGGGGCGTCGGGCGCAGGGAATTACGCTAATGGCGATACCCGTGAAAACGACTCGCCACAGAATAAAAAAAGAGGGGCTACCCTACGGGATGAAAAACAACGCTGTTTCCCCATACGGTTCCCCTTCCTTTTATTCGGCACTCTTACTCTTCGCTGAACAGATCACCGCCGTGCATGTCGATCATTTCCAGCGCTTTACCGCCACCGCGAGCCACGCAGGTCAACGGATCTTCGGCAACCACGACGGGGATGCCGGTCTCTTCCATCAGCAGGCGATCCAGGTTACGCAGCAGCGCGCCACCACCGGTCAACACCATGCCGCGTTCAGAAATGTCGGAAGCCAGCTCTGGCGGGCACTGTTCCAGCGCAACCATCACCGCGCTCACGATGCCGGTCAACGGCTCCTGCAACGCTTCCAGAATCTCGTTCGAGTTAAGGGTAAAGCCGCGCGGTACGCCTTCAGCCAGGTTACGACCACGCACTTCGATTTCGCGTACTTCATCGCCCGGATACGCAGAACCAATTTCGTGCTTGATGCGTTCCGCCGTCGCTTCACCGATCAGCGAGCCGTAGTTACGGCGCACATAATTGATGATGGCTTCATCGAAGCGGTCACCACCAATACGCACGGAAGAAGAGTAGACCACACCATTCAGGGAGATAACCGCCACCTCTGTGGTACCGCCACCGATATCCACCACCATAGAGCCCGTTGCTTCAGAAACCGGCAACCCAGCACCGATAGCCGCCGCCATCGGTTCTTCAATCAGGAACACTTCGCGCGCACCGGCCCCTTGCGCAGATTCGCGAATGGCACGACGTTCAACCTGAGTAGCACCGACCGGCACACACACCAGTACGCGCGGGCTCGGACGCATAAAGCTGTTGCTGTGCACTTGTTTGATAAAGTGCTGTAACATTTTCTCGGTCACGAAAAAGTCGGCGATAACACCGTCTTTCATAGGGCGAATGGCTGCGATATTACCCGGAGTACGACCAAGCATCTGTTTGGCTTCATGGCCTACGGCGGCGACGCTCTTAGGCGAACCGGCACGATCCTGACGGATGGCGACCACAGACGGCTCATTCAGTACAATGCCCTGCCCTTTAACATAAATCAGGGTATTGGCGGTACCCAGGTCGATGGACAAGTCGTTGGAAAACATGCCACGAAATTTTTTAAACATAACGAAAGGATAATCCTGCAAGCTGGGGGCGAAAATAAATCCGCCTACTTTACCAACCACACGGTGCAGCGACAAGGCACGACAGCACTCTGCATCGGTGAAAAATTCCCCTGTGTCAGATGCATCACGTTCCCCTGAAAAACCGTCGGGGCGATATTTCTTTGTGCGGTAAAGCGAGTTATCGCTTTTTCACGCAGTCGGATGGCATCAACGCAGGACACAAAATCTAACATTTTATCGGCCAGTCCATGCAATAAGCACACACTAACCGATTTATAAACCACGCATTCTACGTCAATTTACCTGCGACATTCACCCTAAACACGATGCCGAGGTGAATATTTTTTCAACTCATCGCTGACAGGGATAGACGCCGCGAAAAAATCGCCCTGACCACCATAAACACCGAGACTCGATAGCGTATTCCACTCTTCCTGAGTTCTGACGCCTGCGGCAAACACGTTGGCGGAAGTTCCCTTGCAGGCTTCTATCAGGCTTTGTAAAAAAAGTTGATTTTCCGTCCTGCGTTCGAAACGGCGCACCAGACCTGGATGCAACTTGATGATTTCCAACTGCAACGTTCTAATATAGGTCGTGCTGACCAAGGTCAGCACGGCTTGCGTCACCGCCAGCCGACACCCCAACCCCACCAGCGTATTCAGGATAGGACGCAAGCGCTCGATATACTGACACACATCTGACTCAGCAAGTTCAAACAATATGCGTTGACGCTGCTGTTTCGGGCATTGCAATAGCACTTCTTGTAACCAACGCCAGAAAGGACGCTGCAACAGCGAATCCACATTGACGGGCATCGCCAGCGTCTCCTGCGGCCAGGAAGCAGACAACGCGATGATTTGTGTCACCAGCAGCCGATCATAATTGAGCGTCAGCCCCAATTACTGTACCAGCGGCATATATTCGGCGGCCAGCAGAACCTGATCGCCATAGGTGATACGCGGCATGATTTCTCGATGATGCACCACGCCATCGCGCGTCACCGCCGGTTTTTGGTACAGATGCGGGCCACCTTTTGCCAGCGTCTGTTCCAGCAATGTGCGCCATTTCACGCTGTCGCGCCCCTTGTCTGGCACCTGCCGGTCAAATACGCACCAACCGTTTCCTCCCTGCAATACCGCATTGCGCGTAGCATCCTCCACGCTCTCCATCACCTGCTCAGAACTCTGTACGCTGGCATAGGCACAGATGCCGATATGCAGCACATCCTCACGATCGATAAGGGGCGTGATCGGCAGAATATCCAGCGTTTTCACTAACTGCGTCGCAATAATATCCGCTTCTTTCAGCGAACGGTGTGGCAGCAGCACGGCAAAATCACTATTGAAATAGCGGGCCAGCAGCACTGAGGGATAACGCATGACAAAGGTCGATAGCATATTGACCAGCGTATTGCGGTACTCACGCAGTTCATTGGCATAGCGATGCGTTTCCTGCAAGGTATCGAAATCCGGCAGGCGAATCATCATTACCACGCCGTGGGTGCCGACATTTTCCGCGTCTTCCAACTGCGTGGTGAGTTGGTTATCGAAAAACAGGCGATTACTCAATCCGGTTTCCGCATCCTGGGCGGCAAACGCGCGGATCAGCGTATCCAGTCGGCTGCGTTCCTCGTGTGCATCGGCAAGATCCGACAGCAACTTATCAAACGCACCGCTGGCGCTATCGGGCCATTCGTGCACCGAACCGCGCGCCACCGATTCGCGTTCACCGCGCAGAATGCGGTTTGCGCGCGTCTCCAACTGTTCGTGCCCGGCCACCTTGCGGCGAAAACGCCGCACGGCAAACACCAGTAGCGCAGGCATGCACGCCATCGCCACCACCATGGCGATAGTGGAGAAAATCCAGCGCGGCGAGCCGAAAAAGGGATCAAGATAGGTAAGGTTGACGCGAAAATCGGCGTTTTGCATCAGTGACAGTTGCATCACATGGTGCACATAATCGCCTTCTGCGTTCATCAGTTCCGGCAGCCGCAGCGAAAATTGCAGGTTGTGATCGAGGTCTTGGATCTCCAGCAGCACAACCCCCGCCGCCTTCATCATTGAGGGCAGCCAAAAGCGTAACCGTTCAGGAGGTTGTACCAACAGCACCTGATCGATACTGGTCGCGATAGCGTGAAGCTGGTTATCAACCTGCTGTAGATTATCATCAACAATGGTGGCTAACCCTATGATAAACAGCAGGGATATGACGACTATCAGCACCGTCGTCATTAATGAAGAAAATTTCGTCATTCGCCTATCCCTGCATCCTCTCGCCGCACGAGGTCACACCCCCGTACCGTATTCACCACTGTTGTTAATACTACCTGTTACAAATATAGACACTAAAGGATTTTCCCAGACTTTTCCTCTCTGGTCACAATCACATCGCGATCGTGACGTGAGCGCAACCGATAACCACCGACAGTTTCCCTTCAGGCAAGTGGTGCAACACTCTGCAATGAACTCTTTTTTGCTCGTGCCGTCTTATCTTCCATACTTAACTTACTGTACGCAGTCGTCGTAACCCGTGGAGCATCATCATGTCTGACTCTCATCGTCAACGCCAACCGAGCGCCGCAGACGTTACCCCTGAGGGGATTTTTCACCAGCGCCGCACCGTGATGAAAGCGCTGGGCATCGCCACCGCCTCACTGAGCCTGCCGCTTAGCGCACAGGCCGATGTGCTGGACTGGCTCACCGGTGGCAAAAAAAAGCCGACAGCACCGCCACCCACGCCGCTCACTTTCACACCAGAATCCAATGCGCCAGCGTCACTCACGCTGACGCCCGAGGACAAGGTTACCGGCTATAACAACTTCTATGAATTCGGACTGGATAAAGCCGACCCGGCCGCCAATGTCGGCGGGTTGCGCACAGAAGGCTGGAAGATACAAATAGAAGGGGAAATCGCTAGGCCCGTCACGCTGGATATCGATGACATTATCAAGCGCTTTCCGCTGGAAGAGCGCATCTATCGCTTTCGCTGCGTCGAGGCGTGGTCAATGGTGATTCCCTTGTTGGGATTTCCCTTGGCGAAACTGATTCAGTTCGTAGAGCCGACCAGCGCCGCGCGCTATGTTGACTTTCAAACCCTGCACGATCCCGAACAGATGCCAGGACAGAAAGATCGCTTTCTCAGTGGCGGGCTTGACTATCCTTATGTAGAAGGCTTAACCATGGAAGAGGCGCTACATTCCTTGACTCTGCTGGCGCTGGGGGTTTACGGCAAAACCTTGCCACCACAGAACGGCGCCCCCATCCGTCTGGTGACACCGTGGAAATACGGGTTCAAGAATATCAAGTCCATCGTGAAAATCCGCTTTACGCGCGAACGACCGCCCTCAACCTGGAATCTGGTTGCACCGGATGAATATTGTTTTTATGCCAATGTGAACCCGAATGTTGACCACCCGCGCTGGTCGCAGGCCAGCGAACGGGTGATTGGCGCAGGCGGATTGCTTAACGTTCAGCGCCAACCGACGCTACTGTTTAATGGCTATGCCGATCAATTAGCACACCTGTATCGCGGCCTGAATCTGCGGGATAATTTCTAAATGCGTCTGACACTCCGCCAGGTGTTTTGGCTGAAAATCGTCTTGCATGCTGCCGCAGGGTTACCGCTGCTGTGGCTGCTTTATGCCATTCAACAAGGGGCGTTGAGCGCCGATCCGGCCAAAGACATCCAGCATTTTACCGGATGAATGGCGCTAAAACTGCTGCTGGCAACGCTGATGGTGACACCGCTGGCGCGCTACGGCAAACAGTCGTTGTTGATCCGCTGCCGCCGTATGCTCGGCCTGTGGTGTTTTGCCTGGGCTACGCTGCATCTGACCAGCTATGCGTTGTTGGAACTCGGACTCGCCAACCTCGCCTTGTTGGGCCAGGAGTTGATTAACCGCCCTTATCTGACGCTGGGCGCACTCAGTTGGCTGCTGCTAGCCTTGGCGGCAACCTCATTTCAGGCGGCACAACGTACGCTTGGCAGTCACAGGCAGCGCTTACACAACCTTATCTATGTCATCGCGGTGCTCGCGCCCATTCATTATTTGTGGTCGGTAAAAATCTTATCGCCGCAACCGATGATCTACGGGCTAAGTACGCTTTTCTTGTTAGCGCTGCGTTACAAAAAGTTCCGCCAGTGGTGGCGTTAATGCCGGGAAAGCGACTGTAGCGCAATGCCACGCGCGGCGGGGCGTCAAAGCTATTTGCGGAGATAAGACCAGTATTTAGCTGCTAATTGCCACGATATGGTTATAATGCCCGACCTTATCGCCCGGTGAACAATTTACGTTGCCAAAAGGTGACAAACGATGTGCTTCGCGCTATGTTGTGCGACACGTTTTTCTACAAACTGGGTGTATAATGGGAGATAGCGGCACAATGGCAGAGAAATTTCACATTTTGCTTTTGAACGGTCCCAACCTGAATCTGCTGGGAACCCGTGAGCCAGAGAAGTACGGCAGCACTACGCTTGCAGAGATCGTCAGCGGTCTGGAACATCAGGCACAGGCGCTCAATGTACACTTCTCCCATGTCCAATCCAATGCTGAGCATGTGCTGATTGATACTATTCATCAGGCACGCGGCAATACGGATTTTATTTTAATTAACCCGGCGGCATTTACCCACACCAGCGTTGCATTATGTGATGCGCTACTGGCCGTGGAAATTCCGTTTATTGAGATCCATCTGAGCAACGTGCACGCTCGCGAGCCGTTCCGTCATCACTCTTACCTGTCCGATGTGGCGGTGGGTGTGATTTGCGGCCTGGGCGCGGATGGATATGGCTATGCGTTACAGACAGCGGTAAAACGCCTGTGCACGTCAAACTAAATAAACCCATTTCAACAAATGAGTACGGAACCACATCCATGGATATTCGTAAAATCAAGAAACTTATCGAACTGGTTGAAGAATCCGGCATCGCCGAACTGGAAATTTCAGAAGGCGAAGAATCAGTACGTATCAGTAGTGCCCCTGCTGCACCGAGCTACCCGATGATGCAGCAAGCCTATGCGCCCATGATGCAGCAACCGGCCCCTGCGCTGGCAACCGCCGTGGCCCCGGCCCCGGAAGCAACTGTTGCCGCTGCACCTGCGACCGTTAGCGGTCACACCGTGCGTTCTCCCATGGTCGGTACGTTCTACCGTACCCCAAGCCCGGATGCCAAGGCATTCGTTGAAGTGGGGCAACATGTTAACGTCGGCGATACCTTGTGCATCGTTGAAGCCATGAAAATGATGAACCAAATCGAAGCCGATAAAGCAGGCGTGGTGAAAGCCGTGCTGGTTGAAAACGGCCAACCGGTTGAGTTTGATGAGCCTTTGGTTGTCATTGAATAACCGGTTGTCATCGAATAACGAGGCTTACCATGCTAGATAAAATCGTTATCGCGAACCGCGGAGAGATTGCGCTGCGTATTTTGCGCGCCTGTAAAGAACTGGGCATCAAAACCGTTGCCGTTCACTCCAGCGCCGACCGCGATCTGAAACACGTGCTGCTGGCCGACGAGACCGTGTGTATCGGCCCGGCTCCGTCGACCAAAAGCTACCTGAACATCCCGGCGATCATTTCCGCCGCGGAAATCACCGGTGCCGTGGCCATTCACCCCGGCTACGGCTTTTTGTCCGAAAATGCGGATTTTGCCGAGCAGTTCGAGCGTTCTGGCTTTATCTTCATTGGCCCACGCGCAGACACCATCCGCCTGATGGGTGACAAAGTCTCTGCCATTTCTACCATGAAGAAAGCGGGCGTACCGTGCGTGCCGGGTTCTGACGGCCCTTTGGGCGACGACATGGACAAGAACCGCGCCTTTGGCAAACGCATCGGCTACCCGGTGATTATCAAATCCTCAGGCGGCGGCGGCGGTCGCGGCATGCGCGTGGTGCGCAGCGAGAAAGATCTGGAACAATCCATCCTCATGACCCGTGCGGAAGCGAAAGCCGCTTTCAATAACGACATGGTGTATATGGAAAAATACCTGGAAAATCCGCGTCACGTGGAAATTCAGGTATTGGCTGACGGTCAGGGAAACGCTATCTATCTGGCGGAACGCGACTGCTCAATGCAGCGTCGTCACCAGAAAGTGGTGGAAGAAGCGCCTGCACCGGGCATCACGGCGGATTTGCGTCGCGACATCGGCGATCGCTGCGCTAAAGCCTGTGTGGATATCGGCTATCGCGGTGCCGGTACGTTTGAATTCCTGTTTGAAAACGGTGAGTTCTACTTTATCGAGATGAACACCCGTATTCAGGTTGAGCATCCGGTAACGGAGATGATCACTGGCGTCGATCTGATCAAAGAGCAGCTGCGCATCGCTGCTGGTCAACCGTTGTCGATCAAACAGGAAGAGGTCAACGTGCGCGGTCATGCGGTGGAATGCCGTATCAACGCCGAAGATCCCAACACCTTCCTGCCAAGTCCGGGCAAGATCACCCGTTTCCACGCACCAGGCGGTTTTGGCGTACGCTGGGAATCGCACATTTACGCTGGCTATACCGTGCCGCCGTACTACGATTCCATGATCGGCAAGTTGATCACTTACGGTGAAAGCCGCGATATCGCGATTTCCCGAATGAAAAACGCCTTGGCGGAACTGATCATTGATGGTATTAAAACCAACATTGAGTTGCAGTTGAAGATTATGAACGACGAGAACTTCCAGCACGGTGGAACCAATATCCACTATCTGGAGAAAAAGCTCGGTCTGCAATAATCTGCATCGTACAAGCGTATAAAGGCCAGCCATGCTGGCCTTTTTGCTTGTTGGTACCGCTTTACAGGGAAAAACCATGGACAAACGCTTCCCCCAAGCGCACAAAGAGGCGCGATGGGCACTGTTCCTGACGCTGTTTTACCTCGTAGGCTGGATAGTCACCGCCTACCTGCCTGACAACACCGCCGGGTTGACCGGGCTGCCGCGCTGGTTTGAGTTCTCCTGCCTGCTGCTACCGCTGGTGTTTATCGTGTTGTGCTGGCTGATGACGCACCTGATATTTCGCGATATTCCGTTAGGAGACGACGATGCACAATGATGTGATTCTGCCGCTGGTCGTCTACCTAATGCTGGTGTTTGGGTTGTCTATTTACGCCTATCTGCGCCGCCGCGAGGGCAATTTCCTCAGCGAGTACTTCCTTGGTAGCCGATCAATGGGCGGGTTTGTGCTTGCCATGACGCTGATTGGCACCTATGTCAGCGCCAGTTCGTTTATCGGTGGGCCAGGTGCCGCCTATAAATACGGTCTGGGTTGGGTGCTATTGGCGGTGATCCAGGTGCCAACCATGCTGCTTTCTCTCGGCATTCTGGGGAAAAAATTCGCCATTCTGGCACGACGCTACAACGCCATTACGCTGAACGATATGCTGTATGCACGTTATGGCAGTCGCCTACTGGTATGGTTTGCTAGCCTGAGCCTGCTGGTGGCCTTTATCGGGGCGATGGCGGTGCAGTTTATCGGTGGCGCTCGCCTGCTGGAAACTGCCGCTAACGTGCCCTACGACGTTGGCTTGCTGATTTTCGGCGTCACGATAGCGCTTTACACCACCTTCGGCGGTTTTCGCGCCAGCGTGCTGAATGATGCGATGCAGGGCGTGGTGATACTGATCGGCACGCTATTGCTACTGGTGGCGATTATCTCTGCCGCTGGCGGACTGGGCAGCGCGGTAGAAACGCTGCGTCAGATTGATCCGGCCTTGGTAGACCCGCACGGCAGCGGACAGACGCTCACCTTCCCGTTTATGGCCTCCTTCTGGGTGTTGGTGTGCTTCGGCGTCATCGGCCTGCCTAACACTGCCGTTCGCTGCATCTCTTACAAAGACAGCAAAGCGCTGCATCGCGGCATCATTATCGGCACCATCGTCATCACCGTGCTGATGTTGGGTATGCATCTGGCCAGCGCGCTGGGACGGGCTATCATGCCTAACCTGACCATTCCCGATCAGGTGCTGCCGGAACTGATGGTGAAAGTGCTGCCGCCGCTGGCAGCGGGCATCTTCCTCGCCGCGCCCATGTCCGCCATTATGGCCAACATCAATGCGCACCTGCTGCAAGCGTCTGCCACCATCATCAAAGATCTGTATCTGAGCGTAAAACCGCACCAGGCACAGAATGAACGCCATATCAAATGGCTCTCCAGCGCCACCACGCTGCTGCTCGGCGTGCTGACGCTGCTGGCCTCCTGGCGACCGCCTGAAATGATTATCTGGCTCAATCTACTGGCGTTTGGCGGCCTGGAAGCGGTATTCCTGTGGCCACTGGTGCTCGGGCTTTATTGGGAACGCGCCAATGCGACCGGCGCGCTCAACTCCATGATGGTTGGTGCCTTATGCTATACCCTACTTGCCACATTTAAGCTGAATCTGGCGGGCTTTCACCCGATTGTCCCCGCCCTTTCGTTCAGCCTGCTGGCATTTCTTATTGGTAACCGTTTTGGCAGCAACCCTGCGCCAAACGCTGCCGCAACACCTTCACATTAACGGGAACAGAGGCTGCTATGCCGTGGATTCAACTCAAAATCAATACGACGGGTGCGCAGGCTGAACAACTGGGCGATGCGCTTATCGAGAGCGGTGCGGTGTCTGTCACCTTTCAGGACACCCACGATACACCGGTATTCGAGCCGCTGCCGGGTGAAACCCGTTTATGGGGCGATACCGACGTGATTGGGCTGTTCGACGCCGAAACCGAAATGCCGGACGTAATTGCCCAACTGGAACAAGAACCGCTGCTGGGTGCCGGTTTTCGCCATAAAATCGAGCAGTTGGAAGACAAGGACTGGGAACGGGAGTGGATGGATAACTTCCACCCGATGCAGTTTGGCAAACGCCTGTGGATCTGCCCGAGCTGGCGTGACATCCCTGACCCGAATGCCGTTAACGTGATGCTGGATCCCGGTCTGGCCTTTGGTACCGGCACGCATCCTACCACCTCCCTGTGCCTGCAATGGCTCGACGGTTTGGATCTGGCAGGCAAAACGGTTATCGATTTTGGCTGTGGTTCCGGTATTCTGGCAATCGCCGCGCTGAAACTGGGTGCCGCGCAGGCGATTAGCATCGATATCGATCCTCAGGCCATTCAAGCCAGCCGCGATAACGCACAGCGTAGCGGCGTCTCAGAGCGTTTGGCGCTCTATCTGCCGAAAGACCAGCCCAACGACCTCTCTGCCGACGTCGTGGTTGCCAATATCCTTGCAGACCCACTGCGCGAGCTGGCACCGCTGATTAGCACACTGCCCAAGGCGGGAGGGCATTTAGGATTATCAGGCATTTTGGCGTCACAGGCAGAAAACGTGGCAGCAGCTTACACCGATCTGTTCGAACTCGACCCGACCGTTGAGAAAGAAGAGTGGTGCCGCATTACGGGCGTCAAGCTTTGAGATAAAGCCATTGCGCGATAAACCACCCGTTGTTGCACATGAAAACGCCAGCGAGCGTGGCCTGTCCATGCATTTGTGCACTGTTGCGCAGAAATGCTTGATCGTGCAATGGTTGGACCAATGAGTGATTTTTCTTATAACATACTGTAATAAAAAGACAATTATAAAATTTAATTGCATGAAGACACATTTCCTTGATCTGTTCCGCTCAATTGCTCAAAGTTTGGCCTTTCATCTGGCGTAAAAAATGCGTAATATATGCGCCCTTGCAGACACAGTATGGTCACTCTTTGTCTATGCACATTGGACAATTTCAGCTAGCTAATCGATCGATCGCCGCCCCCATGGCTGGCGTCAGCGATCGCCCTTTCAGGACGCTCTGTCATGACATGGGGCTGGGATGACGGTCTCCGAAATGCTCTCCTCCAATCCGGAGGTGTGACGTTCGGATAAGTCGCATCTGCGCATGGTACACAGCGATGAACCTGGGATCCGCGCCGTGCAGATTGCCGGAAGCGACCCTGATGAGATGGCTGCGGCAGCCAGAATCAACACCGATTTCGGCGCGCAAATCATCGATATCAACATGGGGTGTCCTGCAAAGAAGGTAAACCGCAAGATGGCGGGTTCTGCGCTGTTGCAGTATCCGGATTTGGTCAAACAAACCCTCTCCGCCGTGGTTAAGGCGGTGGACGTACCGGTCACGCTGAAAATTCGTACTGGCTGGGCACCGGAGCACCGTAACTGTGTAGACATTGCCAGACTGGCCGAAGCCTGTGGTATCCAGGCGCTTACCGTACATGGCCGCACGCGTGCGTGCCTGTTCAACGGTGAGGCAGAATACGACAGCATTCGGGCGGTTAAGCAGGCCGTTTCCATTCCCGTTATCGCGAATGGCGACATTACAAGCCCGCATAAAGCCAGAGCGGTTATTGATTACACCGGGGTAGATGCCCTGATGATAGGACGGGCTGCTCAGGGAAGACCCTGGATCTTTCGGGAAATTCAGCATTATCTGGACACGGGGGAGCAACTACCACCGATGCCGTTGGCAGAAGTGAAGCGTTTGCTCTTCAAGCACATACGGGAATTGCACGACTTTTATGGTCCGGGCAAGGGATTCCGTATTGCTCGTAAGCACGTCTCCTGGTATCTCCAGGAGAACGCCCCCAATGACCAGTTTAGGCGCACATTCAACGCCATTGAGGATGCCAGCGAACAGCTGGAGGCGTTGGAGGCATATTTTGAAAATCTTGCGTAAACAGAAAAAGAGCTGACAGAACTATGTTCGAACAACGCGTGAATTCTGACGTACTGACCGTTTCTACCGTAAACTCTCAGGCTCAGGTAACCCAAAAACCCCTGCGCGACTCGGTTAAACAGGCACTGAAGAACTATTTCGCTCAACTTAACGGTCAGGATGTGAATGACCTGTATGAGCTGGTATTGGCTGAAGTTGAACAGCCACTGTTGGACATGGTGATGCAGTACACCCGTGGTAACCAGACCCGTGCGGCCCTGATGATGGGTATCAACCGCGGTACGCTGCGCAAGAAATTGAAAAAATACGGCATGAACTGATACTGGTTCATTACCGTTGGTTTTTTAGAAAAACGCTTGCCAGAAATGGCAGGCGTTTTTTGTTATAAAGCGATCTGTCTAATTGGGTTATGAAACCGGTCAACTGTTCACTAAAGCTTTTGCTTTGCTCTACCATGTTTGCTCACCTTAAACGTGGACGACTGGTAAGTGTAGTGTGATAGCAATAATACCAACACCTCGATAGCATGAACATTAACGGGTTGGTCTGTGAGATAAAATTTCAATACCGAGTAAGTAGCCACCGCCCGTTCTATCCAGACAAACATTGACCGGAATGCCCATGGCATTGGCCATTCTCGCAGTGCTAGAAAATTGATCTCTATATACGTCTTTCTCTTTTTCACTTCTTAGTACAACTTTAAACCATTCTTTTAGCACCCTGACATAAAACCCATATTCTTCACCAGGGAGAATGGTGTTGATACTGTATCCGTCTATATAAACATCTTTCTGAAATTCAGCGCCTCTAGTATTACATGCATCCTCCATATTTTCTATTGCCATTGCCATTACCATTACATTCATCGGTACAGTTATATAAAAAACGAAAAGCATAAAAAAAACATTTTCATACGCACCTCATTAACATTGACATTTCACTTACCAAAAAAAACTTCAAGATGCTTATGACTGCACATACGCCACAACTCAAGTTCATATTTGATACTCATCTTAAATTTATTTACTGACAAATTAATATTACAACCGGTACAGTTCCGTGGCTCATTTACATGTTCTGCTGGAAGATCAGGAATACTGTAAACAGTATCATTCGGTGTGCTGTCGGCATCAATGTAGGCTGCATTTGGATATTCCCTTATCAGGGTTGCTTCTTAGTGGGGGCCGTGACTCCGATATTCTATGGCACTGTGAATCTGTTGAGGACTAATCCCTTCTTCTGCCAACCATTCCTCTTCAAGCACATAATACAAGTACGCCTCCAAAAATCGCTCATCATGCGTTCGGTTCATTGCTGCCTGCACGCTATTCATAGAATTATAGAAGTTATCCGTTGGTCGAATCCGATATAAATAGTAATTCGATCCTATCGGGGTATTTGCATTTGCCATTTCTATTGCCATAAATTCTGATGACGATGTAGAAATAAATCTGGAATTTGCGTTACGATCAAAACAACTAACACCAGTGACGTGTTGATACACATTGCTATTGTTACCTAGTGGGAGAAAACCCTGTTGGAAAACCCGTTCAGGAGGAACCAGTGAGTAGCGAAAAAAGAATGCAGAGAATGCAGAGAATGCAGAGAATGCAGAGAATGCAGAGAATGCAGAGAATGCAGAGAATGCAGAGAATGCAGAGTATGCAGAGTATGCACCGCTACTAAATAAACAAAAAAAAATCAACATAATTCTGCCCATTTGATTCTCCAGAAGGAGTACAAGCGCAAGAAAATAGCATAAGAGAAAGAATAATTTTTTTATTATTGAATTTTGCGATCAAGCTCGATTTTTTATTTTCACTCAAGCGTATTTTCTAAAAACAACTAACTTAAGATAACCACATAACAAAAAACGAGAAATTATAATATCTCAAAAAAACCACCCCACAGGAACATTATATAGTTATCTGATTCAGCGAGCTTATTTCATAGGTATAAAAAGGCGTTATCTAAGAGGTACGCCATACTTTATACAACACGTCTGAAATCGAGATATCACTAAAGGTAAAGCCACAACGTTTTATTAACAGTATTTATTGCATCAACGATGAATCAGGTAATTTCATGGTGAAGATCTGCGTCCATACGCGCCATTTTATGAAACGGGGAAAATATACGAGTAGAAGATAGCAAGCACATTAACAGGTGATGCACATAGAGCATTCAATAAATAGTGGATGCTTCTGTATCTTCAAGGTGAAAATCAGTTCAGCTAAATAATAAGACAAATAAGGAGAGCGCCACACCAAGTCCCATGAAAAAGCGTGTTACCATGCTGCACTCATCCACCAGGTTATTTAGGATTAGACGGCTCACATATACGTTAGACGTTAAGTTACAAATGCCTTGACTGCGCTTGCTATTCAGCCCATAACGGATCCTCGACGCAAGCGCCGTTCAAAACATAAACGTAATGTCCTGCAACTCGAACAACGCAGGCTATACAGCACTGGCTCACTCCATGACTTGCAGCGATTATGTAAATGTCTCGAGCAGATCAAATATCAATATCAATACCGTTACGCTTTAACAGCGCATTAAAATTATGCAGTTCCCAGATGGTTTTTCCCTGCTGAATTTGCGCTCGCAGTTTCACTTCTTTTTCATCACGGCTGCGCGAAGCGGCAATCACTTCTTCAATCTTCTCGCGCGGGATGGCTACGATGCCATCATCATCGCCGATGATCAGGTCGCCAGGGTTAATCGTCATGCCGCCAAAAGCGATCGGTTGATTGATTTCACCAAAGGTTTCTTTGACAGTGCCTTTGATGGAAATGGAGCGGGAAAAAATCGGGAAACCCAATTTGTGAATACGCTCCACATCTCGCACCCCGCCGTTGGTGACCAATCCGGCGATACCGCGGCTAAGGGCCGCCGTCGTCATGACATCGCCAAACGAGCCTTGCTCCTTGTAGTCTCCGGCATCAATCACCAGCACATCTCCCGTTTTGGCTAACTGGAGTGCCGCATGGATAGTGAAATTATCCCCGGCAGGAGTTTTCACCGTGAATGCGGAGCCCAACACGCGTAAGCCGGGATAAATTGGCTTGATGGCAGAGTCGATCGCACCGCGCCGGCCAAAAGCCTCATGGACAGTGGCGGCGGTGATGTCTTTGAAAGCGTCAATCAGTTCCTGGTCTGGGCGTATGAAATTTTGAGTAAGTTTTGACATGATCGTGTTTTCCGTGAGTCAGGCTGGGTAAAGACATTGGGGGCGACGGCAGCGACTTTGCGCGGGAATTCTTCGCGGTAATCGCGCAGTCCTTTACCCGGTAAGGGGCTGTAAGGGCGTTTCTTGAGTTCATTGATATCCAGATCGATTCCCAATCCCGGCGCATCGGGGACGTCAGCCCAGCCGTTGGCAATCGTAATGCCTTGCGTGGCAATACCCTGCGTCGGTTCAATCAGGTTGACGAACACTTCTGCAATATTGAAGTTAGGGATAACTGCTGAGAGATGGACCGTCGCTGCCAGCCCGACAATCGGACTGTTGTAGTTATGCGGTGTTACCGCCACGCCGTGCGGAGCAGCCAGCGCAGCAATCTCCAGCATGGATAACAGGCCACCAACCGCGCAAATATCCGGGTTGATAATGTCCGCCGCGCGTTTCTCAAACACCGGCACAAACCCTTCTTTGGTGTAGAGCGCTTCACCCAGCACGATCGGCGTGTGAGTACTGCGTTTGACCTCGACGGTCAGATCGATGTTTTCTGGCGGGCAGGGCTCTTCGTACCAGCCGATATCATATTCTTCCAGACGTTCAATCACGCGGATCGCATGATTCGGTGCCAGACGACGATGACCGTCGATCAGCAGTTCCACATTTGGCCCTACCGCTTCGCGTACCGCCTTCACGTTCGCCACGGCAGCGGTTTCATCAGCACGGGAAATAAAGGTGCGCCACGGACCGGGGAAGGGATCCCATTTGATGGCGTCATACCCTTGAGCAACCACGTTCAATGCGCGTTTTACCGTATCGTCAATGCTCTTGGCACCGAACCACCAGCCGTTGGCGTAAAGGCGAATTTTTTCGCGCACTGCGCCACCCAGAATACGGTGCAGCGGCAATTCAGCTTTCTTGCCGGCGATATCCCACAGCGCCAGTTCGATGGCACTCCAGGCGCACAGCAGATCAACCGAATTACGACGAATCGCAAAATCATCAAGCAACGTCTGCCCAAGGTGACGGATATGGTAGGCTTCACGCCCGATCACCAGCGGAGAAATGGCATTAAGATATTCACTGACGACCTTCTTTTGGTATTCGTCACATAGGCTTCGCCCCAGCCGTAAATGCCTTCATCGGTATCCATTTTGACAAAAAGCAGGTTTTTCCCGACCCCTGGATGATAAAAAAAGTTTCAATATTTGTGATTTTCATTGTGGCCCTTATTAGAAAAAAGCGAAGAGCGACAAGATATAACGCAAAATTGATGAGTAAACATAGCCAATATTATTCTAACTATTTTCACTTACTGAATAATCGACATGAAAATTAAAAATAAAAACAGGAATGTTTAGTTCTATTAATCAATCCGATTCTTATACCATATTTAAAAAATAATTTTCCCTTATTTGAATAATGAACTACCAGATAATCACTAGACAAAAAATTAATCGTCTTATTCTCGGTAACATTATCTTATTATCACGCCTTTTGTCGTCATTTTCGTATCTGTTTACTGGGTATGGGTTTATTGCTCTGCGCTTGATTGGTATATAAAAAACCTATGGCACGTTGAAATGATATTTATCGGGAGATAATGCTTTGTCCACCGTAATAAAAACAGATTTTCCCCGACCCAGTGTGGATCAATTGGCCGCGTTCAAAACGGCCAGTACCGCACTGATTTATCAGGCCACAGGGCACCACGGTGCACTGCATTCCACCATCAAACCGCTGCGCCCAGGGTTTCGATTGCTGGGTGCCGCGTTTACCGCCGCAGGGTTTCCCGGCGACAACCTGACGGGGCACGCCGCCATCACACTGGCACAGCCGGGAGACATTCTGGTGTATAGCGTGGACGGTTTTACCCAGGGAGCTTCTTTCGGCGACATGATGGCGACGCTGGCTACCAACCGCGGGCTGGGCGGTATCCTGATTGACGGTGCCATTCGCGATGCCGCGCTATTGCGCACTTGGGATCTCCCCCTGTTTTCCTGCGGCATTAGCCTGAAAAGCCGGGGCGAAAAAGCACAACTCGGCCCACTCGCAGCCCCGCTGACGGTGGCTGGCGTGGAAATCTCCCCCGGCGACCTGATTGTGGGCGATGACGACGGCGTTATCGCCATTCCCTACGCCCTGCTTGATGACACGATTGCGCGTTTACGGCAGTTACAGGACGAAAAATTGCGCTTGCTACAGCGTTTCGCTTCCACCGCAACCCCGGAAGACTGGCAAGCGCTGAAAGCGTGGGAATAGCCCGCGCCATGACGGAATGAACACCATACCAACAATAAAATCATTGAGGAGTAACACGTTATGAATACATCGGGGATATCACGCCGTCGCTGGTTACAGTTCGCGTCCGCCTCTTTAGTGGCCGCAGGCATCGCATTAGGTTCCCCCGCTGTGGCGGCGAACGCTGACTGGCCCACCAAAACCGTCAAGCTGGTGGTGCCTCTCCCTCCCGGCGGAGGCACCGATCTGTTAGCGCGCGCGCTGACGGAACGCCTGAGTAAATCGTTCGGTCAGACGTTTGTGGTGGAAAACCGTCCCGGAGCAGGTGCGGCTGTCGGCACCGAATACGTGGCGCGGGCAACCGACGGTCACACCTTTCTGTTCGCCTCATCCAATCACGTGACCGTACCGGCACTCAACACCCACTTGCGCTATAACATTTTCAAGGATTTCAAATCCATATCTCTGGTGAGCGATCAGGCGAGCGTCTTCGCCGTCTCGCCCGATCTGCCGGGGAAAAACCTCACAGAAGTGCTGGCGCACATCAAAGCCAATCCGGGTAAATACAACTACGGCACCGAGTGTATTGGCTTCGGCCAGCATCTCAGCACCGCCTATTTACAACAGTTAACGGGTATTGATGTGGTGCATGTGCCGCTCAAAGGTCAGGGCGAAATCATTTCCGAGCTGCTGGGAAAGCGGATTCAACTGGGGTTCCTGGTGTTGAGCACAGCAGTGCCCTACTTTGAGGCTGGCACCATTCGCCCACTGGGCGTTTCAACCGAACAGCGCAGTCCGTTTGCCCCCGATATCCCTACCCTTTCAGAAGCGGGTGTCCCTAACTTTGTTGCCCGTTCCTGGCTGGGGCTGCTTGGCCCGGCATCGACGCCAGATAGTGTAGTGACGCGACTGCACGATGCCGTGGTCGGGTATCAGAATGACCCGAGCTACATCGCGATCACCGATAAGGCAGGCATGACATTGGTCAACAGCACGCCAGCGGAATTCGATGCTGAAATCAAACGCGGTTACGAACAATGGCGCACCGTGGTGACCAACGCCAATATCCAGCAGCAATAGGTCAGGAGAGCACCATGAGTGAGACAAAATCAATAGCACAAGAGTTGTTGCCTTATGCTGATCGCCTGCTGGGCACGCTGAACCCGCCGTTAATCAGGCAAGTGGAGATCACCCGTCCCACCGCTGAGGTGATTCAGGGGTTTTTATCATTATCAGATCTCACCTCAGTAGTGGCGGACATCCTTGATGAACTGGGCTATGACACAGCGATTCCGGCACAGACGCTACGACCACTTGCTCCGGGGCAACGCATCGTCGGACCGGCGGTGACAGCGCGCCAGACAGTTACCCGGTTTCACGTTGTCCGCAGGCAACGCACCGCAAGGCGGCGGTATCGACCAAATCACGCTAACGCAACCCGGCGATGTGTTCGTGGTTGATGCGGCAGGCAGCACCGATGCCTCCAGCTTTGGCGGCATTCTTGCGACGGCAGCGAAGGCCAAAGGGTTAGCAGGCGTGGTGGTTGACGGAGCCGTGCGCGGCAGCGGCAGCATCGTTGAATCGGGACTGAAGGTCTGGTCGCGCAGCATCACGCCGCGCACCGGTAAGCGCCGTCTGGAACTGGTAGCGTTTAACGACGTGGTTAATATCGGCGGCGTTCAGGTCAGACCCGGCGATCTGATTCTGGCGGATAACGATGGCGTGATTATCGTCCCCAGTGATGTTGCGCAGACCTTGCTGGATCGCGCGCTGCAAGCGGCAGAAAAAGAGAGTCATCTGTTGAAAGCGCTGGAACAGGGCGCATCGGCACATGACGCCGCAGGCATTCTGGCCCCCGGTAAATGGTGATACTTCGGGTATCGCTACAACATCACGCTTAAACCATGATCAATTGAGGTAGACCCATGTCTGCAACGCATAAACGTTTACAGGGCGAATTCCTGTCCGGCATCGCGATTGCCCTGCTTGGCGCAGGCGCCATAGCGCTCGCCACGACCGAGCATACGCTAGGGACCGCTGCCAGAATGGGTGCCGGTTACATGCCGACCATTTTGGGTGCACTGTTGGTACTGTTGGGGGGATTGATTGCCGTGCGTGCCTGGCTGTCATCGCCACGTAGCCGAGCCCCCGATGAAGCAGGTTTCACGCTGCGTGCCCCGCTACTGATGCTGGGTGCGGTGATTTTATTTGCCCTGTTGGTCGATCAGTTGGGCATTATTGTTGCCAGCCTGCTGACCGTAATTACCGCCGCAATCGGCAGTCGAGAAGCAAAACTCAAGGAAACGCTGGCGATGGTGCTGGCGTTTTCCGTCCCACTGCTGTTTGTTCAGGTGCTGGGCTTACCGCTTAAGGTATGGCCGTTATGATCCTGGATGTATGGCAGGGGTTGTTCCACGGCCTGTCGATAGCACTGTTACCGAACAACCTGTTTTATTGCTTTTGCGGTGCGCTGTTTGGCACGCTGGTGGGCGTCTTGCCCGGCGTCGGGCCGCTGGTCACCATCGCGCTGCTGTTGCCGTTTACCTTTACGCTGGAACCGACAAGCGCACTGATCATGTTGGCGGGTATCTATTACGGTGCGCAATATGGCGGTTCTACCACGTCGATTCTGCTGAATATGCCGGGTGAAACCTCCTCGGTGATCACCTGTCTGGACGAGCACGCCATGGCGAAACAGGGCCGTGCCGGTCCCGCATTGGCGATTGCCACGCTGGGGTCGTTTTTTTGCCGGAACCCTGGCGACCTTTGTTATTGGTTTTTTCTCCCCGTCGCTCGCCAGCATGGCCATTCGCTTCGGGCCAGCAGATTATTTCTCGCTGCTGGTGTTAGGCCTCATTGGCGCGGTGGTTCTGGCACAAGGCTCACTGCTAAAAGCCATCACCATGGTAGTGGTTGGACTGCTGCTGGGATTGGTGGGCACCGACATTAACTCTGGCGAACTACACTTCACCTTTGGCATTCCCGAACTCGCTGACGGCATCGATTTTGTGCCGCTGGCAATGGGTGTGTTTGGTATTGGTGAAATTATTCGCGTGTTAGTACAGCAGGAAAAAAGCGGCGGCACCGTGATTGAACACGGTAAATTGATGCCAAGCGCGCAGAATATCCGCCAGTCCTCTCCCGCCGTTTTACGCGGTTCCTTGCTGGGGTCAGTGCTCGGCCTACTGCCGGGCGGCAGAGCCGCACTCGCCTCTTTCGCCGCCTACACGGTGGAAAAAAGCTGGCAAAAGACCCATCCCGGTTTGGCAAAGGGGCTATCGAAGGGGTTGCCGCGCCGGAATCCGCCAATAACGCAGCGGCGCAAACCTCGTTTATTCCGCTGCTCACGCTGGGATTACCGTCAAACGCCATTATGGCCCTGATGGTGGGCGCCATGATGATCCACGGTATTAATCCCGGCCCGCGCATTATGCAGAGCGAACCTGACTTGTTCTGGGGGAATGGTGGCAAGCATGTGGGTGGGAAACGCGATGCTGCTGGTGCTCAACTTACCGATGGTCGGCGTGTGGGTCCGTCTGTTAAAAATACCTTACCGCTTGTTTTACCCGGCCATTGTGCTGTTTAGCTGCGTCGGCATTTACAGCGTATCCAATAATCCGTTCGATCTGTTTTTGGCCGCCCTGTTTGCCTTATTAGGGTATACCCTGGCGATGCTGCGCTTTGAGCTCGCGCCGCTGCTGTTAGGCTTTATTCTCGGACCAATGATGGATGAGAATTTACGCCGGGCACTGATCATCTCACGCGGAGATTTCGGTATTTTCGTGCATGAGCCCATCAGCTTAGGGCTATTGATTGCATCGGGATTACTGCTGTTGATTACGCTGGCACCGATGGTGCGTTTAGGGCGGGATAAAATCTTCGTTGACTAGCTTACTTCAAGTTGCAGGTGCGTTGGCTGCGTTCGTTATTCAGCCCATCCTTGGGCCTCACCTCTAACGAGGCCGCCGCACGCGGCGTTCAAATCTGTTCCAGACAGATTTGTCACTCACTTGCCGCCTTCCTGCGGCTCGAATTATTTAGGGTATAGAAATAGAGGGTTGGGTACGGAAAGTGAGCGCGAAACTCACTCTCCGTACTCATTAGCGCTGCAATGATTCATCCAACTGGTCGATCAATTCTGGTGAGGGTGAAAGCTGCCCGCGTTCAATCTGATGGATAGCATCAACAATCGCGGCATTCGCCGGAGTAGGAACGCCAACCTGTTGACCGACCTCAACTATAAGGCCGTTCATATAATCGATTTCGGTGCGCCGCTGGCGGCGGATATCCTGTACCATCGAGGGACGCTGGTGTTCACTTTGCGTCCCCAGTTCCACATAAGATAAAAAGTTCGCCTCTGCCTCCGCCAGCGCATCACCTTGTGTAGCCTTCACCAATACCTCTGGCGTGCTGCGATTTATGGCATATAGTGCCTGCCCTTGCGCCAACCCCACCTGTGCCGCTTCCCCTCATAACCGAATGGCAAAGCGCCGAACCCGTTCATGACGAATCAGATCGTTACCGGTCAGGCTGCTGGCGGCGGCAATCGAATTACGCATCGCATTGATGCTGAGTTTGGTCCAACGGTGGGCGTACAAGTCAGGCGTCACCAGCACTGAATCGACAGGCTGTAACAGCTCACCCACACGCTGCAAACGCGGCGTAATGCCACCGCCAAACTCACCCACGCGCAGCGTTCCCGGCGCACCACGCTGATTACCGCGACGCACCTTGCCCGGTGCATACAGCTCGGCAGCGATGGTAATGAAAATGCCCAGCGTATTCTCCTTGCCGGCAACCGACGCCACGCGCGCGTCGTTGATACAATTCTGTGTGGAAGCAAACACGCCCTCCGTTCGGATAAAGGGACGGATAAACTGCGTAGCCCACAGCGTGTCGTAAGACTTGAGCGCCACCAGCCCAATATCAAACGGTGGTTCCAGGTGCAAGCGCTGCGCCTCGCCAAGGTTAAGAATGTTTAACGGCACGGTAAAATACTCTTCCGGCGTCAGTCCTTCCAACGACAACCCGTCACGCCGGATCGCCTCGACATTTTCTGCCCAGGGATCGATAAGCGTGACCTGACGCACGGCACGAGTCAGGTATGCGCCAAGATAGCCGCCAATCGCCCCCGCGCCGATAATTAAAATACGTTCAGACATGATGAGTCTCTTCCTGTTATAGTCACCGCACCCCGCCGATAGGCGAGGCAAGGCTTAGCGGAATGAAAGGAACGGCTCCGGGTTGGACGCCAAGCCCGCTGTTGATGCGGTTACTGAAGTTAAAATAAGCGGCAATAGCAACCACCTCGATAATCTCCTGCTCCGTGACGCCGCTTGCACGCAGCGGTGCCAAATCTCGCTCTTCCACGGTTTCCGGCGCTTCCGTCAACTTTTGCACATAGTCGGCAATCGCCCGCTCACGTGGGCTTAATTCCGCGTCACGGTAGTTCACTTCTATACCGCCAACCCAGAGCGCATCGCCAGTGATCTGCCGCAGTTTCGCAGCGTGCCCCCAAACGCAAGGACGGCAACGGTTTTGTACGCTCACCACCAGCGCAATCAATTCACGCTCTTTACCGTTCAATCCTCCTTCGTATTCCACGGTCAGCGCGCGGCTTAGCGCATCATGTGCCAGCAGCACGGCAGGAAATTGTCCCAATACCGCCTGCATATTGCGGATAAAACCGCGTGTTTCGATGGAGTCTTCGAATAGCTTTTCTGTCTCTTGCCTCGTTGTTGTATTTTTCAGTTTTAACCAAGAGATATTCTTTGTTTTCACATTCTTGATGGACATAGCGGGTGTTTCCCTTATTGGTTTAGCGATACGGATGTTTAATGAATAGGGGCTGCATTAAGTGTCATTACTTTATTAATACTTAATAAAAAATAATGAATAGGTTGTTTTAATGCTGACATTAAAATAAGAAAAACATAATTAAAGAAGACAATCCAGAGCTATTTATATTGCCAATATTGGACTATTTATAGCTAAAAAATGAAATAGACACCAAAGACATTCTCCGTATGATTATTTGGATTAGCGATTAATCAGGACACACCGACTGAAATGATACATTATCTATTTCGCCGGCTTGCACAGGTCAGTATTGTCGCCGGATTAGTGATATTGGGAAATTTTATTTTACTCAAATCGGTACCGGGAGATTTGGCGGATGTTATTGCCGGAGAATCCGGTGCAGCAACGCCAGAATATATGGAGATGTTGCGTGCGCAATTTGGTCTCGACCGCTCCGGCTTTGAACAACTTGCTACTTATTTTTCTCAGATAGCCCATTTTGATCTGGGGTTCTCGTTTCGCTATAACCTGCCAGTACAAACATTAATTCTGGAGCGACTGCCCGCCACGTTGCTGCTGCTGGGCAGCAGCCTGCTGTTTTCCGTGATATTTGGCGTGATCCTGGGGTGTTTTGCCGCGCGCTATCGCCATGGCCTTTTCGATTAGGGCGTTACGCTGTTTTCCGCCGTGGTGTTTGCCATACCGGTGTTCTGGTTCGGCTTGATGGGCATTGTGCTGTTCGCAGTACATTTCCGCTGGCTGCCTATCGGCGGCATGGTCACGGTAGGCGCCACCCCCAGCACGCTGGGGGTGGCTGGCGATGTCGCCTGGCATCTGATCATGCCCGCCATCACGCTGAGTTTATCGCATTTAGCGCTGTATGCCCGCGTGACACGCGCCTCAATGCTGGAAGTGTACCCGCTAGATTTTGTGCGCACTGCGCGGGCAAAAGGCATCAGCGAAACGGCAGTCACCCTGCGCCATATTTTGCGCAACTCACTGTTGCCCGTTGTTACGCTCACCGGTTTACAGCTCGGCTCGCTGCTTGGCAGTGCCGTGGTGGTCGAAACCGTCTTCTCCTGGCCGGGTATGGGTAAGCTGGCTTTCGAGGCCGTCTCCGATCGCGATATCAATCTGTTGCTCAGCCTGTTCCTCTGTAACTCGTTGTTAGTGGTTTTGAGCAGCCTGCTGATTGATATTCTGTACGGCGTGCTCGATCCACGCATTGGATTGGCATCATGAAAATTCTCCCTGACGTTCATCTCAATGTGTATCTGCGCATTGGGTTCTACCTGTTAGCGGGGCTGTTGGTTATCGCCGCCTGTGCCGGCCTGCTGTTCCCTGGCGATCCCCAGGCGATGGTGGGGCCGCGCACGCTGTGGCCACTGCAAAATGCGCAATTTCCATTAGGTACCTATCAACTCGGGCGCGACGTGGCCGCGCAGTTGGCGCACGGCGCGCGGGTATCATTAGCCATTGGTTTCGGTGCCGCGCTGATTGCCACAGTGATTGGCGTCAGCGTCGGTGCCGCCGCAGGCTATCTCGGCGGGTGGTATGACGATGTGCTGATCCGCATTTGCGAATACTTCCAAACCATCCCGACCTTTCTGTTTTCAATGGTGCTGGTCGCGCTGCTCTCCCCATCGCTGGGCAGCGTGGCGCTGGCAATCGGCCTCACGTCTTGGATTGAAATTGCGCGTCTGACCCGTGCCGAAGTTTTCAAAATCCGTCACGCCGACTATGTGTTGGCCGCCGAAACCATGGGCATCTGCCATCTCGGTATCGTACGTCAGCACATCCTTCTGAACAGTGCCGCGCCGGTCATCGTGATGATTTCCGTGGTGATTGCCCATGCCATTCTGGTCGAAGCCGCGCTCGCGTTTCTCGGTCTGGGCGATCCCAATACCGTGTCGTGGGGTGCGATGATTCGCAACGCCAGACCGTTACTGAGAACCGCCTGATATCTCATCGCACTGCCGGGGCTGGCGATCTTTATCACCGTCATGAGCTTTACGTTGTTAAGCAACGGCCTTACGGACCTGCTCAATCCACATAAGGGTAATCCGCATAAGGGGATAACAAAATGACCGCACCGCTGCTTCAGGTTCAGGATCTCACGGTTACGTTTTCGGCTCATCATGCGGCACCGCAACGCGTGGTGCACGGTATCAGTTTCGATCTTTTCGCTGGTCAAACGTTGGCACTGGTGGGGGAATCCGGCTGTGGTAAAAGCGTGACCGGCCTGACGTTGATGGGACTATTACCCGAGGCACACAGCAGCGGACACGTCCTACTAGGCGGCACCAATATTTTGCATACCACCCCGCGCCAGCGCCGTCAGCGCGGCGGCCCGGCATTGACCATGGTATTTCAAGACCCGATGAGCGCGTTGAATCCGGTGTTGACCATTGGCAGTCAGTTGGTTGAGGCGATCCTGGCCGCCAGCTCACTTTCCCAGCGCGAGGCCAAGACGCGCGCACTCGATCTGCTGCTGCAAGTGCGAATTCCAGAACCCGAGCGCCGTTTTAACGAATATCCGCACAAGCTCTCTGGCGGAATGCGCCAGCGGGTGGTTATCGCACTGGCACTGGCTGCACGTCCGGCCGTGTTGATTGCCGATGAGCCGACCACCGCACTGGATGCCACCATTCAGGCCCAGATACTGCAACTGCTGGTCAGCCTTAAAGACGAACTGGACATGTCCCTGCTGCTGATTACCCACGATCTGGGGGTGATCGCTGAAACCGCCGACCGCGTCGCTGTGATGCGCCACGGCGTCATCGTTGAAGAACAGGATGTGTTTTCTTTTTTTGATGGCCCACGCCATCCCTATAGCCGCCAGTTGCTGCTGGCACGCCCCCAGCGGCGTGCGCGTCATGGCACAAGGCCGCGCCTCCACAGCGTCAATGATGCCCGCAACACCGAGGAGGCCGCGTAATGTTACAGGTGCAAGATTTACATGTGACCTACCCCACCCCGCAAGGCAAGGTGTATGCCGTCAACAGCATCAACCTTGAGGTTGCAGCAGGCGAAACGGTAGGTATTGTCGGTGAATCCGGCTGTGGCAAATCCTCATTTGCTCGCGCCGTAATGCGGCTGTTGGAACCGAGCGCCGAACGTATTGTGATCGGTGACGTGGACGTAACCTCGCTCCCGAAACGAAAGCTGCGTCCGTTGCGTCAACGCATTCAGATGGTGTTCCAAGATCCGGCTGCATCCCTCGATCCGCGTTTCACGGTGGGACAACTGATTGGCGAACCGTTAACGCTGACGGAAAGACACCGGGCTGTGCGCGATAAACGCGTGCTGGCATTGATGGATGACGTCGGGTTACCCGTCGCGCTGTTCGACCGTTTCCCACACCAGCTTTCCGGCGGTCAGCGTCAGCGAGTCGCCATTGCACGCGCCATCGCGCCCCGTCCGGACATCGTGCTGGATGAGCCGGTCTCCTTACTGGACGTCTCGTTGCAGGCGCAGGTATTGAATTTACTGGTGGACTTGCAGCAGCAGTACCGTATGGCCTACCTGTTTGTCAGCCATGATATCGGCGTGGTGCAGCACATCGCGGACCGGATCGCGATGATGTATTTGGGGAGTATTGTTGAAATAGCGCCTTATGCCGACATTATGGAATCACCGCAGCATCCGTACACTCAGGCATTACTTCAGGCGATCCCGGTGATGGACCCTCGCTGTTCACGTATTGCCGATAAACAGATACTCACCGGGGATGTCCCCAGTCCGCTCACTATCCCCAGCGGGTGCGCGTTCCATACCCGCTGCCGTTTTGCGATCGATCGCTGTCGCCGCAGCGTGCCACCCTTGCATTCCATCGGTTCGGATTCTCTCGTTGCTTGTCATTTATCCGCACCGTCAACGGAAAGCCCGTGAAATCACAACAATAAAAGCCTTAACCACTCATTACACACCAGTAAGGGGAAATTTCATGCCTAAGTACATTCGTTTTCTGACACGCCTGTTAATAGGGACTCTGCTGTTGGGCGGCAGTCTGGCCTACGCCGCCAAACCAGTGCGCGGTGGCACACTGATCGCCGTCATCAATCCGGCACCGAGCGTGTTGAGCAGTGCCATTAACAACCACTTCTCGGTTAACGCAGTATCGCCCAATGTGTTCGATGGTCTGCTTTCTTACGATAAAGAGATGAACCCGCAGCCGAGTCTGGCGCTGAGTTGGGAAACCTCCGCAGACGGTCTCTCTGTGCGCTTCAACTTACGCCCCAACGTAAAATGGCACGATGGAGAACCCTTTACCTCACAGGATATTCGTTACAGCGCGTTGAAACTGTGGAAAAAACTGCACCCGCGCGGGCGCACCACCTTTGCCAATCTGGTGGATGTAGAAACGCCCGACCCGCTGACGGCGATCTTTAAACTGTCACAACCGTCGCCGATCTTGCTCAGCGCACTGAGTGCGGCAGAATCGCAGGTATTGCCCGCGCATCTGTATCAAGGCAGCGATCCGCTGAAAAACCCACACAATATTGCGCCGATCGGTACCGGCCCGTTCCGCTTTGTGAGCTGGCGTCGGGGCGAGTTCATCGAGTTGGCGCGTAATGAAAACTATTGGGATCAGGGCAAACCCTATCTCGACAAACTGATTTTCCGCCTGATCCCAGACGATGCGTCACGAGCTGCTGCATTTGAAACCGGAGAGGTAAAATACGGCCCGTTTGATCCGGTTCCATTGGCCGATATTGCCCGGTTGAAAAAAAATCCGGCGCTGAAAATTACCAGCGAAGGCTATAACTGGCTCTCCCCGTTCTTTACCTTTGAATTCAACACGCAAGACCCGATCCTACGGCAGGTCAACGTGCGACAGGCACTGGCTTACTCGGTTGACCGTCAGGGGTTGATCGACAGTGCGTGGTACGGCATTGGCAAAGTGGCTACCAGCCCTGTTCCGCATTATCAAAAGTATTTCACCAATGATGTGCCGCATTACTCCTACGACGCCAAGAAGGCGGAACAACTGCTGGATGCGGCAGGCTACCCGCGCGGTGCCAACGGTGAGCGCTTCTCTCTGTTTTTCGACTATGAAGGCAACAATGAATCCTTGCAAAATACCGCAGAGTTTTTGCGCCAGAACCTGAAACAGGTAGGCGTGACGCTAAAACTGCGCACGCAGGATACCCCAACCTACTACCGTCGGATCTACACCGATTATGATTTCCAAACCCGTGCCGGGCAGTTCTCCGCGATGATCGATCCCGCCATGGGACTATACCGCCTGTATGGCACCGACTCGATTGTCAAAGGTGTGCCCAACACCAACGGAGCGCGTTATTCCAACCCGACGCTGGATGCGATTATCAAAACCACACAAACCGACACCAACCCCGCTAACCGCCTGAAAGCGTTCCATGAATGGCAACGCATTGCGATGACGGATTTGCCTAACCTGCCGTTGTTCGAGTTACAGCGTCAGACCGTATACAGCTCGCACCTGCACGGCATCAGCGACACGCCAGACCAAACCTTCAGTTCGCTGAAAAACGCCTGGCTGGATAAGGAGGGCCAGTGATGGCTCCCCACATTGCAGTTGTCGGTGCTGGCGCGGTAGGCGGGTTCATTGGTGCGCGTCTGGCCGCGGCGGGAGAAAACGTGACGCTCATCGACCACTGGCCGGAACACGTAGACGCTACACGGCGCAACGGCCTGCGCATTGACGGCGCCGTGCCACAGGATAACGTCATCGTGCCGGTACGTATTCTGGCCGACGACGAGATTGACAGTCTGAAGGCACTGCCGCCGCTCGAGGTCCAAACTGACGGTCAATGCGATGCGCAATGGCGTTTCTGCCGCCACGGGATTGACCATTAATGCGTTGGACAACCACCCGCAACTGCGGCGTTTTTCCATCGAGGTGGCGGGCGAGGCAGTGCGTGTCGGACAACGATTAGGCTATTCGCTGACCGCGCTCGGTGCTATTCCTGCCGCATTATTTGCCGCCGCCGCAGACGGTAATGAGGCAGCATTCGCGGGGATCGAACAGCGCCTGATCGATGCGGCGCAGCGCGGCGCGGCCGGGCAACGGCCGTCCATGGGGCAGGATATTGAGAAAGGTCGCCGCACGGAAATCGATGAGATCTACGGCCTGGTTGTTCAACGTGCCACAGAACTCGGCATCCCGGTTCCGGCAAACCAAACCGTGTATGACCGGGTGCGTGCCATTGAAAATGGCACGCTCACGCCCGCACCGGAAAATATCTTGGACGCCGTAGAGTAACGGTTATTCACTCAGGGCATCAGGCTGGCGGTGACGGGTCGTTGACTCGCTCACCGCCATCGGCAAGGTTGCCAGCCAGCCGGATACTTCTTCAAGGCTTAGCACATCGGCATAGCGCGCATTGAGATCCAGCAGGGTGAAATCCAGCAACGACTGGCTGCGATCGCCAATCACTTCGCGCGGCAACATCACATGGAATCCCATCTGGAACGCTTCAATAGCGGTGGCACGAATACTGCCGCTGGCGGTCACGCCGCCCAAAATAAGGGTGTCGATGCCTTGTTGCTTCAGCCATGCGGCCAAATCATGACCATAAAAATCGGACACATAGCAGGTGGAGTGATTACGCTCAAAGGGCGCATCGCCCAGCGCTTCATCAATAATGCGGTTCAGGTAGGCATCTTCCGTCAGCGTGGTAATAAACGGGTATTTTTTACCCCACAGCCAGGAAAAGGGATGCTCTGGCCGATAAACCGTGCGGGTAAACATCGTCGGTAACCCACGCTGTGCCGCCATGGTCAGTAATCGATGCAGCCCCGCTTTATCAAACGGGGTATCAATCGCCAGCGTCGAGCCGGAGTCCATATAGGCATAGGTCACATCTCGCACCAAAATCGCCGCTTTGGAGCCAAAGCCTATTTTGTGGGCAAAACTGGTCTGAGAAAAAACGCGCTGAATCTCGTCGGCAAGGTAACGGCGCTGACCGCCGGGGGTGTAAACCACCTTCAGCCCATAGGTTTTGACTTTTCCGTTATCTTCCAGCCGACGCAGCGTGCTGGCGGAGATACCCAGCATTTTAGCCGCATCAGAAACCGTCAATAATTTATCGTACATTACATAGTGTCCCATTGACCGGAAAAGCGTGCTGTAGACAAAACCGGTGATCCCTGCACGTGTGATCGCGAGCAGCCTTCTGAAGAGAAGGCGCAGACTGATGACAAAGTCACTTTACTCCTCGTCATCCTTGGCTTCCCTCTCGCCATCCTCGGCGAAAGCCGAGGATCTCTGTGAGAATAAACGCGTTTCTTCCGTAAGAGATTCCCGCCTTCGCGGGAATGACTGTTTTAGGTAAGTCAGTGATCATCTGTTATGCCTGACAGAGTGGCGGCAGGCAAGCATGCCAGTCCGTTATCTGCTGGTAAAGCATACCCAAATCCACCAGCGCCATACGCGCACCAACGGCAGCGGCAGAACCGCTGCTTGAGCCACCGGGGGTATGCGCCGGGTTCCAGGCATTGCCGGTCTTGGGCAGCGGGCAAACTCGGTGGTGGTCAGTTTCCCCAGCAGCAGGGCCCCCATGCCATCGAGCTTATCGATCACGCTTGCGTTTTCACTGGAGATATTACCCTCCAGCACCTTAGAGCCGCCTTCCGTCGGTAAACCGCGCGTGTGGAAGATATCCTTGGCACCGTAAGGGATACCAAACAGTGCGGACTTGCAGGCGATGGCCCCCATTTGTTGATCCAATTCCAGGGCGCGCTGGCGCGCCCCTTCTTTATCCAGATAGCGCCACGCCTTGATGTCGCAATCGCGTTGCTCGATACGCGCCAGAAAATGGCTCAACAACTCGCTTGGAGAAACCTTGCGCGCGGCCAGTTGCCGCCGGGTGGCGGCAATCGTGGCAAAGGGCGAGGCATCCAATATGGTTTTCATACCCAATATAGCGTTCATGCCTTGATGTCCTTGTTATGGCTTGGCAGCAAACTGACCGTCAACGATTTGCGTATAAGGCATATCCTGCGTGATGTTGCCGACAAATTTCTGAATATCGATCGCCGTGGTAAAGGCTTCTGGCGAAATGACAGCGTTGGCCGGATAGACGTTGCTGTCGATCATCCGCTGTACCGCCGCATCCAGCACGCTGCCGTCCAATGCCGCGAATTCCTGGCGCGCCACCTGTTTGGCAACATCGGGATTCTGATGAATAAACGCCAGAGATTCGTTGATGGTTTTCACGAAGCGCGCCACCAATTGCGGGTTGTCAGCAATCATTTTCTCTGAGGTATTGATGGTAGAGAATGCGTACTCAGGATAGTCGCGGGTGAAATCGTAAATCACTTTCAGCCCTTGCCCCACACCCTGATCCGCCTGCGGTTCATACACCACGGCGGCATCCGCACGGCCCGCTAACAATGGCCCCAACTCAGAACCGTTTTGCATTTCATTAATCGCCACATCCGTCTTCGGGTTTAGCCCGGTCTGGCCGAGCAGGCGCAGCAACAGCGTGTTAGAGGTTCCCGGGGCCAGCCCCACCACCACACGTTTGCCTTTCAAATCCGCCGGTGAGGTGAATTTGAAATCGGGCTTAGCCACAATCCATACTGGCGCGCTGTTGGCCACCGCGCTCACCGCCTTGGCCTTACCGCCTTTTTGCTGGGCGAACCCGACATGTTCAGGGCCATGTACGGAGAACTGCGCTTCACCGGACAGCACCGCCGCCAGCGCGGTCGGGCCTGAACCCGCCGAGCGAATCGACGTTACGTCTATCTGATTTTTTTCGAATAACCCTTGGTGTTTGGCAAAATATACCGGTAAGTACAACAAGTAGAGTGGAACGCCTCAGTCACCAGCACGCGATCGGGCTTGGCATCAGCCGCTGACGCATTGACAGAACCCGCTTTAAACAGCGCCGCGCACACCCATGCAACGATTTTATTCATCTCACTTTCCTTCTTAACCAGTTAAGGAACAACGGAACGGATACCACTAGCGATGTGTTTGCTGACGCTCCCAGGGCAGCAGCCAGCGTTGCAGTTGAACCACCTCCAGATAGAGCACGATGGCGACCACCAGCAACGTAAAGACACCGACCCACACCACATTGAGATTGAAAAGATTGCCTGCGACGAAAATCATTTTCCCCAGACCATAATCGGAAGAGATGAACTCGCCGCCGATGTCAGCAATCAGGGCAAAACCGATGTTTAGTCGGAAAGCGGCGATAATCCATGGCAGGGTAGACGACACCACCACCTTGCGGAAAATCTGGTTGCGATTGGCCCCAAGGGAGCGCATCAGGTTGACCTGACTATCATCAATCTGGTGCGTGCCCTGCCACGCCGAGAGCAGCGCCACGACATAGGTAGCGATAAAGGCCAGCGCAATTTTGGAAAACAGCCCGGAGCCGAACCAAATGATAATGATGGGGGCCAACGCAATCTTCGGCAGGCTGTTGAGCGCGATGAAAAACGGGTCGAGAATGCGCGCCAGCGTCGGTGTATGCCATAGCAATAGCCCGGGAACCGAGCAAGCTGCCCAGCACAAACCCGGTCACAGTGGCATACACCGTGACATAGGTGTTCTGCAACAGTTCACCGTTACCCACCAGGCGCACAAACTCCTGCCAGATCCCTGCCGGAGAGCCCATTAAGAATGCATTGACCACGCCGGCATTCACCCCGAGCTGCCACAACGCTACAATGCTGGCAAGCAGTAAGGCACGCCACCCATTGTCACGCAGTAGCGACAGCCAGCGCTTTCTGCGCTGACTTCCCTGAGGTGAACGACCCGAGGCCGTTTTATCAGTAACGACGACAGACTTGTTCATGCATGATCCCCCAGTTGGATATCCATATCAGCCCAGATCGCATCGAAGAAGGATTGGAACTCGGGATCTTTACGCGCGCCCATGGCGGAACCGTGCCGCTTGGCGAGGCCAATATCGTAGGTTTTCTTGTTCCAGGTTGGCCGCTGTGACATCACGGCAATGCGATCGGACATGTCAATGGCTTCACCAATGTTATGGGTGATCAACACCACGGTTTTGCCGTATTCGTTGAGGATCGTCAGGATCTCCTCTTCCAGCACCAGTCGGGTTTGGTAGTCCAGCGCCGAGAAAGGCTCGTCGAGCAGAATGATGTCAGGATCGATAACCAGCGTGCGGATCAACGCCGCGCGTTGACGCATCCCCCCCTGACAGCGTAGAGGGATAGGCATAAGCAAAATCGCCCAGTCCATACTTATCGAGGTAGGTCATCGCCCGCTCGTGGCGCTCTTTCTTCGGCATCTCGCTGATTTCCAGTCCGAGACAGACGTTATCCAGAATGGTGCGCCACGGAAACAGCAGGTCTTTTTGCAACATGTAACCCACTCGCCCTTTGCCGGGCATGGCGTAGTACGGTTCGAACACCTGAATTTCGCCCGCTGTCGAAGGCAGCAGCCCCGCGATAATGTTAAACATGGTGGTTTTGCCGCAACCGCTCGGCCCGACAATGCTGATAAATTTCTGGTGATAAATATCAAGGGAAATGTCTTTGATAACGTCGACTGCGTTATCGTCGCGATCTAAAAACTGTTTTTTTACGCCTTTCATGGCAATCGCCACCACGGGAGCGGCAGGATCGCCAGAAGGCATTTTTTCTCTTTCAGGTGAAAGGGTCATCATACACTCCTGACTAACGGTGTTTCCGACTGCCAAAACGCAAAGCCGGATAACAAGGATGTCGATTGCGCGCACTTCACCGTTCAATAACTTGTCAAACTTGTCTAATACGACAAACTTATCAAAATTGTCATTCCTTCCATCAGGTTGGCATCAGACCGCACCAGCAAACGAGTACACCGCTAGTCTCCCCCTTTCAGGCATAAAAAAAGCGTCTGCCTTTTAGGCAGACGCTCAGACTGCTGACAAAACCTATCAGCCTCTTCGTCGTCCTCGGCTGAGGCCGGGGACCTCTGACAGAATGAACACGTTTAGTCTGTAGGAAATTCCCGCCTTCGCGGGAATGACAGGGAGTATGTAGGAATGCGCGTGTTAGCTAGGTTTGTCAGCAACCTCAATAACCGACGGTAAAGCGCGATTTCAGGTGGTTGCCCTGCTCCAGTTCATCCACCAGCGCGACGGAAAAGTCACCCGCCGAAATAGCGCTATTGCCCGCCTCATCGACCAGCAGAGTATCTTTGCCCAGATGGAAGTGCCCGGTGCGCGGTCCCAGCATAAACAGCGCTGAAGGCGACAGGAATGACCATGACAGCTCATCGTGCTGGCGCAGCGCAGCCAGGAACTCAGCGCCTCGCGTGGCTTCCGGGCGATAAGCATCGGGGAAGTCTGGGGTATCCAGCAAGCGGGTGCCCGCCACTTCGAGCGAGCCTGCACCGCTCACCACCAGATAGCGTTTTACGCCCGACTGGCTGACGGCCTCAATCAGTTGCGACGGTTCGACCGCCTGAAAGCGTACCGCACTGATCGCAGCATCATGACCGCGCAGAGCGGCGCTTAATCCATCGCGATCGCTGACATCTAATGCCAGAGGCGTCACGGCGTCATGCTGTCGGATGGCGGTTGTGTTACGCGCAATCGCCGTTACCTGATGACCACGCGCCACCAACTCTTTCAGAATTTCGCTACCGGCCATGCCGGTTGCACCAATCAGGGCAACTTTCATCGTGTTCTCCGTAATCAGATCGTTTTACCAAGCTCATCGGTTGAGCTTGCCACTGACCTTAGTGTAAGACATCGCGTGAACAAGATAAGGCCTGATATCCGAGCAGCACTGTTGCAGCATTCGCACAAATATCCGGAATATGGTACGCGAATGCGGTTGGATTCGTACGAAAAAGGGAGCAATTCCGAGGCATCCCGGCAATCTATCAAACGAATAGCACCGGGATGATCGACCGTTAAAAGCGTATCAGTTGAAGGCCTGATTAAGCAGAATGGAGGTGATCACGCCCCTTGCCACCGAATTCAGTACGTAATTGCCGTCGATATAGCGCCACTGGTGGCCCGGCGGAGGGCTGGGCAGGCCATAGCCGCGCCAGTCACGCACCCAGTAGCGATCACCGCGGTACGGGCCAGGGATCGGATGCCCGGCACGAAAATCATAGCCACGCCAGCGGAAATGGTCGCGCCTGTCATCATAGCGCCCCCAACCGCCCCTTGGGCCATTATCCCAGCGCGGACCGTGCCCTCGCCCGCGATCCCAACCGGGGCCACCATTGCCGCGCGGGCCGCCATCCCAATGACGTCCCCCTTCGCCTCTCGGGCCTTCAGGACCGTGCGCATAAGCAAAGGAAGCAGAGAGTGGACCGAGAACCAGAGCGGTCATGACGAGCGTCAGAATGGTTTTGCGCATGTGCGTATCCTCAAGATAACGACGGTAGCCGCCGTTGCCGCTACTATACGCGCGAACATCTACTGTATTCCTAATTACACGGCGCCTGACGTGACTTTACATTGCTTAACGCTTTCCTCACTCAAGGCCCAATAGCAAAAAGCACGGCTAAAACGCAGAAATCAGCATCTGGGCTATATTCATTTCAGTTCTAAATCATCGTCGAATGTGATTTAGAACCTTATGGCTTACGTCGTAGATTATTTAGCATCGAACATTATATGACGTTCTCCACTACACGATAGGTAAACGCAATGAAAACACTTGCTTTAGCAGCATTCACTGGCGCACTGTTGATGGCGAGTACAGCAGCACAGGCACAAGACGATCTCAGCGCCATCAAGGCCCCTGGCGTACTCAAGATCGGTACAGAAGGCACCTATGCGCCTTACTCTTTCCATGATAAATCAGGAAAACTTCAGGGCTTCGATGTGGATATCGGCCGTGCTGTTGCTGAAAAATTGGGGGTAAAAGCCGAGTTTGTGGAAGGTCGCTGGGACGGTTTGATTGCCGGTGTGGACGCCAAGCGCTATGACGCGGTGATTAACCAGGTGGGTATCACTCAAGAGCGTCAGGCCAAATTTGATTTCTCCAAACCCTATATCGATTCCAAAGCGGTATTGGTGGTACGTAGCGACAACGATACCATCAAAAGCTTTGCTGACCTGAAAGGCCGTAAATCGGCACAGAGCCTGACCAGCAACTTCTCCAAACTGGCCAGCAGCCACGGTGCCGAAATTGTTCCCACCGACGGTTTTAACCAATCGCTGGAACTGGTGCTGAGTGGGCGTGCCGAAGCAACGTTGAATGACAATCTGTCATACCTGGACTTCAGCCGGATGCCAAGGTCAAAGTGGCAGCAACCACTGCTGAAGGTGATCCTTCAGGGATTCTGGTGCGCAAAAACCAGCCGGAACAGGTGGCCGCCTTGAACAAAGCGTTGGATGAAATCAAAGCGGACGGTACCTATAAAACGATAGCGGTGCGATACTTTGGGGAAGATGTTTCCCAATAATCGTCGTGTTCGAGGTCACTATTGATGCCACCATGGCTACAACTTATGGCAGAATCCTTCTGGAGTCTGCTTTCTGCTGGGTTACAGTTTACCGTTCCGCTCGCCATTCTCTCTTTTGTGCTCGGGCTAGCACTGGGCATTCTGGTGGCGTTGATCCGTCTCTATGGACCCAAGCCGCTGAAATGGTTGGCGGATTTTTACGTGTGGGTGATTCGCGGCACGCCGTTGCTGGTGCAGTTGTTTTTAATTTTCTATGGGCTACCTAATGCAGGCATCACGCTGGATGCCTTTCCAGCTGCACTGATTGGCTTCACGCTCAACGTGGGTGCCTACAGTTCGGAAATCGTGCGCGCAGCTATCCTTTCAGTGGCTAACGGTCAGTGGAATGCCGCGGCCTCGCTGGGTATGAATCGACGCCAGACGCTGCGCTGGGTGATTATTCCACAGTCGATTTTTGTCTCTATCCCGCCGCTCTCCAATACATTCATTTCGCTGATCAAAGACACCTCGCTCGCCGCCGTCATCACGGTCCCGGAGATGTTTTTGGCGGCACAGCGTATTGTTTCCGTCACCTACGAACCCTTGATCCTGTATGTGGAAGCAGCGCTGATCTATTTGCTGTTCAGCACAGTACTGAGCAAGCTGCAAACACGGCTCGAAACCTACTATCAACGCCACATTCCCCACTGATTTTGCTTCCCTGCCTCGCCTTGTGGCAGGTGGCTTTTCTCCGCGCAGTTCCTTCACCCAAAAGTGGGCACTTTGCACTCAAATAGCGCATCTTTTGCAGCAAAGTGCCATTTAAGTGCACCTCAACCGAATAAACCTTATCGCGACTCGGCAATTTTTCTATTTTCTTGTTATTTATCATAAAAATAAATTATTGGCATCGGTTTTGCTTAATCCTGTCACGGCACGCTACCGTCTGACAAAACAACGGTGCCGACAGACAGGAATGGTGCAGCCGGATGGCTGCTACCGCACAGCAACACACAACGACTGAGCTACATAGGATCATTATGAAAAGAATGCTACTTTCCACGCTGGTTGCCGGCGCATCCCTTTTCGCTGTCATCAATCAAACCCATACGGGTGCAACATTGGATGCCATTCAGAAAAAAGGATTTGTTCAGTGTGGTATCAGTGACGGCTTGCCTGGCTTCTCCTATGCAGATGCCAGCGGGAAATACTCCGGTATTGACGTAGACGTTTGCCGCGGCGTCGCTGCCGCCGTGTTTGGCGATGCCAGCAAAGTGAAATACACCCCGCTGACCGCTAAAGAGCGTTTCACCGCACTGCAATCTGGTGAAGTTTATATTCTGTCGCGTAACACCACCTGGACCTCTTCCCGTGACGCCGGGATGGGCATGCTGTTTACTGGCGTGACGTACTACGATGGTATCGGCTTCCTGACCCACAACAAAGCGGGCCTGACCAGCGCGAAAGAGCTCGACGGCGCAACCGTTTGTATTCAGGCCGGTACCGATACCGAACTGAACGTGGCGGATTACTTCAAAACCCACAACATGAAATACACCCCGGTCACTTTCGACCGCTCTGACGAAAGCGCCAAAGCGCTGGAGTCCGGCCGCTGCGATACCCTGGTGTCCGACCAGTCTCAACTGTACGCGCTGCGTATCAAGCTGAGCAAACCGGCTGAATTCATCGTATTACCGGAAGTTATCTCCAAAGAGCCGCTGGGACCGGTCGTACGTCGCGGTGATGAAGAGTGGTTCTCGATCGTACGTTGGACGCTGTTCGCCATGCTGAATGCGGAAGAAATGGGTGTGACCTCGAAGAACGTTGACGCGCTGGCCGCCAAGCTGACCACCCCGGACATGTCTCACCTGCTGGGTCACGTAGGCAACTACGGCAAAGATCTGAAACTGCCATCCGATTGGGCCTTCAAAATCATCAAGCAAGTCGGTAACTACGGTGAAATTTTCGAACGCAACGTCGGTATGGACAGCGAGCTGAAAATCAAACGTGGCCTGAATGAGCTGTGGAACAAAGGCGGTATCCAGTACGCACCAGCAGTGCGTTAATCGCTAACAGAAAACGGGTGCCGCGCCAGTGTGCGGCACCTCGGTATTCCCGCTTTTTCCGTGTTCCTGCTATTGAGGCACTCGCATGCAACAACGCCCAACCGTGAAACGTGATTTTTCACTATCAAATCCAGCGGTGCGCGCCTGGCTGTATCAACTTCTCGTCATCGTTATTGTGATTGCCGTGGCGGGTTATCTGTTGCACAACACCGTAACCAATCTGGCCCAGCGTGGTATTAACTGCGGCTTCGCGTTTCTGAATAACAGCGCAGGCTTCGGTATTGTTCAGCACCTTATCGACTACCAGCAGGGCGATACTTATGCCCGCGTGTTTCTGGTAGGGCTGCTCAACACGCTGCTGGTTTCAGCGCTCTGTATTGTTTTCGCTTCAGTGCTGGGCTTTATGCTCGGGCTGGCACGGCTCTCGGATAACTGGCTGTTACGCAAACTGTCCACGGTTTATATCGAAACGTTTCGTAATATCCCCCCGATTTTGCAGATCTTCTTCTGGTATTTTGCCGTACTGCGTAACCTTCCCGGTCCGCGCCAGGCGCTTAACACGCTTGATATTGCGTTCCTGAGTAACCGCTGTTTGTACCTTCCCGCCGGAGAATTTGGCCCCGGCGCGCTGGGCGCTCTCTTCGCGTTGCTCATTCCGTTGGTGGTCGGCTTTATTCTGTATCGGCGCAATAAACAGATTCACACTCTTACCGGACAATATCACCGCACCTGGCCTATCGTTCTGGCACTGTTGGTGGTACTCCTTGGCGTGAGCCACGCGCTGTTTGGTCCTGCACTGCACTGGGATATTCCGCAGTTGAAGGGGTTCAACTTCCAGGGCGGCATGGTGCTGATCCCGCAACTGGCGGCGTTGACGCTGGCGTTGTCGTTCTACACCTCTGCGTTTATCGCAGAGATTATCCGTTCCGGCATTCAGTCTGTCTCCTACGGGCAACATGAAGCGGCTCGCACCTTGGGGCTACCCAATCCGATCACGCTGCGTAAGGTGATTTTACCGCAGGAGCTGCGCGTCATCATCCCGCCGTTGACCAGCCAGTACCTGAATATCGTGAAGAACTCGTCGCTCGCCGCTGCGATTGGTTACCCGGATATGGTTTCCCTGTTTGCCGGCACCGTGCTCAACCAGACCGGTCAGGCGATTGAAACCATTGCTATTACCATGTCGGTATACCTGATTATCAGCCTGATCATCTCCCTGCTGGTGAACCTGTATAACCGCAAAATCGCGCTCGTAGAACTCTAGAGGCCGCTATGACGACATTGTCACAACCACAACCACACCGCCAGGCTCCGCTCTTTGCGCTGTGGCACTGGGCCAAAAAAAACCTGTTTTCCAGCATCCCAAACAGCCTGCTGACGCTGCTCTGCTTCTGGCTATTGTGGCACATTCTTCCACCGCTATTGAACTGGACGCTACTACAGGCGAACTGGGTCGGTGAAACCCGCGCTGACTGCACCCGCGACGGTGCCTGCTGGGTGTTTATTCAGGCACGTTTCGGCCACTTTATGTACGGGCTATACCCGGCGGAAGAGAGCTGGCGTATCAACTTTGCGCTGGTTTTAGGCTTACTCAGTATCCTGCCAATGTTCTGGCGTCGCATGCCGCGCCGTGGGCGCTATATCGCTATCTGGGCGGTGTGTTACCCATTATTGGCCTGGTGGCTGCTGTATGGTGGATTCGGTGGGCTAACGCGCGTAGAAACGCGCCAATGGGGCTGGGCTGACACTTACCCTGATCATCGCGGCGATTGGTATCGCAGGCGCATTGGCGTTAGGAAGACGTTCAACCATGCCAGTGGTGCGTATCCTGTGCGTGGTGTTTATCGAATTCTGGCGCAGCGTGCCGCTGATCACCGTGTTGTTTATGTCCTCGGTGATGCTGCCGCTGTTTCTCACCGAAGGCACCAGCATCGATAAACTGCTGCGCGCGCTGGTCGGCGTCATCCTGTTTCAGTCAGCCTATGTGGCAGAAGTGGTCAGAGGCGGGCTTCAGGCATTGCCGAAAGGTCAGTATGAAGCGTCCGCTGCATTAGGGCTGGACTACTGGCGTATGCAGGGGCTGGTCATCCTGCCTCAGGCGCTGAAGCTGGTCATTCCTGGTCTGGTGAATACCATCATCGCGCTGTTCAAGGACACCAGTCTGGTCATCATCATCGGCCTGTTCGATCTGTTCAGCAGTATTCAGCAGGCGACCGTTGACCCTACCTGGTTGGGGATGTCGACCGAAGGCTATGTTTTTGCTGCCATGATCTATTGGATCTTCTGTTTCAGCATGTCGCGCTACAGCCAGCATCTGGAAAAACGTTTTAACACCGGACACAAGTCACATTGAGGCTCTTATGAACCAGAACGCATTAAAATCTGATAACTATATGATCAAACTGGACAATGTGAACAAGTGGTATGGCCAATTCCACGTTCTGAAAAACATCAACCTGCACGTGAAGCACGGGGGAGCGCATTGTGCTGTGCGGGCCGTCTGGCTCTGGAAAATCGACGACGATTCGCTGCATCAATCACCTGGAAGAGCATCAGCAAGGCAAGATCATGGTTGATGGTACCGAATTGGATGGAGATTTGCGCAATATCGAGAAGATCCGTGCCGAAGTGGGGATAGTGTTTCAGCACTTTAACCTGTTCCCACACCTGACCGTGCTGCAAAACTGCACGCTGGCCCCATGCTGGGTGCGCCATATGCCGAAGAAAGAAGCGGAAGAACTGGCGATGCACTATCTGGAACGCGTGCGCATTGCCGCACATGCGCACAAGTTCCCAGGCCAGCTTTCCGGTGGGCACCAACAGCGCGTAGCGATTGCCCGCTCTCTGTGCATGAAGCCGAAAATTATGCTGTTCGATGAACCCACCTCAGCGCTTGATCCTGAAATGGTAAAGTAAGTGCTGGATACCATGCTCGGGTTGGCGCAAGACGGCATGACAATGCTGTGTGTAACACATGAAATGGGCTTCGCTAAAACGGTAGCCGACCGGGTGATCTTTATGGATCAGGGGAAAATTGTGGAACAGGCTGCGCCGGAAGAATTTTTCAGCAATCCACGTTCAGAACGTACACGTACCTTCCTGTCGCAGATCCTGCACTAATTGGTGTAACGGCCCGCGTCAGGCGTGGGCCGTTTACCGAATGCACACTATTTAAAGGTTGATACCCGCATCGGAAGATCTCATGTGCCCCCACTGCGGATATAACGACAGCGTCCGGTCTAGCTTTTAGCACTGTACACAAAGACTTTGCCATTCCATTGCCACGATTTGGTGGACCAGCAATCCCCCACGCTACGCCCGCGCATAATCCATACAATGGCACCATCCTGGTAGTCGTTGGAGACACCGACGTCAATCAGTTGTGCAGGGCGCTTCATCAGGTTATCCACCAACCAGAATTTGGAGCCCCCGTTATAAGGAGCCATCCAGCAAGGCGCGATGACCAGGGACTGCGTTTTATTCAAGCGAGCAATCTGCCAGGGCAAATGGTCACTGTTAAGTTGATCGTCGGTGCAGTCGAAAGCATCATCCCCTACCAGGGTTTTCATCAGCGGTGGTTTGAACCGTGCTAATTCCTGTGCGGTCATGTCGCGTGCCGCCTGGTCTGTGACGGGCGCTTTAATAATCACCGGTGCAGCAATCGGTGCTTTAACGTTGAAATCACCCTTTGTGCCGGTTTTATAGATCGCGCCGCGCGTACCTATTCTTCCCTGAACCCTATCCATTTGCAGCAATACGGCGCTGGATCCTGCATTAGAAAGGGGATACTCGGCCAGCTTATCTTTAAACACAATCGGCTTATCACGACGCAGCGCTCGAAGAAAAACAGCATACTGCGTCGCATTCATACGCCAACGGATCTTGGTTCTATCAGAGGCCTACTGCAACACACCCAGTATACGACCATCAATGATCAATTGCGGCGCACCACGTGTCGCCAGCACCTCATCGTCACCCAACCCATCGCTCAGCATTACCCAATTATCCACCGGCGTGCCAGCGCCAGCTTTACGCGTTAATAAGACGCTAACACCAAATGTCACACTGTCGGGAGAATAGCCCGACACACGACAAGTCAGCGTGTTATTACACACCAAATCCCATTCTTTATGGGTGAAATACACGGAATCATAGTTGGCGACAGCCGAGGATATCGTAAGAAGCAGGGCAAAAAACAGGCCAGCACAGAGCCCCTGCCGAGACGTGACGTGAAACCGATAAGCAGTATTCATCACTGGAATTCCTTTCCAACGCATGAAGATAGATTTAAACAAAACAAAAAACCCTCCGTCTTTCGACGGAAGGTTTTTTGTCTATCTGGCAGGGGCGGAGAGACTCGAACTCCCAACACCCGGTTTTGGAGACCGGAGCTCTACCAATTGAACTACGCCCCTAAATAGGGTGGCGGAACGGACGGGACTCGAACCCGCGACCCCCTGCGTGACAGGCAGGTATTCTAACCGAC
>NZ_PEHF01000003.1 GCF_015762685.1 Candidatus Symbiopectobacterium sp. 'North America' | reverse complement strand
GGACATAATCAGTATGTCAGAAGATCTCTAAAAGTGAATGGTTCGGTTTACCGGGATACTTACACGACCAGTGGATGATCATCGGCCATCAGGAGCCGACGCTTGATAAAGGGCGTATCGACCTGTTGGCAATCGCGCCGGATGCTTCGCTGATTCTGATTGAACTCAAGCGCGACCGCACGCCGCGTGAGGTGGTAGTGCAGGCGCTGGATTAAGCCTCTTGGGTGGATGACTTGACTGCCGATCGTCTGTCGCAGATTTACGAAAAATTCTCCGCTGGCGGCAATCTGGGCGAAGCGTTTAAGCAGCGCTTTAATACGGAACTGGAAGAGGAGTCACTCAATCAGTCGCACCAAATCATCATTGTGGCGGCAGAACTGGACCCGTCCACCGAACGCATCGTGGACTATCTGAGCAAAAACGACATCTCGATTAATGTCCTGTTCTTCAAGGTGTTCCAGCACGGTGATGAGCAGTTCCTGAGCCGCGCCTTGCTTATCGACCCGAGCGAAACGCAGACCTGCCACCGCAGGGGAAAGCGCCAACGCGAAGGAACTGTGGAACGGTGAGTTTTACGTCTCGTTTGGCGACCCGCATAGCCGCAACTGGGAAGAGGCTCGTCGCCACGGGTTTATCAGTGCTGGTGGTGGCAGTTGGTATAGCCAAACCTTAAAACAGCTTCAGCCCGGTAATCGAGTCTGGGTGAACATCCCGAAAACGGGTTTTGTTGGCGTTGGTATTGTGCAGAGCGCCGTTGAGACTGCCAGTAGCTTCACCATTAACACCGCAGACGGTGAAAAGCGGGCGATGGATGTGCTGAAATATAGCGAGCTCTATCATCGGAATGCGGATGACCCCGATAAGTCCGAGTATTTTGTCCCCGTTAAGTGGCTGGAAACCCGAAGTGAACAAGAAGCGATCAACGAAGTTGGGTTCTTCGGCAACCAAAATACGGTGTGCAAACCTACCACGCCGAAATGGCGACACACGGTAGAGAGATTAAAGCGTTATTTCGGGAAATGGAATGCGGAATTGTAATGTCCAGATGAGGATTTTTTCCAATATACAAGAAATGCGTATGTCAGAAGCGCGCTAAACGTGAAACGCTCGTTTTATCAGGAGACTGACACTTCACCATCGGTAAGCTTATAAGCCTTGTCTTGTGATTTGGTTCTTCTGACTTTTACGTCGGTAAGTGGCATACGTTGGCTGTTGGTATAAAAATTCGTTGAACGCGCTTGTACCATAACTTATACTCACAAATCCTACTTGATGAACGTAGATGTCGGTAGAGTCTGGTTGACTAAAAACAGCGAATTTATAGCTAATTCACTGAATTTTAGGAATAAAAAAAGACGTCGAAATGGTACGCCCTACAGGGCTCGAACCTGTGACCTACGGCTTAGAAGGCCGTTGCTCTATCCAACTGAGCTAAGGGCGCATATAGTGCAGTGTCACTATGGTGGATAACCATAGTGAGCTGGATTATACCCACACGCCTCAGTGAGTCAACGAATTGGGCCCGATTTTCTGCCGTACGGTAAATCACTGTACAGTTCTATTGCCGAGCCCACCATTCAGTATGCTATGTGTTAAAGCCATTATCATTACCGATAATGATAACGGCGAGCGGTTACCAAGAATAATTCACGCCGAGTGAAACCCGTCCAGCCTTATAAGACGACATATTGGTATCTACGCCGACTGCGCCCGTTACACTCAGGTTCGGCATCACATTGCCTTTCACGCCAAATTTGAATTCAGCCCGATCGGCAGGCATCGGTTTCCGTACAGCCGTGTCATCCATGCGCATTGTTTGTGATGATGGCCCATGCCACCAGTTGGCTTCAATGAACCCCTGCATCAACGTTTGGCCATTTTGGTCCAGCCTGTCTTCATAAAGCCGAACCCCTAACCGTGTGGTGGCGCTGTTATCGGACATATCAGATGCTACGGAGCCGCTGGCCGTTGTGTGATCTTTTGCACGATACAGGGAGTAAATGATCTGAGCTTGTGGTTCCAGGTAATACCGTGCCGTGGGTGATTCAGTCATCTTGAGTTTATATCCGCTCTCAATGGACATCGTCGTGTTGTGCGAGCGATAACTCTCGGTACGTTGCCCCTGGCCTTGTCACGTCGTTGTCAAATCGCCCATGCATCAACCAGGTATCAATATAGGGGCCGGTTTGCGGATCGTTGTGGCCAAACCAGGTGCTATAGATCCCTGCGCTGTAGACTTTAACGCTGTGGGATGAACGCGAGACTTCATCCTCAATGTTACCGGAACTGGTGCCGTATTGAGCCATTAGCCCAACCCGAATGCTGCCACCGTGCCCGTCACTGAAACGTGCGATGTCACTCCCTCCGTGTAGCACCCAGCGCCTGTCTTCTGTTTCCTGGTTATCAACACCATCCTGTTGAACCATTGAGCCTTCCATGCGTAGCCAGGTATACGAATCTTCTTGCCCCGGCACCTGCCACTGTCTGTCGTGCAGAGTATGTTTATGCATCACCATTGCCGATTGGCGTTCTTGCAGGTATGAGCCAACCACAGGTGAAAGTAGCGAAACCAAATACCAATCTTGCGCCTCGCCACTGTCGCCACCGCGTTTTAAACTGTAATTATATGCACCAACGTTCAATATCCCTGTACTGTTGTACCCGTCGGAGTTGGGGTCAAGTTGAAAAGCGTCAGCACTGGTCGTACCGCCATTTTCAGTTTGTACCAAGGCAACGCCTTTGTTGGTGAGCCCTCCCAAGCTATTATCGGTTTTCACCAGAAGTGAAGTATGGCCTGAGGCGTTGCCGCCATCAATGATCAGGCGATCGTTGGGGGATGCATCCCCGCTGAGCAAGGTATTGACCACAATGATCCCGCCATTCCCAACATAATCGCCTTTCACTGTCAGCGCTGCGCTGGGGCCGCTGCCGTCGGTCATATTTACCGTCCCCGCATTATTGAGCCCGGCGATGATCTGACTTAGCCCATCGAGTGCTAGCGTGGCTGATTGCTCAACAGTAATGACGGAATCTGGGCTGAATACATTGAGATCGCCTGCTTGCAGTGTGCCTGCTTCTACAGAGGTTGAACCTGAGTAAGTGTTGTTTGCTGTCAGCGTGGCGATACCAGTGCCGAATAGCCGTAGCCCACCGGTGCCAGAGATAAGTCCGTCAAAGAAATAATCATCACTGCGGTTAAAGGCAAGTGTCCCTGCATTATTTACATCACCGAGGATTGAGCCGGTATTGCTGCCGTTGCCCAGTTGCAATGTGCCTGCGGAAATCAGAGTGCCGCCGAGATAGTTATTGGCCGTCGTTAATACTGTGGTGCCACTACCTCGTTGATCAACTAGACCATTACCGGAAATGGTACTGTTGAAAATCAATGTGTCACCACGATTAAAAGCCAGTGTTCAATTGTTGTTAACGTTGCTGATGAGTGAACCCGTGTTTCCGCCATTACCCAATTGCAGAGTTCCTGCGGATATCGTGGTGAGCCCCGTGTAGGTATTGTTTGCTGTCAACACCGTTGAGCCCGTGCCTATCTGGTTGACCACACCTGTGCCGGAAATAACACCATCATAGACAAACGTATTATTACGATTAAACGCCAGCGTAGCATTGTTGATCACATTACTGACGATTGAACCGGTGCTGCTGCCGTCGCCAATTTGTAATGTCCCTTGGGTGAGTACCGTATCTCCGGTGTACGTGTTCTCCCCAGTCAGTGCGAGCAAACCGGTACCGATTTTGGTCAAGGTTCCTGCGCCTGAAAAAATACCGCTTGAGGTTAACGGGGAGGCGAGGGCGATATCAATTGTACCGCTGAGGGCGTCCAATAGGGTCGCGCGTGACGTGGACATGATTGCGTCAGTGGCAAGCGTACCTCCATTAAAAGATAGCCCCCCATCGGACTGACCAAGATTGCTGTCGCTAGTGATGCGCAGCGTACCGCCGTTAATTGCAGTGCCCCCGGTATAAGTGTTGGCTCCGTTAAGCACCAGTGTACCGATATCGGTTTTCACCAACTGCCCATCGCCTTGTAAGATGGCATCGATGGTCGCTGTGTAGGCTGCTCCTGGCAGGCTACCATTGCCAACTCGCACCGTGGTTTGCCCTGAGCCGGTTTCAGTTTCTACCAGTGACAGTTCCGCGCCATTCAAAACGTATCCATCAGAGGCGAACTGCATTCCCGATGAGGTAACTTGACCCAGGCTATTATCAACCGTGACGTTACCTGCTTCCGCCTGAAAAATGGCAAAAGCACCATCCTGCCAAGGGGCGTTTAATATGCCATCGGAAACCGTCCAGTTGTCGTTACCCACAATAGCGGTTTGCCAGACACAGCTACCACCATTGACTACACCGTTATTTTTATTACCCACCGCGCCGCCGTCCCACATATTCAGCGTCAAACCTGTGGTATCCACCAGGTTTACCTGATTTGCAACCGATGTTTGTACATATTCAACCCTGCCCGGCGGAATATCACCGAGTTCCAAACCGTTATTGGTCAGGGTTCCTGTGTAGTCAATGACGCGATAGATACCGGGACCAAATGAGCCTTCTGTTGTGGCCGTAACGTTGATTGTCCCATCCAGAACCAAATCTCCGTTGACCTTCACCAGATCGTTAAGGGGCCCCCCACTTCATAAGGTAATCCGAAGTGGTAATCGAGAATTGAGCCACTGTTTAACGTAAGATTGCCATTGATGGTCAGTTTATCAATGATCCCTCCCACCGCGCCGGGGGATAGGGTAGCTCCGTCGGCAATGGTTACATCACCGCCGATAATACCGGTGCCGCCGAATGTGGCTCCGCTGTTTACCGTGGTCATGCCTGTGGCTGCGTTTTGATTGCCATTGATATACAGTCCACCAGCAGTAACGCTGGTGGCACCCACATAGGCGTTGCTGCCCGTTAATACCGTGTTTCCTGAACCGGTTTGATATACAGCGCCATTACCTGAAATGTTGCCACCATAGGTGAGTAAATTACTGCGTTGGAACGCCAGTGTGCCACCACTCTCCACATTGACATCGCTTGCTATTGAGCCCGTGTTTCCGTTATCACCGAGTTGCAGCGTTCCGGCAGCGACAGTGGTGATGCCCGTGTAACTATTCTCTCCTGGTCAGAAGGGTAACACCACTGCCACGTTGATTGACCTGACCACTACCTGAAATGACTCCGCCATAAGAGAAGCTGTTTTTACGATTGAATGCCAGCACGCCATTGGTGCTTACATCAATATTACTGCTAATGGAGCCAGTGTCAAGACCGTTACCTAGCTGTAGCGTACCGTTCAAAATATCGGTTTGGCCTGTATAGTTACTTGTTCCTGTAAGTGTCAACGTGCCGCTTCCCGCTTTGGTGAGTGAGCCTGAACCGCCGATAGCGCCATTCATTATCAGTGTCGTCGTGGGGGCTACAGCAAATGTGCCGCCACCAATGCCCAGAGTGACTGTACGAGTTAAGGAGAAGCTGCCCGTTGTGGCGAGGGTTCCGGTGTTCATGCTAAGGCTGCTTGCAAAGGCACCGAGATTACTGTCTGAGCTGACTTGCAGAGTGCCGCCTTCGATCGCCGTACCGCCGGAATAGGTATTGAGCCCGTTTAATATCAATGTGCCCAGATCGCTCTTCACCAGAGTGGTTGCTCCCTGTAACAGAGCGTCAATGGTGGCAACATAACCGGCACCGTCGGAGGTATGGTCGCCGACTTCAACAATGGTTTCTCCTGAACCGGCTTCGCTTTCAACTAACGTTAGCGCTGCGCCATTGAGGGTATAACCGTCTGAGGCAAACTGCATTCCTGCTGCGATAACCTGTCCTTCACTGTTATCAATGGTGACTGTACCGGGGTCAGCAGTGAAGATGGCAAACTCAGCATTGCTCCAGGGTGGTTAATAGTGCCAGGGTCGAGGGTCCAGTTATCGTTACTGCCAGGGGTAGAAGCTTGCCAGATGCTGTTTCCGCCATTAACAATACCGTCGTTTTTATTGGTCAGTGCTCCACGGTCCCAAAAATTTAGTGTGAGTCCTGCACTATTGATCAAATTAACCTGATTGGCAACGGATGTCTGAATAAACATGCCACTCGTTTCAGGGAGGCTTCCGAGATTCAATTGGTTATTGGTTAATGTCCCGCTGTAATCGATAAGGCGATAGAGACCAGGAGTAAACGCACCGGGGGCGGTTTCGGTGACGTTAAGTATGCCGTCCAGCGTGAGATTGCCGTTGACCACGGTCAAATCGTTGTTACTGCTGTTGATGACACCTGCTTTACCCAAGGTGTAGTTAAGTACTGAGGTGTTGTTAAGACTAAGGTTCCCGTTAATTGTCAGGGTTCCAACACTTCCAGAGGCCGCGCCGGGCGATAAGATGCCTCCATTCGCCACGGTGACAGCACCACCGATAGTGCCATTGCCACCCAGCATTGCGCCGTTACTGACAGTGGTTGTTCCGGTGGCACTGGTCTGATTACCGTTGATGTACAGCCTGCCATTATTCACTGACGTGGTGCCGCTGTAGCTATTGTTGGCACTCAGCGTTGTCGCTCCGCTACCGTTTTGGATGACCGCACCGTTTCCGGAAATAGTACCGCTGTAGTTAATCGCATTGCTGCGGTTAAAAGCCAGCGTTGCGTTATTGATGATATTGCCGGTGATGGAACCTGATGTTGTGCCGTTACCTAATTGCAACGTACCGCTTGATAGCGTTGTACCGCCCGTATACGTGCTATTTCCCGTCAGTATGACGGTACCTGAGCCCGTGTTGAGAAGAGCGCCATCACCAGAAATCAAACTACTGTAGGTCAGTGTGCCAGAATGGTTGAAAGAGAGTAATGCATTATTGGCGACAGACGTATTCCCGCTGATTGACCCTGCATTGCCGCTTACCTCAAGGGTACCTTGATTGATGACGGTACCATTGTAGGTATTGGCGCCAGTAAGTGTCAGTACTCCGCAGCCATTTTTGGTTAGGGAATTTCCCGTGATGGTACTGTTGATGGTAACAGCGTTATTCTGGGTATCAAAAATACTGTCTGCGTCAGTGATGTTCACTGCTCTTGTCGCCGACAAGATGGCGTTACTGATGAATTGCAATGTACCGCCATCAAGTGTCAAGGAGCCTGCTGTACTACCCAGCGCGCCGTCTGCGGAAATTTGCAAGATACCTGCCGCCAGCGTCCAGGGGGTGTTAGCTGTTGTGGTGTTAATCATTCTCCAGGTACTCGAGTCAGCTTTATAAAAACTGGAGAAATTTTGGAATTTGTTGCCGAATTGCGAGACATCAAAGATGGTCGACCGTTGAGTCCCTGTGGTGTCGCTCGTCAGGTTGCTGGCCGTGCCCCCTAATATGAATTTGTTAGTGGAGCCTGAATTTGCAGAGATATTCCCATTAAAAAGCCAATTATATTGCAATTCCAAGCTATTGATACCCTCGGTGAAATAAATTGAATTTGCCCGAATTGAACCATTTGCATTAAAACCACCCTGGATGGTGTTATTATTAATAGTATTGATATTCTTTCCGGTAATGCCGAATCCACCGACAGGAAGTGTTCCTGTCGCATAATTACCTGCTGCCCCAGCATTACCACCAGAAATTGTTCCACTATTCGTTATGGTGCTATTATCACCGTAAATTCCTACTCCGCCATTCGCTCCGTACCTTCCACGGATAAGTGTTGAATCGCCACTACTGCCCCCTCTGCCACCGTTGCCTCCAGTAATAAGGTGATTTCCTATGTTAAGGGTAACGTTTTGTGCGCGAATAGCAGATCCCCCTTCACCGCCATAGGCTGCACCACCAATTCCTTCTGCTGACCCCCCATTTCCGCCTGACCCACCCGTAATATTAGCCACGGTGCTCATTATTCCACCAGAGAGCACTGCTCCCGTGCCACCGCCGCCGTCAGCACCCGCTGAAGTAACATTACCACTGTTACCACCATTGCCACCGATAATTGCAGATGAAACAGAAGATAAATTTCCCTGAAAACCAATTCAGCCGCCACCTCCACCATTTCCTTGTGTGCAACCGTTACATACCGCATCACCCCCATTTGAACCCGAAGCACCTATTGGAGAAGATGCTGTTCCTGAATTTTCTCCTATACCTCCATTACCCGCTGTACCCCCTGACACCGAGTTACCATTGCTGTCATTTCCTCCTCGAATATTGCTACCATCATTTGCAGAAGAGACATTAGGAGAGCCGAGTCCACCGCTTCCTCCGCCGCCACCACCACCGTTTATGCCAAATTGGTCATTCGAATTGTAGCCACTGTTTCCCCCATTTCCATCAGCGAATACGGGCGGTATTATGATATAAAGAATTCCAGCCAATAGAAGGCATACTTTTTTTTCAGTGTTTCTTTATTAAAGGAGTTAGAATGATCTTGCCTTGTTGATATAACTTTCAATGTGAGATGAGCCGTATTTTTTTCATTACTGGCCTCTGTATATATGACTTGTAATATATGTTTTTCTTGCGAGCGTTTAATGTGTGAGTGAATTTTTTTCTGTTATATGAATTCAATGGGTTAAGTTTTTTAATAGCAATAATGCCAGTGCTAGCCAGCTGTGTTGATGCAGGTGCAAGCTAAAGGTTTCTTTTTATTATGATTCAGTGTTATATATTTTCATTGTAATCAATTTCTTAAATTTGATATGTGTTTATAGGTGTCATTTGATGTCGCGGAATTAACTAAAGCTGATGTGTCATTTCCTTCTTTTAGGTTCTTTTCTAAGAATCAACCTAAAGTCCTTGATTTAGACTGCCGCCATTTTATCTAACAGCGTATATGGCGTTACAATACTGACACATCCCCCTTGCGTATAACAGCAATCTATTGTGTATTAAGCACATGCAGGTCTGACAATTGCCAAGAGAAGAGCCCTATTGATGCAACGAAACCTTTTGATGCGAGTGCCTCAACGCGCTGTGCAGGTATGGCTTCCCGTCATTTTGCCGTACTGTTTGCGCTGTTGTGCGCCTCGCCACCGGCTACAGCCGCTGATAACACCACGTCTGCGGATGTTGCTGCTGCTGCAAAAATCAATGTAAACAGTGAAGTCGCCAAATTGCAAAAGCAGTTGGATGGCATCAAGCAGCAGATCTCCAACGCCGCCAGCGACAGCAAATACGGCGAATTGAATGACGCCGTGCAGCAGTTGATCGGCAACACCACCGATCTCGCAACCGCGTTGGCACCGCTTCAGGCACAGCTTCAGGCGCAAGTCGATGTGCTGGGGCCTGCGCCAGAGCAGGGTGCAACGATAACGGAAACCAGTGAAGTTACGCGTAAACGTGCCAGTTTGAGTGTGCGAAAAACCAAACTGGACGCGCAACTGGAGCAAATTCAGGCCATCAGAACGGGTGCCCTCAATCTCTCGGCGCAGATTATTACGCTACGTCGCAATGCGCTAAAAACGCAACTGGCGCTTAACTCGGGCAGCATTCTGGGTGCGAGTTTCTGGTCCCCGCTATTGGCATCTCAGGCTGAAGATGAAGCAGTTTCAGGCGCAACTCAGCGATACGCTGAGTGCGACCTGGGAGCCGGACTGGCGGTATGGAACGCTGTTTTATCTGCTGTTGGCGCTGGCGTTAGCCACGGTGGGTCAGCGACTACTGGAAAAATATCTGGCACGTGCCGGGATACGTTGGCTGCCGGAAGGGCGGCTGCGCCGCAGTTTCCTCGCTTCTGCTACCGTGCTCTCTTCCGTCACGACCATCGGGCTTGCCACGAATCTGCTTGACTATACATTGGTGCGCCCCGGCGATGTACCGGCTGCTATCGGGAGTTTTCTCGATAACCTGGTGCGGCTTGCCGTATTTAGCGCCATGATTACTGGGTTGGGGCGGGCGTTTCTTTCCAACCATCGTCCATCCTGGCGCTTACCTGCCATGGCTAACCCGGTAGCCAAAGCGATGGACCCGTTCCCGATTATTGCCGCCAGTCTGATGTTTGTGTTTGGCATGCTTGAACAGCTTAACACCACAGTGGGCACCTCCGTTGCTGTCACTATCGTCGGGAACGGGCTGTCTGCATTGGCGTTAACGGTGGGGGCGATTGCGCTGCGTAGCAATCAGGTGCGACGGCAGATGGTAGAAGCGGGTGAACAGCCGGAAGCGCGCTCTACACTGTCAGGGTTGGTGCATTTAGCTACCTTGCTGACGGCGATTGCTGTGCTGATTTCATTGGCAATTGGCTATATCTCACTGGCGAGTTTCTTGATTTATGAGCTGATATGGGTGGGGATGGTGCTTTCCTGCCTGTATCTGTTGATAACCCTGGTGACCGATCTCAGCGAAAGCATTTTTTCGCCAAATACCGCCAGCGGGCGCCGTATTAAAAGCTCTCTGAATCTGGACGATCGTCATCTGGCGCAGGCGGCTTCCTTGGTGTCGGTGTGTGGGAAAGTCTTTCTGATTCTGATGGGCGCCGTGGCATTATTAAACGGCACCTTTGGCACCACGACACCGATCGAGTTGTTGCAAAAATCGGTGGAAATCTGGGGCGGTAAAGGGCTGGAATCGCTAAGCATCGTTCCGGCTAATCTGGTTAATGCCGCTGCATGTCTGGTGATTGGTATCTATGTTTTGCGCTCATCCCGGCGTTGGTTAGAAGATGATTTTCTGCCGAAGACCACGCTGGAAAAGGGGATTCGCGCTTCGCTGGTCACCCTGTTTACCAATATTGGTTATATCCTGCTTATTCTGTTGACGCTGGCTGCGTTAGGGATCCAGTGGAACAAGCTGGCGTGGATTGTCAGCGCCCTGTCGGTTGGGATCGGTTTTGGTCTGCAAGAGATCGTTAAAAACTTTATCTTCGGGCTGATTTTGCTCACCGAACGTCCGGTCAAAGTAGGGGATTTGGTTAATATCAGCGGTGTAGAAGGGGATATTCGGCGCATCAACGTGCGCGCGACGGAAATTCAACTCGGCGATCGCTCCACGGTCATCGTGCCGAATTCGCAGTTCATCTCGCAAAACGTGCGCAATATCACCATGGGGAATGCGATGGGGGTGGCAACGTTGGCGTTAACCTTCCCTTTGGATGCCGATCCTGAAACCATTCGGGAGATCCTGCTCAGCGCTTATGGCGATCATGAATCCATTTTGGAAACCCCCGCGCCTTCGGTAACCTTTAGCCAGCTTACGTCGACGGGGATGGTACTGAGTGTGACCGGTTATGTCCCCAGACCCCGCATGGTTTCAGGAGCAAAAAGCGACCTGTTGTTTGAGATTATCAAGCGGCTGCGCATTGCCAGCATTCGGCTGGCATCCCCGCAGAAGATGGTGCTGGAAAACGCCTCGGACACGACCTTGCTGCCAGAATAACAAAAACGCCCATCGTCATTCCCGCGAAGGCGGGAATCTCGTAGAGGTGAAACGCGTTTCTTCTCACAGAGATTCCCGCCTTCGCGGGAATGACGAGGGGGCAAGTGACTTTGTCATTAGTCTGAATAACGCTGCTATTCGACCTGTGCTTTCACTCGCGCGATATAGATTTCACGCAGTCGTTTGGCGATCGGGCCAGGCTTACCGGTGCCTATGGTTTTACCATCCAGTGAAACCACCGGCAGTACAAATGTGGTGGCTGAACTGAGGAAAATCTCGCTGGCGTGGTAGGCCTCTTCCGGTGTGAACGGACGCTCTTCCAGTGCGATATTGTCCTTGGTGGCGAGTTCAAGTAGTGACTGACGGGTGATGCCGTGCAAAATGTCATTGCTCAGTTGGCGCGTTACCACGGTGTTATCGGCCAGCACGATATAGCAGTTGCAGGAACTGCCTTCGGTGATAAACCCGTTTTCCACCAGAAACGCGTCATTCGCGCCTTTGCTGTGGGCCACTTCTTTTGCCAGACAGGCAGCCAGCAGGCTGACGGTCTTGATATCACGGCGGTGCCAGCGAATATCCGGGCAGGTCACTACGTGCAGGCCGGTTTCCGCTTTCGGGTTATTGATAACCGAGCGTGCCTGAGTAAACAGCACCAGCGTGGATTTCACTTCCGCACCGGGAAAATGAAAATCGCGATCGCCCGCGTTGCCACGGCTGAGCTGTAAATAGATCGCCCCTTCGTGCAGTTGGTTTTTGTCGATCAGCGCCAAATGGATCTTTTTCAGTTCATCAATAGAGACTGGCAGTTGCAGTGCGAGTTCACGGCAGGAACGCTGCAAGCGCGTGATGTGGCCGTCATATTCAGCCAGCTTCCCATTGATGACCGCTGTCACTTTGTAGACGGCGTCGGCGAACAAAAAACCGCGGTCAAAAACGGAAACCTTGGCGTCCTGCTCTTCTACATACTGACCGTCAACATACATAATACGTTGCATTACAACACTCCTAAAGAAGGTAAATGGCCTGGCACTAAAAATGCTTGCCAGACCACACGCGAATCAGCACTAGCCCCACAGCGCGGCTGAAGGCGGGTTGATGATGCTGTCTTGGTAGTCCAGCCCGTTATCGCGATCGCGTTGCAGCAACAGCGGGCCATCCAAATCCACCACATCAGCCCCCTGTGCTACGATAAACGCAGGTGCCATCGCCAACGATGTACTGACCATGCAGACTACCATAATTTTTAGCCCATGCTTGACTGCTTCATCGCGCAGACGCAGCGCTTCGGTTAAACCGCTGGTTTTATCCAGTTTGATGTTAATCATGTCGTAACGACCCACTAGTCCGGCCAATGAATGGCTGTCATGACAGGATTCATCGGCACAAATCGGGATAGGACGTGGCAAGGATGCCAGCACCTCGTCTTTCCCTGTGGGCATTGGCTGCTCAATCATGGTAACACCCAGTTTGACCAGTTCTGGCACCAGGCGGGTATAAAGCGCTTCATTCCACCCTTCGTTGGCATCCACGATCAGGCGGGCTGAAGGGGCCCCCGCGCGCATGGCGGCGACCCGTTCCAGATCGTGTTGATCGGTCAGCTTCAGCTTTAGCAAAGGGCGGTGTACCTGCTTCTATGCCGCCTGGCGCATGTGCTCTGGTGTGTCCAGCGACAGGGTATAGGCGGTTTCCTGCGTGTGCGGTACCGGCAGAGTGAGCCGCTGCCAGATGCGCTGACGATAGAGCTTGCACTCCAAATCCCATAAGGCGCAGTCGAGCGCGTTGCGCGCCGCTCCCGCAGGCAAACGGGATTGCAGCGTGAGTCTGTCCAGACCGTTGCGCAAGTCGCTCTCAAGCGAAGCAATTTGCTCTGCGACATTGTCGACCGACTCGCCGTAGCGCGCGTAAGGCAGACATTCACCGTAGCCGGTAATATCACCGGCCCGAAGGGCGGCAACCACCACATCGGCCTGCCTTTTGCTGCCGCGTGAAATGGTAAACACTTCACGCAGCGGCCAGCTTTCACGAGATAAGGTAAGTTCGGTCATAGGCTGGCCAATGCTTCAACGATACGGCCCACACCGTGACGCACCGGATCAACCGCCGGCAGGTTGAATTCAGCTTCAATGGTTGCCAGCAGAGAGAGGGCGGCGTCTTCATCCAGTACCGAGGTATTCACCGAGATACCAACAAATCGGGCGTTAGGATTGGTCAGCCGCGCCATTGACAGGTTGAGTGCCATGCAGGCCGCCAGATAGGGGATCGGGTAGTCAACACCACTCATGGTTTTGCGTGTCGGTTCATGACACAGTACCAGCGCATCCGGTTGCGCACCGTGAATAATCCCAGTGGTTACACCTGCGAAGGAAGGGTGGAACAGTGAACCCTGGCCTTCAATCACATCCCAATGATCTGTATCATTGGTGGGCGCCAACACTTCAACGGCACCGGCGATGAAGTCAGAAACCACTGCATCAATACTGACACCAGCACCGCTGATCAGAATACCGGTCTGGCCGGTGGCGCGGAACGTCGCTTTGCCGCCGCTTGCCAGAATCTCTTTTTCGATGGCCAGCGCCGTGTACATTTTGCCACAGGAGCAATCGGTACCGACGGGCAACAGGCGTTTGCCGCTGCGCTTGCGGCCGTTTGCCACCGGGTAGGTTTCCGTTGGATGGCGCACGTCAAACAAGGAACGTCCCAGTTTTGCCGCCAGTTCGCGCAATTCTTGTACGTCAGCGAGTTTGTTGTGCAGTCCGGCGGCGAGATCCATGCCGCTTTCTAACGCTTCACGCAAAATGGCGATCCATTGCTGAGAGATAATGCCACCCCCGGTTGGCTACGCCAATCACTAGGGTTTGTGCTATGGCGGCGTGTGCTGCTGCGATATCCAGATCCGGCAGGCCGCAATCCGCGTGACAGTCCGCCATACAGTATTGGCCCACACAATATTCGGGATGCCATTGCTTGATGTCGATAGCGACCTTGGCGGCTAACTGATCGTGCGCATCACCAAGAAAAAGCAAATAGGGCTTTTTGATATCCATTATTTTTCCTCATTAAATTTTTGACGTAATAAATGATAAATCGCTATCAGGCGCGTCAGTGATTGTTATCTGGATAACAGCTGATTACCTTTGATAATATTCATAGGCTTTTTATTGTCAATATAACGATGTTTTTAGAATAATATATGGGTATGGTTGATTTTTTTGGCGATTGAGTAAATTGGATGTTTTTTTACTTGGTGTTTTAGTCTGCGTTGTGCGTTATTTTGTTATTTCCTCGGTTTTTTATAAAAACGCACGGTCATACTGTTTTCTTATTCTTTTTATTTTGTTGTTTTTTTTAAGTGTTTTTTACTGTCTGCTTCATTTTGGCGCAATGCCATAAAGTTGGGCTCACTAATAATGCAGTGAGTCATTATTTTTTCAATGAACGTTAGAGCCTCATTCACGTTACTCATATCATTGTGCTGAAAACAATAAAAAGTAATGAAAAGTCATTGTGGCGCTTTGGAATAATATGCTGAACCTTGAAAAGTGATGACAAATGTCAGCATAAAATTTGGTGATAAGCGATCTCACTTTACATTTTTCTTGTCCGCACTCTCGACAGCCGACAATTTCTACGATAGCGTAATCATTAGCCCACAAGGGCTAAGCGTCGCTCGGACGGTCCGGGCGCTCACGTATCTTGAGGATGTTATGGCTGATTCCAATTCTCCGCGCCGTTTTACGCGCATCGATCGTCTTCCCCCGTATGTATTTAACATTACCGCTGAGCTAAAAATGGCCGCCCGCCGTCGTGGCGAGGACATCATTGACTTCAGTATGGGTAACCCGGATGGGCCGACACCGCCTCACATCGTCGAGAAACTGTGTACGGTAGCGCAGCGGGATGATACCCACGGCTATTCCACTTCACGCGGTATTCCGCGTTTACGTCGGGCCATTTCACGTTGGTATGACGAACGTTATGGCGTCGAGATCGATCCGGAAAGTGAAGCCATTGTCACGATTGGCTCCAAAGAAGGGTTGGCACACCTGATGCTGGCAACGCTGGATCACGGTGACACCGTATTAGTACCGAATCCCAGCTATCCCATTCATATCTACGGCGCGGTGATCGCGGGTGCACAGGTGCGTTCTGTGCCGCTGGTGGAGGGCGTTGATTTCTTCAACGAGCTGGAAAGGGCCATCCGCGAAAGTATTCCCAAACCCAAAATGATGATTCTGGGCTTCCCGTCGAACCCCACGGCGCAGTGCGTTGAGCTGGATTTCTTCGAGCGCGTTGTAGCGCTGGCGAAGCAGTATAACGTGCTGGTGGTACACGATTTGGCCTATGCCGACATCGTGTACGATGGGTGGAAAGCCCCGTCTATCATGCAAGTAGCGGGCGCGAAGGATATCGCCGTCGAATTCTTTACCTTGTCCAAAAGTTACAACATGGCTGGGTGGCGCATCGGCTTTATGGTGGGCAACAAAGAGTTGGTCAATGCGCTGGCGCGAATCAAAAGTTATCACGACTACGGCACCTTTACGCCGCTGCAAGTCGCCGCCATTGGGGCCCTTGAAGGGGATCAGCAATGCGTGCGCGATATTGCTGAGCAATATCGTCAACGCCGTAATGTGTTGGTGAAAGGACTGCATGAAGCGGGATGGATGGTGGATGAACCCAAAGCGTCCATGTACGTCTGGGCGAAAATCCCTGAACCTTATGCGCATCTGTGCTCGCTGGAATTTGCCAAACGGTTGTTGACCGAAGCAAAAATGTGTGTCTCTCCCGGCATCGGTTTTGGTGATTACGGTGATACGCACGTGCGCTTCGCGTTAATTGAAAATCAGGATCGTATTCGTCAAGCGGTGCGCGGTATCAAGGCCATGTTCCGTGCTGACGGGCTTCTCTCTGCTGGAAAATCATCGGTAGCCTGATCGTCTTGTCCTTTTTCTCCCCGGCCCGCCGGGGAGATTCCTTTGTATGCACCGTCTCTTTTTTTTCATTTTGTGAGCAAAGTGGGTTTGGCATTGCGCCATCACGCGGGCGGTTTTGCTACACTCCTTCTCCGGTTTTCATTACAACAAAAGATGAGAGTAGTCATGCGGTCCCCTTTGTTGACGTTTTCAGCAGTCACCTTGTTGTGCATTACGCTGGTCGGTTGCCAGGTACCGACGCGCTCCAGTACGCCGGCATCGTCAGTGTCTTCGGTCAGTGCTACCAAACAACTGAATCAGATTGCGTCGTTGGTGGCGGCAAGTCGTTATTTGAAATCCCAATGCAATCGCAGCGATTTCCCCGATGACGGCACGATCCAACGCGCAGCCCTGGCCGTGGCGCAGCAAAAAGGGTGGAACACCGCCCATTTCACACAGTTGGCCTCGCGTAGCGAAAACCTGTATCAAGGGTTATTGCAAGATGGTACGCCGAAAAAGGCGCAGTGTTCTGAGTTCAACCGCTCACTGGCCCCCTTTATTGATTTCATCAGAAAAGATTTCAGGTAATACGTCTCGCATTATGTCGCCGGGTGCTACTCAGCGCCCACCTCTTTGATATCGCCGCCAGGCCAGTCCGAAAGCGCATCCAGAATAAAAATCTCGCCGTTGGCATCGAATAGCGTGATGTCCTGCTGAATCTGTTCGATAACTAACCCTTCCATCGGACTCTCTCCTTCCTGATAACGCACGCCATTGAGCGTCACGCTGCGTCGCGACGGGTCCGAGGTGAACACGTGCGCACTATAAGTCAGCGGCGGCACCTGTCCCTTTTCGACTTTAGCCGGTTTTGGGGCTGCCGTTGGGGGCGGCGATGGATCGGCTTTCGGTGCCGACGCTGGGGTTGCGGGAACGGCTTGCGCCAGGGGCGGCGTATTTTCACTCGGTGGGGTTTCGCTGTGCGGCTGTACTGTGCTCGTTGGTGGCACAACGCTCGTGGGCCTTTCTATCCAGCGTTGGTGAGCAAACCACCCCAGTGATAGCAGCAATAGCGCATAGGTCGCCAACAGATACCCCGGCATAGCATAAGTCGCTGTCAGGGGCATACGTGGCGAAAGGCGAGGGGGTGCTATCGGTTCCACGCGGGATTTTCTTATTACATCAACATGTGCCTCTGCTCGTCAGATTGGATGCGAGAAGGGCGGCAGCGGCAACATACACAACACCTGTGTATTGAGGGTCTCTTTACATGCCCGATTTTATGGCAAATGAACAGCGCTAAATGCTTTTACCTGATGGTTCTGTGACGGAAATTTGATTTCATGAAAAAGTCATAATCTACCTTTGCACTACCAATGAAACCTTGAGCTTAGTCTCAAAAAAAAGGTGTAGATATGCTTTAATAACCAAACTAATGAAATGGTGTTTTATTAATAAAGGCATATCGCTTCTTTTGTGTGATGTGCTACATGGCGGTCAATAAATGATGTGAAAAATTTGCATGTGAAAATTTAAGTAATTTTTACGTTAAATAAAAATTTAACAACCACAAGCCATGGTTACCCTTGATCAGGGTGTCTTTTATCTAAATAATAAAAATATATCAAAGAATCTAAAGAGTAATTTTTATATGCGGTGAAAAAAAGCCGCAGGGCATTATATTGTCTTTTTTTGTCACAATACTGAGGGATAAAACTTTATGTTAGTCAAAAATAGTCGGCGTTTCCGTTACAGCGTTCTCTGTGTAGCATTGTCGTCTTTATTTTTATCCGGATGCGATAACAGTTCATCGCATACCGAATCGGCTGATGAAACGCTACCGGTTAAAACCGCACCGTTTGGTTGGACAGCACAGTATAAGGATGTGGATGGCACGGCAGCGGCCACAACCGGTGGAGAAGGAGCACGGGCTGAAAGCATTTACGTCGTGAGTTCTCGCCAGGAATTGAAGGATGCGTTAAGCAATGTACGCAGTCCCAATTACCTCGCCGGGGATGCCACAGCGGAACTGACCGCCAAACTCGAACCCAAAATTATCTACTGGGTTGGCACCATTTGTGGGGATGATTTAGGCAATGGTACTTATGCGGACGCCACCTATTACAAAACCAAACCCAATAAAACCACTTTTGATTTCGATCTGTATGTGAAGGCGTTTGACAAGGATTATCTGGCGCAGTTGCAAGCGACGATCGATGCCGGTGGCGCAGAGGCTACAGCGGCGCAGACCGAACTCTCTCTGCTGAAAAAACAGAACGGCCAGCGCTTGCAATATGCCAACAACCAGAAAGCGCAGATTCAGTTCCAGGTGCCGCCCAACACCACCATTTTGGGCGTAGGACAAGATGCAAGGCTGGAAGAGGGCTATCTGTCAATCAATACCCTGAGCCATACCTTCAACAAAACGGATAACAGCAACATCATTATTCGTAATATTACCTTCCAGGCACCGCGTGACTTTGCTCCTGCCTGGGATGCTGGTGATGGTGCATCAGGGAACTGGAACGCGCGTTACGATGCGGTCTCTATCAATGCCAGTAAAATGTCTGGATTGATCACTGTACCTTTACTGACGGTGAGCACCCGGACAGCAAAGAGCAGGTGCTGTTTGGTAAACACATTCAACGTCATGATGGTTTGCTGGATATCGAAGATGGCGCGGATTACCTGACCATATCCTATAACGTTTTCGAAGAGCACGATAAAACCACCATTATCGGTTCGGGTGACAGCGATGAAGGGGAATACCGCATTACCTTTGAGGGTAACCTGTGGAGCAATTTAACCCAGCGTGCACCGCGCGTGCGTTTTGGGCAGGTGCATCTGGTGAATAACTACCACTGTGGTGCCACCGATGCGGATTATCCCATTCTTTATTCCATCGTTATGGGATTCGCTTCTTCTATTTTATCCGAAGGAAACGTTTTTAATTTCCAAGGGGCGGGCGCAGAGGAAAGCACCATTATTGGCGCCTATAAAGGCAGCAAGTTTAAAGATAACGGCTCCTGGTTTAATGGCGTACAGGCCAAAAACTTGAACCAGATAGCTATTGAAAAATGCACAGCATTGTAAGAAGAAGAAAAAGCCGCTGCGGAGAGTGCAGGTAAAGCACCAGGAAACTGGGCATTGAAAACCTGTACCAATGATATTGATTGGGAACCGCCCTATACCTATACCGTGGGTAAATCTATCGCTGCCGTCGAAAAATATGTTTTGGAAAATGCGGGCGCAGGAAAATTGTCAATATCGCTGCCTGACTAATTATTCGCCAGGTATGGTTTTTAACACCGCTTTTTAAGGCTAGCAATAGAACAGTTAATATTCACTATAACACGGGAAATGATTTTATGACGCAATTTTTACCCAGAACCCGATTAACGTTGTGCGCAACCTTGGTATTAGGGGGGCTGTTAGCGGGCTGTGATAATAACTCCAGCCATACCACCACGCCGGTTGACCGCTCCGCTGCACCGCAGAAATTGCAGGTGCCTACGCTGGCCTTCGATGACAGCTCGATTACGCTGGCGTGGGAAAAACCCACGGCAGCGAGCGGTGAGATTAAAGACTACAACGTGTACATGAACGGCAAGCTGCTGGGCAGCACGCTGGACAACCAGGATAAACACTCACCTGCCAAACCGTATATCGACAACTTCTACAGCAAATTTGATGCGGATAACTGGCACGTGCGCGTCAAATTCCACAACTTCACCGCCGACAGCACGGATGGTTTGAAGCCGGATACCGAATACAAGTTTACGGTTCGTACCGTCTATGCAGACGGCAAAGAGTCGGTAGACATTGAAACCCTCACGCAGCGCACCAGCAAAACGCCGCACGTCATTGATGTAAAAGCCGATGGGGCGGTGGATGATGGTACGACGGTAAACACCACGGTGATCCAAAACGCGATCGATTCCTGCACCATCCAAGCGTATCCACAAGGATGTAAGGTGCTGCTGAGTGGCGGTGTGTTTAAAAGTGGCGCGATGTTCCTGCACAGCGACATGACCTTTGAAATTGCTGAAGGTGCCAAGCTGCTCGGTTCCGAAAATCCGGCGGATTACCCACTGGGTAAAGGTTATTACCTTTATCCGTATGTTATTCAAGGTGAGAAGCTGACCAAACGTTCTCCGTCCTTGCTTAACGTGCTGGAAGCGAATGATCACCGGCACACTGAAGCAGGAACCTTCAAAAATATCCGTATCGTGGGTAAAGGCAGTATTGACGGTAATGGCTGGGTGGCAGGGCTGAGTACCAGCAAACCTGCTGCAACCTTCACCGATGAGCTGGGCAATGAACTTCCGCAAATTCGTGCCAGTAGCGCCAGTAAAGTTAGCAGTGACGGTATTCTGGCAAAAAACCAGACCGCAGCGGCGATGGCTGCGCCTGATAATTTGACACAGGAAGATGCCTATAAAAACCGCCGTTCCTCCATGATGACGCTGCGCGGGGTGAGCAACCTCTACGTAGGCGGCCTGACCATTCTGAACCCGGCCTACCACGGTGTGATGGCGCTGGAATCAGAAAATGTGGTGATGCACGGACTGCAACACAAAACCTATGACGGTAACAATGCCGATGGTATTGAGTTCGGTAATAGCCAAAACGTCATGGTGTTCAACAACTTCTTCGATACCGGGGATGACAGCGTCAACTTCGCCGCAGGTTATGGTGCGGGTGTGGAAGAAAACAATCAGAAAGCCCAAAGCGGTGCCTGGATCTTCAACAACTACTTCCGTGAAGGTCACGGTGCGGTGGTTGCAGGAAGTCATACTGGTGCTTGGATCGAGAAGATCGTTGCTGAAAACAACGTGATGTACCTGACTGACGTCGGTCTGCGTATGAAGAGCCGTCCGTATTACGGTGGTGGCGCACGTGACGTGCTGTTCCGTGATAATGCGATGAAAGACATTGGCGGCAACGAGCCGTTTATTTTCACCATCGCTTACAGCGTGGATACCAACGACACGGCCCCTGCTAAACAACCGGCGCAGTTCCGCGATATCACCGTGTACAACATCACGATCGATGGCTCCAACAAGAAGAGCAGTATCGCGGTGGACGGCATGACGCAAAGTGCAATGCTGGACGCGTATACGTTCGATCTAGGTCGCGATGCGTACCATGAAAACTTCGATTTTGAAGATGTGAAGTTCCGCAACGTCAAAGCGACAGCCATTGGCTTCCTACATAACAGTCAGTTCAAAAACGTCACGTTTGAGAACGTATCTGGCGGAGCACAAGCCTGGAGCTTCGGTGAAGGGGTTTCCAACGTCAAGGTGAAAGGCAGCTTGAATGATCAAACTATCACCACGACGGGCTCGCAAACCATCACGCTTGATGGCGCAACGCAGTAACGCCGTAGTGTAACGCTATCCCCACGCCTTTACTGGCGTGGGGAAAGGAGAATGTCTCAGGTGATACAACAACGCGTACAACATTTGCTGACAATCGGCGCGCGCCTGCCTTCCTCCTGGCTCAGGCTCGGGATTATGGGGTTGTTGTTACTGATTTGCCAACAGCTCGCCGTCTGGACCTGGCGCGTGTTGTTGCCAGCGCAACCGATAGTGAACGCCGTCTCTCTCTCGCCTGCACATGCCCCGTCAACACCGTCACAAACCACCGTGTATACGCTGTTTGGTCGCTCTCCCAGTGCTACTTCGCTCAAGCCTGTTCCAGAAGGCGTATTAGAAGGGGATATCCCCGTTTTTTCCCTGCAACTGACCGTGACCGGCATTCTGGCAAGCCAACAGACCGATCGCGCCATTGTGATTATCGCCAAAGATGGTCGGCAATTCAGCCGTGGCGTCGGTGACGCCGTTCCTGGCTACGAGGCCCGGATTTTGACCATCTCTGCCGATCGTATCGTACTTGAACACCAGGGGCGTTATGAAGCGTTCTACCTGTATCGCGATGAAGTTGGCGCAACCAACAGTAATAGCAGCAGTGCGTCCAAGCCGCCCTTGGCGGCACTGAGCGCGGTACGTAATACTTTGAAATCAGAGCCTATGAAGGTGATGGAATACCTCTCGATCGTCCCTCAGATGAAAGATAACGCGCTGGCGGGCTATCGCTTGAATCCGGGGAAAAAAACTGAACTGTTCTACCTCCTGGGGTTGCATGACAACGACCTGGCGGTGGCGCTCAACGGCATGGATTTGCGTGATGCGGAGCAAGGGTAGCAAGCCATGGCGCAATTGCCGCAGTTGAGCGAATTGACGTTGACGATAGAGCGCGACGGACAGCGCCAGGATATTACGCTGACCCTGGATGGGGCGGCGGACGATGAGAGTGAACAGCACGCGGGCAGAGATGAGCCGTAACGGGAGACGAACAGGTGGCGCAACGTGTTTTTAGCAAAGGGCGGCGGATGACTGGTTTGCGGTTGGCGGGGGCGGGCCTTCTCATGATGGTTTCTGCCTGGTGCTGGGGCGCTGAATTTTCCGCCAGCTTTAAAGGGACGGATATTCAGGAGTTCATCAATACCGTCAGCAAGAATCTGAATAAAACCGTGATTATCGATCCTGCGGTGTGTGGTTCTATTACGGTGCGCAGCTACGACATGATGAACGAAGAGCAGTATTACCAGTTCTTCCTCAGCGTGCTGGACGTGTACGGTTTCGGCGTGGTGCCGGTTAATAATGTTGCCGCGCGTGATTTAGCGCCGTTGTTGCGCCAGCTTAATGATAATGCAGGGTCTGGCAGAGTGGTGTATTACCAACCGTCTAAAGTGCTGCTGATGACCGGCCGCGCCGCGGTAGTGAAACGCCTGATGGAGATCGTTGAACGCCTCGACCGTACCGGCGATCGCAACGTGGTGACGGTGCCGCTCTCTTATGCCTCCTCTGCCGAAGTGGTCAAATTGGTCAATGAGCTGAATAAATCTGACGAAAAAACCGCACTGCCGGGGGCGATGACCGCCAACGTCGTCGCCGATGAGCGCACCAATGCGGTGCTGGTGCGTGGTGAGCCTAAATCGCGCGAGCGCGTGATCACCATGATCAAACAGCTCGACCGGCAGCAGGCGGCGCAGGGTAACACCAAGGTAATTTATCTCCGGTTTGCCAAGGCCGCTGATTTAGTGGAAGTGCTTACTGGCGTCAGCGACAGCTTGCAAAAAGATCAGCAAACGACACAGCCGGGTACCGCGCTACGCCGCGATATCTCAATCAAGGCACATGAACAAACCAATGCCTTGATTGTCAATGCCGCGCCGGATGTGATGCGCGATCTGGAGCAGGTGATAAACCGCCTCGATATTCGCCGTCCGCAGGTGCTGGTAGAGGCGATCATTGCCGAAGTGCAGGACGCCGATGGCCTTAATCTCGGCATTCAGTGGGGCAATAAACACGCCGGGATGACACAGTTCACCAACACCGGATTGCCGCTTTCCACCGTAGTGACCGGCGTGGATCAGTACCATAAAGATGGCACCGTATCCACCGCACTAAGTACGGCACTCGGCAGCTTTAACGGCATGGCAGCTGGATTCTACCAGGGCAACAGGTCGATGCTGCTGACGGCCATTTCCAGCGACAGCAAAAACGACATTCTGGCGACGCCAAGCATCGTCACGCTAGACAATATGGAAGCCAATTTTAACGTTGGCCAGGAAGTGCCGGTACTGGCGGGATCGCAAACCACTTCCGGGGACCATATCTTCCAAACCGTTGAACGTAAAACGGTCGGGATCAAACTCAAGATCAAGCCGCAGATCAATGAGGGAGACTCGGTACTGATCGAGATCGAACAAGAGGTCTCCAGCGTGGCCGATTCCGCCTCCAGCAGCAGTTCCGAATTGGGGGCGACCTTTAACACCCGAACTGTGAGCAATGCGGTGTTGGTCGGGAATGGTGAGACCGTCGTCGTGGGGGGCTTGCTGGATAAGAGCACCACCGAGAGCGCGTCACGCGTGCCAGTATTGGGCGATATTCCGGTGCTTGGTGCGCTGTTCCGCTCCAACAGCAAACAGGTCACAAAGCGTAACCTGATGCTGTTTATTCGACCCACTATCATCCGCGATCGCCAGCAGTACCAGACGGCTTCCAGCGATAAATACCGCTCATTCAGCGAAGAGCGCGGGCAGCAACGTGAAGGGGACAACCGAGATAACCTGTTGCATGACAAACAGTTGCGCTTACCGGGCAGCGGTAACACACAAACATTCCTTCAGGTGAAAACCGCCATTACTGCACTCTACCCCTCGGGGGGCCGATGAGCGAGCTTAACGCCAGCACGCCGGAATGGCGGCCATTTGCCTACGCGCGCACTCATCGCATCCTGCTGTTGCAGGATAGCGCAACGCAGCAGCACAGCCTGATGTGTGATGCGACGACGACGGCAACCGCACTGATAGAGGCGCGCCGCGTGGCGGGCAATGCTTTCACGGTAGCGCGCGTCAGTGCGCAAGAGTTCGATCGGCAACTGATCGTCTGCTATCAGCGCGATTCCGATGAAGCGCGGCGTCTGATGGAAGATATTGGCAACGAAATGGATTTCTACACCTTGGTGGAAGAGTTGCCGGACAGCGACGATCTGCTGGACGCTGACGATGACGCGCCGATTATCCGTCTGATCAATGCCATGCTGACCGAAGCCATCAAAAACAAAGCTTCGGATATTCATATTGAAACCTACGAACGGCACCTGCTGATCCGTTTTCGCGTGGATGGCGTGCTGCGCGAGATTTTGCGTCCGCAACGCAAACTGGCGTCACTGCTGGTGTCGCGTATCAAGGTTATGGCGCGTCTGGATATTGCTGAAAAGCGTATTCCACAAGATGGCCGCATGGCGTTGCGCATCGGCGGACGTGCCGTTGATGTGCGCGTCTCTACCTTGCCCTCCAGCCATGGCGAACGCGTGGTGCTGCGCTTGCTTGACAAGAACAGCGTCCAGCTCGATCTCGCTGCGCTGGGGATGTCGCAAGCGTTGCGGCAACACATTGATGCACTGATCAACCGTCCACACGGCATCATTCTGGTGACCGGACCGACCGGTTCCGGTAAGAGTACCACACTGTATGCGGCGCTGAGCCGCTTGAATGCCACCGAGCGCAACATCATGACGGTAGAAGACCCTATCGAGTATGAACTGGAAGGCATCGGACAGACGCAGGTCAACACCAAAGTGGACATGACCTTTGCACGCGGCCTGCGGGCTATTTTGCGTCAGGACCCGGACGTGGTGCTGGTCGGTGAAATTCGTGATGGTGAAACCGCGCAGATAGCGGTACAGGCCTCACTCACCGGTCACCTGGTGCTCTCTACCTTACACACCAACAGTGCACTGGGGGCGTTGTCGCGTCTGCAAGATATGGGCATTGAGCCGTTTCTGCTGTCCACCTCATTGCTGGCAGTGCTGGCGCAGCGGCTGTTGTGCACTCTGTGTCCTGACTGTCGTGAAGCGCACCCGGTTGATGCCGTGCAGGCGCAGCAAATGGGTATTACGCCACTCAGCACGGTGTATCGGGCCGTCGGGTGCACGCAGTGCAACTTTACCGGTTACCGGGGTCGTACCGGGATCCATGAACTTTTACTGGTGAATGACGACGTTCGTACCGCCATCCACCGTGGCGACGGTGAACTGGCGATTGCCCGCCTGCTGGGGCCGGAGCGTCTCACCATCCGCCAGGACGGCATCAATAAGGTGTTGGCCGGTTTAACCACCTGGGAAGAGGTTATTCGAGTAACGCAGGAGGAGTGAGATGGCGCTGTTTCACTATCAGGCATTGGACGAGCATGGAAAACGCTGTCGCGGCAGTCAGGAGGCCGATTCGGCTCGCCATGCGCGACAGCTACTGCGCGAGCGAGGCCTGACGCCATTGGCGTTGAGCGAAGGGGAAGGCAGCGGGAGGGCATCCGCTACCCCGCGTTTTTCGCTGCGCCGCACCACGCGCATCAGCGCGGCGGATCTGGCGCTGTTGACGCGCCAGTTGGCAACGCTAGTGGCAGCCGCGCTACCGCTGGAGGAAGCGCTGGATGCGGTGGCGCGTCAGAGTGAAAAGCTGGCCTTGAGCAACTTGATGAGCGGCGTGCGCAGCAAGGTGATGGAAGGGCATTCACTGGCGGAAGCGATGAAAGCGTTTCCCGGCTGCTTTACCCGCCTCTACTGTGCGATGGTCGCCGCAGGCGAAACCTCGGGCCATCTGGATACGCTGTTGAACCGGCTGGCGGATTACACCGAACAGCGCCAGCAGATGCGCAGCCGCATTGAGCAGGCGTTGATCTACCCGTGCGTATTGACGGTGGTTGCCATTGCCGTGGTCAGCATTTTGCTGTCCGTCGTGGTGCCTAAGGTGGTCGAACAGTTTATTCACATGAAACAGGTGCTGCCGTTGTCAACCCGCGTGCTGATGGGGCTGAGCGATATGGTGCGCAGTGCCGGGCTGTGGATTGCTATTGCGCTGGTGGTCGGTGCCTTTGTCGTCCGCGCGCTGCTCAAGCAGGAAACGCGTCGCCTGGCGTATCACCGCCGCCAGCTCGGCGTGTCGGTGATCGGGCGTATTCTGCGTGGCCTCAATACCGCGCGCTATGCGCGTACGCTCAGCATTCTTAACGCCAGCGCGGTTCCGCTGTTGCAGGCGATGCGCATCAGTGGCGATGTGATGAGCAATGATTATGCGAGCCATCGCCTGTCGCAAGCGACGGAGGCGGTGCGCGAGGGCGTCAGCCTGCACAAGGCGCTGGAGCAAACGGCACTGTTTCCGCCGATGATGCGCTACATGATCGCCAGCGGTGAACGCAGCGGCGAACTGGACAGCATGCTGGAACGGGCGGCGGATAATCAGGACAGAGAGTTCAACGCGCAGATGTCCATGGCGCTCGGGCTGTTCGAACCGTTGTTGGTGGTGACGATGGCGGCAGTAGTGCTGTTTATCGTGCTGGCTATTCTTCAGCCGCTGCTGCAACTGAATACCATGATGAGCATGTAACGTAATCCCCGTTCAAGGGGGTAAGGAATAAGGAAGACAATATGCAACAACATAACCCTATCTACCGTCAGTTAAGGCGGCGTCGTCCTTCTCAGCAGGGGGTTACGCTGTTGGAGATCATGGTGGTGATTGTGATCCTCGGGGTGCTGGCGAGCATGGTGGTCCCCAGCCTGATGGGGAATAAAGACAAAGTCGATCGCCAGAAAGCGGTGAGTGACATTGTGGCGCTCGAAAGTGCATTGGATATGTATCGCCTGGATAACCAGCGCTATCCCTCGACGGAGCAGGGGCTGACCGCATTGGTAAAAAAACCAGTGATCCAGCCTGAACCGAAGAATTACCAGCCGGACGGCTATATCCGGCGTTTGCCGCAAGACCCGTGGGGCGCGGATTATCAACTACAGAATCCGGGCAAGCACGGCAAACTGGATATCTTCTCTCTTGGGCCGGATGGCATGCAGGGCACTGAAGATGATATTGACAATTGGAACATCGGCAGCAAATAGCGTGAGTCACGCAAGGTAGAGCAGGATGGAACAGCAACGCGGGTTCACACTACTGGAGATGATGTTGGTTGCTCTGTTGGCAGGAATTGCTACCAGCCTGGTGATGATGGCCTTTCCTTCCGACAGGCAGAGTGACAGTGCCTGGCAGATGGCCTATTTTCGCGCTCAGCTCGATTTTGCTGTGGAAGAGAGCCAACTGAACGAGCATGTGCTTGGTGTGCGTATTTATCAGAACCGGTGGCAGTTTATCGAGCTGTTGCCGAATGACGGTGGTGAAACGTCACGCTCGCACAGCGATCAGTTTCTGGGCTATCACTGGCAGCCCTGGCGACCACAAAGCATTACGCCCTCTGCGACGTTACCCGCACGCTTGCGCCTTGAACTACAAGATATCAAAAGTAAAAAAGCGCTGAAACGCAATGGCCACGAAGAGGTCTCGAGCGGGCGTGACGATGAGCCTGACATCCTGATTATGCCCGGTGGCGAAGTAACGCCGTTTCGTCTGGTGTTCAACGCCGAGCCGAAAACGCAGAACGCCTGGGTGCAGGTGGATGCCGTCGGCAACATCATGACCTCGCGGGATGTGCAAGAAAAACGCATGACTATCCAAGGGGCGCGGTTATGAAAACGCAGCACGGTATGACGCTGCTTGAGGTGATGGTGGCGTTGACGGTGTTTGCGTTGGCGGGGCTGGCCGTGATGAAGACCGCTATCTATCAGGTCAGCACCCTGAACCGTCTGGAGTTGAAAACCTTCGCAGGCTGGGTGGCAGAAAATCAGCAGGTACAGTTGAAGCTGGAGAAACGCTGGCCGGAAACGCGTTGGGTAAGCGGTGTCAGTTCGCAGGGCGGTGAGCGCTGGTTCTGGCGTTGGCAAGGCGTAGAAACCGGTGATGTGCAGTTTCGCGCGCTGGATGTTGAAGTGCGACGTGACAAAAACAGCAGTGCGGCTGATGCCGTGCTGCGCAGTTATGTGGTGAAACAATGAAGGGCGGAACAGCCCGCCTTGACGGTGTAACAGCAAGGCCGTTGCACATACAGCGCGGTTTTACGCTGGTGGAGATGCTGCTGGCTATCGGGATTTTTGCCGCGCTGAGCGTTAGCGCATTCCAGATACTGAACAGCGTGATGCGTAACGATGAAATTTCAGCGCGCAAAGCGCAGAGGTTATCGGAGTTGCAGCGGGCGTTTGGTCAGGTAGAGGACGATCTTTCACACATCATTGCTCGCCATGGTCGAGGCAGCGCTGCGTTCTTCTTTACCGGCAGTAAGCAGATGCAAAGTGAAGACGACTATCTGCGTTTCACGCGCAATGACTGGCTTAACCCGCTGGGTATTTTACCGCGCAGTGAATTACAGGGCGTGGCATATCGATTACGTGATAACCAACTGAAGCGGCTGTTTTACCGCTATGTCGATCCTATTCCCGGTGAAAAGCCGGAACAGAAAGCGATATTGACCCAGGTAGAGGGTTTTCGCTTACGTTTTTACGGCAGTAATGGCTGGCAGAAATCGTGGGGGAACACCGCGCAGTTACCACAGGGGATTGAGGTGATTTTAACGCTGCGCGATTACGGCGAAGTGTCACGCATGTTCCTTATCGCGCCGGGAGAGAAGACATGAGGTCGCGCCAGCGTGGTGTCGTCTTGTTAGTGGTATTGCTGATCCTGGCGCTGATGGTGACGGTCGCCGTCAGTATCGCTGAACGACAAGGCAAGGTGTTTATGCGCACCGACCGCCAGTTGGGACACCAGCAGGCTAAATGGTATGCCCTTGGCGCGGAAGCCTTTGTGGGCAAGGTGATCCTGCGTGATGCGCTGACCACACCGGAACGCACGACGCTGTCGCAAAACTGGGCGCAGCGCGGACGCCAGCTTCCGGTTGAGGGCGGGGAGATCCTCGGCTATGTGCAGGATGGGCTGGCGTGTTTCAACTTGAATGCGCTTAATCAAACCATCAGTGACGACAGCACTGCGGTCAGCACGCCGTATCCCGCACAGGTATTTCGCTGGCTGTTGATCAACCTTGGAGTCGATCCGGCACAGGCCGTGACCATTGTGGCGGCAGTGCGCGATTGGATTGACGAAGATAGCCAGCCAATGGCAAACGGGGCTGAAGATGAAACCTATATGGCACTGCCCAATCCCTACCGTGCAGCCAACCAGTCGATGGTAGATATCAGTGAATTGCGCATGGTGCAAGGGGTGGATGCTGCGCTTTACCAGCGCTTGTTGCCGTTTGTCTGTGCACTGCCGACACAAAAGTTGCAGGTAAATATTAATACGTTGCGGGACTATCAGGCACCGCTGCTCTCCGCGCTGTTTCTTAACACCCTAAACGCAGAGCGGGCCAAAACGCTGTTGCAGCAACGCCCTGTGGCGGGGTGGCAAAGCGGGGCTGCATTTTTAGCACAAGACGGTTTTCCCAACATCAATAAAAGCAGCGCGCAGCGGGTGTTGGTGGCGAGAAGTGATTGGTTTTTTGCCCATATACGGGTTCGAATGGGCGAGAGTGGTGATGTCTATCAAACCAGTCTATTGCATCGGGATGGAAAAACAGTGTCCGTGGTACGAGGGTACTCAGGCGGTTACCGCACGGTGAATCCATGAACGGGAACAGTATGAAGACGTTTAATTTTCAACGTGTATTTCCCGGCCGAGCGCTGGCTTCTTCACGCCAGACGAATGAAGGCGTGCGGGCTTCTGACAAGCCGCGCCTGGCGGGGGATGAGTCGGATGTTGAATGGCTGATAGCGCACGGTCGTGAGGGACGCGTTGTAACGCAAGGGCAGGGCAGCGTAGCGCAATTGCGCGAGCTGCTGGCGGGGTATCCGGGCATTCACTCAGCCACCTTACTGGTGCCGACGACAGCCGTGGCGTTTCACTCGCTGACCATTGCCCGACAGGCTCGCCGCCAGCTACAGCAGGCGCTGCCATTTATGCTGGAGGAACGGCTGGCCGTTGATGTGGAAACCGTACACTGTGCCGTACTGGCATGGGATGGCGACCGTGCGACGGTGGCTGTCGTCGCAAAGAGCAAGATGGCGCTCTGCGGCGCATTGTCCATCAAACCGGACATCATACTGCCCGATGTGATGGCGCTGCCTTTGCCGGTCACGGGGCTCAGCGCGCTCTGCCACCGCGATCTGTGGCTGTTTCGTCACACAACCGGCGATGGCATGGCGGCAGAGCAGAGCTGGCATGCGGCGTTGCTGGCCGTATTGCCCCAGGCCCATCCCGATGATGAACCCGGTGCCGCGGGGAATGACGCCGACCAAGAGATGCCAGTTCTGCACGGTGACAGCTACAGCCATCAGGCACCGTCCGCCGGTATCTGGGCGTCTCAACCCAACACGCCGGGCAGCACAGGCGCCGAGGTTGTCCCTGTTAGGGCTGGACCAGGGGGAATTCGCACCGGCGAGAGCATGGTGCAGCGGGTGGAATGCCTGGCGCTGGCTGGCTGCTATCTGCTGTTATTGCTGGCGGATGCTGTCTGGCAGCATTACCAACTGTATCAACAAGCGACCTACTGGCAGCAAGAAAGCGTGCGTGTATATCGGCAGATATTCCCGGCAGAAACGCAGGTCGTGAATCCTCGGGTTCAGATGCAACAGCATTTACAGCAGGCAGGCGGTGAGCGCGATACGCCGCGCCTGCTGCAATCAATGAATCGCTTACAGGCGTTGCTGGGAGAAAATCAGGACATACGCCTCACCACGCTGGCCTATGACGGTAATCGGCAGGAAATTAGTCTGGCTTACAGCGCGCCTGCCTACCCCGAGCTGGAGCAGTTCCAGCAACAGGCTGAAACCTATTACCAGATCCAACACGGTGAAATTCGCCAGAATGGCACACGCGTTGAAGCACAGATGACGTTAAAGGGACAAGCATGAGAAACGCCGTCACGACGCAGTGGCACCACTATTGGCTCAGTATCACGCCGCGTGAGCGTTGGCAGCTGATGCTGGCGGGCAGTGCGCTGGTGCTGGCCGCCTGCTATTTCCTGCTATGGCAACCCTGGCAGCAACGCAGCGAGCAGTGGCAGCGCACGCTGGTCAGGGAGCAACAAACAGTCTCCTGGCTGCGCTAGCAAGCTCCGCGTATTGCACAGGCCGCTGCCCCCTCGACATCCCAGGCAGCAGAATCGCGTCATGTCAGCTTGCCTGTGCTGATTTCTCAAAGCCGTAGCCGCTACGGCTTGAAAGCGACACGACTACAACCGCAAGGGAATCAGGTTGCCGTGACGCTGGAACGCAGTGATTTCACGTTGCTGATGCAGTGGCTGGGGGAGATGGAACAGGTAGGTGTTAACGTGCAACAACTCGATGTGAATGCCGTGGACGGCGCGCCCGGCAGGGTGGATATCAGCAAACTGGTGATGGAGTGTGCCAATGAAAGCTAGCGCTCTCAATACCGATTCGAACACGCGGCGAGTTTTCAAAATGAAAGCGCTGGGAGCGCTCGTGTTCATGCTGGGCTATCTGTTTTTCCTGACGCTGGATGCCCTCGCTCGTTTGCTGACGCGGTGGCTACCGTCGGATCTGGTGTTAACGGCACGGTCTGGCACGGGCAGATTGACGCAGTTCGCTGGCGCGGTGAGCTGGGATGTCACCTTCTCTGACCTGATGCCCGCGCTGGCGGTGGCTTTCGATAGCCCCGATGGGCCGCACGGAAAAGGCGTGATCCGAGGCTGGCAGCAGGCGCAACTTTTTCAGTGGCAGGTGTCTGTTCCCGCAGCTTAGGTGGTGAATAAGCTGCCGCTCATTGTCCCCGTCAGTGCGCAAGGGAACGTGCAATTGCGGTTGCAACACGCCGTTGTCGATCCGTGCGGATGCCAATCGCTGTCGGCAACGTTGAACTGGCAGAATGCTGCATTAGGCACACCGCTTGGCACGGTTGCTCTGGCTCAGCCGCAGGTACAGCTCAATTGCAATGAGGGTCGGTTGGAAATGGCGCTGCGCCAGCAATCGCCCTATGTGCAAATTACCGGCAAGGGGAGTTTGGCAGCCAGCGGGGAATACCAGTTTGATGGTCGGGTGGCGAGCGGTGATGCCATGCCGCAAGCGATTGGGCGTATCTTGTCCACGCAGGGTAATGCTGACACGCAAGGTGGCCGTTTGTTGCGTTTTCAGGGGCGTTTGGCGCTTTAACTGCGTGCGAGTGCACACGCTTGCATTTGGGCATGTTTTACCGGTTGTTGCTCCTTGCTGCCTGTGAAAAGATAGCGCGTAAAGGCGATGCCAACCATTACGAGGATGATGATATGCGAGGCACGGCGTGGAACAACTGGTAGCGTTTTCGGAAGCGTATCCTCTGCTCTGGTGCAGCGCGCTTTTGGTGTTGGGGCTGTTCATTGGTAGCTTTCTGAATGTGGTGATTCATCGCCTGCCTGTCATGCTGGAAATGCAGTGGCCTGATGAAGCTGCTTTGAACGTTGAGGGCGACGTACAACTCGCACAGACTCGCTACGATCTGTGGTGGCCGCGTTCCCACTGCCCAAACTGCCATCAGCCGATTGTGCTGCGTTATAATGTGCCAGTACTCGGTTGGCTGGTACTGCGCGGGCGCAGTCACTGCTGTAATCAGACTATCGCCTGGCGCTATCCGCTGGTGGAAGCGGCAACCGGGATCCTGTTTGTGGCGGCTGGCAGCCTGTGGCCGCCGGGCGTCTCGTTGCTGGGGGCATTGGCTCTGCTTGCCTTTCTCATTGCTCTGGCGGCGATTGATGCCGAGACCTTGCTGCTGCCGGATGCGTTGACGCAGCCGCTATTATGGCTCGGATTGTTCATCAATCTCAGCGATGCCTTTGTGCCATTGGAGAGTGCTGTCATAGGTGCCATGGCCGGATATCTTGCCCTGTGGGTGGTCTATTGGTTGTTTAAAACTCTGACGGGCAAAGATGCGTTGGGGGCGGGCGATTTTAAACTGTTGGCAGCGCTCGGTGCCTGGCTCGGATGGCAAGCGCTACCGCAATTGGTGCTGTTAGCGGCATTGGGCGGTTTAGTAATGACCTGTCTGTGGAGATGGCGGCACGGGGGCGATTTCGATCAGCCGCTGGCATTTGGCCCTTGGCTGGCGATAAGCGGCGGTATTCTGCTTTTTGTTCCCGGTTTCTCCTTCTGACGTTTTCATTAACGACGTCAACAAAATGGGCTGAGTGATTCTTCCTTCAGCCCTTATTCATTTCTTTTATTCGATTTTATTTATTTTATGCTGTTTGGTATCGAACTCGCGATGACCTGTCACTAAATCATCAGCATAAAAGTACCCGCCCACACCATCAGCATGAATGAGATACCCATAAAAAAATACTTCACTGATTGTCATCTCCAGCAAACATACGCCTGCAACGATTCCGATTGTGCGTCTTTTTGGAAAGCATTTATCCCTGCGAACCGACGCAGAGCGAGGGCTTTCCGTCTGTCATAAACAGGGCATGCCCGTTATGATGGAATCGGCGCTAAATCTACGCCTGGTGGGGGTTGAATATCAATAGGGGGAAGGAGGAAAATGCAATAAATAGCATTAAAAAGCAGCCTGTTCGAGAGAGTCTTTGAGCGAAAAAAAGGCATGCGATGGCGATTAATGCTACCAATAATCGCGCTGTTGACAGGAAAATGCGAGAAAGGATATCAAGCCAGAAAAAGTATTTGAAATTATGCTTTATCGTTCACTCATCTTACCCCCCGATGTTTCTCATCATTCTTGCGGATAATACCCGCTCCAAAGGGACGTTTTAACCCTATAATGTGATCTATCTCGCACTATTTGTTGCGAAGCAAGTGTGAGTGCCATGATAAAACACCAGACACATTAGGGTTGCCTGAACCAGCCTTGAGGTCGGTTTCTGAGAAAGGAAAATGCTATGCCGAATCTATTCGAGCCCGTCACTATCGGCGAACTGACGCTGCCTAACCGCATTGTGATGGCTCCGTTGACGCGCATGAAAGCCTTTAACTAAAGAACGCCTGGGCCGCTGATGCTGGAGTACTATGTACAGCGCGCCAACGCAGGACTGATTATCAGCGAAGCTACCTCTATCTCACCGCAGGGTGTAGGCTATCCGAATACGCCGGGTATCTGGTCTGATGAACAGATTGCCGGTTGGGTGCGCGTCACCGCCGGTGGAAAGATTGTCCTGCAACTGTGGCACGTCGGGCTCATTTCCGACCCTGTCTACCTTGATGGGAAACTGCCGGTTGCCCCCAGTGCGATTGCGCCTGAAGGCCACGTCGCTACGATTCGCCCCTACAAGAACTATGACGTGCCACGTGCGCTGGAAACCAATGAGATCCCGGCTATTGTTGAGGACTTCCGTCAGGCGGCAGCCAATTCCAAGCGCGCCGGTTTTGATGGTGTGGAAATACACGCGGCCAATGGTTACCTGCTCGATCAGTTTCTGCACGATGGTTCAAACCAGCGAACGGACCGCTACGGTGGCAGCATTGAAAACCGGGCACGTTTTCTGTTAGAGGCTGTGGATGCTGTGCTCACCGTCTGGCCTGCTGGTCGGGTTGGCGTGCACCTGAACCTGGTGTCCAATACGCACTCCATGAAGGATTCCGATCCGGCGGCGCTGTTTACCTATGTGGCCCAACAACTGGATGCACGTCGTTTGGCCTTTATCTTTGGCCGTGAAGATATTGCGGGCAGTACGCTTTATGGCCCGTTGGTGCGTAAACATTTTACCGGTGCCTATATTGCCAATGATGGTTTGACGATAGCATCGGCACAGGCGCTGTTGGATGAGGGGGCGCAGATGCTGTGTAGTTTGGGCGTTGGTATATCGCAAACCCCGATCTGGTGCAACGCTTGTGCCTCGGTGCGCCGCTCAATGCCTTGAACGCACAGACTATCTATACCAGCGATCGAACGGGTTACACCGATTACCACAGTCTGGATGACGCTACCGCCAGTCCCCTAGAAGGTGCGTGATGGCGAGTATCAAATTAACGGTGACAGTTGCAAGGTAATGAAAAAAAACCGGCTCATGCAGTGGCACGGGTCTATGTTGGGGATAGGCTACTGGCAACGGAAGAAATAACGGGAATGACAGAGGACGCTGTCAGCAAGTACCTGCACCATTCACTTCCTGAAGGGCAGCCTGTGCGTGTCGAGTCGGATTGTGCGGGCGTTACCGCAATTAGCGCCGCTGAGGTGCATATATGCCCCTGCTGTCACTCAGAGGAGTAAACCGCATCACGTAATACGGCAGCCCGCGCGGATAAAGCAGATATCAGTGCGGGCACTGAGCCGTCATCGACATTACTCGTCGCTTCCGTTTTCCTTGCCGAGCAGCTCTTGAATACGCTGATAGACTTCAGCTGCTGTGAGCCCGCTGTAGGATTCATTACTCTCAAAATTCAGCACCTGATCAGGATCGACACCATTTAATACACCGATCAAAGCAAGGTCTTGTTGTGAAATGCGTTTTCCCGTCAGGGAATCAAACATCTCTGATTGTCCATTAGGATATTTAATCACGGAGACCAATTTACCGCCGAACAGAGGAATGCCTGTCATGGTCAATGAATATTCATTGCCCGCAGCGGCCTCGTCATCATCTTGTTGCTGTTCGGCCTGCTTTTTCTCAGCAGCATCGCCTCGGGAAGCGCGCGCCTTGTCAGAAGAGAGGGTCACCTTAGTGCTGTTGGCCGGAGAGAACGTATCGGAAGGATCTGAGCTAGTAGATGAAGATCCGGTTTTACTCTCAGTATTGACTGCCGCTACCGCATTGGGTGATTTAATCACATCAACGGCAGAGACGTTCGGTTGAAAAGTTGCGCCATGTAGATTTTGAGTCTGAATATCTGGAATAACCACAATATAACTCCTTTATATATTCATTACTGGCAGTATTTAATGCCAACACGTCACTTTGAAATAAAGCGAAAACGATAAAAATGTCAGTAAGATATTCATTGCAAAACAGTAAGTTAATATATTTTCGTGCAATCTAAACGCGTTGGGTTCTGAAGAACGCGACGTCTGGCCCAGCAATCGCTGGTTGTCGATGCTTTAGCCATTGCCCGCTAATGCATCGAGCTTATCTGTATGTGCACAGAACACAAACCTTTAAAGACACTATAAGCCAAAAAAAAGAGCTTTTTTAATACTTAAAATGAATAATAGATGATTTCCGTTATTCCGTACGATAACTGTGGGGGTGGCGCGTTTTTTGATAGTTGGCCAACGCGAATTGGCCACAACCGTCAATGCGAAAAAAGTCTGCGCGATAGGGGAAAACCAATTCCGACCGGTAGATTGATCATTTGGGTTTGCGGGAAACATTGTTGCCCGCATCCGCACTTAACTTGATGATATTCCAGAGTGCCAGCGCGGTAATCAGCGCAATCAGGGCAAACCCGATGCGAAAACTGACTCCCGGTATGGCGGGCAGCAAAAACGTCTCGCTGAGCCAGGCACCCGAGCGAATACACAGCGCACCTAGCGTGATACCGAGGCCATTAGCCAACTGCAATGAGGTGCTGAAAAGCGTATTGGCCGAGCTCATTTCTTGCGCGGGAATATCGGCGAAGGCCAATGAACTGATCTCAGTGAATTGCATGGAGCGAAACAGACCGCCTAAAAACAGTACCACCAATGTCACCATTTGCGGTGTATCGGGGCTTAACAGTGCGCAGCCTACAACGACAGCACGCAAAGAATACCGTTACCGATCAGCAATTTTTTAAAGCCAAAATAGCGGATAAGCGGCGTTGTTGCAGGTTTCATCGTCAGGTTACCGGCAAAAACCGCCAGCATCAACGCACCAGAGTGAAAGGCATCCATACCAAATCCCACCTGAAACATCAGTGGCAGCAGGAAGGGAACGGAACTGATAGTCGCGCGTAAAACAAATCCTCCGCGCATGGTGATGCGGAATGTGGGAACGCTCAATGCGTCAAGGCGAATCAGCGGGGTAGACGCGGTGCGCAGGTGTTTTATCGCCCAAAACAGGGCGAGCATACCGGCAGCGATGACGGCAAAGGCATATGTTGGGTGACTCTGCTGTTGACTGAGCATTTCCAACCTGGAAACCAGGCACAGCATGGTGATCCCGGTAGAGAGAAAGCCCCGGCTATCAAACGGCAGCTTCCCTTTCGGTTTCTGATTTGGCATTAAACGCAGAGCGATAATGATGGCGATAATTCCTAACGGCACGTTGAGGAAAAAAATCCAGTGCCAGCTGGCATAGGAGGTGATGAACCCTCCCAATGGCGGTCCAATGATCGGTGCCACCAGCGCGGGCCAGGTGAGCGTAGCTATCGCCTTAATCAACTGGTCTTTTGGCGCGGTTCTTAATACCACCAGGTGACCCACTGGCACCATCATGGCACCGCCAATGCCTTGCACCACGCGTAACAGCACAAACTGCGTTGCGGATTCCGCCAGGCCGCATAGCAACGATGAAAAGGTAAATATCGCCAATGCCACACTGAAAACGGTTCTGGCACCAAAATGCTCTGCAACCCAACCGCTGGCAGGGATCAGCGCCGCCAGCGTTAACAGATAAGCCGTAATACCAATATTAAGGTCAACGGCAGAAACGCCAAACGAGCGTGCCATATCGGGCAAGGCGGTGGCGATCACCGTGCCATCAAGGAACGCCATAAAGAAAGCGCTGGCCACCAAAAGGGCGATACCTGAAATGGGGGCTGACGCAGGTTTACTTTGCTGCTGCGCGGAATCCGATACAGCCATAATTATTCCACGGACGTGACAATAAAAAAGATATTATTATTTAATGGTATAACAGCACTGATAAAGGTGTTATACCACTATTAACTTCAGGGGAAAACTACAATTCCATAGCAGAGTTAGGGTTTTTGGTATGCAAACATTGCGCAAATCGTAGTCAGGCAGATGACGCGTAAGTTTATTTAACGCAGTGCTGTGAAAAAAATGCCATAGCAGCTTTTGCTGACGCATCAGTTAAAGAGCCGTTATTTACAATGGTATCCGCGTAATAAAGGGTATAACGGCCACAGTCACTGCCATTAAAGAGGTGCTGATGCCCGTGATGCTGTGCGGTGAGGGTAAATTTTTTGTCCAACCCAAGACTTTCATGGTTGAGAAGTTGCTTTTTAAGGTGCTTATCACCCTTATAAAAACCATCAATTAATCCCGCTTTAGGATCATGCAGTGTTATTGCGCTGATTATTCCCTCATTGATATCCACCTCGCATAACACAAAGTGGCCGCGTAGCCCAAAGTACCCGAGTGGATTACTTTGGGCAATAGGCATTAAGGTTTTTACATTGCCCGTTGGAAATTCTTTTTTTATTTCTTCCAACAGGATGGCGGCAGAGTGGCCACCCGATCGTATTGCTTCATTGCTACGCTCGTCGAGTAGATCGTGGGCTGGTGCAGATATCAGGTAGGTGGTGTCCTTGATCTGTCTGCTGCGATAGACGGTTCGTTCGATGGAGACATAATCAGATTCCCTTTTCAAGGGGGTCCACCCCTCTTCTTTGCTGAACAGCGTATCCAACTGAAGATTAAGCTCTGAACACGTGAGCTTTTCACCGTGGGTGTCTGTCAACACACGGAATATTTCCACGATCCTGGCGCGGAAATCACCGAACTGAAAAGAAAGGAGTGACTTCATGGCCTCCTTCATGATCGTCGCACAAGGGGCTTGTGCTACAGGAAGAGTGATTGGGGTGATAGTATGGTTTGAAATGGGCGGTAGCATGTTTTTATATCTCCCATAGGGAGTAAAAGCTGTACAAAATGTTCTAGAGGGCAAGGTGATGGAGCGCATTAATAAGGTGATAATGGCGCGGCAGGTCGTCGGGGGAAATAGGGAATAAACCCTATTCTAGATCCTTGAACAGGGTATTGGCTATCATTCCATAGGGATAATTCAATGTCAACGTAACAGGTTCTTTTTTTAATTTATTGAGTGGCGTAATTATTTTACCTGTTTTTATATTATTGTCTTAATATTTTATTTGTGATGGAGATTCATGCTGAGTTGTTGAGGCGTATTTGGTTAAACAAACATATTCGATGCAACCTTCGCATTCGCGTTGCACATGCTACCGGCACGGCGCAAAAAAGGATTTCTTGATACCACTTGCAATGCCAACCATTTTGTGCGTTAATAAAGATGTCGGTTTGATAAGCAGACATGATCAACGCAGTTTATTAAAGCAGTTCTCACATCTAAGTGCTATCTAAAAGTTATCCTCAATACCCCTTCTTTTTGAGTTTCATCTTTACGCTATGGTTCCATCCTGTTCTCAAGCCCTGTTCGCCGAAAGGCTCATTAAGAAGGTAATAGATATGTCTAACAAAATGACTGGTTTAGTAAAATGGTTTAACGCAGAGAAGGGTTTTGGCTTCATTTTCCCGACTGACGGTAGCAAAGATGTTTTTGTTCATTTTTCTGCAATTCAGAGCAACACATTCCGCACTCTGGATGAAGGTCAGAAAATTGAATTCTCGATTGAAAATGGCCCCAAAGGCCCAGCAGCAGCGAACGTGGTTGCGCTGTAAGTAAGGATAAGTTCGTTATTTTTACATTATATTTGAAATGTCCGTGTTGTCACGGTTCCCAATACAGAACGTCGCATTTTGACGTTTCACCGTGGAACCCGCATGGTGCGAAATGCATTTTTTGCAAATCCGTCATGCAAGTGGAAAGCAACAGTGCCATGCATATAGGACAGCTAATAAAAACGCCAACATCATTGGCACATTATTCCTGATAATTTCAGAATAAAAACCTCTGTATAAATGAAACCACACCTGGTGCGTCAATGTTAATTGACTGGGGTGTGGTTTTTTGCATCAAGAGGAAATTGTTGTAGTTTTCCTGATCCCCTTCAGTATAGAAATCACGGGAAGTGTAAAAATCAAAAACAATATCGCGTTAAGAGAAAAAATGATGGTAGTGGTTTCAATAACGGTAAAATGTTCGATTATCAATCGGGTTTTGTATAGCACTTGAAGGAAAAACACTCCGGTGATGGATGCGAGCCAAAAGTGTGCATAAGACAAAAAAATACAACAGAACAAAAAAGTATAGTGATAATCTTTTTCCTTTTGTATGGATTTCAGATCAAAGTTCTTGTAATACTCATTCACTATCGCAACGATCTCTTTTTGTTTTGTGCCAAATAAAATAAAAATAAAAAAAGGCACATAAGAGTAGTAAAAATATTTTGTATTTTATTCAATGTGGGCAGGTCGTTGAAGACAGTATACAAACTGTATGAAAAATTGCATGTTGCCGCAAGAGACAGTAAAAGAAACCATTTCCTTTTCATAAATCCTCAATTTTGAACGTGATTTCACCTGTAAACGATACGACAGTATACATAATCACCCAATGAGCCGCAGAATTTCGGATAAAAAACATGCTGGTACAATAGCGAATAGCTCACTTGTATAGTCTGCCGGTTGCTGTAAAATCGGTAACCGGGATTAGCAGTCTGTGTGTACTATCGGCGATACTAGTCGCGCCATGCGTCTTTATTGTATCGTAGCCTCGACACATCCATACTTCACGAATCTTATTCGTAACACAATGGTGGCTCAGGCGTGGCAGCCTTCCGGCTGGCCGGTTTCCGATAATGCAGGTACTGCTAACCCTGTCTGGGCTGCCACCAATTTAGAGATTAGTAGCTCTGGTAGTGGCCTTTTTCTGCATAGGTGTCTAATCTCGTCTTACTCCTTCAGGATAGCGATATTTTTCGCAAGGTTCTCCGTCCTTATCACCGTCCATTTTTGTATTGGGGCAGTTTTGAAGAAAAAAGTAAGCCTCTTTTTGGGATCTCATTTGTGAGCAGTGTTGCTGACCATCGCAAGTGAATTCTTCGGTCGTACGTCTACTGTTATTGTTTTTTTATTGCTGTTCCAATCTTCAATATTGTTTCTTTGCTTATTGTAACCAGAGTATTCGGCCTGAGCTGTCAATGAAAAAGTAGTGAGTAGCAATAAAACTAATGACCTTCGTAAAATTGTTTACCCCTTTTATAAAAATATTTTTAATGTTATTTACGCAACAATAACTAGGAAAATGCATTCCTCATAAGAAACATAAGCACGAAATTTGCGGAGGATGTGTTAAAAACGATCAAATGATAGTGAATGTCATTACTAAAAACAATAAGGATAGCTAAAAACTGCACCATCTAGGAAGGAGGGCTAAGTCAAAATCCTGCTGTGTGAAGCAGATTTACCCTCAGGATATCAGTAGACTGGCAAAGCACTCTGGTTTCAGAACGGTCAGAGTTTCAGCCACGGCTGGTCGGTATTGGGAAGACAGAGACAAAAAATGAGTACGTTAGGAACAAGTGCAAATTACAAAAAGGGCTAGACTCATTTATATTCGTTAATGGTGATAATCATGATCAGGATAATTATTGCATTTTGTTTTATTGCTCTTACTACAAGTGCCTTTGCAAAAGGAGGCGGATATCATTCAGCCTATAAGGGAACCTATAAAGCGCCGAAGAGCTATAGTACTGGCAGTAGTTCAAGCCATGAAAGAGTCAATGTGTACGTTAAAAACAATGGAAAATATGTCTCTCCGTATAAGAGGACAACAAAAGATTCCACACAATATAATAATTTCAGTACTAAAGGAAATTACAACCCATACACGCATAAATATGGAACTAAAAAAGCGACCCACTAAAAATGGCTTGCTGAGAAGATGCTATCTAAAGAGTGTCTCTTATGTGGTGCCAACGAGTATCACATAAGAAAAAAAACGCATACCAAGCCTGCCGTTTTTCTCGGTTGTCCTATTGGATACCTCGAGGATCATCCTGTTACATCAGGAGCATCTTGATTATATAGCACTGTGTCAGGGCAACTGTATCGTCTTGGTTATACCAACAAAGTTGGGGGGGACTGGTCTTGCAGAAAGTGTGACTGGTGTCCCCAGCAGGAATCGAACCTGCAATTAGCCCTTAGGAGGGGCTCGTTATATCCATTTAACTATGGAGACTTCAGCGAGGACATTATACGCATTTTGGCCGTAAGCATAAGCACATGAATGTGCGATTGATTAATATCCCGTCAATCGGTGGCAAAAAAGTGTGAAGAATGTCCGTATGCAAGGCATTGGATCTGAGTCTCTGCACCATAAAAACCCGTTTTTTGGCTTACTAATTCAGTAACACACGCATTAATAAGCACTATTACGTTAGCTTTCCTCGATGAAGCGCAATAAATGTTACACTACCCATGCCTATTTCTTGTCCGAATGCGTTCTTCGCCATCAACGCGTTGAGACGGATCGGGGGTATGCTATAGGGTTGTAATGTGGGTGAAACGCAATTTTATCAGGGAGAATCACTATGAATAACCGTTTGAGTGGGGTGGTGCTGGCCAGTGTCATGCTGGTTGGGTGCGCCAGCTCTTCGGATAAAACAGCCCAAGGGCGTTCCGACCCACTTGAGGGATTCAACCGCACCATGTTCAACTTTAACTACAATGTGCTGGACCCGTATGTCGTCCGGCCGGTAGCCGTTGCCTGGCGTGACTATGTGCCGAAACCCGCGCGTAATGGGTTGAGTAACTTCCTCAGTAACCTGGAAGAACCCGCCGCGATGGCAAACTATTTTGTGTCGGGCGATCCCTATAAGGCCATGATCCACTTTAACCGCTTCTTCCTGAACACCCTTTTGGGAATGGGAGGATTATTCGATCTTGCCTCGGTGGCGAATCCGAAGCTGGCAAAAGAAGAACCTCGCCGATTTGGTACGACCTTGGGAAGCTACGGCGTGGGTTATGGTCCTTATGTGGTATTGCCGGGTTATGGCAGCGCGACGCTGCGTGAAGACGGCGGCGGCATGGTTGATACGCTCTATCCGGTCCTGAGTTACCTGACGTTCTGGGCTTCCGCTGGTAAATGGGTCGTGGAAGGGGTAGAGACGCGAGCACAACTGCTGGATTCGGATGGTCTGCTGAGAAACTCGTCCGATCCTTATCTGATGGTGCGCGAGGCCTATTTCCAACGGCATGATTTCCTGGCGCGCGGTGGCCGTCTGGCTCCACAAGAGAACCCTAACGCCGCTGCCATCGAAGATTCTCTGCAAGAGATCGATGCACCTGATCCGGTTCCCGCTGCACCTGCCAAATAGCCCTTTCTCTGGCATCATACTCAAAAAGGCTCCCGGTGGAGCCTTTTGCTTTATGCGCATTCACTCGAAATAAAACGCTTCAATAATCCTAATTAGCAGGTGTTATTACCGCTTGTTAATCAATGAAAATTGTATTGTTATTTTTTATTTAATTACAAAAGTTTATTTTCACCGCCTTTGTAACAATAATGTTGTGCGTATATGCACTGTAATACGCATTTTACACGAAGCCTGGCTGCCGTGTGGGAATGACGCACGTTCGCGATGGTTGGAGTAGCGATTCATCTGCAACAACAAAATTAGAATAAACAGAGGCATAGAAGTATGAAAAAACTACGAGCTTTGGCCTTGTGCCTGAATCTGGCGGGAACCGCCGGGTTGCCCGCATAGGCGGAAAGTACAGCGGATACTGCAAAAACCACCGATGTGGTGCTGATCGGTGGTGGTGTCATGAGTGCCACCCTTGGGACTTATATTCAGGAACTGCAACCCGACTGGTCAATCACGATAGTTGAACGTCTGGATAAGGTTGCCGAAGAAAGCTCCAACGGCTGGAATAACGCGGGCACCGGCCACTCGGCCTTTATGGAACTGAACTATACGCCAGAAAAAGCCGACGGTTCCTTTGATATCAGTAAAGCGGTTGAGATCAGCGAAGCGTTTGAGATTTCGCGCCAATTCTGGTCTTACCAGGTCAAGAATGGCGTGCTGCACGATCCGAATCTGTTTATCAACAGCGTGCTGCACATCAACTTTGTCTGGGGTGATGAGAATACCGCCTTCCTGAACCAGCGTTACAAGGCGTTGCAGCATAGTACGTTGTTCCATGGCATGGAGTTCAGTGACGATCACGCCACGATCCAATCCTGGGCACCGTTGGTGATGGAAGGGCGCGATCCGGCGCAGAAAGTGGCCGCCACTTGCATGCCGATTGGCACCGATGTCAATTACGGTGAAATCACGCGTCAGCTGGTTTCCGGATTACAGACCAAAACCAACTTCTCACTGCGTTTGAATGCAGAAGTTCGCGAGATAAAGCGTAATGCGGACCACACCTGGAGCATTATCTATGCGGATTTGAAGGACGGTGAGAAAGAGCATGCTATCAATGCCAAGTTTGTCTTTATTGGCGCGGGCGGGGCGGCACTGCCGTTATTGCAAAAATCCGGTATCCCCGAAGCGGAACTCTATGGCGGCTTCCCGGTGGGCGGGGAGTTTCTGGTCACCGACAATCCTGACATCGTAAAACGACATATGGCAAAAGTGTATGGCAAAGCCTCCGTGGGCGCACCGCCGATGTCCGTGCCGCATCTGGATACGCGAATCTTTAACGGTAAACCTGCGCTGCTGTTTGGCCCTTTTGCCACATTCTCCAGTAAGTTATTGAAAAATGGCTCATTTTGGGATCTACCGGGTTCAGTCACGCTGTCAAACCTGATGCCAATGACGCATGTCGGGCTGGATAATTTCGATCTGGTTAAATATCTGATCGGACAGGTGATGATGGATGATGACGCTCGTTTCGCTGCGCTGAAAGAGTATTTCCCCGAGGCCAAAAAGGAAGACTGGCGCTTGGCGGTTGCCGGACAGCGGGTTCAGGTTATCAAGAAGGATGCGGATAAAGGCGGTGTACTGAAGTTGGGCACCGAGATCGTCAGCTCGCAGGATGGCACTATCGCTGCGCTACTGGGCGCTTCTCCTGGGGCGTCAACCGCAGCACCGACCATGCTGAGTCTGCTGGAAAAAGTGTTTAAGCAACAGGTAGCAACGCCAGAATGGCAGAGCAAACTGAAGGCTATCGTGCCTTCTTACGGCAAAAAACTGGATGGCGATATCGATCTTACCAACCAGATCCGCCGTTACACCAGCGACACGCTGCACCTGAATTACATTGAAGTGAAGCCGGAGTAATACAGCGCAAGCTGTAGTGCTTTAAGCAAAAGAGAAAGGCCGCATTAGCGACCTTTCGTGTAGATCACTATTGGTGATTAGAAAGTGTAATTCAGGTTAACGACGTAAAGCCAGGCGCGGCCTTTGGAGCTAAAGTCATAAGCGACAGAATTGAAGGCCCCTGGAGCATGTTCGGAAATATCGACACTCTTACCATGCATATAGGAAACACCCACATCCACGGACATATCTTTGTTAAATGCATACGTGGTACCAGTGCTTAACCAGAAACGATCTTGGTCTGGAATAGGAATGGTGCGTTTGCCTGCTGGGACTGGGCTATCGTCAAATGCAACACCGGCGCAGAAAGTCCAATTATCATCGTGATAGTATGTAGTGCCGAGTGCGATACGATAAGCATCACGGAACCCTTCCTCTTTTTCAAACAAGGTATTGCCATTGCTACCCGCTGCTTTCAGTTCAGTGAACTGACTCCAACTTGTATAGGCCATACTATAATGTACTGCCCATTGTGGGGCTACACGGTGGTAAGCAGAAATTTCCCACATTTCGGGGAGGTTCAGCGTCAATTTACCCGGCACTGTTGCCCCATTAAGTCCACCCAACCCTGCTGGCAGTTGGTTGCTGTAATCACCACTGAAGTCAATATCAACCTTTGAGCGGTAGGTTAGACCGAAGCGGTTATTTTTATCAATTTCATACAGAATACCGGCATTCCAACCGTAGCCCCATTCTTTACCTTCTAGACGGGATATTTCAGTAGAACGCGGAAGACCGCCATTAATTGGGGGAAGCCCATTCAGGTCCCCTAGATGACGCACAATAGTTGCATCTGCATAAACAGCATTTACACTCAGGCCAAAGCTAAAGTGCTGATTCAATCTGTAAGCTGCACTCAGGTTCAAGTTAGAAGTAACCAGATCGGTTTTGCCACCAATCGAACCTGCTGCATAGTTATCATTAAATTCTGTTACTAATCCGTAGTTGGTAGTAGCTGAAGCACCGATCGCCCACTACTCATTTAACGGCATGATAAGGTGCATGTTTGGCACCCAAGCGTGCGGGGCGATATTTTTCGCACTGGCATCATTACCTGTAACTCGATTTGAGCCGAAAATATCAATATCTGGGTTAATATACGTCACGCCACCAGAAACCGTGGTGCGATCGAACATTGTCATGGTGGCGGGGTTGCGGCTGCCGGATGTCGCATTATCGGCCACGGCACCTTCGCCAGAAAATGCACGCCCTAACCCGGATGAAGAGTATTCATTGAGTTGGAAGCCTGCGGCGGAAACTTGTGCTGAAACCAGTGCCACTGCTATCGCTACTGCGGAGTGTTTAAACAGGTTTTTCTGGCTCATGACCAAAACCTCATCGTGTACTTGTTATTTGACTTTGTTACATACCGTAACAAGGGACGCGCATTGTAGGGGGCGCAGGTGGGCTGACAAATCAGACCAGTTGGCGAAAGTATAAGTGGGGAGCATGGATATGTTGCAAGTTTGTGTTAGAAATATTTCCGGATTGATGTAAAAACCAGATCCAGTTAACACATTCGTTAAGAAAAGTGCGGTCTACGGTGAGTTAATTATACCTAATAATAACAAAACGATGTGAGCTTGATCACTAAATGCCCTTACATGCAGTAAGTTCTAGTGCTTGATGGGCCTGCTGAGTAAAATAGCGGGAAAAATGATATTTTTGAACCGGATCAAATCTGCCCGGGCAGATCGTTACCCGTAGAGGAAAAGCATCATGACAAACGCAATAAATAAATGTTCTGCTGAAAAAACTGCCGCTTGCTGCTGCGTCGATGTCGGTACTGTAATGGACAACACCGACTGCACGGCATCTTACAGCAAAGTATTTGCTGACCGTGCCGCTCCGCAGGCCACGCTGACGGTGCTAACGGAAAAAGCCCGTGCAGTAGAATCTGAGCCGTGCCAGATCGACAGTCGTTTTGCTGACGTGAACGGTGGCGTACAACTGGATATTGATTTCACGTTCAGCTGCCAGGCTGAAACGCTGATTTTCCAACTGGGATTACGTTAAGCATCCAGTGATAACGTGCGGTGCAGCGCGCCGCACGTTGTGCATGTCCCCTTTTCTTGTCCCCATTCTTCGTCTTGCCATCCCCTTTCAGATTTCACCTCCGGTTACAGACAGCGCGCACTAGCATTTTGTAGTAAAAGGGTTTGCTTAATGTAATGCTCTGGTTAACACTCTATTCAGGTCTGACCTGTTAGAACATATACTTAATTCTCTGTTTACAGGAGTGTTTATGAGCGAGGTGTTACCCCTGATAACCCGGAGCGGCAAACGGGTCGCGATCGTCAGTGGATTGCGCACGCCTTTCGCTCGTCAAGCGACCGCGTATCGCGGTATTCCCGCCATGGATTTAGGCAAAATGGTGGTGAGCGAACTGCTGATACGGTATGGCATCGATCCCAAGTAGGTAGATGTGTTGGTGTTTGGTCAGGTAGTACAAATGCCGGCTGCGCCCAATATTGCGCGCGAAATTGTGCTGGGCACCGGAATGTGTGTGCATACCGATGCCTACACCGTTTCCCGGGTCTGTGCGACCAGCTTTCAGTCCGTGGTCAATGTGGCCGAAAGCATTATGACGGGCACTGCGCACGTGGGAATTGCGGGCGGAGCCGACATGTTCTCACTGCCGCCGATCGGTGTAACCAAAAATCTGGCGATGACGCTGCTGGATCTAAGTAAAGCTCGCACGTTGGGACAACGGCTCAAATTGCTGTCGCGCTTGCGTCCGCGCGATCTGTTGCCAGTCTCGCCCCCGGTGGCCGAGTACTCCACCGGGCTGCGTATGGGAGATACTCCTGAACAGATGGCAAAAACCTACGGTATTTCCCGTGCCGACCAGGATGCTTTTGCTCATCGCTCGCACCGACTGGCGGCGAAAACCTGGCAACAAGGCGTGCTGCACCAAGAAGTGATGACCGCTTATGTGCCTCCGTACCGCCAAACGCTCAAAGAGGATAACAACGTTCGTCATCACTCGACGCTGGAGCATTACGCCCGTTTATCGCCCGCGTTTGATCGTCTGCATGGTTCTGTCACCGCGGCCAATAGCTCTCCGCTCACCGACGGCGCCGCTGCTGTACTCTTAATGAGTGAAGGAAAGGCGCGCAGCTTCGGGTTAACCCCGCTGGGCTATCTGAAAAGTTATGCGTTTACTGCCATTGGTGTTCAGCAAGATATGCTGTTGGGACCAGCGTATGCCACGCCGCTGGCGTTGGATCGCGCGGGTCTTAGCCTCAGCGATCTTACGCTGATTGATATGCACGAAGCGTTTGCGGCGCAGACGCTGGCAAACGTCAAGCTGTTCGCCAGCGCTGATTTTGCAAGGGATAAACTGGGGCGCACCTCGGCATTGGGAGACGTGGACGTGGACATGGACAAATTCAACGTGCTGGGCGGTTCGATTGCTTACGGTCATCCGTTTGCGGCCACGGGTGCCAGAATGATTACGCAGACCCTGCATGAGTTGCAGCGGCGCGGCGGCGGGTTTGGGCTGGTTACCGCCTGCGCAGCGGGGGGACTGGGAGCGGCAATGGTTCTGGAGGTCACACCATGAAACAAGTGCACTCTGTTGAGCACGCACCGAGCGAGGTCGAGGCAACCTCCTCGGCATTCTCGCTCTCTATACGGCCCGATAATATTGCCGTGATCGCCATGGACGTGCCGGGCGATAAGATGAACACCTTGAAAAGCACTTTTGCTGAACAAGTGCAAACGGTGCTTCGTCAGGCGCAACAAAATGCGGCACTGCGTGGCGTCATTTTGATATCGGGTAAGCCTGATTCGTTTATTGTGGGCGCGGATATCTCCATGCTTGATGCCTGCACGCGGGCAGAAGAGGCGGAAGCACTGGCGCGGCAAGGGCAGGAGACATTTGCCGCTTTTGGTGACTTGCCTTTTCCTCTGGTTGCGGCGATCCACGGCCCTTGCCTCGGTGGCGGGTTTGAGCTGGCGTTGGCCTGCGATTATCGTGTCTGCTCGCTGGATGAAAAAACGGTACTCGGATTACCGGAAGTGCAGTTGGGCTTATTGCCGGGATCGGGCGGAACGCAGCGTTTACCCAGACTGATTGGCGTCGATCGCGCGCTGGATTTGATCTTGACGGGCCGCTCGGTAAAAGCGCGGCAGGCGCTCAAGTTGGGGATGATCGATGATGCCGTTCCCAACAGTATTTTGCTGGAAACGGCGGCTGCGTTGCTGAAAAAAGGGAAGCGGCAACAGTCGGTACTGCCCTGGCGCACGCCTCTGGTAAACAGTTGGTCGGTACGCCACGTGTTGTTTAAAGTGGTGAAGCAGAAGACGCGCGTCAAAACTCAGGGCAACTACCCTGCGGCCGATCGTATCATTCAGGTGGTACGGCGGGGTATGGATAAAGGACTGGCCGAAGGGTACAAACAGGAAGCGCGCGCGTTTGGCAAACTGGTGATGACGCCAGCTTCAGCGGCGTTGCGTAGCCTGTTTTTTGCCACCAATGCGTTGAAAAAGCAGGCGGGAGCGTCTGCTGAACCGCGTGAAATACACCGTGTCGGTGTGCTCGGTGGTGGATTGATGGGCGGCGGTATCGCCTGTGTCACTGCCCAGCGCGCGCAGCTTCCGGTGCGTATCAAGGATATCAACGAAGAAGGTATCAACCACGCGCTGCGTTACAGTTGGGAATTGCTGAGTAAGCGCGTACAGCGCAAACGTATGAAACTAGCGGAACGCCAGCGCCTGATGACGTTGGTCTCGGGCAGCACCGATTATCACGGTTTTGAATATGCCGATATCGTTGTCGAGGCGGTGTTTGAGGATCTGGCGCTCAAGCAGAGCATGGTGGCAGATATTGAACAGTACGCACGCCCGGAAACTCTGTTCGCATCCAACACCTCTTCCTTGTTTATACATCAGATCGCCGAACGGGCGCAGCGCCCTGAGCAGGTCATCGGTCTGCACTATTTCAGCCCGGTAGACAAAATGCCGTTGGTGGAAGTGATTCCCCATTCAGGGACCAGCCCTGAAACCATCGCCACCACGGTAGCCTTTGCCCGCCAGCAGGGGAAAACCGCCATTGTGGTGGCCGATAAAGCCGGATTTTATGTTAACCGTATTCTGGCTCCCTATATCAATGAGGCCGCTTATTGCCTGTTGGAAGGCGAGCCGGTGGAAACCGTGGATGCCGCGCTGGTGCGCTTTGGTTTCCCTGTTGGCCCGTTAACCCTGCTCGATGAAGTGGGCATTGATGTGGCGACCAAGATAGTGCCAATACTGGTGGCGGCTTGGGGCGAGCGGTTTCAGGCACCAGCCACTTTCGAGGCCATTTTGCAGGATGGACGCAAAGGGCGTAAGAACGGCAAGGGCTTTTACCGTTATGGCGTCCAGCGCCGTTTCTGGCGCGCACCGCGCGAGGTGGACAGCGCTATCTACCCCTTGCTGGGCGTAACGCCAAAAGCCCATCTTGATCCTGCGTTGATGGCGCAACGCTGTGTTATGATGATGCTAAATGAGGCGGCACGCTGTCTGGATGAAGGGGTGATCCAATGCGCACGTGACGGTGATATCGGTGCTGTATTTGGCATTGGCTTTCCACCGTTCCTGGGAGGGCCGTTCCACTATATGGATCATTTGGGTATTGATGCAGTGGTCAAAACGTTGGAAACGTTCGAGCATCAGTATGGCCCCCGTTTTGCCCCGTGTCAGCGCCTGTTGACCATGCGGGAAAAAGCGGCGCGTTTTCATCCTTAATCTTTCCTCCTTCCGGCATCAGCTGGAAGGGCGTCAATTGATGGTCACCGCCACGCTCACCGTATCTTTGTAGCTTCCGGCCGGTTTGTTGGCCTGGCTTGCGTTGATGCGTGCAGTAAAAGGGATGGTTTGCGTCGCCCCAGTGCCGGTGCCCGCGTAGCTGTTGCTCTCGGTCATCCGACGCCAATTGGCATCGTCAGGGTGCGTGATGGTTAACGTTACGCTGTAAGCGCCATCTTTAGTGCAACGCACGCCCACACTGCTGTTGATAGCCGTGAAGGCGGAGGGAAAGGCTGCGCTGCCAAACTCGATATTGTTGGTATTGCTAATCTGGCAATCGTTGGTGACAGTAAGCGTTAGCGTGATGTTGGAAGTCGGTGTGCCGAAATAGTACAGGCAAAGATCGAATGCACCAATATCGCAAACGCGATAGTCCCAGTTAATGGCGATGACATCGGTATAAGTGCCGGCAGAAAGCACGGCACCGGTGCTTGTTTTTATCCACAGCGGCAAGGTGTTGTTTGGGCCGGTAAACAGCCCTAATAGCCCCAAGAGCATCTGACTACTCCAGGTGTATGAGCCATTAACGGCGAGTATGTTGCTACAGCTTTGATCGACGCAAAGCGTATAGGGCAGAACATCACTTTTCGTGGTGTGTTTTAACTGACGCAGGCCAGCGGAGGCGTTATTTCCGGCGCCGAACGTCGCAATGACGCGGTTGTTGCCTGCCAGTGACAGCATGGGCGCGTCGCAGTTAAAACCAGTACTGGCTTGAGAGGTCTGCGATGCTCCGTTAAGTGTGATCGAGCTGACGCTGCCAAGCAAAGATGAAGTGCTGGGCACACGACACTGCGCCCATGTCACTGGCGCATAACTGAAACCGAGCAGGACAAGTGAGAAGAACTTGAAAAGTATACGCATTTTTTATCCTTGGTTATCGGATTGGCATGTCAGTGGGCCAATCCGTGCCGGCATGAATTGCTGCTCTGGCAGTGAAAATTGCACGTGACAACGACGTCCATCTTCCTGAGTAAACGACAGGCGGTTGTGAATACCTAAATGGGCGAAGTAGACCAAACCGTCATAGCCACTGATGGTGGTGTTGCCGCTGGTTTCATCGGTAATCCAGGTACCAACGCGCAGCGCTTCACCGCTGCTGTTTCGTAGCGCTATATTGGCTGAACGCACCTTTTTAATGGCAAACGAGGCCAACGTGCCGCTGCCTTCCTTCACGGCTAACCGGGTTTCAACGCCCGAGATGTCTACGTCAGGTGGTAAAGCGAGCGGATCGATTTCCACCTTCGCCGGGTAGTGGGAGGTTACCCACGGGATCAGCAGCCGTCCTTGCTGGTTTGTATAGCCAACTAACTGATTTTCGTAGCGCACTGGCACGTCGGCATAGCCTTGCGTATCGACCACAATAAAGGCGTCATTGATGCGGTTGCTGGGGAATAGGCTACCGTCCAGATAGATTACCGAGCCGCTCATTTCTCCCCAGTGCGTTTGGCTCCCCTCGTTGCCATAGATGCCCCCCCTGTATCTGGTTATACTGGCCGAGCCAACTGAGTGTCCCTTGATGATAAGGATCGTTGCCTGCACTGTAGGCCAGGTTCCAGCCAAAACCTCCATCGAGGGGAAGGGTGCGCGTCACTCCTAGCGTCGTGAGGTTCTCTCCCTGGTTGTTACGTTGCATGCTGGTATTGAACGTATCTCTGTTGCCAAAGGGGATAATCACCTGAATCTGTGCACTGTAACCGCGATCGCCCAGCGTTTTATTGGCCGCCATATAGAGCGTACTGTTGCCCCAGAGCTGCCGCGTATAGGAAAAATTCACTAACTCAGTGCGCGGATCGTTAAATGGGGTAATGGCGAAATAGCCAATCCCGATGGTACCGTTTGCCGGGCCAAATAACATGCTGCTCAGGGTGGCTTGCAGGCTCTCTTTGCTCATGTTCCCCGGTGTAGCGTAAGTGCTGAGATCTTGATAGCGCAACGTGCGGCGCTGATGCTGAACGTTAAACCCCACGGTATTGCCATAGTAGGAGTAGCCGAAGACATATTGTTGTCCGCGTCCGTCCCGTTCACTGTGACTTTAGGCAGTGCTGAGCGTAGCCCAACGCGCCACGGCCATGTCTGCACCTGCGCCGAGCAGGGATAGGTCACGCACCGTTTCACCATGGCCGGCGAGCGTCAGGTTCTGTGTGGCGCCATAGCGATACAAGCCGCTGAATGCGGGATCTGATGCATAGCGATCCTGCTCTAGCCCGTAGGTTTGGCGCAGCACGCCAACGGAGAGGTCGAAATTGCTAAGCCCCTGACGCAGTAGGGTGTTGGATACATAAAACGGCACGCTGGTAGCAATCTGTCGCCCTTGTGCATCGGTGGTAATGATTGTCGCCTCACCCGCACTGTTGAGATAGGGCGTATTGGTCAGGGTGAACGGGCCGGAGTTGAGCGCCATACTGCTGGTTTTAAAGCCGTTGATAAACAGATCCAGCGTGCTGGGTACCGCAGTAGAGCCTGCATATTGCAACATGGGATAGGTGACGATATCCGGTCGCAGATTGAAATTACGTCCTATGCGCAGACCCGCCATACGTGCTGATTGGCTCCAGGTCAGCGAGTTGCTGATGAGATCGCCAAACTGGTAGCTGACCATCCGATCACTGTCGCTGTAGCGCCAATAGGTATCGTAGCGACGATAGCGGCTGCCATCGTCGGTGTAGGGGCTAATGAGATGGTCACCCCCACCCTGTAGCGGTACGCTGGCAGGGTGTTTTTCTTTCAGGAGAGGCCATCA
>NZ_PEHF01000002.1 GCF_015762685.1 Candidatus Symbiopectobacterium sp. 'North America' | reverse complement strand
CGCCGGATAGATTTAAGCAAGCCCAACATCAATCGAAAATCAGTGTTGCAAAAACGGGGGTGAACATAGATATTTTATAATGGGTATTATACCTGATTATAATTTTATAACAACAGCGAAAGCGGATTAGCGTTGAAATGAAAAAGAGCGCATTGATTATTTACATGCTAATGATTCTGACTGGCAGCATTGGTATTTTATTCTATATGAAATCCGCACGTACGCCGACACCAGGAACGAGTGAAATGCGGGCGAATTCTTTAACAAAAACTATTGTCGTGGCCGTCGCCCAGCGAGACCTGTCTGCTAACAATGTTCTGAAGAAAGACGATTTTCAATTGAAAAATATATCTGTATCACCAGAAAGCACTGATATGCAGTTCAATATAAAAGAAAATGACCTTATTCATTGGGCCCTTAAAAGTGCGGTAGCCAAAGGCAGCTACCTTCAACCAACTGCATTGGTTGAGCCCGGCAGTGATGATTATATCGCTATGTTTATCATGCCAGGAAATGTGCTTTATCCCTTTGAGTTAGATGCTTCTGATAATTATCTGTTAACCAATTTAAAGCCAGGTGCCAGTGTGGATACCTATCTTTCCTATGGACTCCGTCAAGACGATAACGGAAGTGAGGACATCATTTCTCCCGCTAAATCGATTCGCGATACACGGCTTAAACCCCTGATGATTAATAGGCGTGTATTAGCAATTCGTCGGGTAAACCCGGATGAAAAAGAGAAGTCTCAAGAAAGCAGAAGCCAACTCCTGGTTAAACTGAGAGATGCAGAAATCAAGCTGCTAAAAGGATTAGAAGGCAACGCCAGGATACAGCTATTTCCCACGGCCAGAAACCCTATTGACTTGCGTTCGAGAGGTAGTGAAACGCTATCCGGCAAAGAGGCAACATGGCCCGTCAGTAGTGCCCCCCTATTTGATGAACCTCGCTCGCGGCCCACACACGAGTGGCGTGGTTAACAGGTCTTGCCTGTTGGGGCTGATAGGGAAATTTTAACAGAGGAAAAAGTTTGATGATGAAGCGCTTCTCATTTCACGCTCGCCTGATGCTAGCACTGATTTTATTGTGTCCGTTAACCGTAATGGCCAATCAACTCTTTTTAAAGCCTGCGCAGTCAAAAACATTACGAACCAAAGGGCGTGTTAATACGGTATTTATCTCAGATCCCTCAGTAGCGGACTATAAAGTATTGAATGAAAACACCATCGTATTATATGCGAAAGTACTCGGTATTTCAGAGGTCACTGCCTATGATGCTGACACAAAAAATTTGGATGATTTACAAATAAATGTCGATTCATTCCTGGGGGATATCAATCAGCGCATTGCGGTTGAATTTCCCGGTAGTCAGGTGGTAGTTAAGAGTTTTATCAGCGGTGAAGGTAAATCTTATATCCTGACGGGGACTGCGCCAGATGAGAAAACCCGTGGGGCGGTATATCAGTTAGTGGGCAGTGTCGTAGGGAAGGAAAACCGAGATCTGAAGGTAAAGTATAATACTGATGATCAGGAAAGCTCAGAAGTTTTCTTCATGACAAAAAAATCTATAGCAATGTAATAAACAGATTGCAATTACCCTCATCCAATCAAGTTAACGTAAAGCTCAGCGTTGTTGAGGTAAGTAAAAATTTCACAGACACTTTAGGGATTGAGTGGAGTAATTTAACCCTTAGTGGACTGATTAAAGGAAATGGAGCTATTAATGACCCTGGTGTTTTCAGTTTGATTGGTCTTAAACGTGGATTCGATGCAGAAAATATCAGTACCACAATCAGTGCTGTTAATAATGACCGTTTGGCTCGAGTACTCGCTCAACCTAATCTCACCGTGTTGTCCGGTGAAGTTGCCAACTTTTTAGTCGGCGGTGAAATCCCGCTGTTAGTACAAAGTAAAGAGGGTACAACGATACAATATAAAGAATATGGTATTCGATTAAATGTTGCTGCTAAAGTTGAAAAGAAACAGAAAATAAAATTGTTGGTTTCTAACGAAATCAGCAGTGTCTCAGGGAGTTATGCATACAATAATTACAGCATACCTCGGATAAAAACGCGGCGTTCCAGTTCTACGATCGAAGTGGCTGATGGTGATAGCTTTGTGATTGGGGGCCTACTCAATGAAGAGGATGTGGAATCACTGACCAAGGTCCCTTTCATTAGTGATATCCCTATTCTTGGGGCGCTGGCGCGTAAATCTCACACGGAAAGAAATAAAATAGAATTGGTGGTCTTTGCGACTGTCGATCTGGTTAAACCCGAGTCTTCGGCATCACGACAGAAAATTAAGTTACCTGAATATCACCGTAGCTTATCCGTTCAATTATTTTTTAATAGTGGTGTAAATAAAAATACCCGTGAAGGACGGCTTGCCAGTGATGCTTGCAGTTTTATGGAACGCGGTGGTTTTGCCAAATAGTCATGATAAACCAGGGCGCTATACATTGAAGTTTCGCATGAAATTATTTTTTGATACTAAATCGAATAATAAAAATACAACTGTGAAGTCGCAGAAGAAAAAATTTGCACAGCCTATTTTAATTATTTCACCACGACCTGATGTGATGTCTGATATTGTCAGTCAGTTGTTAATGCATCATTTAGATGATGTCACACTGCATGAAGCGGATTTTTTTACTATGAATGATAATCTAGCTGCCAGCGATGCCAGCGAGGTTATTGTCGATATTGGCGATGTGGATAATGTTGAACTTATTATGCAGATGGTTGCGCTACTCATCCCGGTTTCGGCAAAACCGATTCTGGTGGGCAATAATGACTCAATCGGCTTTGCACATGCGTTGATGATGGCAGGAACCAACTATCGGCATATTGGATCACAGTTAGCGCAATTGCCCGATCTGATTCGTGACCCTATTCCGGCTACGCATAACAGAGTGACGATGAAAATCAGCGTCTTGGGATGCAAGGGAGGGGCAGGCGCATCCACTGTGGCGCATCAACTTTTTAAGGCCGCGGGAATGCTGACCTCAATACCCATGCTATTGGTGCAGGGGTGCAGCGGCAGTCGGGATTTGGATTTATTGTTAGCGAAAGCATTACCCAGCGACGGCAGCATTGCCGATCTTACCGCTCATCAGTCGGTAAAGATGGAAACGTGCGACGCAGCATGGCTGTATGAGGATACCGCGTTTAATCGATATAATCTGGATTTCTTTGATCATGGAATTCATACACACCTCGAACAGCAACTGGAACAGGTATTTATGCAGTCCCATGTCGTTGTGTTGGTGATTTCACGGGCGTTAGCCTCATTGCGTGTGGCGAAAAATATACTTGAAGAGCATAAACGTTTCTTGCTGGCAAACCCGCTGAAAGAAACGCGTATTTTGCCGTGTTTAAACGAGAGTCATCCCAAAAATACGGATGAGCTTGTTAATGCTGATATTGAAGCGTAAATGCCTACAATGTTCATCATAATCCACTCTCCTCAGAGAGTTCACTTTATCGACTTGCTGCTCACCTGTTAGGCAAGTCGTTGGGCTCTAAGTCCTCTCGTAAAGTTCTGTTTTGCCTGCCGACTTTTCGTCGTACTGCGCGTCAAAATGCGATCGTGTGATTGTTGGTCTTTTTGATATCTGAGCCGTGGGAAACAGAACAAGTGAAAGAGGGAAAAGGTGATGAATATTGAAACTGAAATGACCAGCACACTGCTCTATTTCCGCGAGCAGGTGCTTAAAAATATCGATTTAGAGCGCATTGATGAGTTGAAAAATCAGCGCGATGCACTGTTGCGAGAAGTTAACGACGCCATTCAGCGCGTGATGAATAACACAGGACAATATCTTTCAAGCCGGGTTTGCAACTGCTTAAGCGAGCTGATTGCCGATGAGATTACGGGGTATGGACCGCTGCGTGAGTTGATGGAAGATGAAAGTGTCAGTGACATTCTGGTTAATGGGCCTGAACTTATTTTTGTTGAGCGAGCGGGGAAATTGGAATTAGTCGATAAGCGTTTTATCAGCAACGAGCAGTTGATTGATATTGCCCGTCGACTGGTTGCGCGGGTGGGGCGCCGCGTTGATGACTCGCAACCGTTGGTCGATGCGCGCATGCCTGACGGTAGTCGCCTGAGCGTGGTCATCGCGCCTGTTGCACTGGATGGTGCCTCGATCTCAATTCGTAAGTTTGGCTCCGGGCAGAGAACGCTGGCCAATCTGATTGAGTACGGCAGTATGAATGAGATGATGGCGAATTTCCTGGTCATCGCGAGTCGCTGTCGCGTAAATATTATTGTCTCTGGCGTGACCGGGTCTGGGAAAACAACCCGGCTAAATGCCATGTCCCATTATATCGATGAAGGCGAGCGGGTACTGACGCTGGAAGATGCAGCTGAGTTGCGTTTGCAGCAACCGCATGTTGTCAGGCTGGAAACCCGTATGGCCGGTGCCGAGAACCAAGGCCAGATTACTATGCGTCATCTCGTCGTCAATGCACTGCGTATGAGACCCGATCGCATCATTATCGGGGAGTGCCGGGGAGAAGAAGCGTTCGAAATGTTGCAGGCAATGAACACCGGCCATGATGGCTCCATGTCAACCTTGCATGCCAACTCGCCGCATGATGCCTTAGCGCGTCTTGAAAGTATGGTCATGATGTCAAGCGCGGCACTTCTCCTTGCAGCAATCTGCCGCAATATCGTATCGGCAGTCCATATCGTTGTTCAGGTATCGCGCTTGCCTGATGACTCACTAAAAGTGATTAACATTACATAAGTAATGGGTATGGAAGGCGATAACATTATCTTGCAAGATATCTTCAGCTATTCCGCGCAGGCCGAACGTTCTGAAACGGGGGCAATTCAAGGTAGTTTTACCTCTTACGGCCTATTACAGCGCTCAACCGTATACCAACAGGCAATAATCCATGATATGCAAGAGCCCTTGAAGCAACTGTTCGGAAATAAATTACCATGATCTTTATCTTCATAAGCATGCTTCTGCTTGGCTTGCTTCAACTCGTGCTCGAGCATCGGAAGAAAAAAATATTCAACGATTACGTCACGTTGCTACTGTACCGACAACTAACAAGTTAACCCACCAACTTAAGCAGCATGCATTATGGCAACGTTTGGTGGCACTTTTCAGTGATATTTTTCGGTATTTGCTAGGTAAAGAGCATGACCTGGCGTTAAAAAATGGTTTGGTTTTCTTCGCTGTTCAAGGGGTAAGCATTTATAGTAGCCTGGAGTATTTACATATTGATTTACTTATTGTATCGCCGCTCATGTTGTTGTTGACATTGTATATACTTTTCCAACGGAGTAAAAAAGCGGCGCGAATAGCATTCGAAACCACATTTTCGGAGGCGTTGAATATTATTAACAGCGTTATTAGCGCTGGGAATTCAGTGATGCTCGGCATTGAGCTGTGTGGTGAAAAAATTGCAGGTATTGTTGGCGAAGAGTTTAGAAAAATATCTCAGCGTCTTGAAATTGGTGAGGATATTGAAAGTGTTTTGATGGAGTCGTATCAACGTTTACCTTATAGAGAGTATTATTTTTTTATTGTCACTGTCTTGGTGAATATGAAAGGGGGAGGCCAAATCAAGGACGTCATGACGCGGTTAGCAACCATGATCTCTAATGGAAGAATTATTGATAAAAAAAATTGGCCATGACATCTGAAGTAAGAATCTCTGTAAAAATATTAACGGCCATTCCGATTTTTTTCTTCTTTTTCATAAAATACACTTCGCCAGACAGTTTTGCTATATTGATTTATGACCCAATGGGTAAATTCATACTTTATTATGCGGTAGGCAGTATTTCCTCTGGCATTTTTATCCTTTGGTTAATAATGAATAAGTTATAGGTGAGTTATGTTTTATCTGTTTTCACTGCTCATGATGGTTCTGGGCCTGGGTGGACTTCTCATCCATTTTTTTAAAGATAAGAATAAAAACAAATCATTAATGTTGTTGAATGTATATAAACATTCATTGAATGATACTGAAAATCAGGATAACGCATCGCATGTTGAGACGATTTTGATAAAATCAAGCCGTTTGATTTCGATTGCATCATTGTTAGATAAAAATGTGATACTAAAAATGCTAACCGTTGTTACGCTTGAAGGCGTATTATTTTTACTGAACATAAGTGGTATCCTCCAGGTGTCAATGAATGTTTTACTCATTTGTTTTTTAATCCTGAGTGTATCAGTCATTATTTTACCTGATGTGGTCAAAAAACGTATTATCGTAAAACGGTTAAAAAGCATATCAAACGATTTGCCTTTTATTATTGATATGATGGCGGTTTGTATTCAGTCTGGAATGACGGTTGAAAAATTTATGCGATATATTAGTGATAACACTAAGCATGTTAATAAGGATATTGCTAAAATTCTGGAACGTGTCATGCTAAAAACAGAGGTTAGTGGAATCAATGCCGCATTGGAACAACTTTATCAAGAGATAGCCAGTAATGAAGTGAGAATGTTCTGTACTACATTACAGCAGAGCATAAATTTTGGCTCATCCATTTATAAAATGTTAATCGCTTTAGGTAAGGAAATAAGAGATATACAGTTACTCGATATGGAAGAAAAAGTGGCAAGCTTATCTGCCAAAATGACCATGCCGATGATTGGCTTTATTATTTTTCCATTGTTGGCAATAATTGTCGGACCAGGTTTTATAGGGATGATGGCATTATGGAGAAATTAGTTCATATTTTATTATTACTTTCAGTTTTTTTCTCGCAGGATGTGTTACCAAAAGCGGAAATCACAATGCTATTGACGAGGAGCAGAAGGAGTTTATTCTTACCAAGATGAATGATTTTCAAGAGCTAATTAAGTTATATCGTGAAAAACTAAATCGAAAAGAGGATAAAAAAACACGGTATATTTTGGCAAATCATTACCACTCTGCGATGGATTATGAATCATCAAGGCATTATTTAGGGCCTTTGCTGGTCGATAATCCCGATGAGGATATTCTGTTACTTGAAGGCAAGAATTTGCTGGAACAAGGACACATTGCTGAAGCGCTTGACAGAGTTAGGGCGGCTTTAAATAAAAACCCTGAAAATGGGGAAGTGTTAAACATACAAGGCGTGTTACTGGCGCAGCAGGGCAATTATCTTGCCGCCAAAGTATCGTTCGATAAAGCCCGAACGCATTTTGTTGATGAAGATAAAGTCATTAATAACCTCGCGATGTTGACCATTATGCAAGAGGATTATCCTACCGCAAGGGGTTATCTGGCACCCTTGTATGCACGAGGGTATACGGGTGAAAATCTATTACATAATTTAGTGTTTCTACTAGTGAAAATGCGAGATTTTGAGGGAGCTGAAGCGGTATTGCATCGAGCAAAGAACGTTGATATCAGTGATGGCTTGCTTGAATCGTTATCAAAAATCAAGCCCCGCTCTCAACGCCAGTTACAGCAACGCGAATTGTTGGCTAAGCAAGATGTATCGATAAAAAAAGGCCAGGATGACGAAGATGCTACGCCCGCATTACCGTTATCGAAAGAACATAATAACGAGATTATTGCGGTGCGGGCGGGACAACATGAAAAATATTTCCGCATGGCAATGGAGTCACGGGAAAGAATAGCAGTTAAAGAGCTCGGTGATAGAGCGCTGAACCAGATAGTCTATGAATTACAAGGCGTGACGGCGAGTGATGACATATTGTGCATAGGAAACAACTTGATGGCAGACGGTAATGTAAGGTCAATTTCAATTGCACATAAAGATAAAAATACCATTTTGGTGAAGTTCTTATTAAAGAAAAAAATGGATAAGTTGAAGGTATTTCACCTTGAGGCTGAGAAATCAGCACCGGAGAGATTAGTGTTTGATTTCTATCACGGCTAATTTTTATCGGGGATATTCTCTGAGTTGTATCATCAAACGGGTTTTTATTGTATTAGGTTGATTACCAAATCGTCTGTTGATTCATTACACCATACCATTCAGTGGATTATAAGCGCTTCTGGCATTTTTAAGTAATGATGTAAAGTGAAAGTAGAAGGGATACTGGCAATGGCTATTATTATAATATTGACGTTCGTCTGTTATACGGATATTCGTTGTCGTAAAATTACCAATGCGACGACATTGCTCATTTTTTCTCTCTCACTTTTATTAGCCTTTCATCATCCTGAAGATCTCTCTTTAACATTGCTGTTGCTATTGTTTTGTCTTGGTTTTGTTTTATCTATAGTCGGCGTAATCGGTGCAGGCGATGTTAAACTGGTATGTGCATTATCAACGGGGCTTTCAACGACAGAGATGGGTAATTTTCTATTTTTGACGGGAATGGCAGGGATCTCACTCTCGCTGTTTACGTGTTTATATTATCGACTGTTCTCAAAACAGAATGTCATCACAGTACCCTATGGTGTTGCTATTTACTCTGGCTATTGGTTGTAGTGAGCAGTGTAAGTAAAAGGAATAAAAAATTGAACAACAAGAGAAAAAATGTGCTTTTATGGTATCGTTCGAGCACTGGAAGTGCCGCGCTTGAGTTTTCTTTGATCTTTATCCCTTTTATTATGGCATTTCTTTTTCTCGCAGAGCTGTGCCGGGTGGTTTATATTTTATCTGCCTTGGATTTGATTCTGGCTGAATCCAGCTATCGTACATCGCTTCGTCAGCCTGACAGCGATTATAACGCTTATTTTACGAAAGCCTTAAATAAGGGTTTAGGTGTATGGCCATTATTTACCAAAGAAAATAAGATAAGTGCGTCTGCACAATATTGTGATGATATTGCTGCGTTAATTGAGAATGGCAAACATTGCTCATCGACTCATGCAGTTGGAAAACCGTTGGCATTGTATCACGTGAATATTCATTACCAGCCTCTCTTCTTTCTATTTCCGACAGTGATGGTTGAACAGCGATGGAAGAGAAAGGTTGCTTTTGTTCAGGAATTTCAGCGAGCAGAATTGTAATATGTCTTCGCTTTGCAGAAATGGAAAATTGCTGTCTGAGATAAAAAGTGAGAAAAGAAGCGTAGCGATTGAGTTTTTTTTCTACTTTTTTCTGTCGTACTACTCTGTTTTTTATTAGTTGATTACGGTCGATATTTTTTAAACAAAGGCTATATGGAACGTGTCAATCATTCTCTTGCCACAGTGCTGCGTGAACGCACTGTACTTTATCATGGAAAAGAGATCTTGACACAGGATGATGTCAATCAGTTAGATTTACTTGCAAAGATGCTCTTGGCTGAATCTCACATTGGAGAAAAGTATAATCTCTATTTGGATGCTATCTATTTTGATGAAGATATAAAGTCAGAAAAAAAGATAAAAGGTAAGCCCATATCCTTTACTGTGGTTCATGTAACCGATGGCAATTGCCCAAATTCAGAGTTTGCAAAGGATTTCACTAAACGTATTCCTCTTTCCCCTTTTTCTCATGCTGATACTGGGTCGACGCGAACTGAGTATTGGCTACCTGTTTATCAAGTCACTCTCTGTACTCAAGGTCAGTATAGTTTGTTACTGAAAATATTAGGTGCTATTGGACTATCTGTAGGAAATATCTCTCTGAGTAACGCGGTAATCCCTCGGTGAGTTTTTGGAGTTCGATGATTATTTCAGGGAGCGTCATGAAGATAAAATACGCTATTGATTTCTTTCTGTTGGTATTCCGCAGAGAGTCTGGGGCAATGACATTGCCGTTTGCTATTATGTTTCCAATGTTATTGATGTTTTTTTTCTTTTGCACTTGATGGGGCGCATTTCCAGTCAAACCGTGCCCGATTGGCAGATGCGATGAATCAGGGGGTATTAGCCATTGCGATAAACGATCGCTGTGATTACGTTGCGGATAAAGAATGTGCTGTTAAGCATGGAAACAAAGAGACCAATGAAAAGGTTCTGAGCCACTATCTGAATTATTATCTGCCCAACGTGACGTTTACTGATAGCGATCTGGACGTTATTGTCAGTCTAAATCGTGATAATTCAAAAAAATTAACCTCAATTGATTATAATGCATCAGGGATTGCGACATTACATCCTATCTTCAAAAAATATAATGAGGTTGGATTTAGCGATGATATTCATATTCGTGCTGACAAGTCTGCTGGTACGGTAAGAAAATCGATGGAGCAGAAAAGTTTCCCTACAGATTTCGTTTTTGTTGTAGACGTTTCTGGCTCAATGGGCGAGGATATTAATGGGGTGAAACCTGATGTTAAAGGTGGTGTAAAATATGATATTTTAAAAAAAGCGGTAGTGGATTTTTCTCAAACCATTCTTAATGGTGATGAGAAAAACACCATTGGTATTGTTCCTTTTAATATTGGTTTTGGTGTTCCTGTTAAATTGAATAAAAAAGACCTTTTTGGTGGAAAAGAAACTGGCGTTCTTTTGTCGGTAAGCTTAAAAAAGAGTATGCGGGTGTTAGCAATAAAAAGATTGATTTTAACTTTTGGTATAATAAAAATTTCAATGAGAAAAATAAGAGTTTCGACCAGCAGGATAATGTAATTACCTCTTATTATAGATCAATCGTCTCGCCTGTTTTGGGGCTTACCATGGATCAAATAGTTAATGAAAAATGGTGCGCTGAAATTTCTAAGGAAAATGGTTCTTACAGCTGTGATGCTGATCCTCATGCTAATTTGCGGGCGCATCCTGAAAAATTTACTCTTCATTATAATAAGGCTAAGAAATTATCCACATTAGCAAAAGATTATGTAAATGTTGTAAATGTTAAAACTATTGATTTCGATGAAACTTTGAAGGATGACTATTTGTTTTCTGATAAATCAGTTACTACCTATACCTACTTCCCTTATTATGAAGAAGATAGTATGTTTTATCACATGTGTATTGGTTCTGTGCGAGGGTGGGAAAGTCAATAAATGAATCTCAAGTAAAGACGATAACTGATTTTGCTGGGTTGTCGCGAGACAGTGAGTCTCCGTACTCTTATTTAATTGAATTAACCTCTAATGCTGACATTATCTCTCACTTTAAGAAAAGGGACCTTCTTGGAGGAAGCACTGATAGTAGCAGTGGTTTGTTGCGATCGCTACCTATTATCGCGAAGGGTAATAATCCTAAAAAAGTCATTAGTGATGGGGAGGATAGCGGTAAGCCGAAAGAGTTGACCACAGCGCTTCATGAGAAACACAATATTTGCAAAATAATAAAAGAGTGTTTGTTATCATATAATAAAATCCATAAGACAGTGGAGGTAGATATCTTTTTTATTTCATTGGCTAAGGATGGGGTTGATGGTGATAATGTTAAATTTTGGCGGAAACTCTGTATTGGAGACAATAACGCTTTTGTTGTGAGTAATTACCTAGATCTGGTGAATATACTGGCAAAAATAGCTAAAAAAGAGAAATTAAACTTTATCGATAAAAGTGGTTTTTAATCGATAGGCTGCGTCCGTGTTTGGGATGAGTATGAGAACAATAGTCATTGCGGATACACTCTATTATCGTTATATAGGGTTGAGCGATCTTTTTTATAAAAAATTCGATAGCAATCCTGATGTGGATGTATTCGATCACTACAATGAGAAAAAGCTAACGCGTAGGGGAGAATACCGTAATGTGCTGGTCATTGGTAATCAAACCTTTCATGAGATGGAGAGGACCAACCGATTATTGCTCGCCAATAACAGCGATATCATCGTTTATCGTATTTTTTTCCGATATGATCAAACTACGACGCTTGAAGCGACATTTGGTGCTGAGTCCTTATTGTATCGTGGTGTCTTCAGATATCGCCAATCGTGATTTATTTATGCTAAGCCATTCTTGGCTAGGGGGTTTAGACAAAGAGAAATTCTCCTATGTCAGGTTTAATTTACACGAGCGACAACTGTTACGGTATTGGGAGGAAATAACACATGGTCATATGCCTGCTAGGCTTAAGGATATAGCCTACTCCGTTATTAGTCGTTTAAAGCGAAAGATGGATATTCGCAGTGAATACTCTCTTTATTTGCTATGGTGGATAACGCATCTGGGGATTTTTTCTTTGAACAATTTTTCAATAAGCAGTAACCGCAACCGGGGCAGAGCGCCTGTACCGTGTAAACTAACGGCTACGCCCTCTATTCCCCACGGCTATTTTTTTCTGCGCTAAGTCTGTTGTGTCGTCTGAAGGGATCGGGGCCCGGGGAGCGTCGCTCCCGGGCCGTGTTCTGTCGCTTAGAAATCCCAGTCATCATCTTCGGTATTAACCGCCTTACCGATGACGTATGAAGAGCCTGAACCGGAGAAGAAATCGTGATTTTCATCCGCGTTGGGTGACAATGCGGAAAGGATTGCCGGATTGACATCGGTCATGTTGGCAGGGAACAGCGCTTCATAACCAAGGTTCATCAATGCTTTATTGGCGTTGTAATGCAGAAACTTTTTCACATCCTCCGTCCAGCCCACACCGTCGTACAGTGCCTCGGTGTAGAGGATTTCATTGTCATAGAGATCCTGCATTAAATCGAAGGCGTAGTCCTTTATCTGCTGTTGCCGCACAGCGTCAACGTTGGCGAGACCCTGATGGAATTTATAGCCAATATAATACCCGTGCACGGCTTCATCACGGATAATCAGGCGGATCAGATCGGCGGTGTTGGTCAGCTTGGCTCGGCTAGACCAGTACATCGGCAGATAAAAGCCGGAATAGAACAGAAACGATTCGAGAAATACGCTGGCGATCTTTTTCATCAGGGGATCGCTGCTGCGGTATTGTTCAAGAATCAGTGTGGCTTTTTTTTGCAACGTGGCGTTTTCTTCACTCCAGTGATAGGCATCATCCACTTCGCTGGTGAGACAGAGCGTCGAAAAAATCGAACTGTATGAGCGGGCGTGTACTGCTTCCATAAAGCTGATATTTGACAGCACGGCTTCCTCATGCGGGGTGACAGCGTCGGGCATCAAGGTAGGGGCACCCACGGTGTTTTGTATGGTGTCCAGCAGCGTAAGGCCAGTAAAAACGCGGATGGTTAACTGGCGCTCCTGGGGGGTTAACGTGCCCCAGGAGGGAATGTCGTTCGACAGCGGCACTTTCTCCGGCAGCCAGAAGTTACTGGTCAGACGATTCCACACTTCCAAATCCTTGTCGTCTTCGATTTTGTTCCAGTTGATCGCTTTTACACGTGTGAGCAGAGTCATCGTTAAATTCCTTCGAGAAACCTATCAGAGCGCACAGGAGACACAGCCTTGCACTTCGGTGCCTTCCAGCGCCATCTGGCGTATGCGCACGTAATAAATGGTCTTAATGCCTTTTTTCCAGGCATAAATCTGTGCCTTATTGATATCCCGAGTGGTGGCGGTATCGCGGAAAAACAGGGTTAACGACAGCCCTTGATCGACGTGCTGGGTGGCGGCGGCGTAGGTGTCGATGATTTTTTCCGGACCGATCTCGTAAGCATCCTGGTAGTAATCCAGATTGTCGTTAGTCATGTAGGGGGCAGGGTAGTAAACGCGACCAATCTTGCCTTCTTTGCGGATCTCGATACGTGACACGATGGGGTGAATGCTGGAGGTTGCATGGTTGATGTAAGAGATCGATCCGGTAGGTGGCACCGCTTGTAAGTTTTGGTTATACAGCCCGTGCGCCATCACGGAATCGCGTAACTCGGTCCATGCTTGCTGTGAAGGAATAACAATCTGCGCCGCCTCGAACAGTTCACGCACGCGTTCCGTTTCCGGCTGCCAGGTGCGTTCGATGTATTTGCCAAAATAGTCGCCGGACGCATAGGTCGATTGTGCAAACCCTGCAAAGGTGCGCCCACGCTCAATCGCCAGTTGGTTCGAGGCGCACAGTGCATGATATGCCACGGTGTAGAAGTAGATGTTGGTAAAATCGATGCCTTCCGGCGAGCCATAAAAAATCCGTTCCCGAGCCAGATAACCATGCAGGTTCATTTGTCCGAGGCCAATGGCATGGGAGTCATCATTACCTTTGGCGATGGAGGGCACAGAAGCGATGTGGCTCATGTCAGAGACCGCCGTCAATGCGCGAATTGCGGTTTCAACCGTATTGCCGAAATCAGGTGAATCCATGGTTTTAGCGATGTTCAACGACCCTAGATTACACGAGATATCCTTGCCGATGTGGCGATAGCCTAAGTAGTCATCGTAAAGGCTGGCTTCGTTGATCTGAAGGATCTCCGAGCACAGGTTACTCATGGTGATTCGGCCATGAATCGGGTTGGCGCGATTCACCGTATCTTCAAACATCATGTAGGGGTAGCCAGATTCAAACTGTATTTCGGCCAGAATCTGGAAGAATTCGCGCGCCTTGATCTGCGATTTGCAGATGCGTTTATCGTTTACCATCTCATGGTACTTCTCGCTCACGCTGATTTCCGAGAAGGGCAAGCCATACACCTGTTCCACATCGTAGGGAGAGAACAGGTACATCACCTGATTGGTTTTCGCCAATTGAAAGGTGATATCCGGGATCACGATGCCAAGAGAGAGTGTTTTAATCCGGATTTTCTCATCGGCGTTTTCACGCTTGGTATCGAGAAAACGCAAAATGTCGGGATGGTGCGCATTGAGATAGACTGCACCTGCACCTTGCCGTGCACCCAACTGATTGGCATAGGAAAAAGCATCCTCCAGCATCTTCATGATGGGGATGATACCGGAAGACTGGTTTTCAATACGTTTGATCGGTGCACCGGTTTCGCGGATGTTGGTCAAGGTAAAGGCAACGCCACCGCCACGCTTAGAGAGTTGTAACGCGGAATTGATGGCGCGCCCGATAGATTCCATGTTGTCTTCAATACGCAACAGAAAACAGGAGACCAACTCACCACGCTGTTTTTTACAGCAGTTGAGAAAGGTAGGCGTCGCGGGTTGAAAGCGACCGCTGATGATCTCATCGACCAATGCGCTGGCAAGTTGAGTATTGCCCTTGGCCAACGTCAAAGCAACCAGACAGACCCGGTCCTCATAGCGTTCCAGATAGCGTTTGCCATCAAAGGTTTTCAGCGTATAGCTGGTGTAATATTTGAACGCGCCAAGGAAGGTTTGGAAACGGAATTTGTGCGCATAGGCCTGCTGATACAGGCTCTTGATAAAGCTGAATTGATACTGTTCCAATACCTCTGCTTCATAGTAGCCTTCTTCTACCAGATAGCGCAGTTTCTCCTCCAAATTGTGGAAGAACACCGTATTCTGGTTGACGTGCTGAAGGAAATAGCGTCGTGCCGCCAGCCGGTCTTTTTCAAACTGAATGTGCCCGTCAGCGTCATAGAGATTCAGCATGGCATTAAGCGCATGGTAATCGAGCGTGTTGTCGCTTTTTCCCTGCGTGGGTGTATTGATTACGGATGTTGTTGCCAAAATTGGGTTACTCCTTTGCGCACATTGATGACATCTTCCGGTGTGCCGAGCAGTTCAAAACGATACAGGTACGGCACTTGGCATTTCTGCGCGATAATGTCGCCAGCCAGACAATACGCGGTGCCGAAGTTCATATTGCCTGCCGCAATCACGCCGCGCAGACCGGCCCGGTTGTTGGCGTCGTTGAGGAAGCGAATGACCTGGTGCGGCACGGCACCTTTGCTGCTTCCTCCGCCGTAGCTGGGCACAACCAGAATGAACAGTTGTGCCACGTTGAGTACCGGCTGGTCTTCTGCTATCGGAATGCGCAGAGCGGGTAGACCCACACGAACGATAAACCGATGCGTGTTTTCCGATTGGCTGGAAAAATAGACAAGTGGATTCATTGCGCCCCCTTATTGCAACTGCGCTGAGCGCAATGCGCCGAGTTTATCCGGGCGAAAACCGCTCCAGTGGTCGTCCTCTGTCATAACGACCGGTACCTGTTGATAGCCCAATGCCCTTACCCGCTGTAATGCCTGCTCATCTTCTGTCAGGTCGATAAGCTGATAAGCGATACCTTGTTTATCCAAAGCACGGCACGTCGCATTGCACTGAACACAGTGCGGTTTAGTAAAAATAGTAATGCGCATGATTCGTATTTATTTTTTGGGTTAAAGTCAGTATGGTAAAGCGGCCTTGTGACACCCTTCCGCTGCCGCCTTTCTGCGAAACGCGCCTCATCGATAACCTTGGCGTGTTTAAATACTAGATGTAGATGTTTTTAATTTCAACCATACAATATATGGTGCTTAGTGTGGGTTCGTTGAGGATGAGATCGGAATGGCGGAAGAGGACAGTGCTACCAAGGGGAAACGGGGGCGTGGTTGAGAATAAAAAAACGGACCACTGTGGGCCCGCTGCTGCGTCATCTACAAAACCGGAAGATTCCTACCGTAGTAGATCTCTCGCATTTCATGATAGAGCAGATCGGTGATCCTTTTGCGTTCCACCGCTTCCAGATTTTCCGGCGCGGCGTTGAACAGATAGTGCCGCAGATCGAAATCCTTGAGCTGCATTTTGGTGTGAAACATATTCTCCTGATACACATTCACGTCCATCAGGTGATACAGCGACTTCATATCTTCCGACATAAAGTTCTGAATGGAATTGATTTGATGGTCGATGAAATGTTTCACCCCGTTGATATCAAGCGTGAAACCGCGCACGCGATAGTCAATGGTAACAATATCGGATTCCAACTGGTGAATCAGGTAATTCAGCGCTTTTAGCGGGGAAATCACGCCGCAGGTTGACACTTCAATATCGGCGCGAAGGGTGCACAGGCCACCCTCGGGATGGCTTTCCGGGTAGGTATGTACACAAATATGGCTCTTGTCCAGATGCGCAACCACGGAATGGGGCAGCGGTCCGGGATGTTCGGAGTTATCGACATCGCGCGGATCCATCAGCTCTTCGCTGACCAGAATGGTCACGCTGGCGCCCTGAGGATCGTAGTCCTGTCGTGCGATGTTCAAAATATTGGCTCCAGTGATCGTACAGGTTTCCGTCAGGATCTCTGTCAAACGATTGGCGTTGTATTGTTCGTCAATATAGGCGATATAGCCGTCGCGATCGTCAGCGGTTTTGGCATAGCAGATATCGTAGATACAAAAACTCAGGCTTTTGGTCAGGTTGTTAAAGCCGTGCAGTTTCAGCTTGTGCAATTTTCGTCACCCCCTTATGGCTGTAAGCGTCATGCTAATGCATTCAGTAGATATTGTGGCAGCGCAAAGCTACCGGTGTGGACAGCCGGATTGTAATAACGGCAGCTGATGCCTGATGCCTGATAACGTGCCGCAAGCGTGTCCTGTGCTACCAGGGCGCAATGTCGGATCGTTGCTGGCCCAGGCAAAGGTCATGATGCCACCGTAATAGGTGGGGATCGCCTCCTGATAGAAGGTGATATCCGAAAAAGAGCGGTTGAGTAAGCGGTGGCTGTTGATGGCTTCATCCTGTTGCAGGAAACAGACGCCATTTTGTGCGACAAACAGGCCGCCAGGATTCAGGCTGCGCGCACAACCATCATAAGACGCTGAGCTGAAAAGGCTTTCTCCGGGGCCGATGGGATCGGTGCAATCAGAAATGATCACATCAAACCTATCGCGGTTTTGGCTGACAAAATCAACGCCATCGGCGATCACCAGCGTTAAACGCGGATCGTCATAAGCTCCGGCACTGTGGTTGGGAAGGTACTGGCGACAGAAACTGACCACACCCGCATCAATCTCCACCATGGTGATGTGTTCTACTTCCGGATGGCGACACACTTCGCGCAGGATACCGCCATCGCCGCCGCCGACAATCAGCACACGCTTGGCAGCGCCATGTGCCAACAGAGGAACATGGGTTAGCATTTCGTGGTATATAAACTCGTCGTGTTCGGTGGTTTGCACCACGCCATCCAGTGCCATCACGCGCCCCAGCGCCGCATTTTCGAAGATAATCAGATCCTGATGGGCAGTTTTTTCATGAAACAGCACCTGGTCAATGGAAAAATATTGGCCGAAGCTGGCATGTAACGTTTCATGCCACATCTCTTTTCGGGACATGTCAGGGCTTCCTCTGCGATAACCGCCGTGAAAATGAGCGCGCCATCACAGCTAACTCGCTGATGGCTTGCACGGCGAAATTTCAGGCAATGCGGGAAACGTTACGCGAGCACTATTTCGCCTACGCCAGTACTATTTCGCGTACGCGAGCAGACCGAGCGAGTTTTGCGCAAGCGATTGACACTTTTTGGGCGTCGAGATGGGGATGTTACTCAGATCGCGGTAGCTATCCTCACCCAGGCTGGTCATATCAAAGTCGCTGTAATTGTTGAGATTCCAACGGTTTTGCTGCGCAAAAGCGATCAGCACGCGTCGAATATGATCGTTGGGAATGTCTTGATAGCCACAGTTGTTTTTCAGATAGACGAAAATGGCCGTCAAGTCAGCGAGATCTTCCGCCTCAAATTCATTCAGTGCGTTACTGGCTGACGAAAATCCCATCAGATTCATAAGCAGCAGTGCCAGCGCAGAGCGTTTCATGATTAAACCTGTATAAACAATCGTAAAATGACGTTATCACAGATGGGGTAAGTGGGTTCAAGGTTTATTTTACGTGTTAACGTTAGTAAAACTCGTTATTCCCTGATGTGCCAATCTGTACGGTTGAGACCAATGGCCGGATTAAGCCCCATTTATTCCGTGTTGATAACATGACGCCGTACTCAGCCTCTGTTATTAATAGATGATGGTCAATAGGATTTGCCGTTGCTGGTGTGATGATATCGGGTCTCTGGCGTATCAGTTATTGGGTGATTAACGGAGCATTTTTGCTTCCCGTGGGGATCGTCTTTGCGCTGGCATTTTGGCACGATGCTGGCGGCATGCTAGCACTGTGGCAGCAGGGGATGCCGCTTTATCTGCTGCATACGACGATTCTGGTCTGTGGTGCGGTGGCGCTGAGCCTGCTGATCGGGCTGCCTGCTGCTTGGGTCATGGCCTATTACCGTTTTCCCGGCAAACGCGGTGTTGCCTGGACCTTGTGCTTGCCGCTGGCCATGCCCGCCTTTTTGATGGCTGATTTTTATGCCGATATGCTGGGACAACATGGCGTACTGTGGGATCTATTGGATTTTCCTGTGTTCAGTGAGGAAAGTGCGCACAACCGAACGCTGTTGGGCGCTTGCGTCGTGCTGGCGCTGGCCTTTTACCCTTATGTTTATCTGCCGGTGCGTCATGCGCTGGAATCCCAACCTCCGCATTGGTTACAGGCCGCGCAGCTACTCAAACTGACGCCGCGCCAGGTATTCTGGCGTTTGTCTTTCCCGCTGGTGCGCCCGGTTATCGGAATGGGTGCCATGCTGGTGGCCGTCGAGGCCTTGAATGATTATGGTACCGCGCGCTTGCTGGCACTGCCTACGCTGACAACGCGTTTGATCGATGCTGGCGTGTTGCAAGGTGATACTCAGGCTGTCGCCCATTGGACGCTCTCTCTGTTGCCTTTTGTTGTGCTGCTTACCTGGCTTGGCCTGCGTTTTGCCCGCCAGCAACGGCAAAATACCTTTCCGGGGATCGCAGATAGCATCGTCAAACCGGTGCTGACGGCCGGTATGGCGCGATTGGTCACGCTGGTATGCTGGAGGCTGGCGCTGTTGGCTTTCGGTTTGCCGCTCGGTCGCTTGCTGTATTGGCAATTAGCGAATATCCGCGACGGCTGGAGCGCAACACTGCTTGACGCGTTGTTGAATAGTCTGACCATGGCATCGCTGGCTGCCGTTATTCTGTGCGCGATGATGATTCCTTTTCTGCTGTTTATTCGTCTGGCGGGGTTACGTGCCGGACGCGTTTCTTTCGCTCTGGCGCAGTGGGGCTATGTATTTCCGGCGGCTGCGCTGGCGACGGGCATTGCCATTCCTCTGATTGCACTGGATAACGGGCTTGGTTCTCTGGCTATGCTGGCGGAGATACCGTTTGTACCCCCGCTGTTTTCCAGCGTCTGGTTGATCATGGTGCTGGTTTACTGCGCCAAATTCAGCCGTTTTGTGTTGGAGCCGCTCAGCATACGTATGGCGAACATTCTCGATCAGGCCAGCGCGATGGCTGGGCTCACGCTGTGGCAACGCGGAGCGCGCGTCTATTTTCCGTTACTGAAACCACAGGTGATGATGGGCGTGGTGATTCTGTTTTTCGAAGGCATGAAAGAGTTAAATGCCGCATTTTTATTCCGCACGTTCGGGTGGGAAACGTTGCCGACGTATGTTTTTCGTCTTGCTGCCGATAACCTGTTGCAGTGGGGGGCACTGCCAGCGCTGTGTTTAGTGCTGATTGGCGGTGTGCCGATGTTGTGGTTTCAATGGCTTTGAAAGGGAAATAATCGATGACGCCCACCACGGTTTTGGCGGTGCAAAGTGTATCTTGTCATCTCAGGCAGCAGCCCGTGCTGGACGCGGTAACCTTTTCAGTGCGCGAGCAGGAACTGATTTGCGTATTGGGTCCGCACGACAGCGGCAAGACCACGCTGTTGCAAGCGATCGCAGGCTTGTTGCCGGTGGCAAAAGGGGAGATAGCGCTTGTCGGTGAGCGCATGAGCACCCCGATGATATCTGTTCCCGCGCATCAGCGTCCTGTTGGGTTGGTGTTTCAAGACTACGCCCTGTTCCCGCATTTGACCGGGCAGGAGAATCTGGCTTTTGCCTGCCCGGTGCCCATGACGCAGGAACATAAAGATGCGGTGCAGGAGATGCTGACGCTATTGGGATTGACCGAGTGCGCGGCGCGCTATCCTCGAGATCTCTCTGCCGAGCAGCAGCTGCGCGTGGCGTTGGGGCGTGCGTTATTGTGTAAGCCGCACCTGTTGCTGCTGGATGCGCCGTTCCCCGCCATGGATAGCCAGCAGCGCGATCGGCTGATTGCGGAAATTCGCGATTTGCTCAAACAGCGTCAGATTGCTGCCATTCTGGCGACGCTCAGTCGCGAAGATGCGTTTGCTTTGTCAGATCATGTGGTGTTATTGCATGAAGGCAAGGTGATACAGCAAGGCAATCCTTACGAACTCTATTATCGACCCGTTCAGCGCGCGGTGGCTGATTTTCTGGGCAACACCAACTATCTGCCGATTACCGTACTGAGCGAACATCAGTGGCAAAGCCCAATGGGGGATTTTCATGCCAACTATCCGCTTGGTTTCCCGATTGGCAGCCAGTGCGATTGGCTGGTGCGGCCGCAAGAAATTGCGCTGGCGCTCGATCCAGATGGCGCAGCGCTGATTGAAGATCGCGTGTTTCTGGGAACCTCAAACGTGTACCGGGTTCGGCTGGCGGAACGCGTTCTGACGGTACAAACCAGTAACTGGTTTGAGCCGGGGCAGCAGGTCAGGATCAGTATCCGACCCGATCAGCCCATTTTGTTTCCCGCGTTGCCGCTTGAACCCGTCGCTGAAGAGAACGCGTCTTGAGCGGCTATTTGTCGGCTTTGCTCACCTCCGCCGATGGCAGCTCGCGAATCATCACTCTCACTTCATAGTTTTTGTTCTCCGCCTGCGGGGCATTGGCAATCAGCTTACCAAGCGCTTCTGCGGGCTGGTGGGTTTGCATCGACGCCTCGTAAAGCGGTGGTACAGGCGGCGGAGGAGGGAGCTCGTCTTTGGCAAAGGGAGGGGCACTGATAGGCAGTGGTCGTGGTGTGTCTGGTGCGGCCTGCGCTATCCAAGAGAGCCCTAACAGCAGGGCAAGCAAAAGAGTAGGGTGCGGGTGCGTCATGTTCATAAAAGACCTTTCTCGCTGGCTGAATTCAGGCCTTATCAAAGCCGCTCTGGCAGGGGGGCGCAATGCGTTTTACCCAGTTTTATGCTGCGATAACGCTTCACTTACACTCCTGTCATTTTGTGATCGTCTGGCAATGCGAGGCGCATAAGCCTTTTCCTGTGTCATTGAGAACCCTGTGCTGTGGTGTTATACTGCGCGCCTCAAAGAGACCGTGAACAGGCTGCGAATAAGCTGCGTAGCGCTGTAGTGTCGCCCTTTTTCAAAACGAGTGATGTGTATGATGAAACATACTGTGGACGTCATGATTGACGAAGCGGACGTTCGCGCGCGCGTGAGCGCATTAGGTCAGGAAATCAGCCAGCACTATCGTGGCAGTGACAGCGATCTGGTGTTAATCGGGCTGCTGCGCGGTTCGTTTATTTTCATGGCAGATTTATGCCGTGCTATCAATGTCTCCCACGAAGTGGACTTTATGACGGCATCCAGCTACGGCAGCAGTACCAGCTCTACGCGAGACGTCAAGATCCTCAAAGATCTGGATGAAGACATCCGTGGTAAACACGTGCTGATCGTGGAAGACATCATCGATTCCGGCAACACTCTGAGCAAAGTACGCGAAATTCTGCGTCTGCGTGAGCCTGCGTCGCTGGCGATCTGTACGCTGCTGGATAAGCCGGAGCGTCGGGAAGTGGACGTGAAAGTTCAGTGGGTCGGTTTTTCTATTCCTGACGAATTTGTGGTGGGATACGGCATCGACTACGCACAGCACTATCGGCATTTACCTTATATTGGCAAGGTGATTCCGCAGGAATAAGTGGTCGCGCCAGATAAGGGGCACATAAGGTGCCCCTGTAAAATCAGATCAGGGAAGATATGGCACGGCGATAGCGCTGTTCCAGCGTTTCGCGGCTAGTCGCGGTAACTTCCAGATCGCTTAACAAACCGTCCTTGATGCCATACACCCAACCGTGAATCGTGACCTTTTGGCCGCGTTTCCAGGCGGATTGCATGATGGTGGAGTGGCCCAGGTTGTACACTTGTTCTATAACATTGATTTCACACAGTTTGTTAAAGCGTTCTTCGGGCGGCAATTCTCCCAACAGCGAGCTATGCTTGTACCACAAATCACGGATGTGCAGCAGCCAGTTGTTGATAAGCCCCAATTCAGGGTTTTCTACCGCCGCCTGCACGCCGCCGCAACCGTAATGCCCACAAATGATGATGTGTTCGACTTCGAGCACTTCAACGGCATACTGCACCACGGAAAGGCAGTTTAAATCGGTATGGATAACCAGGTTTGCCACATTGCGGTGAACGAACAGTTCGCCGGGCGCAAGGCTGGTCAGGCTTTCAGCGGGTACGCGACTGTCAGAGCAGCCAATCCACAAAAAACGGGGCTTTTGTGCCAACGCCAGACGTTCAAAATAACCCGGATCTTCTTCAACCATGGTGTTGGACCAACGCTGGTTGTTGGCGATGAGCGTTTCAATATCTTTCATGAAAGTAAATGGCCTGTGACAGAAAAAGGGCAGTGGAAGGTAATATAAGGCAAGCGTGAATGTTTTAAAATCGAAACTGAGTCACTCATTGATAATAGGGCTAGTTAACTTGTTATGACATATGCACTGGAACTGGAGAAACTGACCAAAACGTACCCAGGGGGCGTCAAGGCCGTGCGCGGTATCGATCTGCGCGTGGAGGCTGGGGATTTTTATGCGCTGCTGGGACCGAACGGCGCAGGGAAATCGACCACGATTGGTATCATCAGCTCACTGGTAAACAAATCTTCCGGTAAGGTGCGCGTTTTCGGCTACGATTTGGAGCGCGACATCGTTAACGCCAAGCGCCAACTCGGGCTGGTGCCTCAAGAGTTTAACTTCAACCCGTTTGAAACGGTGCTGCAAATCGTTACCCATCAGGCGGGGTACTATGGCGTGTCGCGCCAGGATGCCCTGCAACGGGCGGAGAAATACCTCAAGCAGCTCGATCTGTGGGAAAAGCGCCAGGAAAAGGCACACATGCTTTCCGGTGGGATGAAGCGCCGTTTGATGATTGCGCGCGCCCTGATGCATGAACCCAAACTGTTGATCCTCGATGAGCCAACCGCCGGGGTGGATATCGAACTGCGTCGTTCCATGTGGGGGTTTCTCAAGGCGCTGAACGCGCAGGGCACCACCATCATTCTCACCACGCACTACCTGGAAGAAGCAGAAATGCTGTGCAGCAATATCGGCATTATTCAGCATGGTGAATTGGTGGAAAACACCTCGATGAAGGCATTACTCGCCAACGTGCAATCGGAAACCTTTATTCTCGATCTCGCGCCGAAAAGCCCGCTGCCCAAGCTGGAGGGGTATACCCACCGTCTGACAGATACTTCAACGCTGGAAGTGGACGTGATGCGTGAGCAGGGACTCAATGGCGTTTTCAGCCAATTAAGCACGCAAGGGATTCAAATATTGAGTATGCGTAACAAGGCGAACCGTCTGGAAGAGCTGTTCGTCTCCATGCTTAACGGTGAAAAGATGAAGCATGTGAAGGCCAGAGGGGAGGCGAAAAAAGCATGACGCAGTTATATTGGGTCGCCCTGAAAAGTATCTGGACCAAAGAGATCAACCGCTTCAGCCGCATCTGGATACAAACGCTGGTGCCGCCAGTGATCACCATGACGCTCTATTTCATTATCTTCGGTAGCCTGATTGGCTCCCGTATCGGTGAAATGCACGGTTTCGACTACATGCAGTTTATCGTGCCTGGGCTCATCATGATGTCGGTGATCACCAACGCTTATGCCAACGTCGCAGCGTCTTTCTTCAGCGCCAAATTTCAGCGCAATATTGAAGAACTGCTGGTAGCGCCGGTTCCGACACACATCATTATTGCCGGTTACATGGGGGGCGGGGTAGCCCGCGGCGTGTGTGTCGGTGTGTTGGTCACGGCGGTGTCGCTGTTTTTTGTCCCGTTGTATGTGCATGCCTGGTGGGTGGTGGTGGCTACGTTACTGCTGACGGCGGTACTGTTCTCGCTGGCCGGATTGCTGAATGCGGTATTTGCCAAAACCTTTGATGACATCAGCCTTATCCCGACGTTTGTGCTGACGCCGTTAACCTACCTTGGCGGCGTGTTTTATTCGCTGACGCTGCTGCCGCCATTCTGGCAAGCGGTGTCCAAGCTCAATCCCGTGGTGTACATGATAAGCGGCTTCCGCTACGGCTTTCTCGGCATTCAGGATGTACCGCTGGCTTTCACCATGGCGGTGTTGCTGGTGTTTATTCTGGTGTTTTACGTGCTGGCGTGGTGGCTGATCGAACGCGGGCGCGGTCTGCTAAGTTGAGAGAAAACGGGGCCATTATGGCACCGTTGCTTTTAGGCGACCTGAACCGGAATCGCCTTCGCCTGGCGCGACATCACGTTATCACCGGAGAAATAGGCGACTTTCGGGTGATGCGTGCGCGCTTCTTCGTCTGACATCTGTACATAGGAGCAGATGATCAGTTTGTCGCCGAAGCAGGCGCAGCGTGCCGCCGCCTCATTGACAGAAATAATGCGTGATCCTCTTTCTGTCGCAATGGCATAGGTAGAGAAACGCGCCCCGTTATCCACGTTGTAGATATCGATGGCTTCGTATTCCAGAATGCCCGCTGCATCCATGAAATTCTGATAGATGGCGCAAGAACCTTAATAGTGGAGATCTGCCTGGGTGACTTTTACCCGGTGCAGCTTACCTTGTAGCATGGTGCGTATCACTGTCGGTTACCTCGGTTAATGTCTGTCATGCCAGTCAATCGACCAGAACGACCTGCTGATTATCAATGAAGCGGGCCTTACCCAGCCAGGCTGCCATCAATACCACTGCGCGCGTGCTGGCCACGGTCAGTTCTTGCAGCGTATCCGCATCGCGAATGTAGAGCTCATCGGGCGTGAACCCGGCTTCGCGTAACGCTTCTGCGGCGCTGGTTACTATTTCCTCAAGCTGTCGATCGCCGTTGCTGAGTTTATCTACCATCTGATCCATGATGCGTTTTAGCGCGGGCGCAGACTAGCGCTCTTCCGGGTTAAGATAACCGTTGCGCGAGCTGAGTGCCAGCCCGTCCGCTGCACGGACAATCGGCACACCGACGATATCAATGTCGTAGCCCATGTCGTGCACCATTTGGCGAATCAGCGCTAACTGCTGGTAATCCTTTTCACCAAAGCAGGCGATATCGGGTTGTACCATGTTAAACAGCTTGCTGACAATGGTGGCCACACCGCGAAAATGGCCCGGACGGCTGGCGCCTTCCAGCATGGTAGACAACCCCGGGACCTCGACAAATGTTTGCTGGCCCAGTCCATGCGGATAGACTGTCTCTGGTGACGGTGCAAACACCAGATCCACGTTACGGCGGGTTAACTTTTCGCAATCCTCTTGCAAGGTGCGTGGATAACGTTGCAGATCGTCGGGTTTATCGAACTGCATCGGGTTGACGAAAATGGAGACGATAACAATATCGGCGCGTGCCCGCGCCTCGTCTACCAGCGTCATGTGTCCGTCATGTAGATTGCCCATGGTAGGCACCAATGCAATGCGTTTCCCCTCTTGACGCCAGCGGCGAATCTCACGGCGTAATAGCAAAGGGGTTTCAAGAATCAACACGGTCTTGCTCCTTTGTATGTATTCATCATTTTTATCAATACTTGCTGTGGTAAAGGGTTTAGATTAACGGAACGAATGTTCCTCGACAGGGTAAAGTCCCTGCTCAATTTCCTGCACATAAAGACGCGCGGCGGCGGGGATGTCGGCGCTTTGTGCTAAAAAGTTTTTAGCAAATTTGGGGGTGTTCTCGCCAGTGATGCCGAACGCATCGTGCATCACCAGAATTTGACCATCGGTGACGTTACCTGCACCAATGCCAATAACCGGGATCGACAATGCCTCGGTGACACGTTGCGCCAGCGGAACCGGCACGCATTCCAGTACCAACAGTTGGGCTCCCGCAGCCTCCAGCGCTAACGCATCATCCAGTAATTGCGCCGCCGCGGCCTCATCGCGACCTTGCACCTTGTAGCCACCGAAAATATTCACCGATTGCGGCGTCAATCCCAGATGGCCGCACACCGGTAACGCGCGCTCGGTCAGCATCTTCACTGTGGGGGCAAGACATTGGCCGCCTTCCAGTTTTACCATGTTGGCACCGGCGCGCATCACTTCCGCCGCATTCGTAAACGTTTGCTCTGGCGTGGTATAAGCCATAAACGGCAGGTCGGCAAGCAGCAGGCACAGCGGCGCACCGCGCCGTACACAGCGGGTGTGATAGGCAATGTCACTGACGGTCACTGGCAGCGTGGAATCATGGCCTTGTAACGTCATGCCCAGTGAATCACCCACCAGCATCACGCCAATGCCATTGTCGTAGAATAAGCGGGCAAAGCTGGCGTCATAGGCGGTAATGGTCGCGAATTTACGCTTCTCCTGCTTACATTTGCGTAGGTAGGTCAGGGTTGTCGGTTTCATTAGCAGCCTCCCAGAATCGAAAAAGTCATGAGAGCATCTTAAAGGAAGCCTGCCTTAAGGCATAGCCGTTGAAGGGGGGAAATGCGACTTGAGTGATATCAGCTTTGCTCATCCCACTGCGTCATGCCGTTGCGCGGCACGGCGGACAAGCGCAATGCCAGCGCTTCACCGTCAGGAAAGTGCAAATCCGGGGCGATATCGGCCAGCGGATACAGCATGAATTCCCGGTTTTTCATGTCGTAGTGAGGCACGGTTAAACGCGCGGTGTGCAGGGTTTCATTGCCATACAGCAGAATATCCAGATCCAGCGTGCGCGGCCCCCAACGGTGAGCTTTACGCTCGCGGCCATGCTGCTGTTCAATGGCTTGGGTGTGGTCGAGCAGAATTTCCGGCGCGAGTGTGGTGTCCAATGCCACCACCGCATTGAGATAGTCGGGCTGATCTTGCAGACCCAACGGACGACTGCGATAAAACGGTGAGCAGCACAGCACGCGGGTGTGCGGCACGGTATCCAGCGCCGCCAGCGCGGAGTTAACCTGCTGTAGCGGATGCGCCAGGTTGCTACCCAGCGCCAGATAAACGCGTGTCACGAGGTTCTTTCTCTGCGCGGTGCACTCGGCTTACGGCGTCGAGAATGGCGATGTGGCGTAGGGCCATCATCCAACGTGCTGAGCATGGCTTGCTGGCGCGGCAGCGTGGCGACCTGGAATTCTCCCCACCATTGAGAGAGACGTTGCAGCTCTGGCTGACGCTCTATTTCGGCGCGCAGGCTCAACAAATCGTAGGCAGCACGGAATTTCGGATGCTCCATCAGCTTGTAGGCGCGTTTGCCCTGACGCCGTGACAGGCGCAACTGCAACTGCCAGATATCACGCACTAACGAGGTGATGCGTTTGGGAATGGCAAGAGAGCGGCACTGTTCGTCCAGAATGTCGTTCATGGCAAGGGCGAAGGAGTCGAAGTAGGTTAATCCGCTCTCCTGTGCCAGTTTCTGTGCATGCTCGATCAACGGGTACCACAGCATGGCGGCAAACAGAAACGCTGGATTAACGCGCATGTCATTTTGCAACCGTTGGTCGGTGTTCTTTAACACCAGCGCCACCATTTTTTCCAGATGGCTATCGCCGTTAGGCGTAAAGTGGCGACTGATTAGCGGAAACAGTGGCTGAAACAGTTGGTATTCGCACAGCAAACGGTACGTCGGGTAACCGTAGCCCGCTTGCAACAGCTTTAGGGATTCCTCAAACAGGCGTGCGGCGGGGATATCATGCAGCAATGTCGCCAGACGTGGAATCGGCTCGGCGGTTTCCGGGCTGATGGTCATGTTCAGTTTGGCGGCAAAACGCACGGCGCGCAGCATGCGTACCGGATCTTCCCGATAGCGGGTTTCGGGATCGCCAATCAACCGGATCACTCCCTGACGCAGATCGTTTAACCCGCCGGTGTAATCACGCACGCTGAAATCGGCGACGCTGTAATAGAGGCTGTTAATGGAAAAATCGCGGCGTTGAGCATCTTCTTCAATGCTGCCGAAAATATTATCGCGTAACAGCATGCCGCTCTGTGCCTGCTGAGAAGTGGTTTTTAGCTGCTGCTCCTGATGTTGCTCGTGATGGCCGCGAAAAGTCGCGACTTCGATCACTTCAGGGCCAAACATCACGTGAGCAAGGCGGAAACGGCGGCCAACCAGGCGGCAATTGCGAAATAATTTACGTACCTGCTCCGGCGTCGCATTGGTGGTGATATCAAAATCTTTTGGCTTTTTCCCCAGCAGCAGATCTCTGACGCCGCCGCCAACCAGATAGGCTTCATAGCCCGATTTGTTCAGGCGATAGAGTACCTTCAGCGCATTTTCGCTGATATCACTGCGCGAAAGGTTATGCTGGTCGCGCGGAATCACGGTCATAGCCTGACGAACGGGCTCCGTGGTGGCCACGTCATTGTCGCGGCTGAGTACCTTGCGACAGAAATTAGCGACTCGGGTAAAGATGGTACACCTCGATAGTGATGAAAAAATAACGGTACAACAAAAAATAGCGGCTAATCATAGCTCACCGCGCCACCTTTGAGAATGCCGATGTTGTCTCAGCCACCCCGATTAACGGAATTGACGTGAGCGACCAATGGCTAACGGCCCACTGTAAAAGGAGCGGCAACGCCATACCTTGCAAATGATCCGGCACTGGCTGATTAAGAAAGCGCAGCGCGCTTAACAACACCGGACGCGGATCGCCATCCGGCAGCGCTGGCGCGTGGTTCTGCTTGGAAAGCTTATTTCCCTGGGTGTTGAGCGCCAGCGGTAAATGGATGTAATCTGGCACCGGATAGCCTAGCTGTTGATAGAGCGCGATCTGTCGGACGGTAGGGGCGATCAGATCTGCGCCGCGCACGATTTCCGTTACCCCTTGATCGTGGTCATCCACCACAACGGCAAGATTATAGGCGAATAATCCATCGCGGCGGTGAATGATAAAATCTTCCTGTGCCAGCGCCGGGTCGGCACACAACTCTCCGCGCAGCCTGTCGTGAAAGTGCAACACCGGGTTGTCTTGACGCAAACGCAGCACGGCGTGGGTGGGGCCCAATTGGCGCGTACGGCAATGGCCATCATACTGCCCGCCCAGTGAATGAATGCGTTGGCGCGTGCAATCGCAGTAGTAGCACTGGTGGCGCGCTTTCAGTGTGGCTAGCACTTCCAGATAACGCGCTTGCCGTTGGGACTGATAAAGCACTGGGCCATCCCACAGCAAACCGTAGTGTTCCAACTGTGAAAGAATGCGACTTGCCGCGCCAGCGACTTCGCGCGGTGGATCGATGTCTTCAATGCGCACCAGCCAGCGGCCACCATGGGCGCGTGCCTGTAGATAGCTGCCTAATGCAGCGATCAGAGAACCAAAATGAAGATCGCCGGAAGGCGATGGGGCAAAACGGCCGGTATAACGATGGGTATCAGGCATACGGGTGAACAATACCTGCACGTCACTCCCGCATTCGGTGCCGGGAGATGACGCTACGGCAAAAACGTAAAGCGGAACAGCTTTTCCGCCCTACAGTGGGATTATCCCGCCATCTGTTTCTCGCGGATTTCCGCCAGAGTTTTGCAGTCAATGCATAAATCGGCGGTAGGACGCGCTTCCAGGCGACGGATACCAATTTCAACACCACAAGAATCACAGTAGCCGAAGTCCTCGTCTTCGATTTTCTGTAGTGTTTTGGAAATTTTTTTGATCAACTTGCGTTCCCGATCGCGGTTACGCAGTTCCAGACTGAACTCTTCTTCCTGTGCGGCGCGATCGACCGGATCCGGGAAGTTGGCTGCTTCATCGCGCATATGGGAAACGGTGCGATCCACTTCATCCCTGAGTTGATTGCGCCATGCTTCAAGAATACGCTTGAAATGAGCTAATTGGGCGTCGTTCATGTACTCTTCGCCCGGCTTTTCCTGGTACGGCTCCACTCCGGCAATTGCGAGAATGCTCAGAGAAGATGTCTTACGGTTTTGCTCTTCTTGCATGTTGCTTCTCCTACATAACACGACACGCACTATCGATCCCTAAGGGGAGAGAAAAATAGGCCGCTATAAATAGCAGATGGAACTGGGGTTGGCAATAATTCCTGTCACAGGCCTGATAAGGTGTCAGGAACCTCGTCGTCACATCCGATAATAAACAACAGGTAAAGGCACCTACCGTCTTTATCGCGTTACGGTTAACGGCAACGGGTACGTGAGCGTAATACCGTCAGGGCATAATGTGGTGGCATAGCAAAAAATTTCAACCCCCTTTTGCCGCGCTTCGCAAAATAATTCTGCATAGCGGGCATCGATGTGCTGTGCAGGCGCAACCTCGGCGATGCCAGAGTGCAGTACTGCGAAAAACAGCACTGCACGTTCGCTGTTTTCGGCCACCTGCATCAATTCGCGCAGGTGTTTTTGTCCGCGCTGCGTCACGGCGTCGGGAAAAAATCCCTGTTGAGGCGACATATGCAACGGAGTTTGTTGCAATAATGTAACTGACTTCACCTCAATATAGCAGTTAATCTGCCCCGGTGCCTGTAACAGCAGGTCAATGCGGCTGTTCTCCGTGCCATATTTCACTTCGGGGGTGATTTGGTGGTAGCCAGCCAACTCAGGAATGCGTTGTGCCAGCAGCGCTTCATGCACCAGATGATTGGCGCGCAGCGTATTGACACAAATCCAATGCCCCTGCGCGGTTTCTGTAAGTTCCCAACTGTGCGCATATTTACGCTTGGGGTTATCCGAGGTGGAGTACCACACTGTATCACCCGGTGTGGCGCACCCGGTCATCGCACCGGTGTTGGCACAGTGCAGCATAAAGGTTTCTCCTTCTGGCGTAACCACATCGGCAAGGAAGCGTTTGTAACGCTTAATCAGCCGTGCCGGTTTGAGCGGCGGCGTAAAGTTCATCGGGTTATCCTGCGTTAGGGTGGGCCAACGGCCATTCCGCGACCTGTTGATAGCGGGTTTTTCCCTGTTCCCAGCGAGATTCATACAGGGCAAAGCGCTCGGCCGACAACGTCCAGTCAAAATTGGCGGGGGGAAGCGCCATGGGGCGCGTGGCACCGCGCAACAGTGTGATATGCGGGTGAAAGGGCTGCGGGCTTTGGTAGCAACCGCTGCGTGCCGTTTGCGATCGCAGCAGCGCGGCCAATTGTAGCAAGCCGCGCGGTGCCTGACGGATTCTGTCGGCCAGCAGCCGAAGGGCGCGCTCTTTTTGCTCGCTCACGTCACCCAAAAAGGCCAGCGTCATATGCATATTGGCGGCAGCGACCGGGCGTCCCGCCTCCGGGGTAAAGTGCTGGGCACGCGACTGAACCAGCGTTTGTGCCAGTGAATCGGGTAAGGACAAGGCAAAAAAACAGGCGGCGTGTGCTTAACATGGCTCTCTACGCGGATAACCGAGGATGCTACAATGCCGATTCGAAGGCGACAACCACCGCTTTCGCGCAATGCCTTATTTTGTGCGAACATGCGTTGCGCCAGGAAGACGCTATTGTAGAGGAAAATGCTGTGAGTTTACCGCCGGTCAGCGTCGTGCTGAATGAGGTCATTGACGCGTTAGGCCGCGCGCCTCAAGTTTTATTGCACGCACCCACCGGAGCGGGAAAATCCACCTGGCTGCCGCTAAAACTGCTGGAAATGGGCGGGTTCTCTGGCCGGATCATTTTACTTGAGCCGCGTCGGTTAGCGGCCAAAAACGTGGCGTGACGCCTGGCGGAACAATTGGGTGAAACACCGGCTGGCACCATCGGTTACCGCATGCGCGCTGAAACGCGCGTCGGCCCCCAGACGCGCATCGAAGTGGTCACTGAAGGGGTGTTGACACGCATGCTGCAACGGGATGCCGAACTGACGGGCGTGTCGCTGGTGATTCTGGATGAATTTCACGAGCGCAGCTTGCAGGCGGATTTGGCATTGGCTCTACTGCTTGATGTTCAGCAAGGGCTACGCGAGGATCTGGTGCTGCTCATTATGTCCGCCACGCTGGATAACGCGCGTTTGGCTGCACTATTACCGACGGCGGAGACGGTAGTATCACAAGGGTGGGCTTTTCCGGTGGATCGCCACTATCAGCCGTTGGGCAACCAGGAACGGTTGGAAGAGGGCATCGCCCGGCAGATTCGCCGTTTGCTGACGGAACAGCCCGGATCGGCGTTGGTGTTTTTGCCCAGTGTAGCGGAGATCAAACGGGTGGAGGCCATGCTGCAAGAGACGCTTACCAGTGATGTGGACCTCTGTCCACTGTATGGCGCGTTGACGCTGGCCGACCAGCAGAAAGCGATTCTCCCTGCCGCACCGGGGCGGCGTAAAGTGGTGTTGTCCACCAATATTGCAGAAACCAGCCTGACAATTGAAGGTATTCGGCTGGTGGTCGATAGTGGACTGGAGCGCGTTGCCCGTTTTGATGTGAAAAGCGGGCTGACGCGCTTGGTGACGCAGCGCATCAGTCAGGCATCGATGACGCAACGGGCGGGGCGCGCCGGACGACTTGAAGCGGGCTTGTGCGTGCACCTGTGCGCCAAAGATCAGGCGGAGCGTGCTGCCGCACAGAGCAGCCCGGAAATGTTAAACAGCGATTTGAGCAGCGTCTGGCTTGAATTGTTGCAATGGGGCTGCGCCTCCGCTGAGTCGCTCATCTGGCTGGATACCCCGCCGACGCCAGCTCTTGATGCTGCACGTCGTTTGCTGACGCAATTGCAGGTAACCGACAATGCCGGGAAGCTTACGATCCGCGGACGCCATATCGCCCGACTGGGCATCGAGCCTCGTTTGGCGGCGATGCTGCACAGCACCGCACAGCAGGATGCGCAAACGCAGGCCACCGCCTGTCTGTTGGTAACGCTGTTATTAGAAGAACCGCCGCGTATGGGGTCGATAGACATTGAGCGTTTACTTGCGCGGCCTTCGCCCTCCTGGCTGCAGCGTGCTACGCAGTTGATGACGTGTCTGGCGGGAAAATCGGCAAGCTGGCGCGAGCCGCAGAACTTTGCCGCATTGCCCGCGCTGCTGGCTTTTGCCTATCCCGATCGCATTGCCCAACGACGCAGTGCCGATGGTCGTTATCAGTTGGCAAGCGGGCTGGGCGCACGCTTGCCAATGGACCAGCCGTTGGCGGCGCAGGAGTGGCTGATTGTACCGACACTTATGTTGGCCGAGAGGGGGCAGAACGCTGATGCGCGCATTACGCTGGCGCTGCCCGTTGATATTGATGCGCTTATCGCGCAGCGCCCTGACCTGGTATCAGAACAGAACATCGTGCACTGGGATGAAGAAAAAGGTACCCTGCGCGCCAGTCGACGTGAGTGCATTGGCTGCTTGACGCTGCGTCACCAGCCGCTGAATAAACCCTCTGATGAGGCGATGCAGCAGGCGCTGCTCAACTGGGTGCGCGAGCAGGGTCTGGCTGCACTCAACTGGCAAAACGACGCGGAACAACTGCGGATACGCGTGGCTTGCGCGCAGCGTTGGCTCTCCTAGGGCGACTGGCCCGCCATGGACGATGAGGCTCTGCTGGCAAAGTTGGATACTTGGTTGCTGCCATCGCTGCACGGCGTGCGCGATGTGCGTACACTGCGACAGATTGACCTTTACGATGCGTTGCTGCGCCTGCTGGATTGGCCGCTGCGACAGCGGCTGGAAAGCGCACTGCCGCGCCATTACACCGCACCGGGCTGCAGCCATCTGCCGTTGCGCTATCATCACGATCAGCCGCCGGCGCTAGCGGTGCGTATGCAGGAGATGTTTGGCGAGCGGCAAAACCCCACGGTGGCAGAAGGGCGCGTTGCCGTGGTGTTGGAGCTGCTCTCTCCGGCGCACCGACCTTTGCAGATTACGCGCGATCTGGCCGCATTCTGGCAAGGCGCGTACCGTGAGGTGCAAAAAGAGATGAAAGGGCGTTATCCCAAACACGTATGGCCGGACGATCCTGCCAATACTGCGCCGACGCGGCGCACGAAGAAATACCAGACGCCTTGATACGTTATTGCAACGTATTTCAGACGGTTCTGCTTTTCTGAAACCGGGCGGAACAACAGAGTAAGCGACGACAGCCAGCGCCTACGTCTATAGTGGTGCTGTTATTGTCATTAACCTGACGGAGAAGTAGCCGCAATGTCACAGGACGATCGTGAACCTATCGGACGCAAAGGAAGAGCGTCAGGACGAAAACCGCCGCGCCCTCAGGCGACCCGGCGTCGTAGTCGAAGGGATGACTATGAAGAAGAGGATGACGTCTATCAGGATGACATTGATGAAGAAGACGATGAGGACGAGATGAGCAAAAAACCGCGTAAAAAAAGACGCTGGCTTGGGTTGTTCATTAAGCTGTCGCTGCTATTCACCGTGGTTCTTGCGCTGTATGGCGTCTATCTTGACAGCCAGATTCGCAGCCGAATTGAAGGCAAAGTGTGGCAGTTGCCTGCGGCCGTTTATGGCCGCATGGTGAACCTCGAACCGGGCATGTCATACAGCCAGAAAGAGATGATAAACCTGCTGGAAGGGATGCAATACCGTCAGGTATCGCGTATCACCCGGCCGGGCGAATTCAGCGTGCGTGGCAATACCATTGATATACTTCGCCGCCCGTTCGATTTCCCCGATGGTAAGGAAGGGCAGATCAATGCCCGACTGATCTTTACCAACGATCGTTTGGCTCAGATCCAAAATCTGGAGAACCAACTTAATTTTGGTTTCTTCCGCCTCGATCCGCGCCTGATCACCATGATGCAATCCCCTAACGGGGAGCAGCGGCTGTTCGTGCAGCGCTCCGGTTTCCCAGATTTACTGGTTGATACGCTGGTCGCGACTGAAGACCGCCATTTTTACCAGCATGACGGCATCAGCTTCCTGTCTATTGGCCGTGCTTTTCTGGCGAACATCACGGCAGGTCGCACGGTGCAGGGAGGGAGTACCCTGACGCAGCAGTTGGTGAAAAACCTATTTCTCACCAATGAACGCTCCCTGTGGCGTAAAGCGAACGAAGCTTACATGGCGTTGATCATGGATTACCGCTACAGCAAAGATCGCATTCTTGAGCTGTACCTGAACGAAGTGTATCTCGGCCAGAGCGGCAACGATCAGATTCGTGGTTTCCCGCTTGCCAGCCTTTACTACTTCGGTCGTCCGGTTAATGAACTGAGTCTGGATCAGCAGGCACTGTTGGTCGGCATGGTAAAAGGCGCTTCGCTGTATAACCCGTGGCGTAACCCGCAACTGACATTAGAACGCCGTAATCTGGTGCTGCGTTTGCTGCAAAACCAGCAGATTATTGACGAAGATCTCTACAACATGCTGAGCGCACGCACGTTAGGGGTGCAGCCGAAAGGGGGCGTGATCACACCGCAACCTGCCTTTATGCAGTTGGTGCGTCAGGAGTTGCAGCAGCGCCTGGGAGATAAGGTAAAAGATCTTTCCGGCGTGAAGATTTTCACAACGCTGGATCCGGTGTCGCAGGATGCGGCTGAAAAAGCGGTGGAAGAGGGGATTCCTGCGCTGCGTGCGGCACGCAACGTTAGCGATCTGGAATCTGCCATGGTGGTTGTCGATCGTTTCAGCGGTGAAATTCGCGCCATGGTGGGCGGGGCTCAAACCCAATACGCCGGTTTTAACCGTGCCATGCAAGCGCGTCGTCCTGTGGGTTCACTGGCAAAACCGCCGACCTACCTGACCGCGTTGAGTCAGCCCGACACCTTCCGTCTCAACACCTGGTTGGCGGATGAACCACTCTCGCTCAAGCAGCCGAACGGGCAGGTGTGGCAGCCGAACAACTACGATCGCCAGTTCCGTGGACGCGTGATGTTGGTGGATGCATTAGCCAACTCGCTTAACGTGCCGACGGTCAATCTGGGGATGACGGTTGGGCTGGATCAGATCAGCAATACGCTGCAACGTTTGGGTATCCCGAAAGAGGTGATCCAACCGGTGCCCGCCATGCTGCTGGGGGCTATCAGCCTGACACCGATGGAAGTAGCGCAGGAGTATCAAACCATCGCCAGCGGCGGTAATCGCGCGCCGTTGTCGGCGCTGCGTTCGGTGATTGCGGAAGACGGCAGCGTGCTGTATCAAAGCTTCCCGCAGGCTGAGCGAGCGGTGCCGGCTCAGGCGGCGTACCTGACGCTGTATGGCATGCAGCAGGTAGTTGAACGGGGAACTTCACGCTCATTGGCGGTGAAGTTCCCCAATTACCATCTGGCGGCGAAAACCGGGACCACCAACGACCTGCGCGACAGCTGGTTTGCTGGTGTTGATGGCAAAGAAGTGGCGATCACCTGGGTGGGGCGCGATAACAACGGTCCGGCAAAACTGACCGGTGCCAACGGTGCGCTAACGCTGTATCGCCGCTATATGGAAAACCAGACGCCGCTGGCGCTGATGCTGACGCCGCCGGAAGGCATCGCTACCATGACCGTCGATGGCGGCGGCCAGTTTATCTGTAATGGCAGCGCAGGCCGGGCATTGCCAGTGTGGACGGAAAATCCGCAGGCGCTGTGCCAGAGCGCACAACAGCAGCAACAAGCGCCCGCACAGCAAAACGACAGCGGTGTCGCAGACTGGATCAAAGAGATGTTTGGTCAGTAATCACGCGGTTTACCGTGATGAACAACGCCCCGACGCGACCTGCGCCGGGGCGTTGTGTTTTTTGGGCCTATACCCTAAATAATTCGCGTTGCGGGAAGGCGGCAAGTGAATGACAAATCTGCCGGGAGCAGGTTTGAACGCCGCGTGCGGCGGCCTCGTAAGAGGTGAAGCCCAAGGATGGGCCGAATAACGAGAGCAGCCAACGCACCTGTAACGTGAAGTCTGACGGGTATAAATTGCTTGCGAGAGGGATCCCGTCCGCCTATCATTCCCGCTCTTGATAATAATCATTATAGTTCTCTTTTGCGTCGGTAGCACCACGGTAAAAAGCGCTGCTACCTGACAAATTGCGAACAAAAAAAACTGGTTACGACGGTTATGCAAAATCCAGACACCTCTTCTAATGAATCGATGCGGGCTGATAATGGGCCGGATACCACCTTTCGTCTCGAAGATGTCAGCTTCGCTGTGCCTGGTCGCACCCTGCTGCATTCGCTTACTCTGACATTTCCCATCGGTAAAGTGTGTGGATTGATTGGCCACAAAGGTTCAGGTAAATCAACGTTGTTGAAGATGCTGGGGCGTCATCAAACGCCAAGGAGCGGCGTGATATCGGTCAAGGACACGCCGTTGCCCGGCTGGGACAGCAAATTCTTTGCCCGACAGGTTGCTTATCTGCCTCAGCAACTTCCTGCTGCGGAAGGTATGACGATGCGTGAGCTGGTTGCGCTCGGATGTTACCCGTGGCACGGCGCGCTGGGGCGCTTTGGCAGCACCGATCGCGAAAAAGTGGAAAATACTATCGCCGTCGTGGGGCTGAAGCCGTTCGCTCACCGTCTGGTTGACAGCTTGTCTGGCGGTGAGCGTCAACGCGCCTGGCTGGCAATGACGGTGGCGCAGGACAGTCGCTGTCTGCTGCTGGATGAGCCGACATCGGCGTTAGACATTGCGCATCAGGTAGAGGTACTGGCCCTGATCCAACGTATGAGCCGAGAGCAAGGACTGACGGTGATCGCCGTGCTGCACGATATCAATATGGCGGCACGCTACTGCGATTATCTGGTGGCGTTGCGCGGTGGCGAAATGATTGCGCAAGGGACGCCTGATGCCATCATGACGCCACAGGTGCTTGAAGCGGTGTACGGCATTCCGATGGGAATCCTGCCGCATCCTGGCGGCGGTGCGCCAGTAAGCTTTGTGTGCTAAAGATGGCTTTGTTATCTCATCGTATCAATTAGGATCGCCGTCGCCTGCTGACGGCACTGTTGCTTTCCCCCCTGTGCTTCTCCGCCTGGGCAAAAACCGAGACGCCGCCAGACCTACGGCGCATCGTGGCGCTCGAGTGGTTGCCTGCTGAACTGCTGCTGGCACTGGGCGTTACGCCGCTGGGTGTGGCTGAAATCCCGAATTACCGGCTATGGGTCGCTGAGCCGCAACTGCCCGAGTCGGTGATTGATGTCGGCTTCCGTACTGAACCTAATATGGAACTGTTGGCGCAGTTGCGGCCTTCGTTGATGGTCTACTCCGCGGGTTACGGCCCGTCGGTAGAGAAAATGTCGCGCATTGCCCCGACCATGGGGTTAACCTTTAATAACGAAGCCGGACGGCCGCTGACCATGGCAAAAGCGTCGCTGCGCCAGTTGGCACAGCGGTTAGCCATCCCCGACGCCGCGGAACAGCATCTGCAATCCTTCTCAACCTTTATGCAGCAGGCCAAGGTGAAGTTGCAGCCCTACACCCGTCGTCCACTGTTGCTGTTCTCTTTTATCGACAGCACGCACGTTTTGATTATCGCGAAGAACAGCCTGTTTCAGGAAGTGATGGATGAACTCGGCATTGAAAACTCCTGGCGTGAAGAAACCAGCTTCTGGGGCAGCGTGGTGGTGGGCGTTGAGCGTTTGGCGGAAATTCAGGATGCCAACGCCATCTGTTTTGGTCATGGTGACGAGGCCATGATGGCGCAGGTAGAACGCTGCCCGTTATGCCAGGCGTTGCCGTTTGTGCGCCAGCAACGCTGGCAGCGCGTACCGGCGGTGTGGCTGTATGGCAGCACGCTGTCTGCAATGCGTTTTTGTCAGGTATTGCAGGATGCACTGGAGGCTCGTCATGACGCCAACACCTAAGCGCTCTGGAGCGGTGCTGATCGTGGTCGGCATGCTGGCGGTGCTGCTGTTGATGATGGCCGTCAATCTGCGCCACGCATTGCCAGTGGCGACGTGGTGGCAGGCCGTCGCCAACCCCGAAACGGATTATTTGCGCCAACTGCTGTTCCATTACAGCCTGTTACCGCGCGTGGCGCTCTCGCTGCTGGTCGGCGCGGGGCTAGGGCTGGCGGGGCTGCTGTTTCAACAGGTGCTGCGCAATCTGCTCGCGGAACCGGCTACGCTGGGCGTTGCCACCGGTGCTCAGCTAGGGGTGATGGTTGCAACCTTATGGATGCTGCCGGGCGGCGACGTCGCGCTGCAGTGGATGGCGATGGCAGGCGCGCTCGGTATCTGCGTACTGGTGTTTGGCCTCGCGTGGGGCAAGCAGATGTCACCGATCACGTTGCTGCTCGCTGGACTGGTGCTGAGTTTTTACTGTGCTGCCGTCAATCAATTGCTGGTGCTGTTTAACCATGAGCAGCTACAGAATCTGTTTTTGTGTAGCAGCGGCATGCTGAACCAGCAGGATTGGAGCCGTGTGGCGTTTCTATTTCCCCGGTTGCTGGTGTGTTTTGCGCTGGCGTTGCTGCTGTTGCGTCCATTGACGCTGTTGGGACTGGATGATGGCGTGGCGCGTAATCTGGGATTAGGCCTGATGTTGGCGCGCTTAACCACGCTTGGTGTTGCGATTTTTCTCAGCGCTCAACTGGTGAACGTGGCGGGGATTATCGGCTTTGTTGGCCTGTTTGCCCCGTTGCTGGCCCGCATGCTGGGTGCTCGTCGCTTGTAGCAACGGCTCTGGCTGGCCCCATTGCTGGGGGCGCTGCTGCTGGGATTGACCGATCAAACCGTGCTGTGGCTGACCCGCGTCTGGCGTGAAGTGCCGACGGGGGCGGTGACGGCGCTGATTGGTGCCCCACTGCTGCTGTGGCTGCTGCCGTGCTTACGCACCACGCACCAGCCTGCGTTAGCACCAGCCGGAGACATTAACGCCGTGGCACCCCGCTGGGGACGCTGGCTGTTGGCTGTTGGCTGTTGGCTGGGATAGTACTGTTGCTGGTCGCTCTGGCGATAGCGCTGATGCTGGGTAAAGGCGCACAAGGCTGGCGATGGAGCCGCGGCGAGGAACTGGCGCAATTGTTGCCCTGGCGTTGGCCGCGCGCGGTGGCGGCATTGACGGCGGGCATGATGCTGGCGATGGCAGGCACACTGATCCAGAAACTGACGGCTAACCCGATGGGCAGCCCGGAAGTGTTGGGCATCAGCGCGGGGGCGGCGACCGGGGTTATTCTGTTGCTGTTCCTGATTCCGGGAGACACCAGCGCATGGCAGTTGCCAGCGGGCAGCGCTGGCGCGGCGTTGACACTGCTGGTGATGATCACCATCGCCAGTCGCGGTGGATTTTCCACACAGCGCATGCTATTGGCCGGGATTGCTCTCAGTACCGCATTTTCCACCGTGCTTACGCTGCTGCTGGCGAGCGGTGATCCGCGCATGAGCGGCGTAATCACCTGGATTTCTGGGTCGACATACGGCGTTGAATCTGAACAGGCGATCAACACCGCAGGTGTGGCACTGGTGTTGGTGCTAATGGTGCCCTTGTGCCAGCGTTGGCTGCGCATTTTGCCGTTGGGGAGCGTGACTTCCCAGGCGTTAGGCGTTGCTGTCACGCCAGTACGCTTGCTGATTTTGCTGTTGGCATCAGTGTTGACCGCGATGGCAACCCTGACGGTAGGGCCGCTCAGCTTTGTCGGGCTGATGGCACCGCATCTGGCGCGCATGATCCTGTTTCTTAATCAGGTGCCTGCTGGTCTGCTGGCGACCTTTATCGGCGCGCCTTACTTTATTTATCTGCTGCGTAAACAAGTCCATTAACGACCTGTTGGCAGGGAAAACCGTGCCAACAGGTAAATCCTATTTACGAATTAAATACAAATCATTATCACTATGATTACTATTATTTAATGTTATGTGTATTCAATAATTAGATTTGTGCCTCAGGGATACGACCATCGTCGGGCGTTAACCCGATGATAGCCAGGTAAAACGGTGTCGTGTCAGCATGATGTACGCTTAAGGGATCGTTATGAAAAGAAAGATGTTTGGCTGCGTGAAGCCGGTTCAGGCAATGGAATCGGTAAGCGGTTTTTCTGTTTTGGCGCTGTGCGTGGGCGCGGCACTGTGGCCCGCTCTGGCGGGTGCTGCACAAACCAGCACTGCGGTGGGTGACAACACCCATCAGAGCGCTGCACAATCTGCCTCATCATCGGGTAAAAAGATTGGCGACACGCTGGTGGTCAACGCCACCGGAGGCGCAGCAGGGCAGGATGTGCCCGGCGACTACAGCACCAAACTAACCACGGCGGGGACGCGTTTGTTGTTAAGTCCGCGTGATATTCCGCAATCCATTACCATAGTGAATAAACAGCGCATGCAGGATCAGAACCTGCAAACGGTGGGCGACGTGTTGGATAACGTGGTTGGTGTCACCGGCAACTATACCGACAGTGAGCGTACTGGCTACTATGCGCGCGGTTTCTACATCAACAATTTCGTCATTGATGATATTCCCACTTCGGTATCCGAAGCCTGGAATTTTGGTGACGCGCTGGGAGATACCGCGATCTACGATCGCATTGAAGTGGTGCGCGGTGCCAACGGCCTGCTGACCGGCACCGGTAATCCCTCCGCAACGGTGAATATGGTGCGCAAACACGCCACCAGCAAAGAAGTAACCGGCAACGTTTCTGCCAGCTATGGCTCGTGGAATAACCAACGCTATGTGACCGATCTTTCCGCACCCTTGACCGAATCCGGCAGCGTGCGCGGGCGTATTATTGCCGGTTATCAGGATCAGGATAGCTGGTTCGATCGCTACCATAAGCGCAAAAAATTTATTTCCGGAATTGTCGATGCGGATCTGGCCAATAATTCCACGCTGTCATTCGGCTACGATTATCAGGAAAGTAAAACCCCCGGTTCAACCTGGGGCGGCTTGCCGACCTGGTTCAGTAACGGCAACCGCACCCACTTCGATCGCAGTTTCAATCCCGCTCCGAACTGGGCCTATTACAATATCGAGACCAACAAGGTCTTCGCCCAGTTCAGCCATATGTTTGATAACGGCTGGGACTGGCATATCAACACCACTCATGCGGAAACCAAGTTTGATGACAAACTGATGTACGCTTCTCCTTATGCTTTCAATGGTGGCAGCTTCCCAGATCAAGACACTGGATTAGGATTGGCGGGTGGTGCAGGTTGGTTTACTGGCACACGCAAACTGGACGCACTGGAAACCTACGTGTGCGTTCCGTTCGAACTGTTGGGGCGCCAGCATGAGCTGGTTACTGGGGTGGGGTTCAGTCGCCAACGCAACTACTACTATGCCTCGAACGATGCCGTGACGGTTGCTGATATGGGAAATTACTATAACTGGAACGGCAGTGCGCCGGAACCGAACTGGCAGGCGCAGACCAAAAGTTCGGATGATACCGTGCATCAAAGGTCGGTCTACAGTGCAGCCCGTTTCTCGCTGGCCGATCCATTGGCGCTGGTGGCCGGTGCGAGCTATACCGAATAGAGCACGGGCGGTATGACCTCAAGCTTCAGCAAAGACAAGGTGTCACCTTATGCCGGGTTGATTTACGACATCAACGACACCCTCTCTGCCTATGTCAGCTACACCTCCATCTTCCAGCCGCAAGATAACCGAAGTGTTAATGGCAACTACCTGGCACCGATTGAAGGCAAAAACTATGAAACCGGTCTGAAATTCGACTGGCTTGATGGCCGCCTGACGGCATCCATAGCCTTATTCCGCATTGAACAGGATAATCTAGCGCAGACTGATGGTAGCAACAAGGTCCAGGGGCCGAGCGATCAGGCTTACTACGGTGCACAAGGTGTGACCAGTAAAGGTGTCGAACTGGAACTGAACGGAGCCCTGACGGATAATTGGCAGATGACGTTCGGTGCCGCGCGTTACGTTGCCAAAGACGCGGCGGATAATCGGGTGAACAGCCAGCTACCGCAAACCACGTTGAAATGGTTTACGCGCTACCAGTTGCCGATGTTGCCGGAGCTTACACTGGGCGGCGGAGTAAACTGGCAGAACGGCCACCTTTGTGGATACCTCGGGGCCGAATGGTGCTGCGCGTGTGCATCAGGGAAGCTACCCATTGGTTAACCTGTTTGGTCGCTACCAGATCAACAAGCAGCTGGCGGTGCAGGCTAACGTCAACAATCTGCTGGATAAGAGCTATTACAGCGCCCTCAGTGATAGCTATGCCTATGGCGCGCCGCGCAGCGTGTCCATGAGTGTGAATTACAACTTCTGATGCGCAAACGCCCCGATCGTGCGATCGGGGCGTTTCTCTTGGCTGCGATTATAACTGGGCAAAACAGCGACGTGCTGCCGCGATGGTGTTCTCAATATCCTGCTGGCTGTGCGCCAGCGACATAAAGCCCGCTTCAAACGCTGACGGAGCCAGATAAACGCCTTCGGCCAGCATCAGGTGGAAGAAACGCTTAAAGCGCTCCACGTCGCACTGCGTCACATCCTGATAGCAGGTTACGCTCGGTGCGTCGGTGAAAAACAGACCGAACATGCCGCCCACGTGATTCACCACCAGAGGAATGTGCTGCGCTTTGGCTGCGGCTTCCAGCCCCTGTGCCAACTGCGTGGTCAATGCGGTGAGCGTGTCGTGCACTCCGGGTTTAACCACTTCGCTTAGGCAGGCAAAACCCGCTGCCATGGCAATAGGGTTACCGGACAGCGTTCCCGCCTGATACACCGGGCCGGTTGGGGCCAACGCTTGCATCACATCACGCCGTCCACCAAAAGCGCCTACTGGCATGCCGCCACCAATGATTTTACCCAGACAGGTCAGGTCGGGTACCACGCCGTAGTGCGCCTGTGCGCCGCCTAATGCCACGCGAAAGCCCGTCATCACTTCATCGATGATCAGCAGCGCGCCGAATTCATCGCATAATGCGCGTAATCCCGGCAGAAACTCAGGCAGTGGCGGAATACAGTTCATGTTGCCAGCCACTGGCTCAACGATAATCGCTGCAATGTCATCAGGGGATTGCTCAAAAGCCTGACGGACTGACGCTAAATCGTTATAGATGCAGGTCAGGGTATGGCGGGCGAAATCAGCGGGTACGCCGGGGGAATTAGGCTGGCCCAGCGTCAATGCACCCGATCCCGCCTTGACCAGCAGGCAGTCCGCATGGCCGTGATAGCAGCCCTCAAACTTGATGATTTTGTCACGGCCCGTGAAGCCGCGCGCCAGACGAATGGCACTCATGGTGGCTTCGGTACCGGAATTCACCATGCGTACCATATCCATAGACGGCACCAGCGAGGTCACCAACCGCGCCATGTGCACTTCCATTTCGGTTGGCGCACCAAAGCTCAATCCGCGCTCTGCGGCGGCGATAACCGCCTGACGAATAGCGGGATGGTTATGTCCCAGCACCATGGGGCCCCAGGAACCGACATAATCGATATAGGCGTTACCGTCCGCGTCGTAGAGATGTGATCCTTCCGCCCGCTCAATAAACAACGGCACGCCGCCGACGCCGTTGAACGCGCGCACCGGCGAGTTGACGCCGCCGGGAATAAGCTGCTGTGCCGCAGCGTAGAGACTTTCTGATTTATTCATGGAAAGGGTCCTGAAAAGAGAGCGGAGTTTTGCCTATTGTAAACAACGCTGTCGCGTTATCAAATTTGCGTCATTGATGTCAGAGTGAGAGAGAGGCGATGGGCGTATACTGTGCCTCTTTGGTATTAGCTGCTTTGGTTTATCCTGTGACGACTTCCCGAGAGATTTCCCTGATTGATGTGCGCCGTGCTGCGATTCGGCAGTTCCTGCGCCGTGATAAAACGCCGGTGATGATTCTGGTGCTGGCTGCCCTGGTGGGTACGTTAGTCAGTCTGGTTGGGGTGGCTTTTGAGAAAGGGGTGAGTGCGCTGCAAGCACTGCGTTTGGAAACGGTGACGCAGTGGGCGCCCGCTGAGTGGCGCTGGCCGCTGGCGTTTCTCCTCTCTGGGCTGATGGCTGCCGGGGGATATTATCTGGTGCGTCGTTTTGCGCCGGAAGCGGGGGGCTCGGGGATTCCGGAGATTGAAGGTGCATTGGAGGATCTTCGCCCGGTACGCTGGTGGCGCGTATTGCCAGTGAAGTTCTTCGGTGGCTTGGGAACACTTGGCGCTGGCATGGTGTTGGGCAGAGAAGGACCAACGGTGCAACTCGGCGGCAACGTGGGCGGGATGATCGCGGATTTGTTGTCTGCCAAACGCGCAGACGTGCGTCATTCTCTGTTGGCAACCGGGGCGGCAGCCGGGTTGTCAGCAGCGTTCAACGCCCCGCTGACCGGGATTGTGCTGGTGCTGGAAATGACGGATAACTATCAGTTGATTCTGCCCATGATCATCACCTGCCTGGGGGCGACGTTAATGGCGCAGTTTTTAGGCGGACAACCGTTATACTCTGCGATTCTGGCCCGAACGCTGCAACGGCAAAATGCGTTAGAGCAGCGTGCGGAAAATGAACACAAGGCCAAACCTTGAACCTTGTTTCCCGCTGTTGGATAATGAGCGTATGATTGGGATAAGGCAAACGGCATGCGCCGCCCAATAAAAGACAAGCTGGGAGTACGACAATGAGCGATGAAGTAATGGCTGTGCCGCTGCAATTCACTGATGCGGCGGCAAAAAAGGTGAAAGTCCTGATTGCTGATGAAGAGAACCCGGAGCTGAAACTTCGCGTCTACATCACCGGGGGCGGCTGTAGCGGCTTCCAATACGGTTTCACTTTCGACGATAAAATTAACGACGGTGACATGACCATTGAGAAACAGGGCGTGGCGATGGTGGTAGACCCGATGAGTCTGCAATATCTGGTCGGCGGTTCGGTGGATTACACTGAAGGTCTGGAAGGTTCGCGCTTCGTTGTCACTAACCCGAATGCGAAAAGCACCTGCGGCTGCGGCTCTTCTTTTAGTATCTGATTATCCTACCGCTGATATCGAAAAAAACCGCGTTCTTCAACGCGGTTTTTTGTTTTAACGGGCCGAATAAACCAACCTGCGCCATCACCACTCAATCGTGATCAGCCGCTGTTCCTGATGGGTTACCGTGCGAGCTCCTGCGCTTAGCGATGTTTGCGTAATCTTTGGCATGAGCGCTTTTGCATTCGGGCATTCAACGCGGGCGGTGGCTGCGGTTTCCTTGATCTCACAGACAGCAACCACGTTCAACCCTACATTGATTTGCCCGCTGGTGCTTGCCGCATACGCAGTATTGCAGGCCAGCATCAACAGGCCCGCGTTAAGCAGACTTATTTTTATCACTTTTCTACCTGTTGTTAAAAAGAACCGTTGCCGGTTCAGTGCACAATGTGCGTTATCAAATCGTTATGTTTTGGTTTGTATACGGTTGCGTTTTAACCGTTTGTGGCATGATAACCGGTTTTTAACTGGATGAAAAGCGTGCGGTCATGCCTGCACGAGCGCAGGCATGACCCTATGATTTACTGGGCGGGGAGAGCGGCGAGTTGCTGACAAATGTACTGGGCTGCCAGTAGCATGCGCGGACTGCTGCGATTAAACCAATCTTCGTCTACCGTAATAATTGGCACGGACAATTGCGGCGACCAAAAATCACGCGTGGTGGCTGCATCAGCAGCGGTGCCCGTTGTTATGATCACCTGTGGGTTGCGCCGTAATACCTGTTCACGACTGACCTGCGGCCAGGGCACCTTGCTGTCATCGAAAACATTGACGCCGCCACACAGGGCGAGCACCTGGTTTTGCAACGACTGTTTGCCTGACGTGAACAGCGGGTGTGTACCAAATTGCAGGAATACCTGATGTTTTGACGCATGGGCGTAGCGTGCTTTCAAATCAGCCAACTGCTGGCGTAAGGTCTGCGCGTTTTGTCGCGCCACCTCAGGGTGCGCGCTATATTGCCCAAGCTGTTCCAGAATGGTCGGTATTGCCTCCAGCGAGGTAGGATCCAGATACAACACCGGGATGCCAAAGGCAGAGAGTTGCTCAAGCGGTCGCTGCGGGTTCCCTTCACGCCAGGCCAGAACCAAATCCGGCTTTAAGGCCAGCACCCGTTCCAGATTGATACCTTGCCAGGAGGCAACCTGTTCCCGCTGTTGTGCTTCGGGCGGGTAGTTTGACCAGGCACTCACACCAATCACCTGATCGCCCATGCCAGCGGCGAAGGCCAGCTCCGTAGCGTGGGGAGCCAGACTGATAATGCGCTGGGCGACTGCGTCTGCGCTGGCCCGTCCGGCCATGAACAGACACAGTATTACCAGAAGAGAGAGCCTGCGAACGCGCATCAGGCTTTTCCAGCGAGCTCTTGCAACATGGCGCTCACCATGCGTGAGGATTGCTGGGCCGCCACGGCCAGAAACTCGTCAAAACTCAGGTGAGAGGCTTTGTCTGCAACATCGGAAATAGCGCGTACTACGACAAAAGGCACACCGAACTGATGGCAAACGTGAGCGATTGCCGTGGCTTCCATTTCGACCGCGACGGCCTGTGGGAAGGTGCGACGGATGCGGGCCAGCGGTTCAGCACCGTTGATAAACGCATCACCACTGACAATCAGCCCCTGAACGGCATTCAATTGCAGAGAAACAATGACGCGCTCGGCCAGCGCAATAAGGGAGGCATCGGCAGAAAACGCCGCTGTGCAACCTGCCATCTGGCCCGCTTCATAACCGAAGGCGGTGACATCGGCATCGTGATAGCGCGCTTCACTGGATACTACGATATCGCCGACGTTCAGGGTCGATGCCAGACCACCCGCAGAGCCGGTGTTGATGACGATGTCAGGACGGGCATGTTCCAACAGCAGCGTGGTGCCCATCGCCGCGGAAACCTTGCCAATACCGGATTTTAACAGCGCTACTTCAACACCGTTCAGCCACCCGCTGTAGATTTCGCATCCGGCGTGTGTGAAGGTACTGCGGTTTTCGATGCGATCTCGCAGGATCGTCACTTCTTGTTCCACGGCTCCGATGATGCCGACTTTCATAAGATTCCCCACAAAATTTCGAATAGTATTTCGAATAGTTAGCCGCAGTCTGTGTTGTGTAGTCTATCATGGCTAAGGGGGTGAAATGGAACCCAGGCGTGATTTTGGCGGCGGTAAAGGGGGAAGGGGATGTCCGATATCGATTTTTCAAAGAAATTCAGCGTTCAGCGGCCTCTGAGCAAACCGATCACGGCGGAGAGTGAATATGACATCGTCCGCCTGTTTGAAAGTGACAGAGGGCGTATCATCAACTCTGCCGCGATCCGCCGTTTACAACAGAAGACGCAGGTATTTCCGCTGGAGCGTAACGCCGCGGTGCGTTCGCGGCTGACACACTCTATGGAAGTGCAGCAGGTCGGTCGCTATATCGCCAAAGATATTCTGGTGCGGATAAAAGGCGAAAACCGACTGGACGCCCTTGGCCTGTCTCTGTGGCAGACGCCCTTTGAAAGCATGGTAGAAATGGCCTGCCTGATGCACGACATCGGCAACCCGCCCTTTGGCCATTTTGGTGAATCCGCTATCAACAACTGGTTTAGAAAACGGTTGGATGCCGCTTATATTCAGGATGAGGCATTGTCGCGTGATGATGCTTGTCAGGTTGAAGCCCTGTGGCTGAAAGGCGATGCGCATGACGCATTGCGGCGTCAGGTGCGACAGGATCTCAGCCATTTCGAAGGCAATGCACAAGCGATTCGTTTGGTGCATACGCTGCTTAAACTGAATCTCACCTACAGCCAGGTGGGCTGTATTCTCAAATATACCCGGCCAGCGTATTGGGTCGGCGAGGTGCCCGACAACTATCGCTATCTGATGAAAAAACCGGGGTATTACCTTTCTGAACAGGATTTTGTTGCCGACTTGCGTCAGGAATTGTCGCTGGACGAATACCATCGCTTTCCGCTCACCTACATCATGGAAGCCGCGGACGACATCTCCTACTGCGTTGCCGATCTGGAGGATGCGGTAGAAAAAGAGATCCTTACCACCGAACAGCTTTATCTGTACCTGCGCCAAACCTGGGGTACGGTCGATCCTTCGGATCTATTTGCCAAAACCGTAGAGCAGGCATATGAAAGCCGAAAACGGCACCGCTGGCGCAGCACCGACGATCAATTTTTTATGCAGTTGCGCGTCAATACGGTGGCGAAGCTGGTGCCTTACGCGGCGCATCGTTTTATCAAAAATTTGCCTGCGATTTACGCTGGCGCTTTTGATGAGGCGCTGCTGGAAGACAAGGGCGCGCAGGCCAAACTGTTGCGGGTGTTCAAAGAGGTTGCGCGCAAATATGTGTTTAATAACGCAGAAGTCGAAAAGCTGGAACTGCAAGGCTATCGCGTGATCGGGGGGCTATTGGACATTTATCACCCGCTGCTGGAAATGTCTTATGATGCGTTCAGCCAGATGGTGAATGATGATACGTATCCGCACTACCCCATCGAAACCCGGCTCTACCACAAGCTTTCCAGCAAACATTGCCTGGCCTATCGTGAAGCCACGCTCCAACTCTCTGCACTGTCTCGTGAGGAACAGGAGATTTGGGAATACTATTATCGGGCGCGATTGATTCAAGATTATATCAGTGGAATGACAGATCTTTACGCTTACGACGAATACCGGCGGCTGATGGCGGCGGAATAACAATTTATGTAAAGCGGCTCCATACTTGCTTACGTTTGGGCCAGCGCGCGGCGATGAACTTTGTGCTTTCTTGTTTATCTGATATAGCGCGAACGCCAATTGAGCCTGTTTACAAACCCGCCAGCGCGACATCGAGAGGGTGGGATGGTAAACAGGTTCGGCGACGTGGGATTCACCTGTTGATACGACGAGATAAGAGATCATGAAAAGAAAATCATTGGTTCTGAGTGCATTGGCGCTGAGCCTGGCAATGAGCATGGGGCACGTCTTTGCGGCGACTGAGGCGGTAGTATCGACATCCAGCCAGATGCCAAGTCTGGCTCCGATGCTCGAGAAAGTGATGCCTTCCGTCGTCAGCATCTCCATTGAAGGGCATACCGACGTCAAGCGCAGCAATATTCCGCAGCAGATGCAGCCTTTCTTCGGTGAGAATTCGCCGTTCTGTCAGGAGGGGTCTCCCTTCCAAAATTCCCCAATTTGTCAGGGGGCTGAAGACGAAGGGGAAGAGGGCGCGCCCGCAAAACGTGAGAACTTCCAGGCATTAGGCTCTGGTGTGGTGATCAACGCGGAGAAAGGCTATGTGGTAACCAATAACCACGTGGTCGACAATGCGGACAAGATTCAGGTGCGGCTTTACGATGGGCGTAAGTATGATGCCAAAGTGATTGGCAAAGACCCACGTACCGACGTTGCGTTGATTCAACTGATTGATTTTAAAAATCTGACCGCCATCAAGATCGCTGATTCCGATCAGTTGCGGGTGGGTGATTATACTGTGGCGATCGGCAGCCCCTACGGCCTAGGCCAAACGGCGACGTCCGGTATTGTTTCAGCGTTAGGACGCAGCGGGCTGAATATCGAGAATTATGAAAACTTTATCCAGACCGATGCCGCGATCAACCGAGGCAACTCGGGCGGGGCGCTGGTTAACCTTAATGGTGAGCTTATCGGTCTGAACACCGCGATTCTGGCACCGGATGGTGGAAACATCGGTATTGGTTTTGCCATTCCTAGCAACATGGTGAAAAACCTGACCGCGCAATTGGTTGAGTTTGGCGACGTGAAACGCGGCGAACTGGGTATTACTGGCACCGAGCTCAATTCCGATCTGGCGCAAGCGATGAAAGTGGATGCGCAGCGCGGGGCATTTGTCAGCCAGGTCAGGCCGAAATCCGCTGCTGACGAAGCAGGCATCAAAGCCGGTGACGTCATTTTGACGCTGAACGATAAACCGATCAGCAGCTTTGCAGCATTGCGCGCCCAGGTGGCTTCCTTACCCGTCGGTAGCAAGGTCAAGCTGGGGCTGCTGCGTGAAGGCAAACCGTTAACGGTAGAAGTGACCTTGCAGCAGGCCAGCCAGACACAGGTCGCCTCGGGTAATCTTTACACCGGCATCAGCGGCGCATCGCTCAGCAATACCGAAATCGACAGCCAGAAAGGCGTGAAGGTGGACGAAGTGAAAGCAGGATCGGCGGCCGCGAAAATCGGCTTGAAGAAAGATGACGTTATCCTCGGTGTGAACCAGCAGCCGGTGCAGAATCTGGGTGAACTGCGTAAAATTCTGGACAGCAAGCCTCCGGTGTTAGCACTGAACGTGCTGCGTGGCAATACTACGATTTATCTGTTGGTACAATAAACGGTAGCAATTTCAGACTGAAAGGAGCGTATCAAGTACGCTCCTTTTTTATTTTCCCCTTAGCCATCCGCCTCCTCGTTATTATTTTGTGATACTTCCCGCAATTCTAAGGAATTGGGTCAATGTTTGTGAAATCGCACAATGTCCAGCTTTCAGGGCAATGTTATGATAGTGCAATTGTCACTTTCTCTTACCAGGGGCGGGAATGGCGTCATATCACCTCAATGCAAAGCTTGCGTAGGATATCGTTGCGCGCACCATGCAAATTATTGATAGCAATATCAAAGTGATGGATGCCCGAGGGCGAATCATCGGCAGCGGCGATCGAGAACGCGTGCGCGAACTGCACGAAGGGGCGCTATTGGCTTTGTCATAGGGGCGTGTAGTCGATATCGATGATGCGGTTGCCCGTCATCTGCACGGGGTGCGGCCTAGTATCAACTTGCCGCTACGTATTGACGGTGAAATCGTCGGCGTAATCGGCCTGACCGGTAATCCCGCCCATTTGCGTCAGTTTGGTGAACTGGTGTGCATGACCGCAGAGATGATGCTGGAGCAGGCTAGGCTGCTGCACATGTTGGCGCAGGATAGCCGTCTGCGTGAAGAACTGGTGCTAAACCTGATTCGCACGGACGAACTGTCACACGCGCTGATGGAGTGGGCACAACGTCTGGGGATCGATCTTAATACGCCGCGTGTGGTGGCCGTTGTCGAGGTGGATAGCGGCCAATTGTGCGTGGACAGTGCGATGGCAGAATTGCAGCAGTTGCAAACGCTGTTGACCACGCCCGAGCGCAACAACCTGATCGCTATCGTGTCTCTGACCGAAATGGTGGTGCTGAAACCCGCGCTGAACAGCCATGGTCGTTGGGATGCCGAAGAACATCGACGTCCGCGTAGATAACCTGTTCTCCCGCATGACGGAGAGCGGTCGCCTGCGGGTACGGATGGCGTTGGGTAATTACTTTACCGGACCGGGCAGCATTGCGCGTTCTTACCGTACTGCGCGTACCACCATGGGCGTAGGGAAACAGCGTATGCCCAGTCAGCGTTGCTACTACTATCAGGATTTAATGCTGCCAGTGTTGCTCGATAGTCTGCGCGGTGGCTGGCAGGCCAATGAACTGGTTCGTCCATTGGCAAAGCTGAAAGCGATGGACGGCAATGGTTTGCTGCGACGTACGCTTAACGCCTGGTTTCGCAATAATGTTCAGCCGGGCGCTACGGCTAAGGCGCTGTTTATCCACCACAATACGCTTGAATATCGCCTGAACCGTATTTCCGAACTGACCGGGCTGGATTTGGGCAACTTTGACGATCGTTTGCTGCTCTATGTGGCACTGCAACTCGATGAAGAAGAATAATTTGCTATCTAATTGATCCAAGCGGCCGATGGCCCCTTGTGATTACTGATGAACAGCACTATTTCCACCGTCATTCCTGCTCACCGTTGTCATTCCCGCGAAGGCGGGAATCTCTTGCAGAAGAAACGTGTTTATTCTCACAGAGATCTCTGGCTTTCGCCGAGGATGACAAGGGGTAAGTGACTCTGTCATCAGTCTGAAGGGGACTTAGGCCTTTTTTTGCTGTCTGCGAGCCGGTAATCTGCTTAGATTTAAAAAACTGAATAGGCTCAAAGAATATAACGCGAGAGCATAAATTATCGCGAAACAATATTTTTGCCCCCACCCCCTATCCTCTATTGTCACTCCATGTTGTGAGCCCATTGCCCGCACCACGCCAAACACACTACACAAATTACGAAAAATGTTGAGGGAGTGATAATGATGTCAATACGTCGTCTGGGAGTATCTCTTGCAGCAGCAACGGTATTATTTGCGGGCGCTGTATCTGCGGCAACGGAATTGTTGAACGTGTCTTATGACCCAACACGTGAACTGTATCAGGAATATAACGCTGCCTTCATTAAACACTGGAAAGAAACCACTGGTGAAACACTTTCTATTAAAAACTCCCACGGCGGTTCCAGCAAACAGGCGCGCTCGGTCATCGATGGTTTGCAGGCGGACGTGGTGACGCTGGCGTTGGCGGGCGATATTGATGCCCTGAATCTGAATCAGCCGCTGATCGATCCCAAGTGGTGCCGGATAACAATACGCCTTACACCTCTACCATTGTGTTCCTGATGCGCAAGGGCAACCCGAAAAACATCAAGGACTGGGGCGATCTGGTGAAACCGGGCGTAGAGGTGATCACGCCGAACCTGAAAACCTCCGGCGGTGCGCGTTGGAATTTCCTGGCGGCCTGGGCTTATGCCAAGCACCTGCCGGAGGGAAGTGATGAAAGCGCACTGAAATTTGTGACTGAACTTTATCGCCATGCGCCGGTATTAGACACTGGTGCGCGCGGTGCCACTATCAGTTTCGTACAACGCCAATTGGGCGATGTATTGCTAGCGTGGGAAAACAAAGCCTATCTGTCACTGAAAGAGCAGGGCGGCGATCAGTTGGAAATCGTCACGCCGTCGCTGTCTATTCTGGCAGAGCCGCCGGTTGCCGTTGTGGACAAAGTGGTTGAGCGCAAAGGCACACAAAAACAGGCTGAAGCCTACCTGAAATACCTCTACAGCGACGATGCGCAGCGCATTATCGGTAAGAACTTCTACCGCCCACGCAATGCCAAGATTGCTGAAGAATTCAAAGGTCAATTCGCACCAGTGAAACTGGTGACCATCGATGAAGAGTTTGGCGGCTGGACCAAAGTGCAGGACCAATACTTTAACGATGGTGGCGCTTTTGACAATATTTTCAATTAAATCAATAAATAATTTTTAAAACGCCTACTGGCTGGCCGCTACGTTGATAGCGGCTTTGCCATGTGGATGGGCTGGTTCACTGAACTATTGCATTAAGAAAGGCTTGGTATGTCACGACGCATTTCTCCCGTCATTCCTGGTTTTGGCCTTACCTTGGGGTTTAGCCTCAGCTACTTGAGTTTGATTGTGTTGATCCCGTTGGCGGGCATGTTTGTCTACGCCAGTCAGCTTACACTCACGCAATTCTGGACGTTGATCACCAGCCGTCAGGTGCTGTTTTCACTGCAACTCTCTTTTGGCACGGCGTTGGCGGCGGCTTTTGTCAATGGTATTTTGGGAACCTTACTGGCCTGGGTGTTGGTGCGCTATAAGTTTCCGGGGCGCAAAGTGATCGATGCCATGATCGACATGCCTTTTGCGCTGCCCACTGCGGTGGCGGGGATTGCACTTACGGCGCTGTATGCGCCAAATGGGCTGATTAGTGGACTGTTTCCTTTCAAGATTGCCTACACCAGCTTGGGTATCACGCTGGCGTTGATCTTTGTCACCCTGCCCTTTGTGGTGAGAACGCTGCAACCGGTGCTGGCTGATATTCCTCGGGAAGTGGAAGAAGCGGCCGACTGTCTGGGCGCAAAACCGGTTCAGGTATTTTGGCATGTACTGCTGCCCGCTCTGCTGCCTGGTTGACGGGCTTTGCACTGGCGTTTGCGCGTGGGGTAGGGGAATACGGCTTGGTGGTGTTTATTGCAGGCAATATTCCGTTTAAAACCGAAATACTGCCGCTGCTGATTGTCTCCAAGCTCGATCAGTATGACTACAAAGGTGCTACCGGTATCGGCGTATTTATGCTGTTGGTCTCTTTCATTATCCTGCTGCTGATTAACCTGTTGCAGCGTCGTATTCAGCCCAAACGGTAAGGCAGTGACAATGGAACAGATAATTGCTACCGCAGCGCGTGCTCCCAAGGGAAAAAAACGCGCAACGACTTATTACGTACTGGTGACGCTGGCCTGGCTGGTGTTTTTTCTGGTTCTGGTATTGCCGCTATTGATGGTACTGACGCAGGGATTGGCGAAAGGCGTAGGTGCGTTTTGGCAGGCGATTTCGGAACCGGATGCGATTTCAGCGCTGAAACTGAGGCTACTGGCGACAGCTATCTCTGTACCGCTTAATATGGTGTTAGGATTGGCGACCTCCTGGAGCGTGACCAAATTTGAGTTTCGCGGCAAAAGCTTGCTGTTAGCACTGATTGACTTGCCCTTCTCGGTATTGCCGGTGGTAGTGGGGTTGGTGTACGTGCTGCTGTTTGGTGCAAAAAGCTATTTTTACCCTTTCCTGACCGCGCACCATCTTGAAATTGTTTATGCCGTGCCGGGGATCGTACTGGCAACCATTTTTGTCACCTTACCCTATGTGGCGCGCGAGCTGATTCCTTTGATGGAGCAGCAAGGCACTCAGGAGGAGGCTGCTGCCCGTTTGCTGGGTGCCAACTGCTGGCAGATGTTCTGGTATATCACGCTGCCCAATGTGAAATGGGCGTTGATTTACGGCGTAGAGCTCTGTATGGCGCGTGCCATGGGTGAGTTTGGTGCGGTGTCCGTGGTTTCTGGTCATATTCGTGGTTTGACCAACACCTTACCGTTGCACATTGAGATTCTTTACAACGAATACAACATTGTAGCGGCCTTTAGCGTGGCGATTTTACTGCTGCTGATGTCGTTAGTGGTATTTCTGCTGCGCCAATGGAGCGAAGGGCGTTTAGCAAAACAGGTTGAGAAACACCAACAGGAGCTGGCTCAAAATGAGCATTGATATTCGTAATATAAACAAACAGTTTGGCCAGTTCCGGGCCTTGAATGAAATTAATCTGGCAATCAACAGCGGCGAGCTGGTGGCACTACTGGGGCCATCGGGCTGTGGCAAAACGACCTTATTGCGCATTATTGCTGGTCTGGAGAAGCCGGACAGCGGGCAGATTGTTTTTCACGGTGAAGATGTGTCGGTGCACGATGTGCGCGATCGCAATGTTGGCTTTGTGTTCCAGCACTATGCGCTGTTTCGCCATATGACTGTGTTTGACAACGTGGCGTTTGGGTTGCGTATGAAACCACGCAGTATCCGCCCTTCCAAGCGTGACATTGAAGCGAAAGTGCACGAGTTGCTGAACATGGTGCAGTTAGACTGGTTGGCAGATCTTTATCCAGAACAGCTCTCTGGCGGTCAGCGACAGCGTATTGCGCTGGCACGCGCGCTGATTGTTGAACCGCGTATTTTGCTGCTGGATGAGCCTTTTGGTGCGTTGGATGCCAAAGTGCGTAAAGAGCTGCGCCGCTGGCTGTCACGTTTACACGAGAACATCAATTTGACATCGGTATTTGTGACGTACGATCAGGAAGAAGCGATGGAAGTTGCCGACCGCATCGTGCTGATGAATAAAGGTGTTATCGAGCAGATCGGCTCACCTGCTGAGGTGTATAACCATCCGGCCAGCGAGTTTGTTTATCACTTCCTCGGCGACAGCAACCGCCTGAAAGTGGCGCACAGCGACAAACCGATCCTGTTCCGTCCCCATGAAGTGGCGATCTCTTCCGAGGTGCAAGACGGATTTCAGCCAGTGGTGGTGCGGGATATCCGTCCATTGGGGGCATTGACTCGTCTGTCGTTGAAAGTCGAAGGTGAACCCGAACTGATTGAAGCCGAAGTCGCACAAGACGACATCAACCTTAACGGTTTGAAGCGTGGTGATGTTATCCAGTTCAAACCCAAAGTGTATAACCACGATTGGGAAATCTAAACGACGGCTACGGTTTCAAAAAATACCACATGGTTCATAAAAAACGCCCGCAATCGCGTGCGTTCAGACCGATGACAAAGCCGTTTCCCCCTCATCATCCTCGGCGAAAGTCGGGGATCTCTGCCATAATGAACGCGTTTCCTCTGCAAGAGATTCCCGCTTGCGCGGGAATGACTATTTTAGGTGGTTTTTTTATTCAAATCATTTGACAGTAAAATTAACGGTAATCTGGGTTAGACACCACAGAGTAACGTCCACTGCCTACCAGCGTGATGATCAGGCCACCGAAGAAATAGAGAGCTTCCACTTCCAGCGCCCAGGCACCGACTTTGGTCAGAGTAAAGAAATTACCAATACCGACCATCAGTGTGGCAACCACTAACGTAAAAGCGGCAATCAGGCCAGAAATGCGGGTAAATACACCTAAAATAATCAGGATCAGCGCAACTGTAAGCACACAGGTTTTAGTTCCACGCACTTTTTGAGATTTCCGGGTTTTCAGCCATCAGCCG